>DASZKW010000027.1:0-28898 GCA_035552775.1 Acidimicrobiales bacterium | reverse complement strand
CGACTCCAGCTCGGCGACCCTCGCCACCAGATTGTCGGGAACCTCACGCGCCACGCTACGAACCGATCGCTCGGCTCCGCCCACCACATGGCTACCGCACCGGCTCAGCCAGGTGGTGGATACCCGCTAACCAAGTACCTTACGGACACCCTCCCGTCGCTCGCCCTTCTGACCTGGGGGGTTCCCGTTTGGGTTCGGTCACCGGGACGGCCGCTGCACCGGCGGTGGGTGCGATAAACCGTCGATCGGAACGGGGTTCGAGGCGGGGCATGGGCTGGGGGGTCCAGGTCAGGGTGACCCGTCGCCACTGGCTCGACGGCTGTTATGCTGCCCGGCCGACCGGTGCGCCGGGAACAGCTCTCATCGCGTTGACCTTGACAGCGAGGTCGACGGCGGCAAAATCCGTCCGTGCAGGCGGCTTACGGCGCTGGTGGCAGTGAGTACTGCCCCGGGTGCGTGGTTGTTGACGCCGACGGAATCGCGTTTACTCGGGGTGCCGTTAAGGAGCGTGGCACCAACCGACAAGTAGGGCTATGAGAGCAGGTTCGTTTACTACCGAGTGTCGTCTGGGGCTCAACTGGGAGGGGGCGGCGAGGTGGCAGCCGGCTCGGCCGGTGGTGTCGTCGGTACTGATGTTGTTGTCATGGTGTGGCCAGCCGGCGTGGTGACGGTCGTCGCGGTGCGTGGCGCAGGGGGTGCGGTGGGATTCGACGTGAAGTTTCTCGATCCGCCGGTGGCGGTGATCGACGCGATGATGGCTTGGGCGACTGCGGGGTCGGGTCCGAGCCCGACGTCGATCCCATTGACGCTGCCGCTTCGGGTGACGACGAGCAGGTGCAACAGCGGGTCCGCGCCCATGGGGTCTGCGCTGTCGTCGAGGAACACCTTGGTGGGCGCGCTGCGCAGGGCCTCGTAGCGCCCGGCGCCCAGCTGTGTTTCGGTGGTCCCGGTGTGGCCCTGGAGCCATACACCGTCGACCGAGGGCGGCGGCCCAAGCGAGACTGCGCAGCTGTGGGCGAAGACTGGGCCTTCGAGGAGTTCGGGTGTGGAGAAGTCCGCTCCGCAGCCCGGTTCTCCTTGGGCGTGGCCGACCTTGGTGAGCGGCCAGGAGCGGGGCAGTCGGATCGTCACTCCCTGATAGGTGGCGGTGCCCCAGCCGTGCGGGACGGTCAGCGCTGTCGGGGGGTGGAGCACCAGGTATCGGGTGGACCAGCCGATGCTTGCCACGATGCTGTTCGTCTGGGGCCCTGCGACCTCCAGCTCGACGCCGAGGCGGGGAAACACGTAGGTAGGCGGTGCGCCTGGGGTGGTGGGAGGGACCACGGTGGCGGCTTGCCCGTTGATGGTCTGGGGTGTCCCGGCTGGGAGCCGGGCGGGTATGGCCTGGAGGCGAGCGAACGATGTGGGGGCCGCAGCCTGCCCGGGCCCGCAAGATGGTCCACCCTCGGCGGCGCCGCCGAGCAGGACGGCGTCCTTGGTCGCATTGGGGCCGCAGGTGGTCACGCCGGGCAGCAGCGTCTTCCAGCTGGCGGGGACGACGATGCTGGCGTTGGCGTAGTCGACGCGCATGTAGCCGGCCGCGACGGCCGCCTGGCTGGCTGGCGGCGAGGTGGTGGTGCCGGTCTGGCCGTTGCTGCTGCGGAGAGTCTGGGATCCCGCAGCGCCACAGCCACCGAGCACCAGAATGCCAGCGAGGGCTCCGATGAGCGGCATCGCTAGACGTGAGCGGACCAGTCCGGACGACGGGCCTCGCGGTTGCCTTGGGGCGAAGGCGGACATCAGAGCTGTCCTCGTCGTTGGTGGCGGCGGGCGGCGTCGTGAGCCGCAGTCATCGTGGCGACTGCCTCGGTCCCGGGTCGGGCGTACCGTTGCAGTGAACGCAGGTTCTGGTGTCCGCTCTTGGCCATCAGCAACGGCAGGTTGACGCCGGCCTCGGCGAGATGGGTCAGGGCGGAGTGGCGCAGCTGGTGCAAGGTCCACGGGGTGGGGCTCACCTTGAGCGAGCTCTGCTTGAAGAGGTACTCGGCCCGCTCGTATGAGAGCCGGCCTCGCCCGGTGAGGGGGCAGCAGTCGACCGAGGCGGGCGCCCGGGCCGGGGCCGGCCGACGGTCGGCGAGGAACAGCGGCCCGGCGTGCCGGCCTTCGATCAGCCTGGGCAAGAGCCGCGCTGAGCCTGACTGGAAGTGCAACCAGTCCCGATCACCCCCCTTGCGAACCACGCGGAGGCGTTTGTTCTCCAAGTCGAGGTCGCCGACGTCGGCGGAGAGGACCTCCTCGGCGCGCCCCGCGGTCTCATACAGCAGCCGCCACAGGCACTTCTCGCGGACGGCGACATCCTGGAGGCGGAACAGTCGGGCCAGCGATCCCGTGGCGATGGCCTTGGTCCGATCCTCCGGCTCGCTTCGGCGATCGAGCACGCCGGCGGGGTCTTCGGCGAGCCATCCCTTGCGCTGGGAGAAGGCGGTGAACGAGCGCAGGGTGGCGACGTGACGGTTCCAGGTGGCGGGGGCACAGCCGCCCCAGGCCGTGGCGGTCAGCGAGTCCAGGGCCAGTCCGTCGAGAGCCGACAGCAGCAGATCGCCGTGCGCGGCGACGAGGCGGCTCATCGTCTGGGCATAGGAGCGCCGCGTCGTGGCGGGCATGTCCCGAGCCAGGAACGCGTCGGCGGCCTCGCCGACGGTGGCATGTCGTAGCGCTACGAGCCGCCCGGGCATCGGCCCTCCCGACGATGTGACAGGGAACGTGTGGTCTTCGACCGTAGCGCGTGGTTGGCCGCCGAGGGCAGCACCGCAGGTCGTGGCCCTGGCGGGGCTTCCCGAGCGGCGGTCATGTGACAGGGAATATCATATTCCCTGTCGCATCAGCATGGCGCCCTCGTCGGACGGCGGGCTCGCCCGAGAGGGGACGATGATGGCGCGGGACCTGGGCCTGGACGAGGTCGTCGATCACTTCACCCTCGTGGGCGACGAGGTGGACCAGCTCCGCAACAAGGCGGGAGCGACGCGGCTCGGCTTCGCCTTGGCGCTGAAGTTCCTCCTCTGGCGAGGCCGGTTCCCCCGGGGCCGCCACGACCTGGCCCACGACGCCGTGGCCCATGTCGCCCGCCAGGTGGGGGTGGCGGCGGGCGAGTTCGGCTCCTACGACATGGCCGGCCGTACGGCCCAGCGCCACCGCACCGAGATCCGCCGCTACACCGGGTTCCAGGAGTGCAGCGTGGCCGACGCCGAGAAGCTGGCCTCCTGGCTGGCCCGGCACGTGGCGGAGTCCGAGCGTCGGGAGGACCGGGTCCGGGACGACCTGCTCGCCCGGTGCCGGGGGGAGCTCATCGAGCCGCCGAGCTCGGATCGGGTCACCGAGATCGTGCGATCTGCGCTCCGCCAGGCCGACGAGACGCTGGTGACAAGGGTGGCGGCACGTCTGGATGCCGAGGCCATCGGCCGTCTGGAGTCCCTCGTCGCCGTGGACGACGAGGGTGACCCCGATCATCCCGACGTGCTGGCCACGATCAAGACTGATCCCGGCAAGGTCAGCCTCGACTCTCTGCTGACGGAGATGGCCAAGCTGGCGGCGGTCCGGACGGTGGCGCTGCCTGCGGGCCTGTTCACCGACGTGGCGCCCAAGGTGGTCGCCGGCTGGCGGGCTCGGGCCGCGGTCGAGTCGCCCAGCCACCTCCGCGATCACCCCCAGCCCACTCGGCTCGTGTTGCTGTCGGCGCTGCTGTTCGAGCGGGAGCGCGAGATCACCGACGCCCTGGTCGAGCTGCTGATCTCCACGGTACATCGCATCGACGCCCGGGCCGAGAAGAAGGTGGTCAAGGAGTTCGTCAAGGACTTCCGCCGAGTCACCGGCAAGGACGCCATGCTCCGTCACATCGCCGAGGCTGCCCTGGATGCGCCCGACGAGACGGTGCGCCAGGTCATCTACCCCGTCGTCGGCGGTGAGACGACCCTGCGGGACCTGGTGGCCGAGTACCGGGCCAGCGGCACCGAGTACCAGCGCAACAAGCGCCGGGTGTTCAAGTCCTCCTACACCAACCACTACCGCCGCGGCCTGATCAAACTCCTCGGCGTGCTGGAGTTCCGGTCCAACAACACCGCCCACCGGCCCGTGATCGAGGCCCTCGACCTCATCGTGCGCCACGCCGGCGAAAGCGCCCAGCTCGATCCGGCGGGGGAAACGGTGGTCCTCGACGGCGTCGTGCGCCCGGACTGGGAGGACCTCCTGGTGGAGATCGACTCCCGGGGCCGAAAACGGATCGTGCGCACCGTCTACGAGGCGTGCGTGCTCCAGGCGCTGCGCGATCGCTTGCGCTGCAAGGAGATCTGGGTGGTCGGCGCCCATGAGTGGCGCAATCCCGACGAAGACCTGCCGGCCGACTTCGAGGCCAACCGGGCCGAGCACTAAGAGATGCTCCACAAGCCCCTCGACGCCGGCGCCTTCGTCCACGACCTCCAGGAGCAGCTGCGGGGCCAGCTGGCCGCCCTCAACGAGGAGCTGCCCGGCCTGGACTGGCTGGAGATCAGCGAACGCAAGAGCGGGGCCATCCAGCTCACACCGCTGAAGGCGCAGCCCGAGCCGGCCAACCTGCGCCGGCTCAAGAAAGCGGTCCAGGCCCGGTGGGGGACGGTGCCCCTCATCGACATGCTCAAGGAGGCGGCGCTGCGCACCGGGATGCTGGCCCAGTTCGCCCCGGTCGGGACCCGGGAGGCGATCGAGCGCGACGCCCTGTGGGAGCGACTTCTGTTGGTGGCCTACGCGTATGGGACGAACACCGGCATCGGGGCGGTGGCCCAGGGCGACCACGGCCACAGCGAGAGCGACCTCCGCTACGTAGCCCGTCGGTACTTCACCCTCGAAGGCGCCCGCGCCGTCGCCGTCGAGCTGGCCAACGCCACCTTCGCGGCCCGCCAGAGCGGCATCTGGGGCGAGAGCACCACCACGGTGACATCCGACTCCACGCATTTCCGCTCCTACGACCAGAACCTGTTCACCGAGTGGCACTCCCGCTACGGCGGCCGTGGCGTGCTCATCTACTGGCACGTCGAGAAGAAGTCGATGGTCGTGCACTCCCAGCTCCTCAGCTGCACCGCCTCCGAGGTGGCGGCCATGGTCGAAGGCGCGGTCCGCCACGGGACCTCGATGCAGCTGGAAGGCAACTACGTCGATTCCCACGGCCAGTCCGAGATCGGCTTCGCCATCACCTCGCTGCTGGACTTCGACCTGCTGCCGCGCATCAAACGGATCAACAAGATCAAGCTCTACGGCGCCGACCAGGAGGTCTTCCCCCGGCTGGCGCCGGCGATGATCCGGGCCATCCGGTGGGACCTGATCGAGCAGAACTACGACCAGATGATCAAGTTCGCCACCGCCATCCGGGTGGGGACGGCCTCGGCCGAGGCGATCCTGCGCCGCTTCACCCGCAACGCCACCCACCCCGTCTATCAGGCCATGCTGGAGCTGGGCCGGGCCCAGCGGACCATCTTCGTGTGCCGGTACCTGCGCGACCGCGACCTGCAGCGTGAGATCGAGGAGGGCCTCAACGTCGTCGAGTCCTGGAACCGGGTCAACGCGGTGATCTTCTTCGGCAAGAGCGGCGAGTTCGCCACCAACCGGCGTGACCAGCAGGAGCTCGGCATGGTCGCCCTGCACATCCTCCAGGCCGCCCTCGTCTACGTGAACACCCTCATGGTCCAGGAGGTGCTCGCTCTGGCGGAGTGGGAGGGCGTGCTCACCGTCGACGACCGGCGGGGGCTGACTCCGCTGTTCTGGAGCCACATCCTGCCGTACGGGGAGGTGAGGCTGAACATGGCCCGACGGCTCGCCCTCGGCAGCCCAACGCCACCGACCCTGGACGAGGACGCCTCGTAGGCCCGCTACTTGTCGGTTGGTGCCAGCTTCCTTAACGGCGGCCCTACTCGCCGTTTCGTCGGGGTCGTTCGGGTTCGCGCCGAGGGTAAAGCCTGCCGCGCTGCGGTCCACCCGGAGAACCGGGGAGAGGATCAACTCGCCCAGCAGCCCCACCTCCGGGCCGGCGCGGGAGTCGCCGGAACGTCTTGCTGCCGCTCTGGTGCGTGTAGGTCAACTGGTCGACACCGTCATTGATCTCGACAAACACCTGAGGTGCTTCCGGTACCTCGGTCTGGACAAGCTTCACTTCCCGATCGCCCGTGGAAGAAGTAAGAACCACGGAGGTGACATCGCCGGCAACGACTCCGACGACGACAGCTGTTCGACGTGCAGGAAGGATTCGTGTAGCGACAGGCCACGTGCCGGGATCATCACTAAGGAACGGAACGGAAGAACGCCACCGCATCTGCGGATACTGCGATTCCCAGAACGCAAGGCCGAGGTGCCCTTCATCCTCGATCCGAACGGCCATTTCCCAGCCGACCGGGTCACCGCCTCGCGCCAGGAACTGTTCCTTCATTCAAGGGCTAGCAGTTGTAGTAGCTTGGAGGGCCGCCGACAACGCCGCCGTAGAGCGAATACCATTCGCCGAGCCAGTACACCTCTGTTGACGCGTGCATCCGGTACCACCACATGAGGCCTGGGACTAGGCAGCCGTGGAGGTAGTACGCACGTGACGAGAGGGCATCGCCTTCATAGTAGGTGCCGCACGAGTCCGCGTCGTCGTACCAGGGCCCTGACGAGCCGTGAGAATGCTGGATGCACCCGTTGAATTCGTAGCCGACCGGGTCGGGTCCGCAGTCCGCTGTGACCTCACCTACGATGTCTTGGGGGCCGAGGAACTTGGAGACGTAGTTCGGGCTCCATCCGCAGGTCTCGTTCACTGCGGCCGCGGCTGCACCGGACATCGGGGCGGCGCTCGGCAGCGCGACGGTCCACCCTCCCTGGCCGTTCGAACGGCCGGAAAGCACGATGGGATGCTGCGGGCTAGAGCCGTTTCCTGGGGTGATCGAGAAGGTTGCCGAACTAATCTTGTGCGCAGATGCCGACGCGCTATGAACGACGGACTGCTGGGTTGTTGCGGCCGACGCTGCACTCCACGATCCGAGCATGACGACACACGCCGCAGCACATACGGCTGGAAGCCGATACTTCATGGAAGTTCCTTTCGTCCCGTTGATGACAGCCCGTTTCTCGCCCCGCGGACTCCTGTCGAGTTTCTCGGACTCCAGCAACAGACAGTAGCCTACGTTCCGCACGTCGCGTGATCCTTTCAGCGGATTTTGCACCGGTAGTGTCATGAGCGTGAGCGGGACTGGCGGTCGCGCTCCACGATGGTGATCGACAGTGCCTCGAGTTCCTCGAGGAATACGAGCACGAATCGACCACCGGGCACCGGTCCCTCGTCGAAGCCGAGCCGGGAAAGACCGGCGATCCCCACTGGGACGCTCTTCTCGCTGGCATCGCCGAATGGCTCGCAGCCCGAGGCAACTTTCCCACCCCCCGTTGGGCGGGCACGCCCGAACGAACGCTCGCCGAGCCGTGGAGCCCTCATGCGCTCGCCTCACTGCGACGTCTCGCCGCCGACAACGCCCCACCGGAGATCCGCCGCCACGGAGTCCTGATCGACCCCTACGACCTCGCCCGAGCATGAACGGTCCGCTCCTGAGCCGCCGCCAGCTCCAAGACGCCCTTGAACGCCTCGCCCATCACCTTGATCGCCGGGGAGTCCACGCCGAGCTGTATCTCTTCGGCGGCAGGGCCATGGTCCTCGCCCACAACGCCAGAGACGCCACCATGGACCTCGACACGGCCATCAGGCAACACCACGGCCCAGTTATGGCCGAACCGCGAGTCGTGGCCACCGAGCTCGGCCTCCCGTCGTGGTGGCTCAACGAACAGGCCACGTCCTACCTGCCGACCGGCCCCGACCTCGACGCCCGGACCGTCCTGGACCGCCCTGGCCTCGCAGTCATCGCCGCGTCGCCACGCCACCTGTTGGCCATGAAGGTCCGCGCCGCCCGGCAAGGCGACATCGCCGACATCATCTTCATGGCCCGGCTCGTCGGTGCGTCCTGCGCGGAGGAAACCGGAATCATCGCCGCACAGGTCTTCGGGGATGAGTCCCTCAGCGAACGAAGCCTGGCGGTGCTCGCCGATCTCGATGACGTCCTCCACAGATCCTGACTGCCGGCTGGGAGACAGTCCGGTGCTGTGGATCCCACCAGGCGTCTAAACCGCGTTAGTGGATGCATTGTTGGCCACTTTGCCGCCGTTACTCAGCTGACCCCGGAAACAACCGGCGAACGGCCGCGTGGCGCATACCTACGGCTATGACACCGGATGACCTACGGGCGGGCTCTTTCACCGTGGCGCGAGACAGGTCCGCAGTGCTGGTCCGGGCGCGCTCCAACGTCGGCCCGATCGAGTTCGGCACCACCCAAATCGACGGCTCCATGCGCGCCGTGGTCCGCGACCGGCGGGTGGTCCTCGGCAGCGAGGTAACCGGGCAACTCGAGGTGCCCGTGGAGACGCTCACCTCGGGTAACGCGCTCTACGACAGCGAGCTCTTGCGCCGGATCGACGCCCGCGCCTTTCCCCTGGCGATCATTGCCCTGGATGAGGCGGAGGCGCTCGGGTCCGAGGACCGCTTCGGGGTGAGGGGGCGCATGACCTTCCACGGCGTCACCCGACCTCTGTGCGGGGTCGTCGGGGTGTCGGTGCAAGGCGATAATCGGATCGTCATCAGCGGGGAGCAGGTAATCGACATCCGGGACTTCGACGTCGGGGTCCCGAGCATGCTCAAGTTCAAGATCTACCCCGACGTCCGGGTGTACCTCTATCTGGAGACGGAGACGGAGGCGGAGGCGGAACCGTGGGGCTGATGCTGGCATTTGCGTTCGGCTACGCCGTGGGAACGAAGGCCGGCGAAAAGGGCTACCAGGACGTGGTGGACGCCGCCCGGTCCGTCGGCCAGTCGGAGGAGTTCCGGGGGACTGCTCGCCGCCCTGCGCTCGCACGCGAGCTCGACGTTTCAGGAGCTGAGCGTGCTGGTCGCCGAGCCACCGGACGAACCCGTCCTGCTCGGCAAGGTCCTCGACCGGGTCAACGGCCTGATAGCCCGTGCGGGCGTCAGGTTTCCCGCATCTCGAGGTAGCGAGCCAACCCGGGGAGGGAGGTCACCACCACCAGCACATCCCGACCAGTACGCATCCCTTCACAAATCGGAACACTGGCTGTCTCCTTCGCCGATCAACTCTTCGCGCAGCTGGCGCTTGAGTATCTTCCCCGCCGGATTGCGGGGCAGGGGCCGGCGCACCATCCACACCCGCGCGGGCACCTTGAAGACCGCCAGCCTGGTCGCCACATGCTCGCACAGGGCCACCTCGTCGACGTCGAAGTCGTCGCGCACCCGCACCACGGCGCCCACCTCCTCGCCGAGGACGTCATGGGGAATCCCGATGACGGCTGCGTCGGCGACGGCAGGGTGCTCGTGCAGGACGGCTTCGATCTCCACGCAGTAGATGTTCTCGCCGCCCCGGATGAGCACGTCCTTGGCCCGGTCGACTATGTAGACGAAGCCCTCGTCATCGATGCGGGCCACGTCCCCCGTGTGCAGCCACCCGTCGGTGAAAGTGGCGGCGGTGGCCTCGGGTTTGTGCCAGTAGCCCCTGACCACGTTGGGTCCCTTCACCCACAGCTCGCCGACGGCGCCGGTGGGCAGATCCGCTCCGGCGACGTCGACCACCTTCAGGTCGACCACCGGTACCGGCGTCCCCACGCTGTCGGGCCGCGCCACGTAGTCGGCACCCTGGTTCATGGTCGACACTGAGGACGTCTCGGTGAGCCCATAGCCGTTCGACGGGCTGCCACCGGGGAACTGCTCGGTGATGCGCCGCACCAGATCCGGGGGAGCCGGGGCACCCCCATAGCTGACGCTGCGAACGCTCGAGGTGTCACGTCGGGCGAAGTCGGGGTGGTCGAGCACTTCCATGACCATCCCCGGTACACCACCGAAGTTCGTGACCCGCTCCCGCTCGATGAGTGCCAACGCCCGGGCGGGGTCCCAGCGCCGCATCATCACCAGGGTCCCGCCCGCCAGCGTGTTGGAAACCAGGACCGAGTGGCAGCCCGTGGCGTGGAACAAGGGCACCGACAACAGCACCACGTTGGACCCCCCCTCCCGCTCAGAGGGCCGCTCGGGCCCGGTCTCCCGCTCAGAGGGCCGCTCGGGCCCGGGGGCCGGGGAGCGCAGGGCGGCGCGTGCGGCGACGAATAACAAGCTCATCGGGTTGGTGCAGATGTTGCGGTGGGTGCCAATGGCACCCTTGGGGCGACCCGTCGTGCCCGACGTGTAGAAGATGGTGGCGTCGTCGTCAGGGTGGATGACGACGTCGGGCAGATCGTCCCGCCGCCCGCAGCTGCCGGCCATCAGGTCCTCGAAGACGGCCCGCCCGGGCGCCCCCCGGTGCTCCCGGTGCCCCTCGCCATCCGCCTTCCCGTCCCCGGCCTCCCTGACCACGATCACCGAGGCGAGATGGTTCAGGTCTGACCAGTAGGGCGCCAGGCGCCGCTCGCGCTCGGCGTCGCAAACCAGCACCTTGGTCCCCGAGTCGGCGAGCCCGTAGGCCAGCTCGTCGCCGCTCCACCACCCATTCAACGGCACGAGGATGGCGCCTGTGGCGGCGCCCGCCCAGAAGACCACCGGCCACTCCGGGTAGTTCCGCATGGCGATGGCCACCCGGTCCCCCGGGCGCACACCGAAGCGGTCGACGAGAAGATTGGCGAGGGCGGCGGCCGCCCCGAAGTGCTCTTCGAATGTCATGCGCTCGTCCTCGTAGCTGAGGAAGGTGCGGTCGCCGTAGCCCCGGCTGGCCCCCAGTATCTCCACGAGGGACCCGGGAGCCTGCACCCATATCTTGGTGCGCTGGCCACGGACGACGGCTTCGCCCACCTCGAAGGGGGCGCCTCGCCCTGTCAGCTCGGCCTCCGCCGCCTGGCGGCTCATGGCCATGGGAGCGCGCTGGTCGGTCACGATTTACAGGGCGTCACGGCCGCGCTGGCCGGTACGGATCCGGGCCAGCTCGTCGACGGCCACGACCCACACCTTGCCGTCGCCGATCTTGCCGGTGCCGGCCGATCCCACGATCACCTCGACGATCCCTTCGGCGTCGGCGTCGTCGCAGACCACCTCGACGCGCACCTTGGGCACGAAGTCGACCTGGTACTCGGCCCCCCGGTAAACCTCGGTGTGGCCTCGCTGCCGCCCGAAACCCTGCACTTCCGACACCGTCATCCCCACCACGCCGGCACCTTGGAGGGCGTCTTTGACGTCGCCGAGGCGGAAAGGCTTGACGATGGCGGTCACGAGTTTCATGTGTGCTCTCCTGGTGGTTGGTGGGTGGCAGCTACGCGCTGTGAGCCGCCGAACGCCGACTCGAGGTCGTACGCCGACTCCTCGTGCTGGCTGAGGTCGAGACCTGCCTGCTCGTCGTCGGCACTCACCCGCAAGCCGATGGTGGCTCGTATTACCCACGCCACCAACGCGGTGGCGGCGAAGGCGTAGGCGGCCACGCATACCACGGCGAGACCCTGGTGGCCGAGCAAGGTGGCTCCGCCGCCGTGAAACAGCCCGTTGACGCCCCTGACCGTGGCGGTGGCGAACAGGCCGAGCAGGATCATGCCGGTCAGGCCCCCGATGCCGTGCACGGCGAGGACGTCGAGAGAGTCGTCGACGCGCAGACGGTACTTCAGGCGCACGCCGAGGGCGCACGCCACGCCGGCGACCGCACCGATGACGGTGGCGCCTGCCGTGTCGACGAAACCGCACGCCGGCGTGATGGCAACTGCCCCTGCCACTGCACCCGACACCGCCCCCAGGGTGGTGGGCCTGCCGTTGCGCAGCTTCTCCACCGCGATCCAAGAGAGCAGGGCCGCCGCGGTGGCGGTGTTGGTGTTGACGAACGCCTGGCCCGCCCCCGTCGCGCTCAGCGCCGAGCCGGCGTTGAAACCGAACCAGCCGAACCACAAGATCCCCGCCCCGAGCACCGTCAGGGGCACGTTGTGGGGACGCATCAGGTCCTGGGGCCAGCCCCGGCGCCGGCCGAGGACCAACGCCAGGGCGGCACCGCTGACCCCCGAGGTGATCTCGACGACTGTGCCACCGGCGAAGTCCTCGGTCCCCGCCCGCGCCAGCCAGCCGTTCGGAGAGAACACCCAGTGGGCGATCGGGGCGTACACGAGGACCGACCAGGCGACGATGAACACGACGAACGCCGAGAACTTCATCCGGTCCGCCGCCGACCCGCTCAGCAGCGCCGCGGTGATCACCGCGAACATCATCTGGAAGATGACGAAGGCGACCGGCGGGATGGTCTGCGCCTGGCGACCGGTGAAGCCGGGGACGGCCTGGTGCAGGTGAGTCAGACCGGCGAAGTGAAGCGTCCCGAGCAGGCCGGCGCCCCCCCAGTCGGGGCCGAAGGCCACGCTGTAGGTGACCCAGACCCACAAGACGCCGACCACTGCCATGACCACGAAGTTCTGCATGAGCATGGCGAGGACGTTCTTTCTCCGCACCATACCGGCGTAGAACAAGGCGAGGCCCGGCGTCATGAACGCCACCAGGGCCGCGCTGGCGAGGACCCAAGCCGTGTCGCCGGAGTCGTAGTGCACCGCGTCTCCTTCCGCTGCTGTCCCCTGTGGGAAAGAGCGACGGTAGCTCAGGTTACGGCTCGCGGCCGAGGGCGACCACGTCGCCTATCCGGGCGCCTCCCGTCCCGGCGGACACCACCCGCAGGGCCCGAATGCCGACGCCTGCGGGGCTCGAAGCCACCAGGTTCGCCGTGGGCGCGGAGGCGACCGTGACCCAACCGTGACCGGGGCGAAGCTCTTGTACCACGACTCCGCTGCCCGACGGGGCGCCGGCGCCGGCCACGCTCACCTGCTCGACCGTCACAGGCGCCGGCCACGTCCAGGTGAGCTCCGTGGCGCCGCCCGCCCCGGTGGCGGACTTCGCCGCGCCCGCGGTGAGGTCGGACAGGTCGGGATGCACCGTGCCGGGTCCGATGAGCTCGAAGACGGAGGCCATGTCCACGTCGGTGCGAAGCAGGCGCACCGCCCACGGGGACGTGGACGCCAGATCCATCAGGCAAGGGCTGTCGATCAACCCGGGCTTGTTGAGGGCGGCGACGAGCAAGAAGCCAGCACGGTCGGCTCGGAGCGCCGCCAGCTCGACCGGATTGGAGCAGCCGTGGTCTGCGCCGGTCACATAGGCGTTGGTGGCCGCGAAAGCGGAGCTGGCCGTCAGGTGCCCGGTGTCCAACGCGGTGGTCGACAGGTAGTCGGTCTCCACCACGTCACCAGGACGGCCGAGGCGGGCGAGGAGCGCCATGTACGGCGATCCTCCCGGTCGGGAGCTGCTCTGGCCCCCCATGAACAGGTAGTCGCGGGGAAGCTGCCAGACGAGCGGGGCCACGATGAGCAACACGGCGGCGACGGCCGCCCCTCCCCGCCACGCTCCGGGTCGGACCCGGTGAGCTCCCGCTTGGCGTCGCCGGACCCGGGGCAGGCGCTGGGCGGCAAGGGGGACGGTCCTCACCACCCACCCCCCACCGAGCACGTACCAGGCGGCCACGAGGGGTAGTACGAGCACGACCCGGCGCTCGTTGACGAACGGGTAGACCAGCACCTCGGCCAGGTACGCGATCACCACCGTGACGGCGGCGTCGCGGTGGTGGCGGATCCACACCGCGGCCCCCGCCGCACAGAAGATCGGCACCGACCACCCCCACAGGCTGAGGATAATCGCCACCGGCCCCGACACCGGCAGGGGCGGGACACCCGAGGGTAACAGCGCTTGGGGGAGGGCGCTGACCACGAACTGGTCGAGGCCTTGGGGCACGACGTGCACGAGGCGGTCCACCAGCCCGCCGTGGTAGAACGTGCCGAGCTCGCTCGAGTAGCGGGCGCCGGCGAGGGGGATGCCCGCCGCGGCGCGCGCCGCCAGGATAGGTGCGACGAGCGCAGCGGTACCTACCAGCGCGCTGAGAGCACGCCGGTAGGAGCCGCGCAGCGCCATCCACACCACGAGGCCGACGACAAGACCGACGGCCGCCTGCTTCAGCAAGATCAGGCCACCGCCCGCGGCGATGGTGACCAGCCCCACTGGTCCGGCCAGGCGCGGCGAGCGTTGCCAGCGCTCGGCCGCGGCGAGCCAGCAGATGAGCAGGACCAGGAACGGTGCCTCGGCCATCACCATCGACCCGTAGGTGGCGAGGACGGGATTGAGGGCAAGCAAGGCGAGCACCGCGGCGCGGGACCAGTCACCTAACCCGCGCCGGCCCAGGTACCACCAGGTGAGGGGGAGCAGGGCGAGCACCGCAGCTGCCGACAGCATCCGCAGGGCGAGTCCGTTGTCGCCGAAGAGGAGCACCAGCGGCGCCAGCAGGGCCGAGAACCCGGGCGGGTAGTAGCCGACCAGCGGCCGGCCGTCGGCGAGAAGACCGGTGAGCCCCGCTCCGTGGGTCAAGGCGTTGGCGCCCAGGACGTACGCGGCGTCGTCGTCGAAGGAGCCGACGTGGTAGTGGGGAGCGACGAGCGCCACGTGTATGAGAGCCACCGCCACCGGAACCCCGACCAGCACTGCCCGGCGCAGGCCGCCACTGGGGCCCCCTTCGGCAACCTTTGCAAGGACCCTAGGCTGACGTTCGTGGGGCTTTCGCGGAGGTACCTGGCTCTGCGCCGCTCGCCCCTCGCCGGGCGGGCCACCCGCTACACCATCGGGTCGATCGTCGCCGCAGTGGTGAGTGAGATCGCCTTCGCCGCATGCTTCGGAGGCGGTCTGGGCACGACCCCCTCCACGGTCATCGCCTTCGTCGCCGGGGCCATCCCCAACTGGACCCTCAACCGGCGCTGGGCCTGGCGGCGCACCGGTCGTCTCAATTTCCGTCGCGAGGTCGCCGGCTACGCCCTCACGTCGGTCGTCAGCCTGGTGGCCGCGGCCGTTGCTACCGGTTGGGTCAACCATTGGGTTCACAGCCTGACTCATGACCACACCATCCGGGTGATCATGGTGACAGCTGCGTACCTGGCGACGTACGGGGTCCTCTTCGTCGCCAAGTTCGCCGTCTACGAGATGGTTATTTTCACCGAACGCCGGCGTCCGGAACCGGCCGGGTAGCGCTCCCTCCGAGCACCTTGGCGTGCTTGTGGTCGCGGATTATGCGTAATCTGCTCCGGCCTCGGCCGAAGGCGAGGACGCGACGGTCATGTGGACGGGCGCGAACCCGGTCACGCCACCACGTCTTCAAGATCGCCCCGCCGAAGCGGACCCCGTAGAGAAAGTTGCCGCCCTTCTTGGTGACGCCGGCTTCGCGGGGGCGCATGGTGATCGCCACCTCGGTCACCCGGTAGCCGGCCAGCGCGGCGCTGATCAACAACTCGCCAGCCTGGTACTGCGGCTGATCGAGGGTCACCTCCGCGCTGACATCGGCGCGCATGGCGCGCAGCCCACAAGCCGGGTCGGTGATACGCCGACCGATCATGACGCTGATCAGGGCAGCGAACACTACGACGCCGGCGTGCCTGGCACCGTCGGTGGTGAGCTCGGTGCCGAGTCGACGTGAGCCGGTGACGAAGTCCGCCTGGCCAGCGACGATCGGCCCTACCACGGCGTCGAGCTCCGCGGGATCGTACTGACCGTCGGCGTCGAGGGTGGCGATGACGTCGGCGCCACGCAGGCGGGCCAGGTGGTAGCCGAGGCGAAGGGCGGCGCCCTGACCCCGGTTGACGGGTACCTCACACACGAGCGCCCCCGCTCCGGCCGCCTCGGGAGCCGTGGAGTCGGTGGCACCATCGACGACCACGATGACCTCCGTGGCCAGGCCGGCGGCGCTGGCGGGGACGGAGCGCACGACCTCGGCTACCGTCGCCTCCTCGTCGTATGCGGCCACCACGACCGCCACAGGAGCGCCGGTGCCGCCCGGGTGGGCATCGAGGAAGTCGCTTACGGCGAGACGCTCGGCATCCTCCAACGATGCGACGCGGGATGGGCGCGTCGTCGGGACAGCCGTCATCTACCAGAAGCGGCGGTCACGTGGATGCTCGGAGGAGGGATCCTGCGCCCTGGTCCCCGAGCGCCTGCCCTGGGTGAGTCAAGTCGTCCAAGCAAGTTCGCTCGAGGTCGCCCGCCAGCGAACCGTGGGTCGGATGGCTGTCGCGTTCACCCTCTCCTTGTGGTGCTCCACCACCGCGAACAATGAGTCGATGAGCGTTTCGTTCAGCAGGTGGGGCACCAGACCGAGGTCGAGCAGGCGGGTATGGGCAGCTCGGTAGTAGTGGCTTTCGGCTTCCACCCTGGGGTTGTCGATCTCTTCCACGGTGCAGGGCCCCGGGTAGGCCTGGGCGACAGTGTCGGCGATGTCACGCACGGACAGCTGTTCGGTGAACTGGTTGAACACCCGGAACTCCCCCGGCTCTGCGGGATTCTCGGCGCTGAGGCGGATGCATTCCACGGTGTCGACGATGTTGATCAGGCCACGGGTCTGGCCGCCGCTGCCGTACACGCTCAGGGGATGGCCGAGCACCGCTTGGATAACCATACGGTTGAGCACGGTCCCGAACACACCGTCATAGTCGAACCGGGTGGCGAGGCGTGGGTCGAGCGAGGTCTGGTCCGTCTCGACCCCGTAGACGATCCCCTGGTTGAGATCCGTTGCTCGCAGACCCCAGATCCTGCACGCGAACTCGATGTTGTGGCTGTCGTGCACCTTGGAGAGGTGGTAGAACGACCCGGGCCGCTTGGGGTACAGCATCGTGTCGGTCCGGCCCTTGTGGTTTACGGTGAGCCAGCCCTCCTCGATGTCGATGTTGGGAGTGCCGTACTCCCCCATCGTGCCCAGCTTGACCAGGTGGATGTCCTTGTCGACATCCGCGATGGCGTACAAGAGATTGAGGGTGCCGACCACGTTGTTGGTCTGGGTGTACACCGCGTGCTTCTGATCGATCATGGAGTACGGCGCGGAGCGCTGTTCGGCGTAGTGCACGATGGCCTCGGGCCGGAAGTCACCGACCATGGCGTGCACGAACGCCGCGTCACACAGGTCTCCGGGGTAGACCTTGATGGTCCTTCCCGTTAGGTCGCTCCACGTGGACACACGCTCGTAGAGCGGGGCAATGGGCACCAAGCTGGCCACGCCCAGCTCGTCGTCGTACGTGCGGCGCACGAAATTGTCGGCCACCGCGACGTCGTGACCAACCGCAGACAGGTGCATGGCGCTCGGCCAGCCGAGATACCCGTCACCACCGAGGACCAAGATGCGCATGCAAGACTCCGCTAGTTGGGGGACAAGGACTGCACCACACCGGCACGCCCCGTGAGACGGTCCTGAGCGTTTTACCGCAGCTGCCTGAACGTTGGCTGAGAGGTCAGCCTAGGTGACGCGGTTCGCTATCCCCGAGAACTCCACGGACTGGCCCGGTGGCCACCCGGGCGGGTCAGTCGCCAGGGTCTTGGTCCGCGCCCAGCCGCTCGCGCAGGGTCTTCCCCATGGCGCAGCCTCCCACGACAGTTATGGCGATGCCGAGGACGGACAGCCATATCCCGTTCGTGATGGCAAATACGGTGATCACCAGGCCGAACATGAAGACCAAGGGCCCGACGCCGGGGGTGTGTTCGGGCAGGTGCCAGTCGCTCGTGCGGTCGACGATCGCCCGCCATCTGCGCCCCCGCAGGCGCGCCGCCAGAGCGGGGTCCTCGGTGCGGACCCGCGCCTCTAGGTGGGCTAGAACCTGGCGTTCTCGAGCGGAAAGGCTCACATCGTCGCGCGTCGACATGTCAGTACCTCGGTCGGAGTCCCGATCACCTTTATTCGCTTCCATCCCTACCCCTCCCCGGGCAGCGCCTGAACCTACCGGCGCTACACCATCAAACCACCATCGGGCTGTTCAGGGGAGGGAAATCATGGTAAGGCTCACCCGGTCGCCGCCACCGTCGCGGCCTTCCATCCCCCACCGACCGATATGTACAACTTGGCCGACGACCCGGACGCCGGCGAGCCGGCGACGACGGCCAAACCGGTGGTCACCGCCCCGGAAGTTACCAGCGCCACCTGGCTGATCCGTGCGGAGGCGGGGGCTGAGAGCACTGCCGCGAAGGATGCACCCGGGCCGGCCGCGCATTCCAAGACGTCCCCCCCGGCGCCGGTCGTGCCCACGGTGCACACCTCGCCCGCCGGATCGGCAGCCAAGGGCGCGCCAGCGCCGACGGGCCGTGGTGGCGTCTGGCCGTCCGCCTGGAAGGTGCTGCCACCGTCGCTGGAGTACCACGGGATGTACCCGGCGTCGCCGGTCCCGCACAGCGCCCACACGTCGTTGCTGTCCGGCGCGACCAGGGCACCCATCGCACCTCCGGCTACGGCGCCCGGACCGGCACACGACGGCTGGGCTGCAACGCTGAACGAGTGGCCCCCGTCGCCGGAGTACTCGAGCCCTCCGGCGTCGGAGAACCCGACCCACACGTGGTCCCCGGCGGTCGACGCCAGGACCGCAAGTGCGACAGGAGGGGCCGGAGCGGTCACGCCACTCGGCGACGTCGCCGTCTCCGGCGGCAGCGACAGGTGGTAGGTGCTCACCCCGTCACCGGTGCCCAGCGGAACCAGCTTGACCAGGTACTCGCACCCTGGCGCCGGCTGGGTCGTGCAGCTGCCGACCAGGGCGTAGCCGGCGCCCGCCGCCCCGACCGCCAAGTCGTCGACTCGAGCGAGCCCGAGCGGTTGCGTCCAGGTGGACCCGCCGTCGTCGGTCGCCCACAGCCCGGGACCCCAGGCATAGCCGTGGGTCCCGTCGGCGAACGTGATGTGGCCGACCGACGTCGCCGGCACGCTCGCGCCGCTGGCCGGCGCCGAGAAGGCCGCTCCGGGGGGACCGGGAACGGCGGTGTAGCTCACCCCCGCGTCGACGGTGTGGAGCAGGCACAGGCTCGACCCGGCACAGGCCTGGTTCGACCCTAGGACCCACCACTGCGCGGCGCTGACGCCTCCGACCGCTCCCACGGCGAAGGGGGTGCTCGCCGGCCCCGGTGGTCCGGAGCCCGGCCCCCGGACTGCGGTGGTGGTCGTCGTGGCCCCAAGCGCGGCCGAGCGGACCGGACTCGGGGTGGCGAGCGTCGACGCCGTGGCCACGGGTACGCCCGTGTGCGCCGGGGAGGGGGCGGAGCGCACCGGCATCGGGTAAGGAGCCTGCGGCGCAGCCGTGGTCGACGTCGTCGGTGTGCCCTCGCCCACCGACAACTTGGCGGTGTTGTCTCCGGGACCGGTGGCCATGGGGACGACAAGGGCCAGGGCGGCCGCCACCACCAAGGCGGCGACCCCGGTGATCAGTCGACGCCAGCGCAGCTCGGCCGCCCGCCGGCGCACCCGTCCCAGGTGGGCCATGGCCCGGCCGGCCGCGGGAGACGGGGGAGCCGATACAGCCGAGGTAGCCCCAGGGGCCAAGCCGACGACCCCGGCCACCGCCGCTGCCGCGGGCACGGCCTCTGCCGCGGGCACGGCCTCTGCCGCGGGCACGAGGGGATGGAACGCGGTGGTGATGGGCTCAGGGGACCTGCCCTCGTCACCGTCAGGCAGGTTCGGCGGTGTCACTGTCGACCTCCTTGGCGTCCACCAGCAAGCGCGCTCGTAACACTTCCAAGCCTTTCCCCAACTCTGTCTGCACCACCTCTTCGCCGACGCCGAGGACCTCCGCGACCTCGGCGTCCTCCAACCCCACAAGGTAGTGCAGCGCCACGACCCGGGCCTGGCGGCGTGATAGGTGGCGGAGCCCTTCCAGGACGTCGTCCCGGCCCAGGGGGCGCGCCCGCCCCTCCCCGCCATCCCCGACCCGCCCCTCCGTATCCCCATCTCGGCGCACCACGCCGGCGGCTTTGCCCATGGAGGGCTCGGCGCGCCGCTTACGGGTCACCGAGTCGAGCGCCAGGTCGGTGGCCGTCTTGGTCACCCACAAGTCGGGGTGGCGCCGGACGCGTGCCCACGACGCGAGGGACCGGGCGAGGGTTTCGGTCGCGATCCTCTCCGCCGCCGGCCCCTCCCCGAGGACGCACCCGGCGACGCGCTCTGCGGTGGCGAAAAGTCCCACGTAGGCGTCGTCGAACCCGCCGCGTGACCTCATTGCCTCCATTCAACGACGAGCCGGGCCCGCGCTGGTCGCGGGGGCCGCCTGGTGCCTTCACACAACACCTGAGCGTGCTCGGCTTGGGCCGAAGAGGAACAAAGACGGCCGAAAATCTACCGACGACAAGCGAGCCAAGGCTCTTGGAGGGAGCACTAGGGTTGCGGCCTATGGCCCCAGCACCGAGGTCGCAGGCCCCCACACCACCCGCTGCCGGCGCTACCAGCGCGCCGGGCGCGGGCTCCCGAGTTCCCAGGGCCCGCGCCACGCCGGCAACGGCGACGACCCCCTCACGGCGGGGCAAGCCCCCAGCGGCCCCGGCTTCGGACCCTGCGCCGCTGAACACGTTGGCGGTCGACGTGGGGGGCACGGGACTGAAGGCGTCGGTCCTCGACACCGAGGGCAAGATGGAGCACGACAAGGTTCGGGTACCCACGCCTTACCCGCTCACCCCGAAGAGGCTGATCACCGCGATCGCCGACCTCACCCGGGGGCTGCCCCCCTACGACCGCATCTCGGTCGGGTTCCCGGGCATGGTGCGCGCCGGCCACATCATCTCCGCCCCGCATTTCGTCTCCCCGAAGGGACCGGGCGGCAAGCCGAACAAGGAGCTCACCGAGGCGTGGGCCGGCTTCGACCTGCAACGCTCGCTCAGCGTGGCCCTGGACAAGCCGACCCGGGTGGCCAACGACGCCGACCTCCAGGGCTCGGCGGTCATCAAGGGCGACGGGCTGGAGGTGGTGCTGACTCTCGGGACCGGTTTCGGCAGCGCCATGTTCTACGAGGGCAGGCTGCTACCCCACATCGAGCTGGCGCAGCACCCGTTCCTCAAGGGCAAGACCTACAACGAGGCGGTCGGAGAGGCGGCCTACGAGTCGGCGGGCAAGAAGAAATGGAACGCAAGGGTCGCCGAGGCGATCGAGGCGGTGCGGGCCTTGACTTTCTTCGACCACTGCTATGTCGGCGGGGGCAACTCAGTCCGGGTGACGATCGACCTGCCCGACAGTGTCACCCTCGTCGACAACAACGCCGGAATATTGGGCGGGATCAAGCTGTGGGAGCGCACCGGGTAACCACACCGGGCGTCCCCGGGCGGAATCACGCCAGCACGTCCTTGGTGGTGAACCGGGCCCACGCCGCGGTGGCGAACACGGCCACGTACCCGAGCTGGAGCAGCAGGTCCTTGTCGATGGCCGTCCACACGATCGGAACACGGAGCAGATCCGGGAACGACTGCCAGTCGTGGGTGAGAAGCCACGGGTGGATGGCACCCACCTCGGGCACGGCGTCGAGCACGGCGGAGAGCACGGCGATGCCGACCGTGCCTGCCATGGCGCCCACGGGCACATCGGTGAGGGTGGACACGAACAGCCCTATGGCCGCCAACCCGAGTAGCGACGCACCCACTATGACGGCGGCCAGGAAGGTTCGCCAGATCCCGTCTCCGAGTGAGATGGTGGTGCCCGAAAGCGTGACGACACGGCCGAGGGGAAAGAAAATCGCCCCTCCTATGAGACCGCCGGCTGCCACCACCACCCCGGCGAGCACGGAGTAGACGAGCAGGGTCACGGCTTTCACGCTCAACAGGCGCAGCCGCCCCGCCGGCCGGGTGAGCAGGTAGCGCAGCGTGCCCAAGCTCGCCTCCCCGGCGACGGTGTCACCGGCCACCACCGACACGGTGAGGGGCAGGAAGAACGGCAGGGTGACGGTGAGACCGGCCAGCGCCGCGAACACCCCGTTGTGCGACACCCGGTCGAGGAAGGTGGGACCGTTGCCGCTCGCGGGTCCCCCCGAGAGGCGCACGGCCACGGTGAGCAGGAACGGGATCAGGAACAACACGGCCAGCATCACGCGTATCCGGATCCTCCGGAACAGGAAATGCAGCTCAGCGAGCAACATCAAAGCCCTCGCCGGTGAGGGCGACGAACAGGTCCTCGAGGCTGGGACGCTCCATGTTCAGCGCCCGCACCCCCACCCCGGCCAGCACCAGCTCGCGGTTGCACGCCTCGGGGGTGAGGGAGGCGAGCTTGGCGGTGACCTCAGAGCCGACGACGCGGACGTCGCCAAGTCCCAGGCCCTCGAGGAGTTGCGCGGCGCGGGAGGCGTCGTCGACTTCGACCCGTAGCGACGGTGTCCCGCCGGCGCGCAGTTCCGCCAGGGTGGCCTGGGCCAGGAGCTTGCCGTCGGACATGACCGCGGCGTGCGTGCAGACCTGCTCCACCTCGGAGAGGAGATGGCTGGAGAGGAAAACCGTGGCCCCGTCACCGGCCACCTCGCGGACCAGGTGGCGGATCTCGCGGGTGCCTTGGGGGTCCATGCCGTTGGTCGGCTCGTCGAGCACGAGCAGGTCGCGGGGGCGCAGGAGGGCGGCGGCCAGGCCCAGGCGCTGGCGCATGCCGAGCGAGTATGCCCTGTACTTCTTGCCCGCGGCGGCACTGAGACCGACCCTGCTCAGGGCTTCGCCAATGCGCGCGCCCCGGGTGCGGGCCTGGCCGTCGGGGCCGGCCGAGTCGAGCCGGGCCAGGTTGTCGCGCCCCGACAGCCAGGGGTAGAACGCCGGCCCCTCGATCAGGGCCCCGACCCGCAGGAGGGTGCGCAGGTCGGCGGTCGGCATGGCCTCGCCGAGTAGGCGCCACGACCCAGCAGTGGGGCTGATGAGGCCCAGCAGGATGCGGATCGTGGTCGTCTTACCCGACCCGTTGGGCCCGAGGAAGCCGAACACGCTCCCGGTGGGCACGGCGAGGTCGATGCCGTCGACAGCGGCCACGGAGCCGAAGGTCTTGGTCAGACCCTCTGTCTCGATGGCCAGTTCGGCCCCGACTGCCACGTACTGACGGTGCCGCAGCTCAGCCTGCGCCGGACGCCGCAGCCTCGAGCGCCGGGGGGGTCACGAACCCGGCGGCGACGTCACCGTTGGGAAGTATGAGGACGTTGATCATGCTGGTGGACAGAAGCCGGCTGGTGCCGGACGGACCGGGAACGGCAGTGGTGACAGCAGCGAGCTCCTGGCCGGCGCTCGCCGAGGCGTGCGCGGAGCCGCGGAGACGGCCGACAAGTCTGTGACTGCCCTGGCGTTTGACGACGGGCCCGGTCGGGGCGGACGCGGTCAAAGCGTTCCCGGCGCCGTGGAGGATCGCCACGGTACCCCACCCCGAGCCGACGATCGTCGGGCTGGCCAACCCGCTGGACTGCGCGGAACCGGCGTGCAAGCCCCCGCCCACGGACTGGGTCTTGACGGTGGCGCCGGGGGGTGGCGAGAAGCGGAACTCCGACGCCGGGAGCTGGTGGCCGGCCGCCTCGAAACGGACGGTGCTGAACCCGACCGACAACGCCGGGGCATGAGAGCCCCTCGGGGTGACGCTGACCCGCAGGGGCGAACCATTGGCCGCGTCGATGGCGATGGCGATATTGCCGACGGTGGACACCGAGGCACCCGGGGCCGCCGCCTTGGGCTCGAGGGTCACGACGTAAGCGGCCTGGCCGGCAACGTAGAGGGGACGGCTGACCGAGATGGCGGTAACGCTGTCGACCTGGCGCAGGATCTCGGCGCTGACTTGTTGAGGGGTGAGGGCCACATGGCTGCCCGCCTGGTCAGAGGCGGCGGTGGTACCCGAGGCGCTCGGTGCGGAACCGGCGGGTTCTCCTTTCCCCGCTGCTGGCAGCAGATGGGTCGCAGTATTGCTGGCGCTGTCGTACAACCAGCTCTGTCCCCCGCTGGAGTAGAGGTCGGTTTCGCTGGCGGACCCGATCAGGGCCAGCCGCTGGCCGCCGGCGCCGCTGTCCCACACCTTGATCTGGTGCGATCCCGACAGTAGGTCGGTCCACGTGAACCCGCTGGACTCCCCCGCCCCTCCCGTCAGACTGGACAGGCTCGGCAACCCCAGGTTCGCCGTCCAGTCCACGCTGCCCGTGAAACCCGACACCGATGGCTGCTCCGCCATGGCGATGAGCTGGTTGACCGACAGGGAGGGCAGGTTGGGCGAAGCGGCCGCCGGCAGGGTGGGGATCCATGCCCCGAGGCCGATGGCTGCGGCAACGGCCACCGGGGCGATGAAGCGCAAACGGCGGCGCATAGGCGAGGCGCTCATGTGGCCCAGCGTACGGCCTGAGCCGCCGTGGTTGTGCTCGGCTCCCCGGGGGGGCAGGGCGGGGCGGCGGCGGTTGGGCGGGCGGGCCGGCGTCGGTTCAGCGGAGGGGGCGGCGGCGGTTCAGCGGAGGGGGCGGCGGTAGGAGATGAGGGGCTCGCCCGCCGGCAACTCGGCATGGACGGTGTGGTGGAACCGGCGCGCCTCGGCCAGGTCGACCCGCCCGACTATGCGCCCCTGGTCTACCACCCGTTGCTGCAGCGCCCGCTCGGCGTGGGAGGGCGGCTCGGGATCACCGGCGATCAGGTCGGCCCACACCGGGCGGTCGTAGCGGGGGGATGGCCCGTCGAAGCCGTCGGGTGGGCGGGGCTCGTGCACCCGCCACGCCCATTTGCGCCCACCGACCGTGGACTTACCGGGCGACCGCTTGGCCACCGGTCGCAGTTCCCCGCCGGGGGTGTCGCCCACCGCCACCAACTTGTAGACGAAGCCGGCGGTCGGCGATCCGAGTCCGGTGACCACGTTGGTCCCCACCCCGTAGGAATCCGCGGGGGCGTCGGCCAGCTCCCGCAGGGTGTGGTGGTCGAGGTCGCCGGTAACTACGACCCGAGTCCCGGTGGCGCCGAGCTCGTCGAGCAGGCGCCGGGCCCGCCACGCCTCGCTCACCAGGTCGCCGGAGTCGATGCGCACGGCGCCGAGCCCGGGGCCGGCAACGGCCACCGCGTCGCGTATGCCCTCCTCGGTGTCATAGGTGTCCACGAGCAGGGTGGTCTCCGCCCCGAGGGAGGCGACCTGGGCGGCGAAAGCTTTGCGTTCGTTGCCGTAAGCAAGGGTGAATGCATGGGCCGCGGTGCCCGCGGTGGGGATGCCGTAGCGCCGTCCCGCCTCCAGGTTCGACGTGGACGCGAACCCGGCCAGGTAAGCCGCCCGGGCCGCTGCCACCGCGGCGCCGGGATCGGTGCGCCGGCTGCCCATCTCGATCACCGGTCGCTGCCCCGCGGCGCTAACGATCAAGGCGGCGGCGGCGGCGACCGCCGAGTCGTGGTTGAGGATCGACAGCACGAGCGTCTCGAGCAGCACCGCCTCGCCGAAGGTGGCCTCTACGGTAACCACCGGGGAGTTGGCCGTGTACAGCTCGCCCTCGCGGTATGCGTCGACGTGGCCGGAGAAGCGCTGGTCGCGCAGCCAGTCCAGGGCGACAGGTCCGACGATGGCTTGCCGCTCCAACCATTCGAGCTCCTCGTCGCCGAACTCGAAGCGGCTGAAAGCGTCGAGCAGGCGCCCGACGCCGGCGACCACCCCGTACAGCCGGCCGGCGGGAAGGCGCCTGGTGAAGACCTCGAACACGGCGGGATGGTCCGCCATCCCCGATCGCAGGGCGGCGTCGAGCATGGTGAGCTCGTACTGATCGGTCAGTAGCGCGGTGGAGGGACCGGATGGGGTGGTGGCGCCGGGGGAGCCGGCGGCCGGCGGGGTGGGCGGACCTTCTTGGTTGTTCACGGGGTTGCTGGGGTTGGTGAGGCTGGTGGGGTTGGTGAGGCTGGTGGGGTTGGTGAGGCTGGTGGGGTTGGGGGGGTTGGTGGGGCTTCTGAGGAAATGTCGGACGGGCGGCGGAGAACTGGCGAGTCGGTCGCCATCGCTTCTGGGGACGCAAACCGGGAAATCGTCCTGGTTTGCGTCCCCAGAATGGGCAGGTGGCGGCCGACCGAGGTCCACCGGCGCCGGCGTGACGTCCGCGGGGTGCCCCGGGAGGCCTCGGACGGCGCCGCGGCCAGGCGCTCCCGGCGCAGCTCGTCGCTCTCCGCGTCGACTCCGGGGTCGAGGGGAGGCAATGGGCCGAGAACCCATGACAACAGCAGGTCGGCGAGCGCCGGATTGCGGGCCAGGACCGGCCCGTGCAGGTAGGTGCCATAGACGCGGCCGGCTACGGCACCGTCGGTGCCCGACCCGTCGCCGTTGCCTACCCCGGAGCGCACCCGGCCTGCGGGGCGGGCGGAGGGGCCGACGGTGGTGATCCCGCCGTGGTTCTCGTACCCGGTGAGCACTGGGAGACCGTCCGCGGGGTCGGGTTCGACCACCAGTTCCCCCACCGCCCGCCGTCCACTGCCCCGCGTCGTGCGGCAGTCGAGCAACCCCAGGCCCTCGGCTTCCACGCCGCCGGGGCCCACGAAGCTGGTCCCGAGGATTTGCAATCCGGCGCACACGGCCAGTACCGCGGCGCCCCCTTCCACCGCCCGGTGCAGAGGTCGGGCCGACCCTGATTGCGGCGGAAGCGGGCTCGGCGTGCCCGGTATGCCGGCGTCACCCTGGACGGCAGCGCCGCCCGAGGCTGCAGCGTCATCCGCAACGGCGGCGGTGCTGGCCGGGGCGTTGACCGGTCCTTGACGGCGGGGGGCGCCGAGCTCAGCGGCCGCCAGGTGCTGGGGCAGATCCTCCCCCCCGCCCACCACGTAGACATCACAGGTGGCCGGAACTGTCCCGCCGGCCAACACCGTCACCTGCTCGACGGCGTATCCGCGCCAGCGCAGGCGCGCCGCCAGGATCGACGCATTGCCCGAGTCTCCGTAGGTCCCCAGGAGATCGGGATAGACGAGGACTACCCGGACGGCATCTGAGCGGGACCCCGAGCGCCCATCCGAGCGGGGAGAATCCGACCGGCGGACGGGAACCGTCACGGGTGCCGTCCTGGGCGATGGCGACCGAGCCTGGCGGCGAGGGACTGGAACGACGTGTAGTTGGCAACCACGTCCACGTCCCCCGGGCCGGCGGCGATAACGGCTGAGACCATGTCGTCCACTCGGTGGTGCTCCACCTCGGCGTAACGCAGCCGCACCGCGAGGTCGCGCCCCCGTTCCCCAGTGGCGACGACGAAGCGACCACGGAGACGCTCGAAGGGAACGTCCCACAGCCACGAGGGGTCCCGGCCGTCGGCAACGCGGGCGTTGATGGCGACGACCACCGGCCCGGGCGCCGGCGCCAGCAGGTCGAACACCTCGAGCCATCCCGCCGGGTTTTTCGACAAGAGCAAGCGGGCGCGGGTCGATCCGACAGTCACCACCCGGTAGCGACCGCCGACCTCCTCCACGCCCGACATGGCAGAGAGGGCTGCCTCGGGATCGGCGCCCAGGCGCTCGGCGGCGGTGAGGGCGAGGGCGGCATTGGCCTGATTGCAGCGCCCGGGCAGGCTCAAGGTGAGCGGGAGTCGCCGGCCGGCACGGTTCACGATCTCCCCGTCTTCCACCCAAACGGCGAGACGGGGACGGCGAAGCGAGCACACCGAGCACGCCCAACCCGCAGCGCCCGCATCGCCGGCGGTGGCGCTGGCGGCGGTGGCGCTGGCGGCGGTGGTGGTGGTGGCGGCGGCGGCGGCGGCGAACACTATGCGATTCCCGCAGTTGGGGCAGCCCGACGCGTCGGCCGTCCAGCGCTGGCCGGCGCCGACCCAGGTCACGTCCGGCGCCGCGCCAGCGCCCCAGACCACCAAGGGGTCGTCGGCGTTGGCGATCACCGCCGGCGACGAGGGCCCGGCGAAGGTCTCACGCCACGACGCAGCCAACCTTCGTACCTCGTTGTTGCGGTCGAGTTGGTCGCGGCTCAAGTTGAGCAGAACGGCGACCTCCGGCCTAGTGGCCGCCACCACCCGGCCCACCCACGCCTCGTCCACCTCCAGGGCGGCTGGTGCCCCCGGTACGCCCGCGGCCAGTGCGGCGGTGAGTCCGGACGGCAGGTTGGCGCCCCGGATATTGCTCACCACGTCACCACGGTGAGCAAGAGCGGCGGCGAGCAGGCTGGTGGTCGTGGTCTTGCCGTTGGTCCCAGACACCAGGGCCACGGCGTGGCCGGCCGCGAGGCGGCCGAGGGCCTGGGGGTCGATGGCCAGGGTGGCCCTCCCCCCGACGACCGAGCCGGCGCCCCGTCCCAAGCGGCGCGACAGATCACCGACCACGGCGCCCACCGACACGGCGGCGCGGGTGCGAGTGGAGATCACCGGCTCGGACCCCGGGCCTTGCGCCGGCATCGCACGGTCTTTTGGCGCACCCCCGTGTCGGAGAAGCCAGGCCGGTCGGGAAAACGAAACGATCCGACAGGCTACCGTCGCCGCTTTGCGCGCCGGAGTCCCACCACTTTGGAGTGGGCTGGCACCGACCCGCTGCGCGGCGCGGCGTTTGATGTTGATGGCACCGGCAGAGCAGGGTAAAGGAGAGAGCATGACTGCCACCGAGGGACAGCGGGTCGTCCTGGCCCGCAGGGAGAACGCGATGGTTCCCTACCGCTGGACCGGGGCGGAGCCCGACGGCCTATCCGACCCGGAGATGGCGCAGGAGCTGGGTGCCACCTGGGAAGGTGACGAGCTCGTCACCTACGACTTGGAGGGTTTCGGCCAGCTGCTCGCCTATCACACCGGCAACGACTACCTCATCGACAACGACTGATGTGGAACGGTTTGTCAAGTGGACCGCGACGGGTTCGTCGGGTTGGTTTTGGGGCGCGTCAGATTTGAGGGAGGGCGGTCAAGGGTCGGCCGGAGGCCGAGCGAGGACACGGAGTGAGCGCAGCGAGCGGAGTCCCGCAGCGACCCTTGAGGGCCCGGTCAGGTGGGCGTAGCCACCATGGGTGAGGAAGCCCGCCAGGGCTTCCTGGGAGCCGTCTTTGGCTGTTGTCGGGGGGCTGCGTTCGAGGGCTCGGTCATGCGCCGGGCGGCTGGTGGGCTGGCCGCCAGACTGATGTACGCGGGTCGGGACC
>DASZKW010000026.1:0-2646 GCA_035552775.1 Acidimicrobiales bacterium | reverse complement strand
GCGCCTCCTGGCCTGCGGATCCCGTAATGCTCGCGAACGCCTGGTCGCCACTCAAGTCTCGTTGAAATGCGGTTGGCCGGCGCCGGAGGGACCATCCGGTCGGCTCGTTACCGCTCCCTCGGCCTGGCTCAGTCAAGACCGGTCGACCAGGGGGGTGAGCCAGTGCCCGGGGGTGTCGTCTAGCTCTACTCTACGGGGCGGCGTGTCGCCCGGCGGATCAAAGCCGCTCCCTTCGACACCGAGGCCACCATCGAGAGCTTCGACTTCACCTACAACCCGAAACTACGGTGGCCCACATCCGCGACCTGGCCCGACTGGAGTTCATCGACGCCGGCGAGGGGATCATCCTTTACGGGCCCGTCGGTGTCGGAAAGAGCCACCTGGCCCAGGCCCTAGGACATGGGGCGGCCCGACGCGGCTACGAGGTCCTCTTCGCCAAGACCTCCCAGCTACTGGCCACCCTCGCCGGCGGTCACGCCGACCGCAGCTTCGAGTCCCGCCTGCGACGCCTGGCCAAACCGGCCGTGCTCATCGCTGGACGACTTCGCCATGAGAGAGTTCACCGCCAACGCAGCCGATGACCTATATGAGCTGCTCTGCGCGCGCCTGGGCCGGCCAGGGAGGTCGCTGATCCTCACCTTCCAACCGATCCCCGGCGGACTGGTATCCGCTGTTTCCCAACGCCGTGGTGGGCGAGGCGATCCTCGACCGTCTGATCAACTCCAGCCACCAGGTCCTCCTAGAAGGCAAGAGCTACCGGCCCAACCGTCGCCCCGGGCGCCCCAACGACAGGTCCGATGCCAACAACCAAAGGCGCGAGTAAGAGGTGATGGCGTCGGCACAGCGGCGGCGCGGGGAACTCACGGTGGTCGTGGGCTCAGGGGGCGCCATCCCCTCCAGCGCCCATTATGGGATACGGCTGGTGCCCGGGCCCTCAAGCCGCTGCGCTGTTAGGGGGCCCTCCCGCAAGCGGGCCCCTCCCCCTAACAACGGCCGGCTTGACCGCCCTCGCGCCGCAGCCATGAAGCGCAGGCCGCGCTCCGGGTGCCGAGAAGCGAGCGAAGGCCAGGTCATCGCTTCGAACTCCGAAGCAAAACACCCACTTCTGCAAGAAGAGGGGTTGACATCATCAGGTCATCGGCTGCACCATTAACCTCGGACCAGGTGACGGAATAACGTGATCGACCCCCTAGGGAATTAGCTGATCGTCAGCAGACGGGTCAGGGCGAGCACCGGTCCGGGGATCGCCAGATGAACCAGCCAGAGATCCCCGTCCGCCTCGGTCATGGCGCGGGCCAGGAAGCGTTCACGGGCGGCGACGGCCGGGCGGTTGGCGGCGTAGCGCATCCAGAAGCTCCCCGATACGGGGTCGAAGCGATGGCGCGGGTTCAGAAACGGTGTCCAGTCCCACCCGTCCGGATGGACGCTGTCGATCCGCCACCACGAGCCAGACGGCCGGTCGAGCCGTAGGTCGGCCGGTCGCTGAGAGGGGAAACTGCTCAGGACTGATCCGTCGACGCCAGCACCAGCCGGGGGTGGACGCCGGCGGGCGTGGCACCGGCATCACCGCCACCGCCGGGTCCGACGCCACCCCTGTTGGCGCCGCCGAGCTGGTACCCCGACCCGAGCGGCCGGCGCCGGCTGCGGTGGTGGGACGGCACCGCCTGGAGCGAACACGGCGCCGACTGACGACGTCGCCCAGCGTCGCGGCCACGGCGATCCATGGATGCTCGCCGTGAGCGGCGCCTGGTTCAGCCACCAGGCGCGCCGGTGCACAGGTCGACGTGCTTGGCGTGCAGGACTTGGACGACGGCAGCGTCGAGTGTGTCCGCGGGCAGGGCACCCGATGTCACGGCGTCGCTCAGGGCGGCCACGATCGCGTTGGTGGTGGCGGCCACCTCGGGGGGCTCGAGCAGCAGGGCCTGGGCGGCGGTGAGCGTGGAGCCGAACAGCACCATGTCGGCCCCGGCGCGCACGGCGGCGACGGCGGCGGTGCCCAGGGTGTAGCCGGCGTCGCTGATCGCTCCCGCCGAGAGGCTGTCGGTGACGACCAGGCCGGAAAAGCCGAGCTGGCGGCGCAGCAGCCCACCGATGACCGACCCGGACAGGGAGGCGGGCACGGTGCTCAGGCCGGGGACGGTGGCGTTGGAGACCATGACCGCGGGGACGCCGGCGTTGATCGCAGCTCGGAACGGGATCAGCCCGCCGGCGCGCAGGGCGGAGAGGGGGACGGTGGCCATGGGGCCGTAGTCGGTGTTGCCGGTGGCGGCGCCGAGGCCGGGGAAGTGCTTGACCACGGCGATGACACCGCCTCGGGCGAGACCGTCGGCGAACGCGCTTCCGTAGGCGGCCGCTGCGCTGGGGTCGGCGCTGAAGGACCGGAGCCCGTCGACGTCGGTGGCGCTCGGGCCGGCGCCGCCGTCGACGTCGAGGACCGGGGCCAGGTCGGCACCGACCCCGGCGTGGGCCATCTCGGCCCCGACGGTGGCGCCGAGCGCTTCGACGTGGCGCACGGTCATGGTCTGGGCCAGGCGACGGGGCCAGGCGAACGGGGCCACCACCCCGGCGAGGCGCTGGACTCCGCCGCCTTCCTCGTCGGCCATGGCCAGCGGTGCCACCCCACCAGGCGCGACCCGGTCGAGGGCG
>DASZKW010000025.1:0-17829 GCA_035552775.1 Acidimicrobiales bacterium | reverse complement strand
GGGTTGCCGACCACGAGGACACGCACGTCGGGCGCGGCGTTGGCCGACAGGGCGCGCCCCTGGTCGGTGAAGATGGCACCGTTGACGGCCAGCAAGTCGGAGCGTTCCATCCCCTTGGTGCGGGGACGGGACCCTACGAGCAGGGCGACGCTGACGCCGGCGAAGGCCTCGTCGGCGTCGTCGGTGGCGACCACCTCGGCGACGAGGGGGAACGCGCAGTCCTCGAGCTCCATGACGACCCCGGCGAGGGCACCCAGCGCCGGGGTGATCTCCAGCAGCCGCAGGGCGACGGGCTGGTCGGGCCCGAGGAGCTCGCCGCTGGCCACCCGGAACAAAAGGCTGTACCCGATCTGGCCGGCGGCGCCTGTCACGGCGATACTCACGGGGGCAGCGGTCATCGCTTCGACCATAGTGACGGCGCACGACGTCGCGCGCCTCGCCCGACGCGAACACGGCGGGAGCGGCTGCGACAGGCGTGGTGGGGAAAGGGCCGCCCCTTTCCCCAAACCTCCTACAGGCGGTCGACGATCGCGGCGGCGAACTCGGAGGTCTTCACCTGGGTCGCCCCCTCCATCTGGCGGGCGAAGTCGTAGGTCACGATCTTGGCGCCGATGGTCGCCTCGACCGCAGCGACGATGTCGTCGGCCGGCGCCTGCCATCCCAGGTGCTCGAACATGAGCACCCCCGACAGCAGCAGCGAACCCGGGTTCACCTTGTCCTGGCCCGCGTATTTCGGCGCCGTCCCGTGGGTGGCCTCGAATATGCCGTGGCCCGTCACGTAGTTGATGTTGGCGCCCGGGGCGATGCCGATCCCGCCCACCTGGGCGGCCAGCGCGTCGGAGAGGTAGTCGCCGTTGAGGTTAGGGGTGGCGATGACGTCGAAGTCGCCGGGGCGGGTGAGCACCTGCTGGAAGGTGATGTCGGCGATGTTGTCCTTGACGAGGATCTTGTCGCCCGGCTCGCCGCCGCAGTCGTCCCATCCCACGGCCACGTCGGCGAACTCGTCGCGCACCAGTTCGTAACCCCACCGCCGGAACCCGCCCTCGGTGAACTTTTGGATGTTGCCTTTGTGAACCAGGGTCACCGACGCCCGGCCTCGGTCCTTGGCGTAGTTGATCGCAGCCCTCACCAGGCGCTTGGAACCGGTCACCGACATGGGCTTGATCCCCACGCCCGAGTCGGGCCGGATGTCCCAGCCGAACTCGTCGTGCAACCAGTCGATGAGACGTTTGGCCTCGGGGGTCCCTTCCTCCACCTCCAGGCCGGCGTAGATGTCCTCGATGTTCTCGCGGAAGATGACCATGTCCACCAGTTCGGGCCGCTTGACCGGCGACGGGACACCCTGGAACCAGCGCACCGGGCGCAAGCAGACGTAGAGGTCCAGGATTTGGCGAAGGGCCACGTTGAGCGACCGGAAGCCGCCGCCGACGGGAGTGGTCAACGGGCCCTTTATGCCGATGAGATGTTCCTCGAACGCCTCGACGGTCTCGGTAGGAAGCCAGTCGCCGGTCTCGTTGAACGCCTTCTCCCCGGCCAGGACCTCTTTCCAGGAAATATCCTTTCCGTGTTTTTCCGCCGCCGCGTCGAGCACCAGCCTGGCCGCGGGCCAGATGTCGACGCCCGTCCCGTCGCCCTCGATGAAGGGGATGATGGGCTCGTCCGGTACTGACAGGGTGCCGTCAGGCGCCATCGTGATCTTCTCGGGCATAACTCCGGATCTTACGGTGCCGACGCGGGCACCAAACCCAAGCTGGCGTAGATCTCCCTGGTCGCCGTGGAGCGGTTGAGGGTGTAGAAGTGAAGGCCCGGCGCGCCGGCGTCGAGCAGGCGCTGGCACAGTTCGGTGGCCGCGTCGATGCCCGCCCGGCGCACGGCGGCGGCAACGGGGTCGGGGGCGGCGGGGCCGGCGTTGGGGGGCACGGCGGCGGGGCCGGCGGGGCCGGCGTTGGCGGCGGGGCCGGCGTTGGCGGGGCCGGCGTTGGCGGGGCCGGCGTTGGCGGGGCCGGCGTTGGCGGGGCCGGCGTTGGCGGGGCCGGCGTTGGCGCCGGCGTTGGCGGGGCCGGCGTTGGCGGCGGCGGCGTTGGGGCCGGCGTGGGCGGCGGCGGCGGTCAGGCGGTCGGCGAAGCTCTGGGGGACGACCGCTCCCATCTGGGCCTGGCGGGCGAGCGACGCCAGGCTGGTCACCGGCATGATCCCGGGGACGACCGGCTTGTCAACCCCCCGCGCCGCCAGGTCGTCGACCAGGCGCAGGTACTCGTCGGGCTCGAAGAACATCTGGGTCACGGCGAAGTCGGCCATGCGCAGCTTGGCGGCCAGGCGGTCCCGGTCGGCGCCGAGGTCCGGGGAGCGGGGATGCCCGGCAGGGTGGGCGGCCACCCCGATCGAGAAACCCCCGATGGCGCGGGCCAGGGCGACCAGGTCGTCGGCGTGGGTCAGCTCCCCGACGACGGCATCGGGGTCGGTGGGGGCATCGCCGCCGAGCGCCATCAGGTTTTCCACCCCCGCCTTGCGGAGTTCTACGAGGATCTCGGCCAGCTCCAGGCGGGTGTGGCCCACGCAGATGAGGTGGGCCATCGGGGTGAGGCTGGTGGTGCGCAGCATCCCGACAACGAGGTCGTGGGTGCGCTGGCGCGACGAGCGCCCGCCCCGGTAGGTGACCGACACGAACGACGGGTCGAGGGGCTGCAGGTCGTGCAGGGCCCGCACCAGCCGGGCGTGCTCGACGTCGTCGTGGGGGGGAAAGAACTCGAACGAGAAGGTCCGCCCCGCCGCCAGCAGGTCGGCGATCTTGGCCATGGCCGGCGATCCTACCGGGCCGGATGTGAGCGGCCCTCGGCGGCGTGCGAGCGGCTTTCGGCGGCGATGACCGTGTTGCGCAGCAGCATGGCCACGGTCGTGACGCCGACGCCACCCAGTCGGGGGGTGATCCAGCCGGCCACCTCGGCGCACATCTCGTCCACGTCGGACAGCAGCCGGCGCCCCTCCCAGGTCATGCCGCCACCGATGACGCACGCGCCAGGCTTGACCACATCGGGGGTGATGATCCCCGGCACGCCGGCGGCGCCGACGAGGATGTCCGCCTCCCGGGCGATGTCGCGCCAGTCGGGGACTGCGGTGTGCACCACCGTCACCGCGGCGTTGGCGCCGGGCTCCTTGAGCGCCAGCAGCATCGACAGCGGGCGGCCGAGAGTCGGGCCCCGGCCCACGATCACCAACCGCCGGCCGGCGACGGGGATCTCGTAGTGGACCAGCATGGCCTGGATGCCGAGCGGGGTGCACGGGCGGGGGCGGCCGGGCTCCCCGAGAGCCAGGTAGCCCAGGTTGGTGGGGTGGAGCCCGTCGGCGTCCTTGCCCGGGTCCATGGCCGCCATGGCCGCGTTGAAGTCGAAGCCGGCGGGAACGGGATTCTGGATTATGAAAGCGTCGATGTCGGGGTCGGCGTTCCAGCGCTCCACCTGGTCGATCAGGTCACCCTGGGTGGCGGTGGCGGGGATGCGGACGTCGAAGCTGCGCAGACCGACCCGCTCGGAGGTCTCGTGTTTTTTGGCCACGTAGCCGGCGCTGGCGGGGTCGTCACCGACCAGGATGGTGCCGAGGCCGGGGGGTCGCGACCGGCCGCCTGCGCCGGCGCCGGTTCCGGTTCCGGTGGCGGTTCCGGTTCCGGTGGCGGTTCCGGTTCCGGTTCCGGTGGCGGCCAGCGTGGCGGCCCGGCGGGCCACGTCGGCGAGCACCGCCTCGGCGACGGGGGCGCCGGGCATGAAGGTGGCCAACACGGCGTCCATCAGTGTTGGAACTGTCGTTCGCCGGTGAACACCATGGCTATGCCGTGCTCGTCGGCGGCGGCGATCACCTCGGCGTCGCGCACCGAACCGCCCGGCTGGATGACGGCGGCCACCCCGGCGGTGGCGACGGTGTCGAGCCCGTCGCGGAACGGGAAGAAAGCGTCGCTGGCGGCGGCGCCGCCCTTGGCACGGCCGGCGGCCCGGACTACGGCCAGCTCCCCAGGCGATACCCGGTTCTGCTGCCCCCCGCCGATGCCGACGGCCATGCCGCCTGCGGTGAGGACTATGGCGTTGGACTTGACCCAACCGCACACCCGCCAGGCCAGCTCCAGGTCGGCCCAGTTGGCGTCGCTCGGCTGGGCTTCGGTCACCACCCGCCACTGGTCCCGGCCGGCGGCGAAGGCATAGGGCTCCTGCACCAGCCACCCCCCGCTGATCTGGCGCAGGTGCCAGCGGTCAGCGGTGGGCGGGGGCGCTTGGAGGACCCGCATGTTCTTGCGCCGTGACGCGAACAACTCCAGGGCGGCGGGATCGAAGGAGGGGGCGATGAGCACGTCGGCCTTGGCGTTGCCGACCATGTCGGCGGCCACGGCCTCACTGACATGGGCCGATAGGGCCACGATGCCCCCGAACGCAGACATGGGGTCGCACTCGAAGGCCCGGTCGTAGGCGCTCGCCACGTCGGCGGCGACGGCGGCACCGCACGGGTTGGCGTGCTTGACCACCACGGCGGCGGCGTGGGTCCCCTTGTCCTCGGGGGGGCCCAGGTCCGCCAGCTGGTGGACCAGGCGCCAGGCGGCGTCGGCGTCGTAGAGATTGAGGTACGAAAGCGGCACCCCGCCGTGCTGGACGACGTCGTCCCACCAGCTCGCCACCCCCGCCTGCCGGTAACGGGCGCCGGCCTGATGGGGGTTTTCCCCGTAGCGCAGGACCTGCGCAATCTCCAACGACAGGTGGAGGGTGGCGGGGAGGCGGCCGCCGGCCGGCGTGGGGGCGGCGGCCGGCGTGGGGGCGGCGGCCGGCGTGGGGGCGGGTTGGGGGTCGGCGAACCAGTTGGCGATGGCGGCGTCGTATGCAGCCGTGTGGGCGAACGCCTTGGCGGCCAGGCGCCGGCGGAGCCCGTCGCTCAAACCGAGGCTCAACCCGGCGCCCGGACCGGCCGCCCGCAGCTCGGCGAGGACCTCGGCGTAGTCGGCCGGGTCCACCACCGACCCGACGCGGGACCAGTTCTTCGCCGCCGCCCGCAGCATGGTCGGACCTCCCACATCGATCAGCTCGATGGAAGGGTTGGAAGCGAACGGGTACAGGTTGCATACCACGAGACCGATGGCGGCGATCCCCTGCGCCTCCAGGTCGCCCCGGTGCTCCGGCTTGGACAGGTCGGCCAAGATGCCGGCGTGGATCCGGGGGTGCAGGGTCTTGACCCGGCCGCCGAGCATCTCCGGCGCGTCGGTGACGGCCTCGACCTCCAGGTGGGCGATACCGGCGCGGGCGAGGGCGCCGGCCGTGCCGCCGCTCGCCACCAACTCGTGGCCGAGGTCGACCAGACCGCGGGCCAGGTCCTCCAGGCCTGTCTTGTCGTACACCGAAAGCAGGGCCCTCACTGGGCGACTCCTTGGGATTGGGGGAACCGGTGGTCCAGGAATTCGCGGACGGTCCGCGGGTATAGGCGGCGTTCGACCACCTTGATGCGCTCGTGGAGGGTCGTCTCGGTGTCGCCCTCGAGGACGGGAACCGCCTCCTGAGCCAAGATGGGACCGTCGTCGACGTGCTCGGTGGCGACATGAACCGTGCAGCCCGTGACCTTCACCCCCGCCTCCAGGGCGTCGGACACGGCGTGCCAACCCTTGAAGGCGGGGAGCAGGGCGGGGTGGGTGTTGAGCACCCGGCCGGAGAAGACGTCGAAGACGGCAGGGCCGAGGACCGTACCGAAGCCGGCCATGGCGACCACGTCCACGTCGTGGCGTTTCAGGGCGTCGACTATCCGGTGGGTGAAGGCGTCGCGGTCGAAGGCGGCACCGAAGCTCTCCCTCTCGACTGTCTCGACGGGGACCCCGGCGCACCGGGCCAGCTCGGCGGCCGGGCAGCGGCGGTCGAGCACGACCACGGCGACGGGGAGGCCGGCGTCGAGGATGGCGCCCAGGATGGTGCCGGTGCCCGACGCCAGCACGCCAAGGGATGTCACAGGCTCCTGACCACCTCTGCCATTCGTTCCCCGGCCTCGGTGGGGTTGTTGACCACGGTTACCCCGGCGCCGGCCAGTGCATCCATCTTGGCCTGGGCCGTGCCCCGTGATCCCGAGATGATGGCGCCGGCGTGCCCCATCTTTTTCCCCGGGGGCGCGGTAACGCCGGCGACGTATGCGACCACCGGCTTGGTCACCGACGAGGCGACGAACTCGGCGGCCTTCTCCTCCTCGGACCCCCCGATCTCGCCGATCATCATGATGGCCCCGGTCTCCGAGTCGGACTCGAACGCCGAAAGGCAGTCGATGAAACCGGTTCCCGGGACAGGGTCACCGCCGATCCCGACACAAGTCGTCACCCCGACACCCATGCCCTTGAGCTCGTAGAGAGCCTGGTAGGTGAGAGTCCCCGACCGTGACACGATCCCCACCGGGCCGCCGGCCAGGGCGATCTCGCCGGCGGTTATGCCGATGTTGCAACTGCCCGGACTGATGATCCCGGGACAGTTGGGGCCGAGCAACCGGGTGCCGGGGAACTGGCCCTTCAAGGTGGCGAAGACGCGTGCCTCGTCGTGCCCCGGTATCCCCTCGGTGATACACACGACGAAGGGGATGAGGGCCTCGGCCGCCTCGAGGATGGCCGCTGCGGCCGCCCGGGGGGGTACCGACACGAAGCTGGCGTTGGCCCCCGTCTCCGCCACCGCCTCGGCCACGGTGTTGAACACGGGGATCCCCTCGACGTCCTGGCCACCCTTTCCCGGCGTCACCCCCGCCACGACGTCAGTGCCGTACGCCTTGTTGCGTAGGGCGTGGAACCGGCCCTGGCCGCCGGTGAGACCCTGGACGACGACCTTGGTCGCCTCGTCGACGAAGATGCTCACTTGGCGTCGTTTCCGTCGGGGGCGGGGTCGCCGGCCCGGGCGGGGGCGGGGTCGCCGGCGGCTAGGGCGACGGCCACGCGGGCGGCGCCGAGCATGGTCGGGGCGCTGCGAACCTTGTCGCTTTCGACCTGCCGCAGGATGTCCCGGCCCTCCGAGGCGTTGGTCCCGTCGAGTCGGATGACCATGGGGGCGGCGATGTCGACGCGCCCGAGGGCGGTGACGATGCCGTTGGCGACCTCGTCGCCCCTCGTGATGCCCCCGAAGATGTTGATCATGATCGAACGTACCCGGGGATCGGAGTTGATGACCTCGAGGGCGCCCGCCATCACCTCTGCGTTGGCTCCGCCACCGATGTCGAGGAAGTTGGCCGGCGATCCCCCCACCTGGTTGACCACGTCGCAGGTGCTCATGGCCAGGCCGGCGCCGTTGGCGATGATGCCGACGAAGCCGTCCAAGCCCACGTACTGGAGCCCCTTGGAGTGGGCCAGGCGCTCACGCTCGTCGTAGGAATCGATGTCGCGAAAATCGTCCCACTCGGGATGGCGCCACGCCGCGTTGTCGTCGAGGGTCACCTTGGCGTCCAGAGCGTGGACCCGCCCGTCGGTGGTGAGGATCAGGGGATTGATCTCCACCAGGTCGGCGTCGCCTTCCACGTAAACCCGGTACAGGTTGAGCAGGATGCCGATGGCCCCGTCGCGGGCGTCGGGGTTCAGGTCCGCCCCCTCCACCAACTCGCGGGCTTGGGTCTCGGTGAACCCGACGGATGGGTCGATCCAGACCCGCGCTATCGCCTGAGGATCGGAGACCGCCACCTCCTCGATGTCCACGCCCCCCTTGGCCGACACCATCCCCAGGTAGGCCTTGGCCGCCCGGTCGAGGGTGAAGCTGGCGTAGTACTCCTCGGCGATGTCCGACGCGTGCTCGATCCACAGCCGGCGTACGACGTGGCCCTTTATGTCCATCCCCAAGATGTCGCCGGCGTAGGTGCGCACCTCGTCGGCGTCCGCCGCCAGCTTGATACCGCCGGCCTTGCCCCTTCCCCCCACCTGCACCTGGGCCTTGACCACGACGGGGTACCCCGCCTTGTCCGCCTCGGCCACCGCCGCGGCGACCGTGTCGGCCACGCCGCCCACTGACACGGGGATGCCGAAGCGGGCGAAATACTGTTTGCCCTGGTACTCGAACAGGTCCATCAGGGGATCGCCGTCTCCCGCTCGTCCAGCGCCCCCTCGAGCCAAGCCGTGATGGTGGGCAGCGGTGTACCGGGAGTGAAGATCCTGGCGACACCTATTTCGGTGAGCTTGGGGATGTCCACGTCGGGGATGATGCCCCCGCCGAAGACCAAGACGTCCTCCGCCCCCTGCTCGGCCAGCAGCTCGACCACCTTGGGGAACAGGGTCATATGTGCCCCTGACAGCAACGACAAACCGACGGCGTCGGCGTCCTCTTGGACGACGGTGGAGGCGATCTGCTCCGGCGTCTGGTGCAGACCGGTGTAGATGACTTCGAATCCCGCCTCGCGCAGGGCCCGGGCTATGACCTTGGCGCCACGGTCGTGGCCGTCGAGACCGGGCTTGGCGACCACGACGCGATAGGGACGCTGCATCAGCGACGATGATACGCAGCCGCAGTGGTCCACCGGCCCGGAGGATCCGGGGGGCCGTTGTAGGCCGTGGAGACTTTGCGAAAGCCTTACCTCTTGCTACCACCGGCGGTGAACACCCTCCCGGTAGCATGAAAAGCCCTTTGGCTGACAAACACGATCCGATTGGCCAACGCCCGAGCTCCCGACGTGACCGCGACGCCGGCATGGACGGTTTGCGCCGCCTGCGGGCGGACATGGCGAGTCCCCACGCTGCCAGGTCGTCGATCAAGCGTTCCGGCCCCGCTGAGATGTCAAGCTCTGCTGGGCGCACCGCTAGCGGCACCAGGAGCGGGCGTCCGCTGCGGCGCTGGCCCCGGCGGGTGCTGATCCTGGCCAACGTGGTGGCGGCCCTGGCGCTGGTGGGCACGGCTTCCGCCTACGGCTACGTCCAGTGGCGCCTCGACCAGATCAAGAGGATCAACGTCGCGGGTTTGAGCCCGAGTTCGGGTGACGGCAACCCGATCCCGGCGTTCAACCTGCTCATCATCGGCAGCGATACCCGGGCTCTCAGCGGGCCGGGCAACGCCCAATTCGGTTCCCAGGCGCAGAGCGGCGGGCAACGCTCCGACAGCATCATCCTGCTGCGCGTGGTCCCCAAGACCCGGTCCCTGGGTTTGTTCTCCATCCCCCGCGACACCCTCGTGCGCGTCCCCGGCTACGGCGTCACGCGGATCAACGCCGCCTTCAACGCGGGCACGCCCAGCCTGCTCGTCCAGGTGCTGCAGCAGGACTTCGGGATCCAGGTCAACCACGTGGCCCTGTTCAACTTCGACACCTTCGAGGCGATCGACAACGCCATCGGGGGTGTCTACCAGTGGTTCCCGACGCCGGCTCGCGACCAGTTCTCAAACCTGGGCGAGCCCGCCGGCTGCCAGCTCCTCAACGGCACCCAGGCCCTGGCCTTTGCCCGCTCGCGCGAGTACCAGTACTTCCTCAACGGCTCCTGGCACTACCAGATGGCGCCCGAGAGTGACCTGGGACGCATCCAGCGCCAGCAGGCCTTCGTGAAGCTCGCCGTCGCCAAGGCGCTGAAGGTTGCCCCCACCAACCCCGTGACGCTCAACAAGGTGATCGCGGGCCTGACCAAGAACCTGACGCTCGACAGCGGGTTCTCCAACTCACTGATCTTCTCGCTGGCCCGGGACTTCCATTCGGCGGGGCTGACCAACGTCCCGTCGTTCACCTACCCGACCGTCAACTCCACCTCGGTCTCCGGCGCCCTCGACCCCCAGACGGCCCAGGGTGCCCAGATGATCCAACAGTGGCTCAACGTCGGCCCGCCGCCCCCCGCCGCCTCCCCGGCGACCACTTCGGCCCCCCCGATCACCACCGTCAAGCCCTCGTCGGTGAGCATCGAGGTGGTCAACGGTAGCGGCGTCCCCGGCCAGGCCGGCCAGGCCTCGTCGGAGCTCCACGGCCTCGGCTACAACTCGACCGTCGACGCCGCCGCCGGCACCAGCGGCAACGCCGGCACGGTCATCGACTACGCCCCCGACGCGCTCGCCGCCGCCAAACAGGTGCAGGCTCAGCTGGCGGTCGGGGCGACGCTGACCGAGGACGCTTCCCTCACCCCGACGGTGTACAACCTCAAGCTCGTCACCGGCACCGACTTCCGCGGGTTCAAGGGCTCCCCGGCGCCGGCCACCGGGGCGACGGCGACGACAGCTTCCCCGCAGAGCACGGCCATCGCCGGCGCTGCCGCCGTCACCCCTGACTCGTCGTCGTTCTACAAGGGGCGCTACATCCCGCCCGGCCGGGTCGCCGGTCAGATCCCCGCCACCTGCCCGACCTGACCTGCCGGCGGCTTCCATCCGGCCTGGGCGTGTCCCAGCTGGGCTAGGCTAGGGGATCGACATACCCGGCCTGCGCAGAACCTCGAACCGCTCCGAGAACCGCGGCGCACAGACGCTCGGGACTGGTCTTGGCGGTGAAGGCGAGAAGCTGCCAGCCCACCGAGGCCAGGTCCGCCTCCCGGTCCGAGTCGTCATCGAACGAGCTGCGCTGACCGTGCCAGCTATAACCGTTCCACTCGATCGCGATCCGAAGCTCGACGATGGCCCGGTCCACGCGGTATGTCCCCCTCGGTGTCGATATCTCGTACTGGCGGGCGGCAGCCGGGAGGGGGAGGCTGTCGTAGAGGGCATCCATGCGTTCCTCCCAGTCGCTGTCGTGCGCCCTGTACCCGGGGAGGCGGTCAGCGAGGACGCTGCCCAGCGCAGCCGCTCTCGGACCGCGATTGAACCTTCTCGCCAGGTCTCGTAGGCGCTCCAAGTCGAGCAGACGCCGGCGTATCAGGTCGTCGGTACAGCGGGCGAGCACATCCACGCCGACGGCGCCCGCCACGTCGATGATGGTGCGCTCGGGCCTGGTTACGGGCACGCCCTCCCACTCGGTGCGCTGCCAGTGGGGCAGCTCCCGGCGGTGGACCTGCACGCCGGCCAGGCGCCCCTGGCACGGCGACGTGAGGTGGATCATGCCGTTGGCCCGGGGGATCACCGACGGCGACCACAGCGCGCCCGCCGTAATGTGGGACGCCACTGCTGTCGAACTGCTGGCCAGGACGGCGGCCAGTACAGAGCGCTCCCACGTCACCGGCGTCCCGGCCAAGCGGTACACCCCCCGTCGGACCCTTCTGAGCTGCCCGCGCTGCATCCTTGTCCATACCTGATCCACGGACAGACCCACGCCGTGGAGCTGGGCGGCAGTGACAAGGCCGAGCTGCCGGCCGGCGATCCGGTAGAGGCGGTCATCGGGACCCATCCCCGCCAGCATGCACTGAACCTGTGACCGTCTGAGTATCTCTTGTGCAGTTCTAGGGGTTATAGCCTATATTTCTGCACAGTCCGTCGGCAGACGTTGCCATTACGGTTCAGCCCGCCACGAACTGTGACCGACCCGGCCCTGGGTCCCCACTCAACGTGACCGTGTCAGGACCGGCCCAACCGCATACCCCGAGCTGGGGGAAGCGCATCGGGTCAGGCCCGCTTGATGGGGGCCATGGCGAGCAAAAGACGCTTGTCGCCGCGACCGGGGAAGCGCACAGTCGCCTCGGCGTCTTCGCCTTCGCCCGAAGTGTCGGTTACCACTCCCTCACCCCATTTGGCGTGGACAACGGTCTCGCCAGTCCGCAGTCCCAGCCCCTCTGCGCCCGTGCCCCGCACGGGCGAGGCCTTTCCCCTCCTCATGGCCGCCTCCACTATCTCCTCCCGGGTTGCCCGGGCGCTGGCGGCCCTCGTGGTTTGGCGGCCACCCTCGGCGGCCCGCAGCAACTGCTCCGGGATCTCCCTCAGGAACCGGCTCTCGGTGTTGTACTGCGTCTGGCCCCACAGCATCCGGCACCAGGCGTGGGAGACGTAGAGGCGTTCCTTGGCCCTGGTGATGCCGACGTAGCACAGGCGGCGTTCCTCCTCCAGCTCGTCGGGGTCGCTTAGGGAGCGCAGGTGGGGGAAGACACCGTCTTCCATCCCGATGATGAAGACCACCGGGAACTCCAGCCCCTTGGCCGTGTGCAGGGTCATGAGCAGGAGCTTGGAGGTGTCGTCGTCGAGTTCGTCGCTGTCGCTCACCAGGCTCACCTGTTCTAGGAAGGTGTCGACGTCGGGGGCCTCCTGGGCGGCACCCACCAGTTCGGCCAGGTTTTCCAGGCGGCCGGCGGCCTCGACGCTGTGCTCGGCTTCGAGCTCCGCCCGGTAGCCTGATCGCTCCAAGATGGCCTCGAGGATCGCCGCCGGGCCACCCCTGTCGACACCGCCGGCGCCGGCCGGCGCCTCGGTGGTGCGGGGCATGGTCCGCAGGTCGCCCAGCAGCCTCCGGAGTTGGCGCAGGCCAGTGAGCGCCCGGCCGGCGACACCGGCATCTTCGGCGTCGGTGACGGCCTGGTCGAAGGTGGTGCCGTTGTGGCGAGCCCAGCGATCGAGGCGGTCGACGCTGGTGTCACCCACGCCTCGTTTCGGGATGTTCACGATGCGTTTGAGCGACACCTCGTCGGCGGGGTTGACCACCGCCCGCAGGTAGGCGAGGGCATCCTTGATCTCCCGGCGATCGTAAAAGCCCGTGCCGCCCACCACCTTGTAGGGGATGTGGCGGCGGGCCAACTCCTCCTCGACCGCCCGGCTCTGGGCGTTGGTGCGGTAAAAGACGGCAATGTCACCCCACTCCAGGCGCCGGCCGGCGCCCTCGTCCCACTCCGCTCGCCGGCCGGCGCCCTCGTCCGCTCGCCGGCCGGCGCCGCCGCCGGGGGTCCCGTGGAGGCGCTGGGCTTCGCCGGCCAACCATGATCCCTCGTCGCGCTCGTCCTCGGCGTGGTACCGCACCAGCAGCTCGCCGCCGATCTGCTCGGTCCACAGAGACTTGGGCTTTCGCATGGCGTTGTTGGCGATGACGGCGTTGGCCGCGTCGAGGATGGTGGGGGTGGAGCGGTAGTTCTGCTCCAGGGCGACCACGGTGGCGTCGGGGAACGCGTCCTCGAACTGCAAGATGTTGCGGATGTCGGCGCCCCGGAAGCGGTAGATCGACTGGTCGCTGTCGCCGACGACCGAGACGTTGTGGTGGCCGGCGGCGAGAAGCAGGACCAGCTCGTTCTGCGCCCGGTTGGTGTCCTGGTACTCGTCGACCAGGAGATGGCGGAAGCGCTCCTGGTAGTGGGCGAGGACGTCGGGGCAGGCCTGGAACAGGTTGACGGTGACGAGCAGGAGGTCGTCGAAGTCCATGGCGCTGGCCGCCAGCAGGCGCTTCTGGTACTCGCGGTACACCTCGGCGATCCTTCGCTCGAAGATTGACCGGGCGGCGGAGGAGTACGACTCGAAGTCGATCAGCTCGTTTTTCGCGTGGGAGATGGTGGCGTGGAGGGCCCGGGGAGGGAACTTCTTGGCGTCGAGCCCCAGGTCCCTGACGACATAGCCGGTGAGGCGCACCGCGTCGGCCTGGTCGTAGATGGTGAACGAGCTCTTGTATCCGAGGCGCCCCGCGTCGCGCCGGAGGATCCGCACGCATGCGGCGTGGAAGGTCGACACCCACATGCGCTCCGCCACCGGCCCGACGAGGAGGGCCAGGCGCCGGCGCATCTCGTCCGCCGCCTTGTTGGTGAAGGTGATGGCGAGGATCTGGAACGGGGAGATCCCCTGCTCGGCGATCAGCCAGGCGATGCGGTGGGTGAGCACCCTGGTCTTGCCCGAGCCGGCGCCGGCGACGATCAGCAGGGGGCCGCCGGGGTGGGTGACAGCTTCGGCCTGCACGGGATTGAGGCCGGCGAGCAGATCAGCCCGCCGCGGGCCCCCGCCGGCGCCCGGACCCCCGCCGGCGCCCGAGTCACCGCCGGCGCCCGGGCCCCCGCCGGCGCCCGGGCCCCCGCCGGCGCCCGAGTCGCCGCCGGCGCCCGAGTCGCCGAAACGCGAGCCGGCGGTCACTCCCACTCGATGGTGCCCGGAGGCTTCGACGTCACGTCGTAAGCCACCCGGTTGACGCCCGGAACCTCGTTGATTATCCGGCTGGAGAGCCGTTCGAGGACCTCGTAGGGCAGTCGGGCCCAGTCGGCGGTCATGGCGTCCTCGCTCGTTACCGCCCGGATTATGATCGGGTAGGCGTAGGTGCGTTCGTCGCCCATCACCCCGACGGTGCGCACCACGGGCAGGACGGCGAAGCTCTGCCACAGCTCTCGGTACAGGCCGGCGCGGCGGATCTCCTCGGTGACTATGGCGTCGGCGGCCTGCAGGGTCGCCACCCGGTCCGCGGTCACCGTGCCGACTATGCGCACCGCCAGCCCGGGGCCAGGGAACGGCTGGCGCCACACGATCTCCTCGGGCAGCCCCAACTCCTCGCCCACGGCGCGCACCTCGTCCTTGAACAGGGAGCGCAGGGGTTCGACCAGCTCGAAGGCCATGTCGTCGGGCAGGCCCCCGACGTTGTGATGGGACTTGATGCGGGCGGCATCTTTGGTCCCCGATTCGATGATGTCTGGGTACAGGGTCCCCTGGACGAGGAAGCGGGCGTCATCGAGATCGGTGGCCGCCTCCTCGAACACGCGGATGAAGGTCTCGCCGATGATCTTGCGCTTGCGCTCGGGATCGATGACGTCGTCGAGGGCGGCCAGGAACCGGTCACCCGCCTTGATGTGGACCAGGTCGACGTTGAACTGCTCGCGGAAGGTGGCCGCCACCTGTTCGGCCTCGCCGGCGCGCAACAGCCCGGTGTCGACGAAGACACAGGTCAGCTGCTCCCCCACCGCCTTGTGCACGAGGGCGGCGGCGACGGCGGAGTCGACCCCGCCCGACAGCCCGCAGATCACCCGCTCGGAGCCGACCTGCGCACGGATCGCGTCCACCGAGGCCTCGATCACCGAGGTCATGGTCCACTCCGGCCGGCACCCGCAGACGTCGTAGAGGAAGCCCTTGAGCATCTCCTGGCCACCGTGGGTGTGGACCACCTCGGGGTGGAACTGCACCCCGTAGATCCCCCGGGCGGGGTCCTCCAAAGCGGCGACGGGCGACTCCTCGCTCGACGCCGTGGCCCGGAACCCGGCGGGCACGCCGACGATGCGGTTGAAGTGGCTCATCCACACGTCGAAGGTCGGCGGCACCGCTCCGAAGAGGACCGACGGCGCCGGGCCGGCGTCCTGGGCGCCCACGCCGCCCGGGCGCACCGGAGTGAGCGATAGGACGGTGCGCCCGTACTCGCCCCGCCCGCTGCGGTCGACGGTGCCGCCGAGCTGGGCGGCGATGAGCTGGGCGCCGTAGCAGATGCCGAGCACGGGGATGCCGGCATCCCAGATGGCGGGGTCGAGCAGGGGCGCGCCGACGACGTGGACCGACTTGGGACCGCCGGACAGGATGATGCCGGCGGGGCGCCGGGCGGCCAACTCGGCCGCGGTGACGGTGTGGGGCACGATCTCGGAGTACACGTGGGCCTCGCGCACCCGTCGGGCGATGAGCTGGGCGTACTGAGCACCGAAATCGACGACGAGGACCGTGTCCATGGTGAGGGGGAGGGGAAAGAGCGGCCGGCGCGGCTGCTAGTGCCCCATACCCACGCCCTGCGCGCGCTGGAGGGATTTGCCTTCGGTTTGCAAGGCGGGGGCAACCATGATCTCCGCCTTCTGGAACTCCTTCACGGTCCCGTAGCCGCAGGTGGCCATCGAGGTCCGCAGGGCTCCGAACAGGTTGAGGCGACCGTCGTTCTCGTGGGCGGGCCCGACGAGGATCTCGGCCAACGAACCACGCCTCGTCGTCTTGACCCGCGCCCCCCGCGGCAGGGTGGGGTGGAACGTCGCCATCCCCCAGTGGTACCCCCGCCCCGGCGCCTCGTGGGCGGCGGCGAGCGGGGACCCGACCATCACCGCGTCGGCGCCGCACACGATGGCCTTGGCCACGTCGCCGCCGGTGCCCATGCCGCCGTCGGCGATTACGTGTACGTAAACACCCGTCTCGTCGAGGTGCTGGGCGCGCGCGGCGCGGGCGTCGGCGATCGCTGTCGCCTGCGGTACCCCGATGCCGAGCACCCCCCGCGTCGTGCACGCGTGGCCGGGCCCGACGCCCACGAGGACGCCGACCGCGCCCGTGCGCATCAAGTGGAGGGCGGCCTGGTACGAGGCGCAGCCACCGACGATCACGGGGATGTCGAATTCGCGGATGAAACGCTTCAGGTTGAGCGGCTCCGATGTCTGGGACACGTGCTCGGCCGACACCACGGTGCCCTGCACGACGAACAGATCGAGCTCGGCGTCGACGAGCTCCTTGGCGTAGAGGGCGGTGCGCTGCGGGGTGAGCGAGGCGCACGACACCATGCCGGCGCCCTTGATCTCCCGGATGCGCTGACCGATGAGCTCGGGCTTGATCGGCTCCATGTAGATCTGCTGCATGCGGGCGGTGGCCTTGTCGGTGTCGAGCTGGGCGATCTCCTCGAGCAGGGGATCGGGATCCTCGTAGCGGGTCCACACCCCCTCCAGGTTGAGCACGCCGACGCCGCCGAGGCGGCCGATCTCGATGGCCGTGGCCGGGCTGACCACCCCGTCCATGGCCGAGCCCATGAGCGGCAACTCGAAGCGGTAGGCGTCGATCTCCCAGGAGATGTCGACGTCCTCGGGATCCCGTGTCCGCCGGCTGGGCACGATGGCGATGTCGTCGAAGCCGTATGCCCGCCGGCCAGATTTGCCCCGCCCGATCTCGATTTCTGCCACTCCGTCTCCTTCTCCCGTGCGCGTCTCGTCGTGTGGCCCCAGCCTACGGCAGCGACCGCCGCTGGATCAGGACCCCAGGTTGGGGAGGTACTCGGCCAGCAGCCCCAAGACGATCAGGAACATCGCCACCGACAGCATGCAGAAGGTCCGGGCCAGGCGGCTCGACCGCAAGGCGCCGGGGACGTCACCGGCGGCCATGCGCCGGGTGACCTGCACGGAGAAGTAGATGGCGGCGATGCCGGTCGGCCAGAAGAGCAGCACGGTCGCCACTATCGACGGCCAGAAGTAGCTGCGCGGCCCCGCTCCGTCATCCCCGCGGGGGGGTCGGGGAGCCCAGCGGGTCGGTCTGCCCCAGCCCGACCGCTCCGCCCAGCCCTGGGGTCGGGGCGGGGCGTCCCAGCCTCCCCAGCGCCCACCCTGCTCGGCGGAAGGTCCCGCCGTCACCGGCGACGGGGGATAGCTCCCCGGCCCGGGCGCCGGAGCAGCCGGCTCGAAGGGCGCCGGAGGCGGCGGCCAGCTTTTCGGACCCGCCGCGGGAGGGGTCCCCGGCGGCGGCGGCGCAGGCGACGCGGAGCCGGAGGAGCCCTCCCGTGGCCCTGCGGCCGGCGAAGGCGCACGCGGCGCGGAGCCAGGGGAGCCCGGTAGCCGGGGCGGCGGTGGCGGGGGGGGCGGCGGGATCCAGGGGGGCGCTGGCGCGGCACCGGCGGGCGCAGCGGCGCCGGCGGCGGGAGCAGTTCCCGCAGGCGCGGTGCCGGCGGGGCGCCGGGTGGGTTCGGGGACTATGCCCGCTTGGCGCTGATGCAACTCACCGCGCTTGGTGGGCGCGGTGACGGCGGGCAGGTCTGTCCGGGCCGCCTCGGGACGGCCCAACGAGCCCGCGCAGCGCGTGCAGCGCGCTGCGTCGCTGGCCACCGGGGTACCGCAGCGGGGGCAAATCATGACCCCCCAAGGGTACCTACCCCAGCGGTTCGGGCCGGATCATCCGGTCGGAGGGCGCGAGGATCGGCCAGAGCCGCTCCATCAGCTCGCGCAGCATCCGGGCGGTGGCACCCCACACGGTGTCGCCGGCCAGGGCGAAGAAGTGGATGGGCCGCGCCTCGCCAGCGCCGAGGGGCCACAACTCCTCGCTGCCCACGTGGTCGGCGAACAGTTCGACGAGGGGGACG
>DASZKW010000024.1:0-1861 GCA_035552775.1 Acidimicrobiales bacterium | reverse complement strand
TTGTCCGGCCAGGTCAGGTAGTGGGCGAGCTCGTCGACGACCACGACGTGGATCCCGGTCCCGGCGGCCACCTTGCGCTGCCCGGAAGCGAGGAGGCCCTGGTAGCGGGAGTCCATGATGGTCTGGACCGCTCGGAGCACGGCGGTGGCGTCGCTGACGTCGAGGCCGGCGGACCCGGCGGCGCAGGGTTTCCAGGCGGCGAGCTCGACGAGTTTGCCGTCGAGGAGCCACAGGGAGGCGCCCGGGTCGAGGGCGGCAGCAGCGACGAGCTGGGACAGGGCCACGGACTTGCCGGCGCCGGGTTCGCCGCCGAGGAGCAGGTTGTGTTCGAACAGCCCGATGGCGACGGGGGCGCCGGCTTCGTCGATTCCGACGGGGACCGGCTGCCACAGCGACGTGCTGGCCGCATTGGCCCACGGCCATGGTCCGGCGGGCCGGGCGAGGGGGTCGGCGACCAGGGCGTGCAAGGTCGCCCAACCGGCGGAGGTGGCAGACGGGTGGACCCTGACTTCGATGACGCCGAGCCAGGCGGCGAGGGCGTCGGCTCGGGCAGCGAGGTCGGCGACGGTGCCGCCGGGCCCGGTGCGGACCTGGGCCCACTCCCCCCACGGCCCGGTCCCGTGGGCGTGGAGTCGGGGGGTGACGGGGGCGGGCCACATCCAGGCGAGGCCTTGCTCCCAGCGCCGCCGGCGCCGGGCGCCGACGAGCTTGTCTTTCAGCCACCACCGGGTCCAGCGCACGGAGAGGATGGCGGCGATGGTGACGACCATGGCGTAGTCGGCGGTGGCGGCGTCGGTGGCGCGGGCGAGCATGACCCGGCCAGCGGTGACGGCGATGGCGGCGCCGAGCTCTACGCGCCAGGCGATGATCCAGGCGAGCAGGCGGGCGTAGAGGGGCAGGGTTCGGGGGTCAGGGTTGGCGGGCATGGGGGTTCTCCCAGTGGGCTCCGAGGACTCGTAGGAATCGGTAGAGGGCGGCCGCGCACGTCACCGGGTCGGTGGTGGCGGCCGCCACCGCCAAGAGGGCGATGCTCTTGGCGGCGGCGACACACCGGGGGCTCACGTCCCTGGGCGGGGTTCGGGCTTGGTGATCTCGACACGGGCGGCGCGATAGGCCACACCTGAGCGGTCGCCCATGGCCCACGGCAGGGCGACCAGGCCGACGAGGCGCAGCGCGGAGCCGGGGGTGGCGGTCTTGGGTTCGCCGGCGACCTTGACCGAGATGACCTCGGCGGTGCCGTCGGACATGGCCACCACCGGCAGCGAGTACAGCGGCATGCCGGCCTCGTCTGTCTTGGGGCGCCGTGTGTCGTAGTCGACGACGGCTTCGGGTGCTCCGGCGCAGATGAACGACAGGGCACCGGTGTCGATGGGCAGTCTCATAGCAGTGCTTCCTTTCTGGGTTGACCGGGCCGACGTGGCCCGGGGTCCGGGCCGACGTGCCCGGGGGTCCGGCCAGCGCCGTTTCGCGTGACCGGGGTCTGCTCGCTCACCGTGACCGGCCGTGCGCCCTGCGGCCGGATGGGGCAAGCTGTGCGGTGGTGGCAGGCAGTGCGATGCCTGAGACGGGTTCGCCGACCAGCCGGCGCCACGCGCGCCGGCACAACAGCTCGCGTGCCGCCGCTCTCTTTGCGGTCGTCGTCGGCCTGGCCACCGTCGGGCTCGTAGCCCCATCGGGTGCCGCCGCGCTGGCGGCGGGGACGGTGGTGGCGACCGGCCAAGTGGTGGCCCTGCCCGCCGCCGAGGTGGTCTCGGTGCCGGGGCGCACCCTGCCCGACGCTGTGGCCGGCTACGGGTTCGTGGCCAAGGTCGCCGACGGCTTCGTCGCCCACGCCGGCAGCGGCGCCTCCGAGCTGAGCGCG
>DASZKW010000023.1:0-3783 GCA_035552775.1 Acidimicrobiales bacterium | reverse complement strand
GTGGGCAGCGACGGCAAGGTGGACTTGTACAACTACAACGGGTCGGCTGACGCGGTGGTCGACGTGTCGGGCTGGTTCACCGACGGCAGCGTGGCGTCGGCGACGGGGTCGTCGTTCGCTCCCACGGGGCCGTCGCGGGTGGCCGACACCCGGGCGGGCAGCAACGAGCCCGACGCGGGGATGACCCTGGGGGCGGGGGGGTCGGTGACGGTGCCGGTCACCGGCGTCGCCGGGGTGCCCACCGGGGCGGCCGCGGTGGTGGTCAACGTGACGGTGACCGACACCACCGGGGCGAGTTTTTTGACTGTGTACCCGACGGGGGTGACCCGACCGTTGGCGTCGGATCTGAACTGGGTGGCGGGCACGACAAGGGCCAACCTGGCCGTGGTGCACCCCGGGCCTGACGGCACGATCACCGTGTTCAACCACTCCTCATCCGTCGACGTGATCGTCGACGTCACCGGCTACTACAAGTAGTCTGCCCACCGGCAACTCTGGGTGCGGGGGTGGTAATCCCGTTGCGTCATCCGCCGCAATAACACGGAGCCCCCGAGCAAGGAGTAACCTGGGGGTCACCCCTACTTGGGAGGGACGCCCTCACAGGGCTGGACGCCTCTTTCGAGCCGTAGCCGCAGCGCCAAGCTCCTTGGTGTGAGAGAGGAAACCCAATGTCCCATGAGCCGCATCCGTCAATAGCTCCGCTGGTCGCTGTCGCCGTCGTCGTCGAGACCGTTCCCGGCATCGAACATCGTCGGCGCGGCAGCGCCATACGCTGCCAGGTCTGCGATGTGACCTACCTGTCGTGGGACGGTGTCCCCCCGTCGGGCGTGAGCCGCGAGCCCGGCCCCGACGGCGTGGCGACGCAGGGCTGGGTGTGCGAACGCTGCACCCAGGAGCGCATCCCACCCGCGGCCGGCGACTCCCCCACTTCAGCCGACACCCAAGTGCCGTCGTGAGTGACGCGCCCGTGGATGTGGAGCTTGCAGACTTGGCACTAGCCGACCCGGCCCGAGAGGGTGGGTCCACGCCGCTCCGCCAGTGCGGTCGGTGCCGGAGCATGTTCGCCGGCGACCCGGATCTGTGGTTTCAGACCGACTGGTGCCTGTGCCCCGCATGCGCAGGGGTTCTCATGCCCGATCGCAAGTAGCCGAGGCCGGCTGGGTGCGCGGTTGGCGACCTTGTCAGCCGATTCGCTCCAAGTTCGAGGAAATCAACGCCGCCAGCCAAGCTTCGCCGATCAGGCTCTATCCGCCTGCCTCGGTTGTCGACGGGTTCTAGGATGATTACTAGCTCTGCCTCCGGGGTGCTGTACAGCCAAGCAACGAGCTGGTCAGCCACCGTTGGCCTTTGGTCGAACCACGACCTCGAACCCGAGGAGTCGGAGTAGCCGGAGGGCGTGCCTGAGCGAGGAACCGAATTTGCCGGCTTCGAGCGCCGACAGGTAGGACATGCCTCAATATCTGATAATCTGATCTTGTGCCTGAGGTCAGCGCCACCGACGCGGCCAGGAACTTCTCCGACATCCTCGACGCGGTAGAGCATCGCGGCGAACGATTCACGATCGTGCGGCGCGGCAAAGTAGTCGCCCAGCTTGATCCAGTCAGCACTGGCACCGGCCGTGACGTCAAGGCCATGCTTCGACGCCATCGGCCCGATTCGGCTTTCGCGCGGGATGTCGCCGCGGTCCGGGAGCTGTTACAGATCGAGAGCCGGCCCTGAGCCGAGTCCTGCTCGACACCACATTCCTGGTTGACGCCGACCGTTCGGGGTCCCCCCTCGATGAGGTCGTCGACGACGACGACGAAGTCGCGCTGGCCGCCATCACCATCGCGGAGCTTCTCGTCGGTGTCGAGCTCGCTGACCGCAGCCATCGCGCCGCCCGCCAACAGTTCGTCGATGAAATCAGAGACACCATCCCCATCGTCGACTACGACTCCACAGTGGCCAGCTCGCACGCTCAGCTGCTGGTCGTCACCCGGCAACAGGGCAAGCCACGTGGTGCCCACGACCTCATCATCGCGGCGACCGCGAGAGCCACGCAGCGAGACGTCGTCTCGGCGGATCCTTCCGCTTTCCTCGACCTACCCGGCGTCAGCTTCCGCTCCCACCGGTCCTGATGCGGGTCGACCCGATCAATCTGTCAGGGGCCGTGACGAGATCCGCCTGGTCGTGGCCGTCTAGCGGTAGTAGCCGGTTACGTCGACTATTACGTTGGTGCTGGATGAGTTGTTGTATATGGTGATGGTGCCGTCGGGGCCGGGTCGTACTACGGCGAGGTTGGCTCTGGTGTTGCCGGCGACCCAGTTGAGGTCGGACGCGAGTGGGCGGGTTTGGCCGGTGGGGTACACGGTGAGGTAGCTGCGTCCTGTGGTGTCGGTCACGGTCACGTTCAACACGACTGCGGTGACCCCGGCGGGCACGCCGCCGGTGCCTGACACTGGCACGGTTATGGATTGGCCGGCGCCGAGGGTTTGTTCGGTGTCGGGTTCGCCGCTGCCGGCTCGGGTGTCGGCGAGGCGGGTGGGTCCGCTGGGGAGGAACTCGGCGCCGGGGGCGGCCTGGTTGGTGGTGTTGGTGTACCAGCCGGATACGTCGACGACGGCGTCGGTTGTGCCGGCGTGGTTGTAGAGGTCTATTTTGCCGTCGGTGCCGACTGGCACGATGACGCGGTTGGGTACGGTTTGGCCGGCGGTGAAGTTGAGGTTGGACGCGAGGGGCCGGGTGGTCCCGTCGGGGTAGGCGGTCAGGAAGCCCGACGCGGTGGTGTCGGTGGCGGTAACGTTCAATACCACGGCGGACACCCCGCTTGGCGGTACGGCGCCGGCGCCGTCGACTTGGACGGCGATCGTGCCTGCGGGGCCGAGGGTTTGGCCGGCGTTGGGTTCGCCCGAGCCGGCGCGGGTGTCGGATATGCGGGCGGGGGACAGGGCGTTGTAGCGCCCGGCGGGTTCGCCGCCGGGGGCTACGTAGCCTTCGACGTCGACGATGGCGTCGGCTGTGCCGGCGTGGTTGAAGATTGATACCTGACCGTTTTGGCCCAGGCCTACCTCGACGAGGTTGGGTGTGGTCGCGCCCGCCGCGAAGTTGAGGCTCGATGCTTGCGGGCGGCCGGCGCCGGTCGGGTAGACGGTGAAGAAGCTCGGGGCGGTGGCGTTGGTGGCGGTCACGTTCAACACGGCGGCGGTGGCCCCGGCGGGCACGCCGCCCGCCCCGGTTACCTGGACGTTCAGTGTGCCTGCGGGGGCGAGGGTTTGGCCGGCGTCGGGTTGGCCTGAGCCGGGGCGGGTGTCGGCGAGGCGTGCTGGGGCGAGGGGATGGTAGGGGGCGGGGGTGAGGGGGGTGGTGGCCACGATGGATGTGCCGGTGGTGCCGCCGGTGGGGTAGTTGTAGCGGGCCTGGGAGACGCGTACGACGCAGTCGGGCAAACAGCCGCTGGCGTCGTCGATGGTGAACGATCCGCTGAGGGTGGCCCCCGAGAACGTGGCGCCGATCGGGGGCGGGAAGGTGGTGTTGGTCGCCGATGTCTGGTATCGGGTGATGGCCACGGCGGCGTCGGCGGCGGCGGGGGTGCACACGGTGAGGGCGCTGGTGCACAACTCGACGGTGAGGGGGGTCTCGCCCGGGTTGGTGGGGGTGGTGGACGAGCCGAACCAGGCGTTGGCGTTCCAGTGGATCCCCGACAGCGACACGGTGTCGCCGACGGCCCCGCCAGTAGCGCCCAGGGCGAGGGTTGGCGCCGCGGGCACCGGGTCGGAGGCGAAGCCGATGTTGTGCTCGACGGAG
>DASZKW010000022.1:0-40018 GCA_035552775.1 Acidimicrobiales bacterium | reverse complement strand
GCCTTCTTGGCCGGCGCCGGCGTTGCCTTCTTGGCGGGCGCTGCCTTCTTGGCCGGCGCCGGCGCTGCCTTCTTGGCCGGCGCTGCCTTCTTGGCGGGCGCCGGCGCTGCCTTCTTGGCCGGCGCTGCCTTCTTGGCGGGCGCTGCCTTCTTGGCCGGCGCTGCCTTCTTGGCGGGCCCGGCCTTCTTGGCGGGCCCGGCCTTCTTGGCGCCGGGGGTGGCGCTGCCCAAGGGGGGGACCGGCCGTGCACGGGGATTCTCCCGGACGGGGTCTCGCGAGCTGCGACCCCCGATCACCCACTTCGCCTCGGATGCGGGAACCTGGTCGTGGCGGATGCCCAAGGGGCTCTGGCGCTGCGGGACGGGGCGCGGCGGGCGCGGGCCCGAGGCGGCCTGCCGTTCGAAGAACCGAGCCAGGGCGGCATCGCGCGCCCTGTCAGCGGCGGAGGGGTCGACCGGCTCGAACACGTAGTCCTCGGGATTGGCACCCGAGCGGTCGGCCAGGTTGCTCAGCGCCATGGCCAAGATGGCGTCGCTCTCCTCCTCGGGGGTCATCTCCGGCTCGAGGTCGGGGTCGGACGGCTCCATCGAGTCGTCCCACTCGTCGTCCCTCGTGTCGTCCCACTCGTCGTCGACGGGGGGATGGCTGAGGGGAGGATGGCCGAGGGTCGGGCGGCCGAGGGTCGGGCGCCCGGGAAGGCGAGCTTCGACGGGATCGCCCCGGCGAGCAACGACGGGGCCAGGGCGGCGCGCAGCTGGGGGGTCAGGCACGGGCTCGGGGGCGGAATACGCTCCGGGCGTCGGCGAGCCTCGACTTCCTGCCGACATCGCCCGGCCGAGCTCGGCCTCCGCCTCGCGCTGCGCACGGGCCAGGTCTTTTGATGGCTCCCGGTCCTTATTGCTGAAGCGCGCCATGTCCGAGCCTCCGGCCTCCCCGGCGTTCTACTCTATTGCGCCAATCGGCCTGTGGGTGCTGAACAGCCCTGTAGGCGCCAGAGGCTGGTCAACACCACGGTCACGCCGCCTGCAAGCTTCCGACCGCTGCTCCCACAAGTGAACGACGGTGCTGGTACGAGATGGGCGAATTTCTTCATCCGCCATCACAGCGGCGACGTAGATAGTGTAACCTGCACCTACCGGACAGCCAGGAGACCAGGGGGTCACTATGCCCGTCAACAAGGACGACACCAGGGGCGGTCGAGGCAGCTCAGAGCGCCCGCTTCGCGCCCGCCAGAAGGAGACCGCGGCGACGGGCTCGTCGCAGGGCAGTGGCCACCAGGGAAGCAGTAGGTCCCAGGGAACCATTACCCGGCGGCAGGACTACGCCGTCGAGAACTGGACCCACTCGCCGCCCGAGTGGACCAAGGATCCCTACCAGCCCCTGGCACCCATCGGTGTGCGCAGCCAGGCGCTGGAGGAGATCGACGAGTCCATCAGCATCGGCCCGCTGAAGAAGATCTACCTGATCTGGATGGTCGGCGCCTCCTGCGACGGCTGCACCGTGGCGGTGTCGGGGGCCACCCATCCCCGCGTCGAGCACCTGCTCCAGGGGATCATCCCCGGTCTCCCCCGGGTGGAGCTCATCCACACCGTTATCTCGATGGAATCGGGTCCTGAGTGGGTCCACAACCTGTTCATGGCCGAGCGCGGTGAGCTCGACGCCCCCTACGTGATCACGTGGGAGGGCTCCATTATGGACGAGTCCATCTCCGGTAGCGGCCACTGGATGGGCCTCGGCGAGGACCCCGAGACGGGGCGCCAGATCACCAGCCTGGAGTGGCTCGACCGCCTCGCCCCCGGGGCCGCGGCCATCGTGGCCATCGGTACCTGCGCCACATGGGGCGGGATCCCCGCCGCCAAGGGCAACGTCACCAACGCAATGGGCGTGATGGACTACCTGGGCAAGGACTACCGCTCGGCCTTCGGCGTCCCCGTGGTCAACATCCCCGGGTGCTCGCCGATCGGCGACAACTACTTGGAGACGGCTTCGGCGGTGTTGCTGTTCCTCAACGGCTTGGCCCCCCTGCCCGAGTTCGACGCCCTGGGCCGCCCAGCGTGGCTCTTCGGCGAGACCGTCCACCGCCACTGCCCCCGGGCCGGCTACTACGAGGAGGGCGTGTTCGCCCACGAGTACGGCGACAAGGAGTGCCTGGTCGAGCTGGGTTGCTGGGGCCCCGTGGTGCAGTGCAACATCGCCGAGCGCGGCATCGTCGACGGCCACGGAGGCTGCATGCAAATGGGCGGCATCTGCATCGGTTGCACCATGCCCGGCTTCCCCGACAAGTTCTCGCCCATCTACGAGGTCTCGCCCGGCTCGCTCTTCTCGAGCAACACCAGCCGGGTGACTGGCGGCATGATCCGCCGCATGCGAAGCCTGACCAAGGACGACAAAAACCTGTCAGTGCGTTGGGAGGGCACCACGCCGTCGGGCTGGGCTCGCTCCCGCACCGGACCCGGCGGCGCCGCCAAGGTGATCGAGAAGTTCTACGCCAAGGCGCAGCACCGCAAAGAGTCCTACAACAGGTACAAGTAGCTCAGCAGTAGCCCGAAGCCAAACCTGATCGCGAGGAAAGCCGACTCATATGTGCTTCAAAAATCTGCCAATCGACTTCGACGCCAACGGCAAGGCCAAGTTGCGCGAGGGCTACGGTGACCCCTACTCGGTGACCAACGCCGAAGCTCCGCACTACGTGCGACGCCAGGACGGACCGGGCGCCCAGCTCGCCGCCCCCCCCAAACTGCGTGACTGGAGCATCGACCCCGTGACCCGGGTGGCCGGGGCTCTCGCCGTGCACGTCGTGCTCGACATGAACGAGCGCAAGGCCGTCGAGTCCCACTCCCAGGCCATGTTGTTCCGTGGCTACGAGATCATCCTCCAGGGCCGCGACCCCCGGGACGCCATCGACATCAGCTCCCGGGCCTGCGGGGTCTGCGGCGGCGTGCACGCCACGGTCTCCGCCCTCGGCATCGAGCAGGCGTTCGGGATCTGCCCCCCGCCCCTCGGCGTGGAGTGCCGCAACCTCGGCGAGGTGGGCGAGATGTTCTACGACCACCCCCTCCACCTCGGACTGCTGGCCGGACCCGACTACTCCACCGCCATCGTCTCGGTGACCAACCCCGAGTTGATCCCGAGGGCCGAGAAGAGCTTCGCCCCCCACGCCGATGTGCACGGGTACGTCACCATCAAGGACATCATGGATGCCCTCAACCCGCTCACCGGCAAGATCTACCTCGAGGCCCTGGAGTGGACCCGGGTGGGCCGCATCATGTGCATGCTCATCTACGGCAAGTACCCCCACCCCTCCACCCTCGTGCCCGGCGGCCTGTCGACCACCGTGTCGACGTCCACCTTCAACGAGTACTACACCCAACTCGGCAAGATCTTCGACTTCTGCAAGCAGATCGCCGGCATCTGGGACGACTTGGTCGAGTTCTTCTACGAGGCCAACCCGGATTACGAGCTGGTGGGCGCCCGCCCCACCAACCTGGCCCAGACCGGCATCTGGGACGACTCCACCTCCTACGACGCCACCTACGCCAACTGCAACGAGTGGGGCAACCGGCGCTGGGCCCTCCCCGGCATCATCATCGACGGCGAGCTGCGGACCACCAACCTGACCGACATCAACATGGGCTTCGAGGAGTTCGTCTCCCACTCGTTCTACGACGACTGGACCACATCGGGGTCTCCCCGCTTCTCCACCGACGCCCTGGGTAACCCGCTGTCGCCGTACCACCCGTGGAACAAGACCACGATCCCCCGCCCCCAGGGGAAGAACTTCAAGGAGAAGTACACCTGGGACACTGCGCCCCGGTGGGACCGCCAGGTAGTGGAAACGGGAACCTACGGGCGCATGTGGACCACCGCACTGGCCGGTCGCACCGTCGACAACCCGTTCGTGGAAGCCACCGGCGACGGGCTGCGCATCACCATGCCCCGCCATGAGCTGCCCGAAGCCGAGCTGTTCTGGAAGGTCCCTCGCACCCTGAACGCCCTGGAGCGCAACCGGGGCCGGGCCTACGCCATGGCATTCACCGCAGCCATCGGGATGAACTGCATGCTGCGAGCCCTGGAGTACTGGCGCCGGGGAGAGACCGCCGTGTCCACCTCCTACAAGGTGCCCAAGGACGAGCGCGTCGCGGTGGGTTTCTGGGAGGCCGGTCGAGGCTGGTTGGTGCACCACATGCATATGGACAAGGGCAAACTCCTCAACTACCAGATCACCACCCCCTCCACCCTCAACGCTTCCCCGGCCGATCCCTTCGGCGGCCCCGGTCCCTACGAGCAGGCCGTCGTCGGTACCCCCATCCTCGAGAGCGTCTCCGACGAGGACGTCAAGGGCATCGACATCCTGCGGGCCATCCGTAGCTTCGACCCTTGCATGCCCTGCACAACACACATGGATACCGGGAAAGGGACCATCGTGCGGGAGGTCAACTCCTGCGGCTGTACCCTGGAGTGATTCAGGAGCAAACGCCACCCGTAATCCTCGTTGGCGGTATCGGTCTGCCCTGGTTGCGAGACCTCGACTTCGGCACCCAGTTCGTGCGCCGGGTGGCGAGCGAGGTCTGGCCCAGCGGCGTGGTGGTGGACGATCTGTCGTACGCTGCCCACAGGGTGCTGCACCGACTTCAAGAGTTGGCACCCGAACGGGTGGTACTCCTCGGGGCCATGCCCCGGGGAGTGGACCCCCCGGGTACTGTGCGCCGCTACTTCCTGGACCTGACCCCGCCGCCGTCCGACGAGGTCCACCAGCGACTGACGGAGGCCGTCGGTGGCATCATCGATCTCGACCACACCTTGGCCGTGTGCCGCCACTGGATGGCGTTCCCCGACGATACCGTGGTGATCGAGGTGGAGCCCGGTGACCGGGCGTTCGGTCTCGGCTTCTCCGACCCAGTGGAGGCGGTCGTGGACGAGGTGCTGGCGATGGTGCACGAAGAGGTGGCCCGACCTCCGCTCGACCCGGATGTACCCGTCGAGCGCCGTACCCTGCCCCCCGGGGAGCCTGTACCACCCGTAGGAGAATTTTCGTGAGCGACGAGGAGCTGCCTTTCACCGAGGTGCTGGCCCGCATCGGCGAGCTGGCCGAGGAACTGACATCGTGGCCGGACCCTGCGGTGGCCACCCGCGTGGGCGAGCTGCTCGACTGGATCGACGCCTTCCACCGCGACGGCCTGGGTCAACTGGTGGAGATGACCAGGGCATGGCGGGGCGAGATCTTCTTGGAGGCGGTGGCGGCCGATGAACATGCCGGCGCGTTGCTGGCGGCCTACGGGCTCGGGGAAGCCCCCGGCCTGCGCGACGAAGCGATGAGTGACGTCGATGCGGCCCTGGTCGATGTGCGGCCCATGGTGCAGTCGCATGGGGGGAGCATCGAGATCGACGATGTCACCGATGGCGTCGTCAGGGTCCGACTGAACGGCACGTGCGATGGTTGCCCGAGCTCATCGGCCACTCTGACCTACGGGGTCGAAGCGGCGCTGCGTGAGAACTGGCCTTCTTTCCGCCGCCTGGAGGTGGTCGACGCTCCGGTCGAGGTCGATCCGGCCAAGGCGGGCTTGACGTGCGGCCTGCCTGCGCCCGAGATACCCAGTAGCAAAAGTCCTAGTAGTAGCGCCCCCGGCCCGGTGCCTGTGCAGCTGACGCGACGCCCCGGGCGATGACCTTCGAGCCCTCCGACCTGGTTTTCCGGGCACGGGCTCTCGCCCAGGCTCATCCTCTTTCCCCAGCGGCCAGCCGCTTCATCAACCGGGTGGTGGGTCAGCAGCGTGTCGACCAGCCGTTGCCTGAGATCGGGATATGGGCGGGGGGTTCGCTCATCGACGGCTACTGCCTTCGCCGGGTGGAAGAGGAGGACGGCGGCGCTCCGATGGAAGGCCCGGACCCCGTCAGGGAGAGCGATGCCGATCGCAGCGCGGAGTTGGACCGGCTCGAAGGCGCGGCCTCGGCCATTGCCGCCGACATCCGGTCCGGTGCCGTCGAGTCGGGCCAACCTGGCAGCGAGGAGCGAACCATCGCCGCCCTCGACCTGCTCATCGCCGGGGCGGTCGAGCGCAGGCTGGACCATTGGCGCGACAGCGTGGACGAGAAGGCGTGGGCGGAGTTGGAGGAGTACCTGACCTGGTGGGTGGTCAAGGGCTACGCCCTGCGTGTGGCGGAGCGCCATATGGTAAACGTGCCCATATCATCGGACGGGGACGAGACATGAAAATTCTGGTCGCCGGGGTGGGCAACATGCTGCTCGGAGACGATGGCTTCGGTGTGGAGGTGGCGCGCCGCATGGCGGGCAGGGACCTGCCTCCAGGAGTGAGGGTTGTCGAGACGGGTATCGCGGGGATCGCCTTGGTCCATGAGCTGGGTGAGGGTTTCGATGCCCTGTTCGTGGCCGACGCGGTCGACAGGGGGCGGCCCCCGGGAACGGTGATGGTGATCGAGCCCGATGTGGTGGATGTGGCCACGCTGTCGCTGGCCGAGCGCCACGACCTTTTGGCTGACATGCATCTGGCCACCCCCGAACGGGTATTCGTGCTCGCTCGTGCCTTGGGCACCCTGCCGCTCAAGCTCGTGGTGATCGGCTGTCAGCCCGTCGACGCCGTCAACCCACGGCGAGGTCTGTCGGACCCAGTGGAGGCGGCACTCGAACCCGCGGTGGAGGAGATCTTGCGACAGGTCAACCTGCTGCTCGATTCGGAGGAGCCCCTGGGCCCGAGCGGCCCTTTGAGCGGGGAGCCGGACCGGGCGCCGGTACGGTCTTAGGAATCTGATGAGTGAGCCCACCGCCGTCGGCTTGGACCCCGTCGAGGCCATCGCCGCCCTGGAAGCGGAACTGGCCGCCATCCCCGCCCGCCACCGGCCCCGCGACCGCGGGGCAGCCGCCTACCGCTTAGGTATGGCCTACGCCGAGGCCCCCATCGGTGACCCGGGCGACAACCTTCGCCGGGCCCTGGTCTGCTACGACGTTGCCGCGAAGGCGTTCGACCCTCGCTTCGATCCGGTTGAGCACGCCCGGACGCTCAACGCCGCCGGCGCCGCCCACCGACACCTCGGCGACCGCGCCCAGGCCGTTCGCCTCTTCGAGCGAGCGGCCACCTTGCTCGAGGGCAGGGAGCGCCCCGAGGAACTGGCGTCGGTACTCAACAACTTGGGCCTGGCTCAGACCGAACTCGGTGAACCCGCTCTAGCTGTGACCGCTTTCGACCAGGCCCTCGACCTCTTCACTGCCGAAACGGCCCAGGGTCGGCGAAGCCGCGTGGCCGCCCTGCACAACCGGGGCCTCGCCCAATCTGCCAGCGGGACCAAGCTGGGCTTGGAGGCAGCTCTCGACGACTACGGGAGCGCCCTCGCCGAGCTCGATCCGCAGGAGGCGCCTTATCATCACGGGCTGGTGCTCCACAGCAAGGGAGTGGCGTTGAGCTCGCTGGCTCAGCTCTGCCCCGACCAGAAGCAGTCCCGCCTGGGCGAGGCCCTATCCGCCTTCGGCGAGTCGCTCGCCGTGTTCGCCCCGGACAACTTCCCGTTCCAACATGCCGTGGCCAAGTACAACCAGGGCCTTGCGTATCTCGGGCTCGGCGGCGACGAGGACCTACGCCGCGCCCTGGCCGCGTTCGAGGATACGTTGGCCATCCTCGACCCTCGCCTGCATGCCGATTCCTGGAAGCTGGCTTACGGCAAGCTGTCCGAGACCGAAGCCCGGCTGGCTTCGATCTTCCCAGGGCTCACTCGCGCCGATCATTTCGCCGTCCTCGTGGCCGGCTGCGATGCCGACGAGCGGCTGGCTCTGATCCGTGAGCGTCTGTCTCGTCTGTTGTTGCTGCCCGGCCCTCGCATGGCGGATGCCCTGGCGGAGTGGGCCCGGGGCGTGGTCCGTTTGGACCGCGAGGCGGCCCGACGGGTTATCGAGTCCGAGCTGGCGGTGCTGATGCTCGTACCCAACGACGCTTTGGAGGCGGTTCTCCGAGCCCAGTTCGACGCCCAGCAGCAGCTGGCGCCCGGGCCCAAGGAGGAGCTTGACTGGGCTCTCGACGACGCCGTGGGCTGGGCGCTCAACGGTCCACAACGGGTCTTCGTGCGCGACTTCCTCTACTCCCTCGGCTTCGAGCGCCCGTGAGCGACCTCGGGAGCGAACCTACCGGCCGAGGCTGGTACACCATCGGTTGGATGGTGCGCTCATGAGTGGCGGGGCCGAGTCCGCCAATGGCCACCGGCCCTTGCGCCCGAGCGGGGTGCGAGGTCCGAGCGGCCCTCCGGGCGACGGGCCGGGTCCGGCAGAGGTTGCGCGGGCTTTTGTGACAGCCGTCGCGTGGGGGGAACATCGGCGGGTGTGGGAGCTGCTGAGCCAGGACGGACGCCGAGCGGTGCTGCGAATCGCCGTGGGGCGCGGACTGAACGAGGCCCTGTCCGCCCGCCTGCGCGACGGGACGGCTACATCCAGCGAGTTGGACGGTTTCTTGACCGACCTGGTCAATGGGTTGCGCGCTGACCTGGCAGGCAATGACCTCGACGCTCTGGAGTACCGGGAGGATGCCGTGGCGCCGGTGGAAGGACCCGTGTGGGTGGTGATCACGGCACCGCTGCCCGAGGCGCTCGGGGGCGACGTTCCAGTGGGGACGATGGAGCTGGTAGAAGAGGACGGCGGCTGGGCGGTGGCGCGCTTGAGTCCCCGGCCCCGGACGTGACCGACGGGAGGAGCCCGGCCGGCGGGGGCGACACTCCGGCCGGCGGGGCCGGCACTCCGGCTGGGGCCGGCACTCCGGCTGGGGCCGGGACTCCGGCCGGCGGTGCCGGCGGGGCCGCGACTCCGGCCGGCCGGGCCGGGATGGCTGGCGCGCCAGGGGGCGGCTTCACGGTGGGTCAGCGCCGAGGCCACCCTGAGCGCCGTTTCTCGGTGGCGGTATCGGTCGGGGCGATGGCCCTGGCGTGGGCCCGTCAGGACGCGGCCCCCGAAGGAGCCACCGTGGTATCCGAGCGCGAAATCAGTCCCCTGGGCCGTCTTAGCGAGATGTGGCCGGCGCCGGCAGCGACAACCCTTGCGGCTGCCATCGTGCTGCGTCCGACGCTTCCCGTGGAGTTGGCGGACGCGGTGTGGCTGGTCGGCGGACTGGCCAGCGCCGAGGCCGCGGCCGCAACCAGCGGCCGCCGGGTGGGTGTGATCTGGCCTGATACCGTGGTAGACGTCGAGACCGAGCAGGTGGTGGGATCCCTCAAGACCGACATCCAGTTGGGCCCCGGGCAGGTGAGCAGTGCGGTGTTAAGCATCCGGCTCGATCTGGCGGCGCTCGGGTTGGGGAGCGCGGGCCGCGACACGCTGCTCGACGAGGTGCTGGGCGCGCTCGATCAAAGGACGGGATGGCTGCGGGAAGGCGCTGACGGATGCGCCCTGGCGGCGGCCGCCTACGACCAGTCCTGCTTGTTGCTGGGCCGGCGCGTGAAGGTGTACCTGCTGCCCAAGGGAGAAGCCAGGGGAGTGGCCCAGCGGGTGGATGCATCGGGGCGCCTGGAGGTGGTTTCGGCGACGGGCATGGTCGAGCGGGTGTCGGTGAACATGCTGCGCCGGTTGGAGATCGTGGGCGAGGGCACCCTGTGAAGTTCCGCGATATCGTCACTGGCGCGCTATGAGCGAGTGTCCTATACTGCGCGATTGGAACAGCCAACAGCGATTGGGTCAGCCGACAGGGGGGATGTCCGAGTGGTCTGGTGGTACGTAGGTGAAGCGCTGACGTTGGTGCTGATATTGCCGGTTGTCTTGACCTTGCTGAGCCGGCTCATGGCGCCCGTGAAGGAGATCAAGGCTTATGCAGACGATGTCCTCGAGCACGGCGTCGCCCTCACCGGCACCCTCGACGCCGTTCCCAAGCTGGCGCGAACCAAGGAGCTGACCGGCATTGCGTTGCAAGAGGTTGGTCGCTATGGTGCCGCCCTCAAGCGCCTCCTGTGAGGTCCCTACGGTGAAGAGCCCATACCGAGTGCATGATCAGGACGGGAGCAGGTAGACAGATGCTGGCATCATTGGGAATCGGGATTGCCACCTGGGTGGCCTTTGTAATCATCGCCGTGGTGGTGCTCGCCATCGCGGGTTACTTGATAGCTGTCGCCTACACACTGAAGAAGGTCACCTTCACCTTGGGCACGATCCTCATCGGGGTACGCGCCATCGCCAACCAGACCGAGCCGGTGGGCGACGTGGTAGCCGGCATCGCCGGCGATGTGGCTGCTATACAAGGAGCGCTGCGGGGTCTGCTACCGGCCCGTGGCCGGGGCGCGGCCCCGCTGCCCAGGGGCCGCTCTCGCTCGCGAGCTTCCGGTCGGGCCTGATCCGGCGCCGCTGCTATCCCAACGGAGAGGAAACAAAGGATGCCCTACGAGTTCAGATGACGAGACGCCGACCACGCCTGCAGGTGGCAGGGCAAAGCGGATACAGAAGAAGCGCTGATGGGTAAGGTCTCGGCCCACGTGAGGGAAAAGCACGCGGTCCAAACGACGACTGCGACCATCGCCAACTACGTGAAGGAGAAGGTCCGCAGGACCTGACAGCAGGAACGACGTTGGAAATACCAGAAATAGAAGCGACAGCGGCAAGGTAAGCATGACCGGAAGTACCAGCAAAACCAATACATCAGAAGCGAGCCAAATCGGGCTCCGTCGTTCGTCAAACCCGGCGAATACAACAACCTGGGGGGAGTGCCTTTATGGCGAGTCGTCTAAATAGGAACGAGGGTGGTGTGCCTGCCACCTTCTCGGTCGTACTTGTTCTGGTGGTGGTGGTGTTGGCGATCATCCTCCTTTGGAGGGTTCAGTCCAACGCCGCCCACATCAACGGTGAAGCGGCAAGCATCGCCCAGACGGGTCGGGGGATCAATACCGACACCGACTCGGTGATCCAGCTCAATCACACCAACGACCTGGCTTCGTCGATCCTCAAGTCGGCGCAGCCGCTTCAGGGCGAGCTCGCCCAGATCGTCAACCTCGCCGGCGCGGTCAACGGCACCGCCGGGTCGATCAACACCAGCGCGGGCACCGTCAACAACAGCGCCCGGTCGATCGACGGCAGCGCTACTGCCATCAATGGCAGCGCCAGCTCGATTCTCTCCAGTGCCACGGCCGTCAACGGCAGCGCCAACTCGATCAACGCCAGCGCGGGGGCGGTCAACAACGACGCCTCCTCCATCAGCAACAGCGCCAGCGCGATCAACAGCACCGCCAAGGGCATCAACGGCACCGCCGCTTCGATCCTGTCGGTGGCCGGGGCCATCCAGAACGGCGTCAACATAATCAACAGCAACCTGGACGTCACCATCAGCGTCGCCCGGGCGATCCTGGGTGATGCCGGCAACATCATCAGCGGTGCCAACGTGGCCAACCACGAGGCCGCATGTATCGACAAGGCGACCAGCTTGGGCGCCCACACGGCTGGCTGTTAGGAGAGGAATCGACAATGACAGCAACGAGCACATTGCCCGGTGATTACCGTCCGAGGTCTGTACGTAGCCAGGAGTCCCGCGACGTCCTGGCCGAGTCCGACCGGCGGGCATTCCTCAGCCGCTGGCTCAAGGTCTGGGTAGCCCTGGCCGCCGTGGTGGTCCTGGTGGTCGTGGTCTACCTGATCTTCATCAGCAACGCCCTATCCAGCATCAACGGCTCCCTGGCCGTCGCCCAGCGAGCGGTGACCGGGGCAGGTGGCCACACCAAGACCCTGCCCAGCCAGATCGCCGGGATAAACTCCAGCCTCGGGGGCATCAACCAGGCGCTCGTGGCCATCCCCGGCCAGGGCAACCAGATCATCTCCAACCTGACGTCCATCGAGGGGAAGCTCACCTCGATCGACGGGTCGCTCAAGAGCACGTCACCCATGCTCGTGCAGGTCGCCGGCACCCTGGTGGGCACCTCATCGACTCTGGGGGGAGTCTCGTCGACGCTCGTCGGTACCTCGTCCACCCTTGGTGGCGTGGCGTCGACCCTCGGGGGGATCACGTCAAACCTCAACGGCATCTCTTCGTCGCTTGTGGATACCTCCGGGGTCCTCAACACCGTCCTCGGCACGGCCAACAACATCAACGGCACCCTCATCACCGCCAACGGAGCCAACGGCAACTGCAACGCCCCCGAGACCAACGGCGTCTACACGCCGGGTGCGGGCACGACCGTCGGTAACTTCAGTTGCGGGTCCAACCAGCTCGGCGTGCAAAACATCCACCAGCGGGTGGCGATCGCCGACAACGTGCTGGCCCCGGCCCAGGATGACCTGGTCAACATCGTCGGTGGTGTGGGCAGCATCGATGGGCACCTCACCGCCATCTGCACCTCGACGCTCATCGCGACCCTCAACTCTCTCCATGGTGGGGCCTCGTGCTGAGGGGGCACCCCCGCTCTTGGGGGAAGGACGCGAGCCGTAGAGACGAGAGCGGGTTGGTGGGCCTCAACCTGGTGTTGTTCTTGGGTTTCGCCCTCTTCGCCGTGGTGCTGCTGTCCCGCACGGTGATCTCCGCGGTCAACATCAACACCGCGGTCACCAGGACCATCACCCCGGCGGTGAAGAACATCAACACCAACCTCAACACCATCCCGGTGTTGGATCGGACCAACTCCCTGGCTCGCCAGATCCTGGTTGCCGCCCAACCCCTGTCGGCCCAGGCCGGTCAGATCATCTCGGCCACTTCCAGCATCAACGGCAGCGCGTCGAGCATCAACAACTACGCCGGGACGATCAACAGCTCCGTCCGCTCGATCCAGAGCACCGTCAACTCGATCAACGGCACCGTCAACTCCATCAGCGGGGTGGTGGGACCGATCAACAGCACCGTTAACTCGATCAGCGGCACGGTTGGCGCCATCAACGGCAACGTGGACTCGATCGCCGGCAGCGTGGCGCCCATCAACGCCACGGTGCACTCCATCAACGGCACCTTCACCAGCCTCGCTCCCGTGGTCTCGACCATCCAGGGCGGGATCGTGGCCATCAACCACCGCGCTGATGTCATCATCGGGGCCGCCGGGCCGATCAAGGCCGACACGGCCACCATCCTTGGCCAGATCGGCTCGATCAACGGGCATGCGGCTGCCATCGCCGACAGCGGGGCCATCAAGCTCACTCCCGCATGTATCCTCCAGACCCTGGGGCTGGGTAACCTCCTGGGAGGTATCCTGGGCGGGTGCTAAGGCAGTAACCGTGGGTCCGGCATTTCAACCGCGCCGGGGCCTGCAAAACCTGGGGTCTGCGAAGCCGCCCCCAGTGGTCGTCCACGGACGACCACTGGGGGCGGCTTTCGTCGTCGATGTCCTTGACCGGCGGCAGCGCGAGGTCCGGGCTCGCAGCGCGACGGCAGCGGGCCTCGGAGGCCGGGTGCCGGCCTATCTATGCACCATTGCTCGCGGGGAGGTATTTGCTGCATACATAGGTACGACCGGCCGTACCTATGTATGCATCAAATGGCCCAAGCGCCGATTTGATGTCGACTTGTGCAGCCAGGGCCGCCGCAGTCGGGCCGCCGCAGCCAGGGCCGCCGCAGCCAGGGCCGCCGCAGCCAGGGCCGCCGCAGCCCAGGGCCCGCCCGGCGTCGCTGCTCAGCCAGCCGTCGTGGTCGAGCGCGGGGCTGTGGTGCTAGTCGAGCCTCCCGCCGTCGTGGACGGTGCCGCCGGCGCCGGCGTCGGACCGAGCACGTTGGGATCGCTCTTGTAGCTGGACGATATCTGGTCGAAGGTCGCGGCAAGCCGCTGGAAATCCCCGAGGGGGAGCGCCTGGAACACGATGATGGTCAGCTTGCGCCCCTGGAACAAGAAGTAGTGGGCGTGCACCCCCACCTGATTGCCCGAGGGGAAGGTGTAGAAGTAGTAGTAGCCGTGGATCCCGGCGACGGTCACGGCCTGCTGGCCGAGGATCGTCAGCTTGGCGCCTGGAGTGCTCAAGATGGCATTGGTGACCGCCTGCACGTCGGCCGCGTTGTTGGTGTTGACCGGCGACTGGAGACGCAGCACCCGCACCGAGAAGGCGTCATTGCCGCCGGCGCTCACGATGAGGGGGACAGCCGGGTCGGCCACCCGCTGCCACGCCCTCGGGTACGACAGGGAGAAACCGTCGGCCGCGTCGTGGAAGGTTACGAAACCGGTGGGGGCCGGACGCGGGGCCACGGTGGTGGTCGATGTGGAGTGGTGGCCCGTCCCGGTTGTCCCTCGACCGAGGAAGAAGGCGCCCACGGCCAGGCCCACGACGATCACACCGGCGCCGGCGGCCACCAGAGGACCCCGGGGCCGGCGCGGACGTGGACCCGATGGAACCAAGGGCGCGGCTGCGCTCTCAGAGGGCGACTCGGGTCCGTCCCACGAGTCGCCCTCTTGGCTGGGCGGAGGGCTCAGCGGTGTGCTCGTCTTTTCCGGTTCCTGCGACCCGGCCGTCTCCGTGCCCACCGGGGCATCGCCGGCCCCGGGAGGAGTCTCGGTCTCCTGCTCCGCAGGAACCTCAGGATCGGGGCGACCACCGTCCCCGCCGATCAGCACCACGGGTTCACCACCACGGGTTCAGCACGATAGACGTTTTGGGGCTTTCCGCATGGGGCCAACCTAGAGTATGCTTTTGACACTGATCGCCAATCGTAGACGGTCAGCTGCCTAGCAAGGGGGAGTTCGTGGAGCTGGCTTCGCTTACCGGGTGGTACGTCGGCTTTTCCGTCACCGCCGTGGTGGTGGCCATCGTCGTCGTGCTGGTTGCCATCATCTTGAATCTGGCCCGCACCATCGCCTTGCAGGCGCGCGAGGTCACCCTGGCACTCGACGACGGGCGCGCCAACACCATGGCCTTGTGGGAAGTGTCGAAGGTCGTCGAGGGCATCAAGGACATCAACCGCAGTGCGACAGCCGCGCGCGAGCTGCTGGAGGCCCAGTCATGATCATCGCCCTGACCCAGGAGGACCTCAACTTCTGGTGGATAGCCCTCGGCATGGGGGTCGTCCTGATCATCGCGGTCATCGTGTTGCTGACCCTGCTGTCGTCGTTCGTCAAGGACATCGACGAGCGGGTCGACGACGCGTGGAACACGGCCACCCGCCTGGCCGCCAACACCGCCACCACCTGGATGCTCGATCAAGCGGCGGTTCAGACCAACGACCTGCGCGTCGAGGTCGGACGCCATGCCCAACTCCTCGGCGTAGACGGGAGGCGATGATGGTCGCCCTGCACATCGTCCTGACTCTGTTCGACATTGTGGCGTTCGTCGCCGTGCTCGGCTTCTTCCTCCACCACATCGCCGGCCAGCTCCGCAGCATCGCCGCCAACCTGGCCAAGATCACCTTCGGTGTGCGCGCCGTGGAGACGCAGTGCGCGGTCATCGGCCCCGCCACCGACCGCATCAACGACAATCTGGCCCAGGCTGCCTCCGGCCTGCACGCCGCCGCCACGCAGGCCGAGATCCTGGCCGGGTCGGGCTAGCACGGGCGGCGTGGCTGGCGCGGTGGGCGACGAGACGGCCTCCTGGGTCATGCCCCAGCCGCCCTACGGGGCGGCGCCGGGGCCGCTGGTGGATGATGCCACCGTCCTCGCTGCCTTCGCCGGCGGTGACGAAGGCGAAGCCGGGCACTCGAGGCTGCTGCACGTGGAGGGTCCGGCCCTCATGGCCGACGGGGACCTGGCCGCCGGCCTGCGGATAGGGCCCCAGGTCGTCCTGGTGCGGATCGACCTGCCCGAAGACCTGGCCGGGGTGGGCTCTGCCCTGGGGGGCGCCTTGGCCGCCGAAGGCCTGGAATGCCTGGACCAGGACAGCCTGCTGGCGGGTCCTGTCGCACTTCAGGTGCTCGGGTTGCGGTTGTCGAGCTGGGATCTGTGGGGTACCGACCTGGACGGGGCATTCGACGCGCTGCGCCGGGGGGCGGTCGGCGACCAGGAGCTGCCGACGTGGTGATCCGTGACCAAGGAAAAACTAACCAACTAGTCCCACTAGCCTGTGTTGTGTGAGGAGTTCTCGTGGCTGCATATGAGTTCCAGTATCCAGAGGGGCAGTTGCACCAGCCCAAGTCCACCGCCCTGCGGGCCATGTTCTGGCGCAGCGAGATCCTGCAGGTGATGTACTGGCTGCGGGGGGAGGGCTTCGGCGACCTCGTCGACCCGCCCCTCATCGAGCGCTTCCTCGGTGTGGATTCCCGTGTCGGGATCACCTATCTGGCCCGCCTGGTCGAGGAGGGCTACCTCAACCGTGACGGCGACTGGTTCACCCTGTCGGCTCGTGGCCTGGAGGAGGGGGCAATCGAGTTCGCGGCGTCGTTCAGCGAGCTGACCAGGCCGACCCACGGCGAGTGCAGCGCCGACTGCTGGTGCCATGCTTCGCCCGACGAAGCCGACGCTTGCCTGAGCCAGCGTGCTGGGGAGCACGACCACCGATGATCATTCACGACGGCCCCACCGAGGGCGGCAAGGGCCTGCCCCGGACCTTCCAGCGTTTCTGCCTGCTCATCGCTTTGGCCGAGGGCCAGTCGCACGGCTACGAACTGCTGGACGCGGTGCGCAATATGGGCCTTCGTAGCGCCGAGGCCGGCGGACTCTACAGATGCCTGCGGTCGATGGAAGAGGACAGGCTGGTGAGGTCGTGGTGGGAACCCTCCCAGACGGGTCCCCCGAGGCGCACCTACGTCTTGACCGACGCGGGGGTCCCGGCCATGCGGGCCGCAGTGGACAGCATCGTCGAGATACGCGAGCTGCTCGGGGTGCTCCTGGCCGGGTGCCCGGTAGTCGTCGGCGCCAGCCGCCGGTGAGAGTTGCACTGGCGGGGAAAGGGGGGGCAGGAAAGACCACCATCTCGGCCACCCTGGCCCGCCTCGAGGCGCGCCGGGGGTCGGCCGTCGTGGCCATCGACGCCGATAGCAACCCCAACCTCGGTGTCGCCCTCGGCTTCGACCCCGAAGAGGCCAACCGGGCCACATCTCTGCCGTTTGCCTTGGTGTCCCGACGCATCGACGGGCCCGCGCTGACGTCGTCGGTGGCGAGCGTTCTCGAAGGCCATGCGTTGCTCGGCCCCGACGGGGTCCGCCTGGTTCTCATGGGCGGGGTGGGCCACGCCGAGGAGGGCTGCTTGTGCTCAGCGCATGCCACGGTGGCCGCCCTGCTCGCCGACATCGGCGACACCACCGATTCGGTGGCGGTGATCGACCTGGAGGCCTCGCCGGAGCACCTGGCTCGCGGCACCGTTCGCAACGCCGATGTCCTGCTGCTCGTCACCGAGCCGTACTACCGCTCCCTGGAGGCGACCCGGCGGCAGGCCGAGTTGGCCGCCGGGCTGCCGATCTCGCGCATCTTGGTGGTGGCCAACAAGCTGCGCTCGGCTGACGACGCCGCCGCGGTGGGCGAGTTCTGCGAGCGCCACGGGCTCGAAGTCATAGCCGAGGTTCCCTGGGGCGACGAGGTCGGCGCCGGGGACAGGGCTACCCTCCCGCTGATCGACGCCGCCCCGGACGGCAACGTCGTGGCCGCGGTGACCGTCCTGGCCGAGCGCCTCCGCAAGCTCTCCTGAACCTGACTGTCCGGTAGCGTCCAGGGCCGTGCGCGTCGCGTTCGTGGGCAAGGGAGGGGCGGGCAAGTCCGCCATCTCGGGGACCTTCGCCCGGCTGCTGGCCCGCCGGGGGGTGCCGGTCCTGGCCGTCGACTCCGATCCCATGCCCGGCATGGCCTTCTCGATCGGGCTGCCTCAAAGCGACGCCGGCATTCCCGACGACGCCGTCGTCGAACGCGGCGACGACGAGGAGGGCCCCCGTTTCCGCCTCCGCCCCGATCTGAGCTCCATCGAAGCCATCGAGCGCTACGCTGCCACCGGTCCTGACGGGGTCCGGTTCCTGCAGTTCGGCAAGCTGCGGGGACGCCCCGGTGACTTGTTCCGCTCCCAGATGGCGTTCTTTCAGATCCGCAACGAGCTCCCCCGGACAGACTGGAACGTCGTCGGGGACCTGCCGGGAGGGACCCGCCAACCGTTTTCTGGGTGGGGTGGGTTCGCCGAGGTCTTTGTGGTGGTCGTCGAGCCCACAGCCAAGTCGTTGCTGTCGGGTCGCCGCCTGGCCCGGCTCAGTCAAGCCGGGACCGGCTCGCAGCGCGTCGTCGCCGTGGCCAGCAAGGTGATGGACCCCGACGACGTCGAAATGGTTGGGCGGGGCACCGGCCTCGAGGTCATCGCCGCGGTTCCCTGGGACGAAGACCTGGCGCGTTCGGAGCGTCGAGGCCGGGCCCCGATCGACGACTCACCCGATTGTGCGGCGGTCGGCGCGGTGGCTTCGCTGCTCGATCGCCTGAGCGAGGACGCATCAATTGGCCAAGCGGCGCGATAGGCTCGCGGTATGAAGCTGGCGGTGGTGGGCAAGGGGGGCGCGGGCAAGACCACCACGTCGGCGGTTGTGGCCCGGACCCTGGCCCGCAATGGCCAGCGGGTGGTGGCCCTGGACTGCGACAGCAACCCAAATCTGGGGATATCGCTCGGCGTCGGCGACACCGAGACCGAGCGGTTGATCTCGATGCGCCAAGCCCTGGACGAGGGCCAGGAGGAGCATGCGCCCGGGTGGGACGACCTGCTCGACCGCTTCGGAACCGCCGCCCCCGACGGGGTGCGCCTGGCGGTGGTCGCCCGCATCGACAACCCCGAACCGGGCTGCCTTTGATGTGGGCTCTCCCCCGAGCAGTTGCTCGGGAACGTCGCTCCAACTGACGAGATAGTCGTCGCCGACCTCGAGGCCGGCATCGGCACCATGACGCGCATGAGCGAGAAGGGCGTCGAGGCGGTGCTGGTGGTGGTGGAGGCTACGCCCAAGTCGTTGGAGGTGGGTGCCCGGGCCGCGGCGCTAGCCGAGGAGAAGTCCCTCGGTCGGGTGATAGTGGTCGCCAACCGGGTGAGGGGCGAAGATGACCTGGAGGTCATCAGGTCCGTCTTTCCGAGCCAGGAGGTGGTGAGCGTTCCCGACGACCCCGCCATCGTGGCCGCCGACCGTGCCGGTGTGGCGCCCCTAGACGCCAGCCCCGACGCTCCCGCGGTTCGGGTGCTGGTGGGCTTGGGTGAGCGCCTGCTCGAACTGGCCTGATCCGGCCGCCCGGCGCGGGCGCCGCTCGGTCACCGCGGTCACCGATCCAGTTCCGCTCAGCGGGCGAGGATGCGCCGGCCGCACAGCGAGCAGTGGTAGTCCTTCGACGCCAGGCCTTCGCGCCAGCCCTCCGGTAGCAGCTGGATGCTGTTGCAGCCCCGACACCGCAGCTTGTTGGTGTTGCGGGCCAAGCCCAGGCCCAACAGGGTGGACGGGCGCGACGTCAGCGGCTTGGGACGGGCGACGGCGATTCCCTTGGGCAAGGAACGCTCTTCGGCTTCCTGGGACTCGCGGTAGCGGGCGGCCAGGGTTGCCCGGTACCGGGCTGCGCTCTCCCACGACATGCTCGCCGCCCGGGTCCTGGTGGCGGGGCCACCCGGGCGCGGCGGGGGAGCCGTGGGAGAGGCCCAAGACGAGCGCTGGCCATTGCCCCTCACGGGCAAACCGCCGCCGTTGCAGGCGCTGTGATAGGCCTCGTTGAGCGTCTGCATCCGCCGCTCGGCCTCTTCCCGGATCTTCTCGGGGCCCTCGGCGTAGCGGTCGGGGTGGAAGATCTGAGCCAGTACCCGGTAGGCGTCGGCTATCTCGTGGCGCGGCGCGCCGGGCCGTATGCCGAGCACCTCCCAGGGGTTCATCGCCGCTTCATTACCCCAGCTAGCTCTCGCTGAGCCCGCTTCCCTCGAACTGGTCGAGCTCGGCTTGCCATACGTCGTCGAGCTGGCGCATGAACTCGAGCGTGCGGGCGGCCTCTTCCTCGTCGATGCGGGCCATGGCGAAACCCACGTGGATCAATACCCAGTCACCCACATCGAGACCACCGACATCGCCTAGGACCAAGCCCACGTTGACCTGGCGACGCACGCCGCTCACGTCGACGGTGGCTACGTGCTGTGCCGCGTCATCCAGGTCGACGACCTGGCCAGGGATTCCAAGACACATACCGCACCTCCCGGAGCAATTGCGTTCAGGCTAGCGTGGGCGGCGGAACTAACAGGTTCACCGGCGAAGTTTGGGCGCCTGTCGCGGCCCCCCGCCCCGGCCGCGGAACATAGCGGCCCTACCGGGGTAGCGTAGACCACTAGGTGTAGGCTGCATACTCGTAAGCAGCCTCGATTGGGGAGTAAATATGAGGTTCGTCGATGAGTACCGCGACCCGGTGGCGGCACGGCGCTTGGTGGGCCGCATCACCGCGCTGGCAGGCGACGACCAGTTCAAGTTCATGGAGGTCTGCGGCGGCCACACTCACACGATCTACCGCCACGGCATCGAGCACGTACTGCCCGAGACCATAGAGTTGGTTCACGGTCCGGGCTGTCCGGTATGCGTGATCCCCATGGGCCGGGTGGACGACGCGATAGCGGTCGCCGAGACGCCGGGGGTTACTTTCACCTCCTTCGGCGACATGATGCGCGTGCCCGGGGGCCGGGGCAACCTGCTCGAGGCCAAGGCCAGGGGCGCGGACGTGCGCTTCGTCTACTCACCGATGGACGCCCTGCGCATGGCGGTTGAGCGCCCCGATCGCCAAGTGGTGTTCTTCGCGGTGGGATTCGAGACCACGGCGCCGTCAACCGCCCTCACCCTCCTCAAGGCTCGCAAAGATGGCGTGACCAACTTCTCGGTGTTCTCGAACCACGTCACCATAGTCCCGCCCATAAAGGCCATCCTGGACTCGCCCGACCTGCGTCTGGACGGTTTCTTGGGCCCAGGTCACGTCTCCACCGTCGTCGGCAACCGGCCCTACCGTTTCGTGCCCGAGGTCTACGGCAAGCCCCTCGTCACCGCCGGCTTCGAGCCTCTCGACATCCTCGCTGCCGTCGAGATGCTCCTCGCCCAGATCCGTGAGGGCCGCTGCTGCGTGGAAAACCAGTACACGCGCGTGGTCCGCGAGGAGGGCAACCCCCGAGCCTTGGCGGTACTCGGAGAGGTATTCGAGCTCCGCCCGCACTTCGAGTGGCGAGGTCTGGGGTTCATATCCCAGTCGGCGCTCAAGTTGAGGCCCGAGTTCGAGGCGTGGGACGCGGAGGTCCGCTTCGAGGTTCCCGGAGTGCGCGTCGCCGACCCCAAGGCCTGCCAGTGCGGGGAGGTGCTCAAGGGGGTCATCAAGCCCTGGGAGTGCAAGGTGTTCGGCACAGCCTGCACTCCTCAGACCCCGATCGGGACGTGCATGGTGTCCTCGGAGGGCGCGTGCGCCGCGTACTACAACTTCGGCCGGCTCCATCGCCAAGCCGCCGTGAGCTTGGGCCGGGCCGGCTGAGACCTGTCGCCGTCGTGGCGGGGTCAGCCTTTTGGCTTTGCCCCCGGCCGGGTTCCGAGGCTATGTTGATGCCGGGCGGAGCCCACATGAGTTCGGGACACCCATGGGTATCGGTCAAAAATGGGCCCTAGTCACGCCGTGATTACAGCCCTAGCTGTCGGATCTGTCATCGCCATCGTAGGCGTGGCGCTCGTCTCCTTGGCGACCACCTCGCCGCGGCGCAGGGGTAGGCGAGCGCGGACCGCAACCGCTTCGGGCGCGCCCGCGGTTGGGGCGCGGCCTGTGCCCATGGTCCCGGCGAGCGTCGGTTCGGTGCCGTCCCCCACCCGGGACGAGGAACCGCCGCTCCTACTCGTCCCGCCCCGCCATCTGCCCGCCCTCGACGCTCACCGGTCCAAGCTCCGCTTCTCCGACGTCGCCGGCCTCGACCACGCCATCGAGGAGCTACGGGAGGTGGCCGACTACCTCTCTGATCCCGGACGATTCCAGGCCCTTGGCGCCGAGCTCCCCCGGGGCATCCTGCTCCACGGTCCGCCGGGTTGCGGCAAGACGTTGCTGGCGCGCGCCCTGGCCGGCGAGACCGGGGTGGCGTTCTACTCGATTTCTGCGGCCAGCTTCGTCGAGCAGTACGTGGGCCTCGGTGCGGCACGGGTACGCCAACTCTTCGACCAGGCCAAGAAGCACCCCCGTTCGATCATCTTTCTCGACGAGCTCGACGCGGTCGGGCGCAACCGCAACGATTCGAGTGGCGGCGGCGGCGGGGTCGAGTTCGACCACACCCTCAACCAGCTCCTCGTCGAGCTCGACGGCTTCGAAGGCTCCTCCGGCGCGCTGATCCTGGCCGCCACCAACCGCCCCGAGCTGCTCGACCCTGCCCTCCTGCGCCCTGGGCGCTTCGATCGCCGCATCCGGGTCGAACCCCCCGACTGCGAAGGGCGCCAGCGCATCCTCGAGCTTTACGCCCGGGACCGGCCGTTCTCGGACCCGGTTGACTGGGCGCGGGTGGCGGGCCAGACGGCGGGCCTGGTCCCCGCCGAGCTCGCCAACATCGTCAACGAGGCCGCCCTCCTGGCCGGGCGTCGCCACCGTCTGGCCATCTCGTCGGCCGACCTGGAGGAGGCCTGCACCCGCCAGCTGTCTGGGACCTCGGGCACGTACCTGATCGACGAGGACACCCGGTGGTTGCTGGCCGTTCACGAGGCCGGCCACGCCCTGCTGTCCCAGCTGCTGCGCGACGTCCAAGTGCCGCCCCGGATATCGATCCTCGGGCGGGGCGATTCCTTCGACAAGTCGGTGTGGTCGTCGAGTGAGCCCCGCGAGATCCTCACCAAACGCGAGCTCATCGCCCGCCTCATCCTGCTCCTCGGGGGCCGCGCCGCAGAGCTCAACGTGTTCGGCGACCCGAGCACCCAGGCCGGCGACGACCTCGCCCACGCCGCCTCCCTGGCCCGTCGCATGGTGGCCCGGTGGGCCATGACCGGCCGCTTCGACCTGGCCGGCACCTCGAGCGGCGACCGGGCCCCTCAGATCGAGGGCAGCGCCGGCGGCGAAGAGGTGAGGCGTCTGGTGGCCGGCGCGGAGGTCAGGGCTCGGACCATCCTGGCCGACAACCGGCCGAGCCTCGTGCGCGTGGCCCGTGTACTGGCCGAGCGCGAAACCCTTCCGGCCGAGGAGCTGGCCGGTCTGTGTGGCGAAGGCGTCAGCACCACCCGGTTGAACGTGGCGTCATCGGCGCCTCCGACCGTGCCCGTCGCCGTGTTCCCGGCGCGCGTCCCCGGCGCGGTGTCGTAAGCCCTCAACGCTGGCGCCCCGTTCCGCTTCTCGTCAGGGTTGTCGGCGGTGGAGGGCGGGTATCAACCCGGTGGCCTCGAGCGACCGTGGCGAGGGGCACGATACGAAGGTCCGACATCGGGCCATGGAGGTGACCAAGCGTGGTAGAGCACATCCAGTCGAATCCACCCGGGGGACCCGAGCTCGAGATCCCCGAACCCCGTGCCGAAGCTGACGGGACGGCGTCGGACCTGCCTCCCGAGCTCCATGACGCGTTGGACGAGGTCATGGAGGGCGAGCCACCGCCCAAGCGGGACCATGGGGGCGGGCCGATACAGCCCGAGCAGCCCGCAGCGTCGGAGCCACCCGGCGGCCTCGGGTCCGATCCGCCCGGCCACTACGGCGAGCTCCCAGGCGACGAGCCCGCGGTCGACGAGAGGGCGGATCCCTAGGCCTGGTGCGGTCCCAGGACGGCCTGGGTCTGGGTGACGCGCGCGGCCAGGCGGCCGGCGCTGTCGATTACGTCGGTCTCCACCACGATCAGGGTGCGTCCCACGTGGAGAGGGCGGGACCGAGCCTCGACCCATCCATCCCTCACGGCGCGGAGGAAGTTGGATTTGGACTCGATGGTGGCGGTCCCGAGCGATCCCGCCGGCAGGTTCAAGAAGGCGCAACTGGCCCCCGTCGTGTCGGCGAGGGCCATGATGGCCCCGCCGTGCAGTATGCCGCCGTCGGTGCAGCGCTCCTTTGCCCACGCCATCCGGGCCCGCACCTCGGTCTGCTCGCTGGCCACGACCTCCACGCCCAGGGTGGCGGCGAAGGGCATGGCCTGGCGCAGGGCATCGGTGGCGGCCTGTTCCATCGGCGCGACTTTAGGGGCGATGGCCGACTGCACGGGAGGCGCTCGAGCGCTCCTCATGCCCCCGGGCGGTTCCGCCCGGCCAGTTCCTCTATCAGCCCGACGGCTTGCTCCGGCCCCGGCATGGCGTTGATCTCGGCCTGGATGCGTCCGGCCGCGGCCCGGTAGGACGGCTGGTCCAGCAACCCGCGGGTCGCGGCCCGCACAGCTTCGGGCGTGACTGCGGCGGGGTAGAGGGTCAGGCCGGCGCCCAGGGCGGCGCAGCGGTCCCCGTTCCAGCGCTGGTCCGCTCCTTGAGGCATGACGAGCAGAGGCAGGCCGTGGGCCAGGGCGGCGAGGGTGGTGCCGGACCCTCCATGGCAGACGACGAGGTCACATCGCGGGAACACGACCGATTGGGGGATGTAGCGCTCGACGCGGACGTTGGAGGGTTGGGCGCCGACCTCGGCGGGGTCCCGGTTGCGACCCACGGTGACGATGACGTTGACGGCTTCGGCGCTCAGACCTTCGAGGATGGTCTCGAACAGCCCCCGGGTGTGGTTGAACACCGTCCCGAGGGTGACGTACACGGTGGGCACCGGCGGGAGCCGGCGCACCCAGGTCGGCACGGGCACGGCTCGGGGGGTGTCGAAGATGACGGGCCGGAGCGGGCGGGCCACCGTGATGTCGGCGATGTGGGGTGCCTGGAGAGCGGGGGGGCAGATGTCGAGGTAGAGGTAGCGGAACATGCCGCCCGCCGGGCCCGGGTCGACTCCCCACTCGTGCCAGGTCGGGGCGATGATCATCGCCGCCCGGTCCCACAGCTCGGGCGGCTGGAGGGCCCCGACGCTGTGGCCGGCCCACGCCAGACCGGCGCGCGCCGCTGCCACCGGAGCCCCGAAGTCCAAAGCGTCGTGGACTATCACCGTCGGGCGCCACGCCTTGATCAGCCTGGTCAGCTCGGCGACCTTGGCGGGGCCGGCCACCCCGGCGAACATGCGGGCCCCCACCTCGGTGTCGGTCGGGCTGTCAGACGAGGGGACGGGAGGGACTGCGTCGCCGTCACCGGCCTGGGGGGAGGCCATCCGCTCCTCGACCTGCATGGGACTGAGCCCTGCGGGGAACGCCTGGAACCCTGCGGGTGCGACCACCCGCTCGCAGAACCGCTCGGCGGTGGCGAAGCCAACCTGATGGCCGGCGCCGACCATGGCCTGGGCGAGAGGGACCATGGGATGGAAGTGGCCAAGTCCCGGCAGACAGCTGAACAGGGCCCGCATCAGCGCCCGGTTCGCGGCGCAGGGTTGACGAGGACGGCGATGGGGGACGGCTCGACGCCGCCGGCGGTGCCCAGCGAAGAAGGATTCATGGGTGAGAAAGCGAAAGGTTAGCCCGTGACCGCTCGGAGCAACTGGGGCCGTCGAAATGTATTCGAACCGTACGTTTCGGGCCGCCAATAGGTGCGTTTAACACCTATTGACAGGCGTGGGAGGATTGTCTCCTAATGGGTACCTCCGGCACCGCGAATTGACCTCGATCGGGATCAGCGGGGGGCAAATACCCAAGCGTGGGACGGACTCGGGCCCCGACTGGTGCGCCGGGGACCAACTGTCGCAAATGACTACGATCGCCCGATGAATCCGGTGCTGGAGGTGACGGACCTGCGGGTCAGCTTCCCGGGCGGCGTCCACGCCCTGCGGGGAGTGAGCTTCAGCCTGCAGCGCGGCGAGTCCCTGTCCATTGTCGGCGAGAGCGGCGCCGGCAAGTCCACCCTCGCCTTGTGCCTGGCCGGCCTGGTGCAGCCCCCCGATGCCACCGGCAGCGTCGCCGTCGCCGGCCAGGAGATGCTCGGGGCGTCGGAGGAGACCCTGCGCTCGCTGCGGTGGTCCACCATCGCGCTGGCCCTGCAGGGGGCACCATTCAATCCCGTCGTCGCCGTCGGCACCCAGGTGGCCGAGCCGCTGCGCGAGCGGCTCGGGATGTCCGCCTCCGCGGCCAAGGCCAGGGCCGAGGAGCTCGCCGACGAGTTGCTCCTCGCCCCCGCCGTCCTCGACCGCTTCCCCCACCAGATCTCGGGCGGCGAACGTCGCCGCGCCATGCTGGCCATGGTCCTCGCCCTCGACCCCGAGCTGGTCGTCCTCGACGAGCCCACCGCCGGGCTCGACCCCGCCACCAAACAGGCGATGGTCGACCAGGTGGCCAAGCTGGCCGCCGCCCGGGGCTTCGCCCTGGTGGTGATCTCCCATGACCTGCCCGACGCCGCCCGACTGGCCCGGCGCACCATGGTCCTCTACGCCGGCGAGGTCATGGAGATGGGCGACACCTCCCGGGTGGTCGGAGCGCCGGCGCACCCGTACAGCTGGGCGCTGGTCAACGTGTACCCGGTGATGACCACCACCAAGGACCTTCGGGCCATCCGCGGCAGGCCGCCCGATCCTCGGGCGGTGGCACCGGGATGCCCCTTCCACCCCCGCTGCACCCAGGCCGAGCCCGTCTGCACCACCGACCACCCACCCCTTGTCCTGTCCCGTGAGCGACTGGTGGCCTGTCACTTCGGAGGGCTGAAGGTCCTCCTGGCGGTGAACCAGGTCCACAAGACGTTCGGGACGGGCGACGGCAAGGTGAAGGCCCTGCAGGGGGTGTCGATAGCGGTCGGCGAGGGCGAGTCGGTCGGCCTCATCGGCCGGTCGGGGAGCGGCAAGTCCACCCTGGCCCGCATCATCTCCGGCCACCTGGCCCCCGACGCCGGCGACGTCATATTGCAGGGCCAGTCCTTGTCCGTTTCGTGGCGGGCCGGCGCGCGCGACCTGCGCCGGCGCGCACAACTTGTCATGCAGGATCCCGCCGACGCCCTCTCGCCGCGCCTACCGGTCGAGGCCCTTGTCAGGGAGCCGCTCGACCTCGCCCACGAGGGCTCGCCGCAGGAGCGAAAGAAGGCCGTTGCCGAGGCGCTCGACAGCGTGGGCCTGCCCCCGTCGGGGTCCTTCCTCGAGGCCCGGACCCATGAGCTGTCCGGCGGTCAGCTCCAGCGCGTCGCTCTGGCCCGGGCCCTGGTGTGCCACCCCAAGGTGCTCGTCGCCGACGAGCCCACGTCCATGCTGGATGCCTCCGAGCAGGCCCGTATGCTCGCCGTGCTGCGGGAACGCCAGACCGAGATGGGCCTGGGCCTGGTGCTCGTCTCCCACGACATGGCGGTGGTGCGGAAGGTGACCGACCGGATAGTCGTGCTGGAGGCGGGCCGGGTGGTGGAGGAAGGGCTCTCCGAGGAGGTGTCGACCCGGCCCCAGAGCGAGGCCGCCCAACGGCTCATCGAGTCTGCGCCGGCCTTCGCCCGTGACGAGGCGTTGGCCCGGTCCACCGCCGCCCCGGCCGGCGAGCCGACCGGGAGCGTAGGGTGACGCCGGCGGCGAGCGCAGCGTCGACGCCGGCGGGCCCCGCGCTCGCGCACACGACGTGCCTGGACCGCCTGGCGTCCTACGGCATCGGAGTCGACGAGGCCTCGTCGGTCGACTGGGCGGTGAGTTGGTTCGGCCCGGCACGCGTGGAGCCGGGGCGCCGGGGCTCCGAGGCGGCGGTGCAGGCCATGTCGGGCCTGGCGACAGTCAACGGCTGGGACGACGGGCACCCCCGGCGGATAGGCCTCGAGATCGCCTCGGTCGGCGCCGGCGTGCTGGCCGCCGTGGGCGTGCTCGCCAGCCTCGTCGGCCGGGCCCGGGGGCGCCCTGACACCGCGGTGCGGACCTCGGCGCTGCAGGCAGCGCTCCTGCAGGGTTCCCACTACATCGCCGCCGCCACCTCCGGTGACGAACCGTGGCCGGTGCCGGCTCTGGCCGACCCGGCGCCGGGGCCACCATTTCGGACCTCCGACGGCTTCTGGTTCGAGATGGACACCCTCGACGCCGACGTGTGGCGCGCCTTTTGGCTTCGCCTGGGCGTTCCCGATGCCGACCTCGGGCCGGCGTGGGGCCATTTCCGGCCCCGCTACTTCCGCGGGCGCTGCGCGCTGCCGGCCAGCCTGCACCAGACCACGGCCCGTTACGCCCTGTCGGAGCTGTCCCGCCTGGCGGGGGAGTACGGCGTCAGCCTGTGCCCGCTGCGGATCTACTCCGAGGTGCTGGTCGACCTCCACGTGGACGATGCCCATCCTTCCCTCGACCCCCTGGCCCCGAGCGGCCCTCTGAGCGGGGCGCCGGCCCCGAGCGGCGTGGACAGTCCCTTGGCGGGGCTGGTCGTGGTCGAGGCCACCACCCGCATGCAGGGTCCCCTCGCCACCCTCCTCCTCCAGATGCTCGGTGCGGAGGTGGTCAAGGTGGAGCCGCCTGGCGGCGACGTCGGACGGATGGTCGCCCCCCTCGCCGACGGGACCGGATCGTTCTTCCGGTGCTGGAACCGGGGAAAGAACGCCGTCGAGGTGGACCTCACCACCACGTCCGGGCGTGACCAGCTGGCCGAGATCGTGCGTGGTGCGGACGTGTTCCTCCACAACTGGCGCCCCGGCAAGGCTCAGGAGTGGGCGCTCGGGCCCGAGGACCTATCCGCGCACCGACCCGGCCTTGTCTACGCCCAGGCGTCCGGTTGGGGCCAACGCCCGGACCGCAAGGACGTGTTGGGGCTGGACTTCTTGGTCCAGGCGTTCGCCGGGTTCGGCGAGGCCCTCACCCCGCCCGGCGAACGGCCCCGTACCAGCCGGGTCCTGCTCACCGACTTCATGGGAGCCCTCGTCACTTGCGAGGGGATCCTCGGCGCGCTCTACGGCCGCTGCGGTGACGGCCAGGGGCGCCTGGTGGGCTCGTCCCTGCTGGCCGGCGCCCTCACCCTCGAGTCCCATGTCCTGGCCGGCCTGCGGGCGCGCCAGGAGGTCGGGCGGCGGGGAGGCCGGCCACGATGGGATCTCCTGGACCGACCCCTCGAGACCGTCGACGGCGCGGTGGTGGTGAGCGTCGAGAGCGACGACGACCTGGCGCTGCTCGGCGAGGTCTGCGGGGTTAAGCCAGACCGGGGGGGCCGGTCCGCGCTGGCCAAGGCGGTGGCCGAGCACTTCGCCGGCGACCGGGCCGACGGGTTGTGCGCTCGCCTGGTGGCCGCCGGTCTCCCCGCCGCGGTGGTCGCCGGGGACCTCGCCGTGCTCCCCGAGGAGGCCGCCCTGTCCAACCTGTTCGAACCTGTGAGCGCCACCTGTCGCGTCCCGGTGTCACCGTGGTCGACGGAGCCCTGAGCGCGGCGGCGCCCCTCTCGGTCGAGTCCCTCATGGACGAGGCTGCGTCCCGGGCGGCGAGCGACGACTGGGGGGACCTGGGCTTCACCGCCACCCTCGGGCTGCTCCTCGATTCCTGCACCCGTAGCGCGGCGCTCACGCCGGCGGGGTGGGGGGTACTGCGAAGCGTCGTGCTGCGCCACCTCCGTAACCGCCTGGCGTTGCAGGACCGCCTGAGGTGCCGACCCGACCTGCGCGATGGGCCCACCACCGCGGTGGTGGTCACAGGGCTGCCCCGCACCGGGACCACCCTGGTGCACAACCTGCTGGCTCTCGACGGCGAGCTTCGCGCCCTGCGCCTGTGGGAGGCGCTGCGCCCGTTCCCGCCACTCGGCGAGAAGGCTCCCGGCAAGGCCGCCCTGGTCGAGCAGGCACAGGCGTGGCTGGCCAGGTTCTACCAGCTCGCACCCGGCATGAGGGCTGTCCATCCCGCCACCGCCGAGGGTCCCGAGGAGTGCGACGCCCTGCTCCAGAACAGCTTTGCCAGCCAGCACATCGACGACATGGTCGACGCCGACGCCTACTCCGCCTGGTTCGCCACCGATCCCCTACGCGACGAGTACCGCTACTACGCCCTCCAGCTGGCGGCGATGACCGAGGACGAGCGCGGCGCAGCCCCCGATGGCGGGGCGGACGCGTCGGGGCTGAGTGTTCCCCCGGAGCCCGGGGCAGCGTCGCCGGCCAGTACCTGGGTGCTCAAGTCGCCGGGCCACCTCGGCCACCTCGACGCCCTGCTCGACGCCATCCCCCGAGCGGTGGTGCTGCACTGCCACCGTCACCCGGTGGAAGCTGTCCCCTCCTATGCCAGCCTCATCCGCACCGTCCGGGCGCCCCATACCGAACGGCTGGACCCAGGGCTGGTTGGCCGCCAGGCTCTGGAGCGCTCCTGCCTCGCCGTACGGCGCGCCCTCGCGGTACGCGAGGCGGCCGGCGCCTCCCGGTTCGTCGACGTCTCCTACGGCCGGCTGGTCGCCGAGCCGTTGGCGGTAATGGGCGAGGTCTACGACCGGCTCGGGCGGCCACTGCGGGCGGAGGTGCGGGCCGACATGGGCAGGTGGCTGGTCGCCAACCCCCAGCACCTGCACGGCCCCCACAACTACGGTCTCGACGACTTCGCCTTGAACGCCGGGCAGGTGAGCGACGCTTTCGCGCCCTACCTGGACCGGCTCGGGTCGTGGATGACGGGTTGACGCCGATAGCCTTTATTGACAAGCTCGTCGGCGACGACCCGATCCCCGCCCGGCGGGTGTGACGAGTGTGCAGTTGGATACCTATACGGTATTCAACTGCACAATGTCGATCTTTGATCTACTTGCCAAGGGAGTCCTTTGCGAGGAACCGGAGGTGCTTAGGCGAGTGGCTACGCTGCTCGTGGGCGCGACCGCGGCGAGTGTCCTCGCCGGCTGCGGCAGTAGCCCCAGCTCGTCGACCAGCACGGCCGTCGGATGCAGCACCCAGGGAGCGGTGGCCACCGCCACCACCAAGAGCTACCGCTACGTGCTCGACGTCGGACCGGTAGGGCAGATGTACGCTCCCGGCCAGGCGCCGGCCGGCGCCCGCGGCGAGACCATGTTCGGAGGGACCATGTCGATGGCCAGCGGACCCGACGCCCAGCACCTCGAGGTCCACATCTGCTCGGTCGGCACCGACAGGGTGGTGACCGGCGCCCACCCGACGATCACCCTGCGCGACACGACCGCCGGTACCACCGTGGCCGTGCCGGTTGCCACCATGCAAGGGCTGGGGGAGGGCCAGAAGGACTTCCACTACGGCAACAACGTGCTCGCGCCCCCCGGCCACGCCTTCACCGTCACGGTCACCGCCAACGGCCAGAGCGCACCCATGGCCTTCACCCGGTCCAGCGGGAGCTGAGGGTATGGCCACCATCGCCGCCGGCCAGCAGATCCTCACCATCATCAACGTGCTCGGCGTCGCACCCGACGACAGCCAGGATCTCATCGACCTGCTGATCAGGACCACCGAGGAGGTGACGTCGCGCCACGCCGGTTACCTGTCCATGAGCCTGCATCTCAGCCGGGACCGCACCAAGGTGACCAGCTACGCCCAGTGGCGCAGCCGGGACGACTTCGACGCCATGCTCGACGACCCCGAGGCCCAGGCGGGGATGGCCGCCGTCCGCCGGCTGGCGTCCCCCGCACCCGCTCACTACGACGTCGTGTGGGTCCATCCGCCCGGGTAGTCGGCCAAACGAAGCGAGGCGGCCCGCCACCCGTGATACGGGCGCCCAGTCCCTCATCGGGGGCGCCACCGCTGGCGGGGGATGTTGGCGTCGACCACGAGGGCGGTCAGGACGGGCCGGTCCACCTTGCCGATCTTGGTGCGGGGGATCTTGTCGATCACACACACCTCGTCGGGAAGCTTGTGGCGGGCCAGCGTGGCACCGACAAAGGCGCGCAACTCCCCCAGGTCGGGGAGTCCGTGGCCGGCCCCGGCGGGGACTATGCACGCGCAGATCGCCTCCCCGAGGACCGGGTCCGGGGTGGCCACCACGCCGGCGTCGAGCACGCCCGGATGGCGGACGATGGCCGCCTCGATCTCGCTCGGCGCCACCTTGAGGCCTCCCCGGTTGACCAGCTCTTTCAAACGGCCGACCACGTAGAGGCGGCCGTCGGCGTCCAAGCGGCCCAGGTCGCCGGTGTGGTACCAGCCGTCGGTGGCCGTGGGGGGATCGCCCCAGTACTCCACCGGGCAGCGGGCACCGAAACAGATCTCGCCGACTTCGCCGGCGGGGAGCCGTTGGTTGTCGGCGGGGTCGACGATGGCGACCGTGCCGTCGGGGGCGGTGCCCTCGGGTCCCTCGAACACGGTGGAGCCCACCGAGCCGGCGAGGATCTCGCTGCGGTCGGTGGTCCGGGTGGTGAAGCCCTCGGCGCACCCGAACACGTAGAGCATCTCCACCCCGAGGCGGTCGTAGACGCCGGCGGCGACCGGCGCCGGCAGGGCGGTGGCGGCGGATACCGCCCAGCGCAGGCTGCGTACATCGTGGCGCTCGGGGTCCAGCGCGGCCAGGATGAGCGTGAGATGGGTGGGCATCCCCGGCAGCACGGTGACGCCTTCTTCGGCCACCAGACCCAGCGCGACGGTGGGGGTGAACCGGTCCAGCAGCACCAGCCTCCCCCCGGTGAGAAGGGCGATGAGAGCGAGGCGCAGGCCGAAGACGTGCGCGATGGGAAGAAAGACGAGGTGTACCTCGGAGGGGCCCGGGCGGAAGGCGTCGGCGAAGAACTGCATCTTGGCCCAGCACTCTGACCGGCTCTCCATCACCGCCTTGGACTTTCCGGTGGTCCCCGACGTCAACAGCAGCACGGCCACCTCGGAAGGGCCGGCCGCTGCCGGCAGCTTGGCGCTGCCGGACTCGAGGACGGTTCCGGCCAGAAGGTCGGCCAGGCGCAGCAGGCCGCCGGCGCCCTCCCGCTCCCCGAGGTCGGCCCCGTGGACGACCGCACGCACCTCGGGTCGCTCCCGGTGCACGGCCTCCAGCGGCGTCAGGTCTGCGTCGGGGCGGGGCTGGAACAACAAGGCGGCGGCGCCGACCTGGTCGACCAGGCGGACCAGCTCGGGCCCCGTCAGGTCGTTGTCGGTCCCGACGTGGACGATCCCAGCCGCCCAGGCGGCGGCGATGGCCACCACGTGCTCCGGGGTGTTGGGGAACTGGCAGACCACCCGGTCCCCTTTCTCCAACCCCATCGCCAGGTAGGCACGGGCCAGGTTGGACGCCTTCTCCCACAGCTCGCCGTAGGTCGTCGTGACGCCGTGGAAGGTGATCGCCGGCCGATCCGCCCACTGCCGGCAGGCCGTCTCCAAGTCGGGGGCTAAGCTCATCGCTCGACGGTAGCTCGGGCGCCGTGACATACCCCGGCGAGGCGGAAGGAGCGACGATGGGGGGAATCTGGCGTATCACCATCGTGATGCTCGTGGCCGTGGCCGCATCGGTGGGCGCCGTGGTCAAGCTGGAGACCACTCAGCCCCTCAACGTTTCGGCGTGCGGGCGCGTGGGTCCGTCCGACCCCTCCTACTCCGTGACGACCCGGACCCAGCCCGACCCGCCGCGCCAGCCCAGCAGCGACGTGCTGGTAACGGTCGACCACGGCGGCGGCCCGGTGAACGGTGCGGGCGTGTGCCTCTCGGTGGACATGGTCGGCATGCCCATGGGGATGAGCAAGTTCGAGGGCCAACAGATCTCCCCCGGCCTCTACGACGACGTGGTGACCTTCGGCATGGCGGGCATGTGGGAGGGGACGGTGGTGGTCACCGTGGCCGGCAAGGCGGTCGTGTCCCAGCCCGTCAACTACATGGTCCGCTGACCCCGGCTCCGATCGCTCAGGTCAGGACCCGCCGCTTGAAACCCTTGATGCCGGCGACGGTAAGGACCACGGTGAACAGGGACAGGGCGACGTAGATGCTGGTGAGCGGCATGTGTGGCACCTTGGTCACCAGGGCGGCGCGGAATCCCTCGGTCATGTAGATGAGAGGGTTGGCCAGGACCGCCACCTGGAGCCAGGGGATGGCGTTGAGCTTGGACCAGGGGTAGTAGAGGCCACCCAGGATGGTGAGTGGCAGCAGGACGATGCTGAACAGGAAGGTGACCGAACGGGGCTCGAGCAGGGTGCCGAGGGTCAGGCCCAGGGCGGCCGAGGCCACGCAGGCCAGGGGCGCCATGGTCACGAGCACCAGCCAGTGGATGTGGACGTACACCGGTGTGGCGGGGACGACGGCAGCGATCGGGAAGACGACCAGGCCGGCGAAGAGGCCCTGCAGGGCGCCGAAGACGATCTTCTCCACCGCCACCATGCGCACGGAGATGGGCGCCAGGATCCGGTCCTCGATCTCACGGTTGTAACTGATCTCCTGCACCAGGGTGACCGCCACGGCCTGGACCCCGTTGATGATCACCGACAGGGCGACGACGCCCGGTACCAGGATGGTCGTGAAGCGCGACGCGCCGGACCCGCCCCCGATGCCCTGGGAGATCCGCGGGAAGACGTTGGCGAAAACGAAAACCAGCAACAGCGGCTGGACCACGGTGCGGGCCAGGAAGATGTGGAGCTTGCGGTCCAGCACGGTGAGGTCCCGCAGCATCAGGCCCCAAAACGCTGCTCCCGTGGCGAGGGTCCGGGAGCGGGCGGTGGCGGCCAGGGCGGCGGCGGGACTGGCCGGGGGGGCAGCGGTGACACTCATTCCCTCAGCTCCCTTCCCGTCAGGTTGATGAACACCGTCTCCAGGCTGTCCTCGCTGACGGCCACGTCGGTGATCTTGACCTTGGTTTCCTCGGCCAGGGCCATGACGGTGCTCAGCGCGCCCGCGGCCCGGTCCAGCACGACGCGCACGCCGAGCTCGGTCCGGCGGGCGTCGCGAGCCCACGTCAGGGCTTCCAGGCGATGGACCAGGGCGTCGAGGTCGCCGTCCCCCTTGACCATGACCGACGTCCCCGAGCCGAGGGTGCGCTTGAGCTCCTCGGGTGTGTCGAGGGCCAGGATGCGGCCGTGGTCCATGATGGCCACCCGGTCGCAGAACCGGTCCGCCACCTCCATGTCGTGGGTGGTTAGCAGGATGGTCTGGCCCTCTGCGTGGAGGGCGTCGAGGATGTCCCACAGGGCCAGGCGGCTCTGGGGGTCGAGGCCGGCGGTGGGCTCGTCGAGGAAGATGATGGCCGGTCCCTGCATGAGCGCCCGGGCGAGGAGGAGGCGCCTCACCATCCCCCCCGAGAGATGCTCGACGCTGTCGTCTCCTCGCCCGGCCAGGCGCAGCCGGTCCAGCAGTCCAGTGGCCGTGTCCTTGGCCCGCCCCGCCTTCATCCCGAAGTAACGGCCGTGGAAGTACAGGTTCTCGAACACGGTGAGGCTGTTGTCGAGATTGTTCATTTGCGGGACCACGCCCATGAACTGCTTGGCCAGGGTGGGATCGGTGGCCACGTCCACCCCGGCCACCAGGGCGCGCCCCCCGGACGGCACGACGAGGGTGGTGAGCATGCCGATGGTGGTCGTCTTGCCCGCACCGTTGGGCCCTAGGAGGCCGAAGATCTCCCCGGCGTACACCGACAGGTCGACGCCGCCGACCGCCACCAGACCGCCCGGGTAGGTCTTGGCGAGCCCCTCGGCGCGGATGACCTCGGTGCCGGCGACGCCTGCGGGCGTGGCCACCTGGCCGACCGGGGAGGCGGTCTCGGCGGCTGTCCCACCGCCCCCTTCGGCTGCGCCCCCTGCCGGAGCGTGGCTCGCCGCGGGAGCCTCGCTTCCGGCGCGGTCCGCGGTCGCGGCGCGACCGTCGTCCAAGGCGCCGCCCTCGGCCACCAGGGTCGTCTCGCCGGCTGACGTGGTTTTGCCCGGACCGCTGGGCTGGCTCGTCGCCATGTCGGCGGCCAGGGTCTCGATGGTCCTGTTCCTCGCCACCTGTTCGGGGCGGACGTCGGCCCCGGCGCGCCGGGCCTCGTCGAGGGCGTCGAGGAACGAAAAGGACTGCCAGTAGTTGGCCTGCACGCCGACCTCGGGGACTGCGAGGGCCCGCGCCCACGACATGGCCAGGCGGGCCTCCGCCGCGCTCGGAGGGTCGCCCGCCGGCCGCCCTTGGGGCTGCGGCCGCCCGTCGCTCGCCGGGCGATCGCCGCCCGCCGGCGACTCCCCGCCCGCCGGCCGCCCGTCGCCCGCCGGCCGACCGTCGCCCGCCTGCCGCTCGCCGGGGGATCCCAACACCACCATCTCGGCCGGCCAGGGCGAACCTGGGAGCCGGCGCCACAGGGCTTCCCTCAGGCGGGCGAGGTTGAGCGGTGGGCCGCCCTCGGGCACCACCTCGGCCACCATGCGGGGCCCGCGGTCCCCCGCTGTCTCGCTGCTCCCCGGCCTGTCCTCCACGACGAGGGTGACGCTGGCGACACCGGGGCAGGCTGCGAGGGCGGTCTCCAGCCGGCGGCGCTGGAAGGGGAAACCCGAGAAGCGCTCCGGGCGCTCCGGTCCGGCGCCCCGCCCGACGAGCTCTTTCACCTTGCGCAGGGGAGTCTGCACCACGGCGCCGAGCAGGGACAGGTAGTCGTCGAGCAACGCCTGCACCGCGGGAGGATGGAAGCCGCCCTGGACAACGACAGTCACGTCGGTGCCGTCGTCGAGGACCGATACCCCGAGAAAGGTCCCGGGGTAGAGCCCGCCCCCCCATGTCCGGGGCCGGCCCCCCCGAGCTTCGGCGCCTCCCCGCTCGAAGGGCCGCTCGGGGCCGGCTCCCCGCTCGAGGGGCCGCTCGGGCTGTGTTCCCCGCTCGAGGGGCCGCTCGGGCCCTACCACGTGGAGTCCCGGACCTTGGGTGTCGGCCGACCCGAAGGCACTACCCGAAAGCCCGGGCAGGCGCAGCTCGGCCTGGGAGGGAACCAGGCCCTGGAACATGATCGGCACGTGCGGCACCAGCCCGTGGTCAGCGGCCCGCCGCCCGAGCACCTCTTGGAGCACCGTCTCGAAGCCGAGGTGGTGATGGGCCAGCGACCCGAGCAGGGTCTCACGGACCTGGCTCAACAGCTCCAGGAACGTCGGGTCACCATGGAGGCGGAGCCGCAGGGGGACCTTCTTGGTGAAGCAGCCGAGCACGCCTTCGAGGGCACGACCGTCGCGGTTGGCGACGACCGATGCGATCAGCAGGTCGTCCTCGCCGGTCCAGCGGTGGAGCAGCACTTCGAATGCAGCCAAAAGGGTCATGAACAGGGTCGCCCGCCCGTGGCGGGCCAAGGCCCGCAGCGGACCGACCAGTTCGTGGGGCAACGTAAGCGACACGGGTTGGCTCGGCCCCCTCGGCCGCTCGCCGCCGGGGTCGCCGACCGCCACCTGGGTGGTGAGTGGGGCCCCGTCCAGGGTGTGGCGCCACCACGACATCTCGGCGGTGCCCGCCGGTCCGGCCAGCCGGGCCCGCTGGAGCCGGGCCGCTTCGCTGTAGGAGACGGCGAGCTCGGGCAGCGGCGAAGCCCCGCCCGTCGCCAACGCCGCGTACAGGGCGGACAGGTCACGGCGGTACACGTCAACCGACCAGTCGTCGAAGACCAGGTGGTGGAGGCGGACGACGAGGAGGTGGTCGTCGGGGCCCAGGCGAATCAGGCTGGGCGCGAACGGCGGTTCGGCCGCCAGGTAGAACACCCGGGTGGCGGCGTCGGCGATGAGCCGCCTGGCCTCGGTCTCGGCGGCTTCTGTGGCCAACCCACTCAGGTCGACCATCGGGACGCTCGACCGTGACGGCCGGCCGACGATCTGCACGGCGCGCCCCCGGCGCACCTCGAAGGTCGTACGCAGCGGCTCGTGGCGCCAGGCCAGCGCTTCGAATGCGGCGCCGAGCAGGGCCGGGTCGATCGGCCCGTGGTGGCGCCGCACCAGGGGAGCGAGGTTGAACGAGCCCGGCGCCAGCAACTCGTTCCACAGCATCCCCTCCTGGGAGACGGACACGGGAGCAGAACCCGCGGTCTCACCGCCTTCCATGCGCCGGAGCTCCACGAGGCGCGCCAGCCCGGCCGGTGTCGGGGCGTCGACCAGTTCGGCCGGCTCGATATCGACCTCGAAGGCGTCGGCCACGAGGGCGATCACCCGGGCGGCGTCGTGCCAGGTCGCCCCGAGCGCGAACAGGTCGGCGTCTGCTGGTGCCGGGCCCGAGCGGGATGCTCGCCCTCCGAGGACCCGGTCCCAGATGGAGCTGAGCACCTCGGTGACGGGGGAGACGGTGTGGCCGGCTGTCACGCCAACCATTCCGGTAGGACCGCTCAACCCCGGATCGCTCACAGGCGGCCGCCGCCGGGCGTGTCGCGCTGAGCGGCTACGGCGGAGGCCAGCTCGGCGACGGTGGGGTGCTCGAACAGAGAGGAAAGAGGAAGCTCCACGCCCACAGCGTCCTCGACGCGCCCCAGGACCTGGGTGGCAGCCAGCGAGTGGCCGCCCAGCTCGAAGAAGTCATCGTGTATACCGACGGGACTGACGCCGAGGATTTCCTCCCAGATGCCGGCGATGGCCTTCTGCTCGGGGTTCTCGGGCGCCTCGTAAGAGCCGGCGCCGGGGCTGACAGCAGCCAGCGCGGCCGCCACCTCGTCCTTGCGTATCTTGCCTGATTCCGTGCGGGGCAGGCGGTCGACGAACACGATGCGGTGCGGTGTCTGGTGCTCGGCGAGCCGCTGTCGGGCGAAGGTCTGCAACTCACGCACCTCAGTTGGCCGCGACACCACCACGGCGGCAGCGACGTCTTGGCCCAGAACCTCATGGGGAACACCGACCACCGCCACCTCGACCACCGCTGGGTGATCGTATAGGACGTTTTCCACCTCGACCGAAGAGACGTTGAGACCCCCGCAGATGATGACGTCCTTGCTCCGGTCGACCAGGTGAAGCGCACCACCGTCGTCCACCCAGCCGACGTCACCCGTGCGCAGCCAACCGCCGACGAAGGCCGCGGCGGTGGCGGCAGGATCGCGGAAATACTGCCGGTGCGGGGCACCGGGCCGGCGCAGGAGGACCTCGCCGGGCTGGCCGGAAGGCACCGGCCGGCCGTCGCCGTCGGTGATCTGAAGCTCGGTCCGCCCTACGGGGCGGCCCACCGAGTCCGGGCTGGACAGGGCGTCGGGGTTGAGCGTCCGGGCGGTCCCCGACTCTGTGAGCGCGTAGGCGTTGGCCAGCCTGGCCCGGGGGAGAGCCTTGGCCAGGCCCGCCAGCAGCGCAGGCGGGGTCGGCGCCGAGGAGAGGATCACGACCTCGACCGACGACATGTCGCGGTCCCTCCAGGCGCCCGAGGCGATCAGTAGCTGGGCCATGGACGGCACCATCTGGAGACGTCCCACCCGGTACGCTTCGACCAGGGCGCAGCAGCGCTCGGGGTCGAAGCGGGTCATGGCCATGGCCACGCGGTCGGGGCGACGCAGGGTGATGCGCAGCACCTCCTGGGAGGCGTTGGTACCGACGGGGAAGGCGTGCAGCAGGGTTACGACCGCTCCCTCGTCCTCCGCCGGCCCGTCGTGGACCACGATGCTGGCGTGGCTGCACGCCACCCCCTTGGGCCGTCCCGTGGTGCCCGACGTGTAGACGATCTCGGCCAGGTCAGCGCCGGCGAGGCGCCTCTGGAACGGACCGTCGGGCTGGCCATCCTCGAGCTCGGACGGCGACGCGACCCACAAAGCCGGACCATCGGCGTGGCCGGCGAGGACAGCGGCCGGCGGTGCCAGGTCGGGGGGGGATACGACCGCCACCGCCGAGCAGTGGGCCAGGATCCGCCCCAGGTCGGGGCCGGTGATGCCTGGGGCCAACGGAACCGCGGTGGCCGCCGCCTTGTGCACGGCGAGGTAGGACACGGCGTAATCGTCCCAGCGGGCGTTGTCGAAGACCAACGCCACCACGTCACCTCTGGTCACCCCCTTGGAGACCAAGCCTCGCGCCGCAGCGTCGGAGCGACGGTCCCAGGCCCCGAAGGTGATGAGCCGGTCACCCTCCACCGTGAGGGCGGTGGAGTCGGGCGCGGCCTGGGACCGAGCGCGCAAGAGGTCAGGGACGATCTCAGCCGAGGCCGCGGTGGTCGGCACGGTAATACCATGCCAGAAACGCCGTCCCGCCCGCGGAGCGGGGAATGGCGCCGGCCGGTAATGAGAGAATACATTTAGTTACAAAAGACAGCTATTGACCGAGAAACACGGCAGAACGCTTGCCGAGCTGCGGGCCGAGTCCTCGCCGCCGCGGTACCGCAGCGGCGCCCCTCTGGCTAGCCCGGTTTTCCGCACCGTTTGAGTGTTAGTCCTCCTGGCTTTCGGGCCAGGGGAGAGCGATGCCGAGCAGGGCGAGGATGAGCCGCTGGACGTGGCTGAGCCGGTCGAGGACGAGACCGCTTTTTGTGTAGGTGACCTGTAGATC
>DASZKW010000021.1:0-39239 GCA_035552775.1 Acidimicrobiales bacterium | reverse complement strand
GTGGCCAAGCTGCCCGGTGAGTTGTCGAAGCTGACCACGTCGTACCATGACGCGGCCGACGCCCTGGACGGCTACTGGCCTCGTTTGGGCGACGCCCAGGCGCTGGCGGTGCAGGCGCTGGCCAAGGCGAAGTCGGCGCAGGGTGCGGTCGCCGCCGCCCAGGGCCAGGTGGAGTCGGCGTCGGCGGGGGCGGACTCGGCGGCGGCGGCCTACAACTCCGCGGCGCTGGCGGCGGCGTTCACGCCGGCGCCGACACCGGAGGCTGCCGCGGCCGCCCAGTCCAATGTCGCGGGCCTCCAGGCCGGCTACCAGGGCGCCCAGGCCCAGGTGGCGGCGGCCCAGGCCAACCTGGCGGCGGCTAACGCGGACATGGCCGCCGCGCAGCACATGAAAGACACCGCCGTCACCGACGCCCACGTGGCGTCGGCGGCGGTGGCCGGCGCCCTGCACGCGGCGAGCGCGGCGGGGATACAGAACCCCCATCACAGCTGGTTGAGCGGCGTGTTCGACGACATCGGCGACGTGGCGTCGGGGGCGTGGGACTGGAGCGAGCACCACGTGGCGGGCTGGGCCGGCGACGCCGGCCGCGACATCGCCGGGGCCGGGGAGTGGGCGTGGCACGCGGTGGACAACCCCGACGCCCTCAAGGCCGCGGCCGACGCCGGGGGCATGGCGCTCGGGTTGGCCGCGATCGCGGCCGGCGCCGGCGGCGAGGTCGGCGGCGGCCTCCTCGACGCCACCGGCGTCGGCGCTCTGGTGGGGGTGCCCGTCAACGTGGCTAGCGCCGCGCTGATCACCGCCGGCGCCGGGATGACCGCCGTGTCCGCCACCGACATGGGCCACAACCTCACCCACATGGCCCAAGACGCCAACAACGCATCCGGACGGTCAGGAGGATCCGGCGATCCAAAACTCTCGTTCGATGACAAGGTCGATGGCCAAATGGGTCCCCGGGGTTGGACCCAGGGCGAGGTCGAGCAGACCGTGAGGGACCCAAGCGCAACACATCCTGTCTGGGACTACACGTCGGGTACTCGGGAGCCGGCAACTGCCTACGAACGTAACAACGGGTCCTACGTTGTGGTGAATGACTCGACTGGTCAAGTCGTGCAGGTCAGCGACGCCAATAATCCGAACTGGAAGCCGGTCTGGGACGATCCGAGGTTTGCGCGTTGACTTCCAGTCAAGACGGCCTCCGATCGCATCGAGCGCTCATCGCCGCGTGCCTCGCGAACGGGGTGCCCTTCTTCTGGCAGGGCCCTGGGACCATGCTGATTTCGGGATCGGGCGTCGGTGCTGTGCTGCGGGACGTCGCCGCGGCCGGCGAGCGTGTGCTCGGCCTCGATGGGTTCGAGCTTGACAGCTCCGTCATACACCCGCGTCTGGATCTGATCTTCGATCCCTCGCGCGGACCGGTCCGTGACCCGGTCTCCGTCGTCGACGAGTGGGGTCATGACGTCTGGGTCGACGTGACTCTTGGAACGGCGGCCGGGACGTAGCTGCTCGGGCCTTCCTGCGGCGCTGGCTTCCACGCCAGCCGGTTCAGGCGAGGCTGGTCCGTGTGAGCCCGGTCTCGTGTAGTGGGCAGCGCTCCGGGGGTATCCACCAACCCGGTTGCAGGACCTGAATGGGAGCCCCTGGTCGGGCGTGTCTTGCTTGGGACCGTGGCCAGACAATCGAGCGTCGCTTCTTGGAGCGGCCGGCAAGCGAGACCAACAACAAGGAAGACCAACAACAAGGAGACGACATGACCGTATGCGCGGAGGCGATCCCGAGATCGACCCCGACCGCCCGGGCGGGCGAGCTGACCGCGGTGCTCGAGGCGGTGGCGGTTCCCCCGCTGCGTCGAATCGTAGCTGCCTCGGCCACCCTGGACGAGCCGAGGGCCAGATCGTGGCTCCGACTCGGCGCGGAGTGCTGAAACGTCGGCTCCAACGTTCCGAACCAGTGGCGGGAGGGGCGGCACTGATCGTGACGGATCTGCACACGGATTTTGTCGCTGACGGTCCGATGGCCGCGTCCGACTCGGTGACGGCGTCCCAGCGCCTAGTTGCCGAGGTCCGGTTAGCACGCGCCGCCCTCAACCAGCGCGACACAGGACCACCTCCAACAGTGAGCTATCGGGCGGTGATCGTCGTGGTGGAAGGCGATCTGTGGGGCACCCGTCTGGCGTTGCCTTCCGGCTGTCCCCATCCTCCTCACGGCGAAGGACCGGCGTTCCGCCGGCTCCTCCCGGGCGTGGAAGTGGGTGTCGACTGTCCCTACGTCTGGGAAGCATGCCCAGCCTGCGGCGGCGATCCACTCGCTGCCTCCTTCGACGGCAAAGGACAGCTGGTCAGCCTCGACACGATGATCACGACCCTTGGGATCGTCGCCGCCCACATTGTCGGTCTGAGCCTCGAGCACGGTGGTCTGCCGCTCGCCGCCGCGCTCAGCCCACGAGTGGGCGTCACCGTGCTCGCCGGTAGATCCACTTTCCTCAACCCTGCGGTGGCCCGCCAACGTATCGACATGCTCGAAGGCAAGGGCGTATGCGTCGACTGGGAGCGTCCTCAAAACTAGAATCTGCTACCCACCTGAGCCGGTCCAGTCCGTCAGGGCCGGTCGAGTCCGTCAGGGGTCGGACGAGGCTGGTCTCAGGTCAGGCCGGTCTCAGGGCGCATGGTGGGGAAGGCGATGACGTCGCGGATGGCCTCCGCTCCCGACAGCAGCATGACCAGGCGGTCCATGCCGATGCCGAGGCCCCCGGTAGGCGGCAGGCCGTACTCCATGGCACGCAGGTAGTCCTCGTCCACACCCATGGCCTCGCCGTCGCCCGCAGCCCGCGCCCGGACCTGGGCCTGGAAACGAGCCCGCTGCTCATCGGGATCGACCAGTTCGCTGAAGGCGTTGCCGAGCTCCCGCCCGGCGACGACGGGCTCGAAGCGCTCCACTAGTCCCGGCGCGCTGCGGTGGTCGCGGGCCAGGGGTGACACCTCCTTCGGGTAGTCCATCACGAACACCGGACCCCAGAGATACGCCTCGGTGGTCTTCTCGTAGACCTCCAGCAGCAGTTTTCCCGGCCCCCACGCATCCTCGACGTGGATGCCGCGAGCTGCGCACAACGCACGCAGCTCGTCTGGGGCGGTGGCCACCGAGATATCCAACCCGGTGTGCTCGGCCACCAGCTCCGACATCGTCGCCCGCCGCCATGGCGGCGTCAGGTCGAGCTCGCGGCCCCCGTAGACGATCGAGGTGGTCCCGAGCAGCGTTACTGCCAAGTGGGCCACCAGTCCCTCGACCAAAACCATCATGTCGCCGTAGTCGGCGTAGGCCTGGTACAGCTCCAGCATGGTGAACTCGGGGTTGTGCCGAGGCGACAGGCCCTCGTTGCGGAATACCCTGCCGATCTCGAACACCTTCTCGAAGCCGCCCACCACCAGGCGCTTCAGGTACAACTCGGGGGCGATCCGCAGGTACAGATCGAGGTTCAAGGCGTTGTGGTGGGTGACGAAAGGCCTGGCCAGCGCGCCGCCGGGGACGGGATGGAAGATCGGCGTTTCGACCTCGACGAAACCCCTGTCCTCCAGCCAGCGCCGGGTCAGCGACACCACCCGGCTGCGAAGCAGCAGGATCTCCCTGGAGCCCTCGTTGGCCCACAGGTCGGCGTAGCGCTGGCGGTAGCGCAGGTCGACGTCGGCGATGCCGCGCCACTTGTCACCGAAGCTGCGCCTGGCCTCGGCCAGCAGGACCCAGCTGCTCACCTCGACCGACAGCTCGCCGGTCCTCGTCCGCACCACCTCGCCCGTCGCCCCTATCCAGTCGCCAAGGGACAGCCGGCTGAAATCGTCGAAGTCCGCAGTCCACTTGGCGCCGGCGAACAGCTGGATCTGACCCGACGAGTCCCGCAGGGCGCCGAAGGTGACCTTGCCGAGCTCCCGTCGCAGCATGAGGCGGCCGGCGACCGAGACAATCTCTCCGCTGTGCTCACCGGCGCCGAGGTCGGCGTGGCGGGCGACGACGTCGGCGGCGGTAGCGCTGAGCTCGAAGCGGTACGGCACCTGCGAGCGGTCGATGACCCCAGCGGTGGCTCGGTCCCCCCCGGCGTCGGCGGCAGCGGCCAACCCGGCGTCGGCGGCGGATTTGCCGGCGGACGGCTGCTGATGCAACCCGGCGGACGGCTGCTGATTCAACAGGGCGGTTCGCTGACTGGGACCCCCGCCCTCCACCGGCCACGGCCGGCGAGCCAGGAGATCGTCGCGGAGGGCGGCCGGTTCGATTCCCATGTCGGCGAGCACATCGAGTGCGCCTCCCGTTCTCGGGGAGAGGAGTCCGAGCAGCAGGTGCGCGGTCCCTAGCTCAGCATCGCCCAGCCGGCTGCGCTCCCGGTTGGCCTCCTGGACCGCCTCTTTGGCCCGCGACGACATAGGCGGCGACGTCACCGACCGGTTAACCGGCGGCCGGCGCCGGACAAGCAGCTGGCGGGCGGCCTCCTCGCTGGCGCCGGCGGCGGCGAGAACGGCGGCGGCGGCACCGCCGGGACTGGCGAGGAGGCCGACCAGGAGGTGTTCGGGCTCGACTGTGTTGTGACCGAGGACGGCGGCCTCGGTCTGGGCCGCGCCGAGTACGCGTCTGACCGCGGCGGTATCGCGCGCATGCATCGCTTCCGAGTATGCCCGACGGGGCAACTACAAGACCGCTTGGCCGGCGGGGCCGCCGGGCCGGGACGCTTGCGGGCGGGCCAGCGGCACCCACGGAACCCGAAATGAATGGTTACGCGCGCCGGTGCGCTCGGGATGCGCGAGATCCTACGGAAACCGTACGTTTTCGTGCACGCCGGAGCGGCGCCCGCGCGCAACCGCGCATTTCGATCGAGAACCTGGGTCGTGGCGTCCGCCCGTCGTGACCGACGGGACTCCGGTCGTTCAGCTCCGGTCGTTCAGCCCGGTCGTTCAGCCCGGTCGTTCAGCTCCGCTGGTTTCGCCCGTAGATGATGCGCAGCCCGTCGAGGGTCAGCCATGGCTCGTAGTGGTCTATGGCGCTCGAAGCCGGGGAGATGAGACCGGCCAGACCGCCGGTCGCCACGACCGTGCACGGCCCTAGTTCTGCCTCGAATCGGGCGCACAGGCCGTCGACCTGGGCGGCGAACCCGTAGACGGCGCCGGACTGAAGGGATTCGATGGTGTTCTTGCCGATGACGCTCTTGGTGGCCTCGATCAGCTCGACCCGGGGCAGCAGGGAGGCCCGAGCGAACAGCGCCTCCAGTGAGATCTCGATACCGGGGACGATGGTGCCGCCGAGGTACTCGCCGCGCTCGGACACGGCCTCGAACGTCGTGGCCGTGCCGAAGTCGATCACCACCGTCGGGCCCCCGTAGGCCTCGAAGGCGGCCACCGCGTCGGCGATGCGATCGGCTCCCACCTCCCGCGGGTTTTCGTACAGGATCGGCATGCCGGTCTTGATCCCCGGTTCGACGATCACGGTTGGTACGTGGAACCAGCGGTCGGTCATGTCGCGCAGGGCGGCGCGCAGGCGGGGCACCACCGACGCCACCGCAATCCCTGTCACCACCTCTGCGGGGTCCAGACCCTGGAGCTGGATGAGCTGGTCGAGCTGTAGGGCCACCTCGTCGGCGGTGCTCGACTCCCGCGTCGAGACCCGCCAGTGGTGGGCGAGCTCGTTACCGCTGCCCGCAGGGCCGTCGCCGGGGGCGAACAGACCGATCACTGTCTGGGTGTTGCCCACGTCGATGGCAACGAGCATCAGTGACCCTGACCGGGACTGAGGTCGAGGCCGAGATCGAGCACCGGGGCGGAATGGGTGAGGGCGCCCACGGCGATGAGATCGGCGCCCGCCGCCGCGTACGCGGCCACGTCGGCGAGCCCGACGCCGCCGGAGACCTCGACCGGCGCCCGGCCCGCTACCAGGCGCACAGCGGCGGCAACCGCGTCGGGCGACATGTTGTCCACCAGTACCAGGTCGGCGCCGGCCGCCAACGCGGCGCCCACCTGCTCGAGGTCGTCGCACTCCACCTCGACGGGGTGCCCGGGCCAGCGCCGGCGGGCGGCGGCGACGGCGTCGGCGATGCCGAGCCCGGCCAGATGGTTGTCCTTGACAAGTATCCCCTCGGAAAGCGAGCCGCGGTGGTTGGCGCCTCCCCCGGCGCGCACGGCGGCTTTTTCCAACGCCCTCAGACCGGGAGTGGTTTTCCGGGTGTCGCGGATGGAGCAAGCGTCGCCGGCGGCGTCGACGTAGCGGCGGGTGAGGGTGGCCACCCCGGAAAGATGGCCCAGCAGGTTGAGGACCGTTCGCTCGGCGGTGAGCACCGAGCGCAGCGCTCCCCTGACCACGGCGACGACCGTCCCGGGCGCCAGCCGGTCACCATCGGCCGCCTCCCACTGGACCGCGATCGCCGGGTCCACGGCCCGGAACGCCTCGTCGGCCGCCAACCGCCCGGCCAGGACGCCGTCGCCGCGGGCGGCCAGCACGGCGACGACGGTGGCGTCGGCCGGCATCAGGCCGGCGGTTAGGTCGCCGAGCACGCCGAGGTCCTCGGCCAGGGCCCTGGTGGCCACTTCGCGCGCAGCCGTGATCGGCGGGTCCAGCCAGCTCCAACCTGCGCCTGTCGGTCGGCTCCCGAGGTCGCTCATGGCACGAACCGGCGGATCATGGCATCGGAACGGTCGGGGAAATCCGAGCGCCGGTGGGTACCCCGGCTCTCCGTGCGCGCACGTGCCGCGGCGGCTAGGGCGTGACCGACGGTGGCCAGGTTGTTCAATTCACGTTCGGCGACGCTTGCCGGGCGGTCCAGGACGGCGGCGGCGGTGAAGCCCTCCACCTCGGCGAGGGAAGCGTCGTCGCGCACGACTCCGGCGTCGGCGGTCATCAACTTCTGCAGCCCCTCGCGGCGCTTGGCCGCATCGGCGGCAGGGGGGGAAGCGCCGGCGGGCGGGACGGCGTTGAGGGCGGTCAGCGGGATCGTCCCCGCTGCCGGCGTGGTGTCGAACAGGGGACGTAGCGCTCCGGTGGCGTCCGGGCCCCCTTTTCCCCTGACTATCGCCTCGACCACCCGGGCTGCGAAGACCATGCCTTCGAGCAGTGAGTTCGACGCCAGCCGGTTGGCACCGTGCACCCCGCTGCACGCCACCTCACCCGCCGCCCAAAGGCCGGGCACGCCGGTGGCTCCGTCCAGGTCGGTCAGCACCCCCCCGCACAGGTAGTGGGCGGCCGGCGCCACCGGTAGCCATTCGGCGGCGGCGTCGAGGCCGGCGGCGGCGAGGGTGGCCGCCAGGCTCGGGAAGCGGACGGCGAATCCGTCCACCCCCCGGGCGTCGAGCCACAGGTGGTCGGCGCCCTGGTCGAGCATCCGGGCGGTCATGGCCGCGCTGACCACGTCGCGCGGCGCCAGTTCGTCGACGAAGCGCTCGCCCCGCACGTCGCGCAGGACGGCGCCCTCGCCGCGCAGCGCCTCCGACAGCAGCGGGCGCGGCATCCCCGGGTACGCCAGCGCCGTGGGGTGGAACTGGACGAACTCGACGTCCGCGCACGCCACCCCCGCCCGCAGGGCCATGGCCAGGCCGTCACCAGTCGACTGGCGGGGGTTTGTGGTCTGGGAGAACAGCTGGCCGGCGCCGCCGGTGGCGAGCAGGATGTGGCGGGCGCTTATCCGCGTCGGGGTCCCGCCGGGGTCGGCGGCGACGATGCCGCTGACCCTGGCGCCGTCGACGCCGCCGTCGATGCACAGGTCGGCGGCGAACCACCCTTCCCAGATGGCGGTGGCGCTGCGCCGGACCGCCTCGACGAGGGCGCGTTCGATTTCTGCGCCCGTCGCCGCCCCGCCGGCGTGGACCACCCGTGCCGTCGAGTGACCCCCCTCCCGGGCCAGGGCCAGCGCCCCGTCGGGCCCCCGGTCGAACACCGCCCCGAGAGCGACCAGCTCCCGGACCCGGTCGGGGCCCTCGGTGACCAGCACGCGCACGGCGTCGGCGTCGCACAGGCCGGCGCCGGCGGCCAGGGTGTCCGCCAGGTGCAGCTCGGGGGAGTCGCCGGCGGTGTCGTGGCCGCGGCGGCCGGCGGCCAGCCCGTCGTGCCCGCGGCGGCCGGCGGCCAGCCCGTCGTGCCCGCGGCGGCCGGCGAGTGCCGCCGCCACACCTCCCTGCGCCCACTGCGTTGCCGAGTCCGCAAGCTCGCACTTGGACAGGACGCCGACGCGCAGGCCGGGCTCCAGGGTGACGGCGCGCACCGCGGCCGACAGGCCGGCGACGCCGCTGCCGACGATGAGCAGGTCGAGATAGGCGCCCGTCACCATGGGCCCGATGTCATCTTGGAGGCCGCATTTGTCAGTGACCTCCGTCAGCCGGCGCCCGGTGGTGGGGTGAGACCGCGGAAATGTTATCGATGAGACGGGTCCGCCCGAGGCGGGCGGCGGCGAGTAGGCGGACCTCGCCGCCTACCCTCGCCGGCGTCGTCAGATCCTCGGGATCGGCGACCTCGCCGTAATCGAGGATCATGCTCGTCTCGCGTCCGATGACCGCGGCCATGGCGGCGCGCACCGCTTCGGGATCCTGCTCGCCATCCTCGACCGACCGGCGCCCGGCGAGCAGCGCCCAGTAAAGCTTCGGGGCCACGGCCCGCTCGGCGGCGCCGAGGTAGGCGTTGCGGCTGGACAGGGCGAGTCCGTCGTCGTTGCGCACCGTCGGGCAGGCGACGACCGCCGCAGGCAGGGAGAGGTCGGCCACCAGGCGGCGGACGACCGCCAGCTGCTGCCAGTCCTTCTCGCCGAAGTAAGCCCAGCACGCGCCGGCCAGTGAGAGCAGCTTGGTCACCACCGTCGCCACCCCGGCGAAGTGCCCAGGGCGGGCTGCGCCTTCGAGGCGGTCACCCAGGGCCCCGACACTCACCGTGGTGGCGGGGCGCCCCGCCGGTGGCCACATCTGGGCGGGCGCGGGGGCGAACACAACGTGGGCACCCACCTCCTCGGCCAGGGCGCAGTCGCGTTCCAGGTCGCGAGGGTAGGCGGCCAGATCCTCGCTCGGCGCGAACTGCAGGGGATTCACGTAGTCGGTGACCGCCACCAGGTCACGCTGGGCGCCAGCCAGGCGGATCAGGGAGAGGTGGCCGGCGTGGAGCGCACCCATGGTGGGCACCACGCCCACCGTGCGGCCGCTGCTGCGGCCGGCGTCGAGGACCCGGCGCCATTCGGCCGGTTCGGTTATGAGGGTCACGTTCGCTCCCTCAAAGCGTACCGGCGGCCCACACACCCTCGCGAAGTGCGGGCGTGAGATGGTCATCGACGATCTCGGGCGCCAAATCGGCCAGGGGCACGAGAACGAATCCCCGTTCCCACATCCTGGGGTGAGGTACCACCAGGTCGGCTTCATCGACTTTCTCGCCGTCGACCCACAACACGTCGACGTCGAGGGTCCGCGGTCCCCACCGCTGCCGGCGCACCCGGTGGGCGGCCGATTCGGCGGCGTGGGCGGCGTCGAGCAACTGACGTGCACCGAGCCTCGTGTGCAGTTCGGCGACGCAATTGAGGTACCGGTCCTGGCCGGCGGGACCGCCGACAGGGTCGGTTTCGTACACCGGTGAGACCGCGACCACGTCGGGCAGGGCCTCGCAACCGCGGCGGAGGTATGCCCGCCGGTCCCCCAGATTGGAACCCAGGGCGACGAACGCCCGCCGCCGGCGATCGGCGCCGGGCTCAGCGCTCGGCGACCGAGTAGTCACTGGCGGTTTCGTACCGGCTACGGGCGCCGGCGGGTGATGGTCACCGCGGCCGACGCGAGGTCGACGGGGACCGGGGGGCGCAGCTTGCGCACGGTGACCACCACGGCTGTGGCGTGCTCACCCGACACATCGAACGTGGCGTCGGCGATTCGCTCGGCCAGCCGTTCGAGCAGGTCGGCGTGGGGTCCGGCGAGCACCGCGGCGACAGCCCCTGTCACCGCCCCGTAGTCGACGGTGTCGCCCAGCTCGTCGGAGCGCCCCGGCACACCGAGGTCGGCGATGATGTCGAGGTCCACTTCGAACGGTTGGGCCCTGACATGCTCCTCCGCCAGGATTCCGTGCGTACCGACCGCACGCAACCCCCGCAACTGGATGCGATCGGCATCGGCACCCTCCACGGTGCTAGGTCCCGAGGCGTTCTGGGGCGTGCCCGGCGAGGGTGGGTGCGACCGCCACCAGCTCCCGGCCGGCGGGGCCCATCTGGCGGTGGAGGAGCTTCTCGACCACGGCAATGGTCTGGGGCCCCGACGTCACCAGCCCGGACCAGCGCAGGTAGCCGGCCACCACCCCCATCAGGCTGTCGTTGACCTCTTCGCCGTGGACGAGGATGCACTCGCCCGCCGCCAGCCACTCCCTCATCCGGGCGTAAAGGTCGGGCAGCACGGCAAACGGGTCGTCGTGGAGCCCGAACGGCAGGTGCGACCAGGGGACGTCGAGCTCGTCATAGGCGTGCAGGTTGTGCGGTGAAGCCAACAACGACACCACCCGCGTGAAACCCTCGCTCTTCAACCACAGGATCTCTTCCTTGCGGCGCACCTGGCGGTGGTTGCGGGCGTAGCCGCCCGGCCGTTCGCTCACCGCCAGCTGACCCTTGATGATCCACGCGAAGAACCGGGGCGGGATCCCCTTGGCCCACTTGCCCCTCACGGCCTCACACTCCCCGCCGTCGCGATCGCGGGATTGGGGCGACGCTCCGCCCGCGGTACGGCTTCGCGGCGGACGCCGGCCAGCGTCGCCCCATGCACGGTGGGACCAACGTCGTGCACCCGCACCACCGCGGCGCCCTGGAGCATCGCCCACACCGCGGTCGCCAGCGAACCCTCCTGGCGGTCGTCCGCCGGCGCCGGCGGTCGCCCCGGGCCCTGGGGCGCGAGGAACGACTTACGGCTCGTGCCGACCACGACCGGCCAGCCCGTAGCCACCAGCACCTCGAGATGGGCGAGGAGCGCCAGATTGCCGCCCGCATCCTTGGCGAAGCCGATCCCAGGGTCGATGTAGATTTCGCTGACGCCGGCCGCCGACGCCCGCTCGGCCCGCTCCACGAGGTAGTCCCGCACTTCGCCCACCACGTCGTCGTAGTGGATGTGGCGGGCCATGTCCGCCGGGCCGCCCCGCATATGCATGGCTATCCACCCCGCACCACCGGCGGCGGCGACGGGCCACAGTGAGGCCGACACGTCGTTGACGATGGATGCGCCGGCCGCCACGGCGGCTTCGGCGACCTCTCGGTTGCGGGTGTCGATCGAGACGCGCACCCGGCCGGCGAGGGCTTCGACGACGGGGATCACCCGTCTCAGCTCCTCGCCCTGCGCCACCGGGACCGCTCCAGGGCGGGTGGATTCGCCCCCGACGTCGACGATGTCGGCGCCCGCCGCAATCATTTCGAGCCCGTGAGCGACAGCGTTCCCATGATCGAACCAACGACCCCCGTCCGAGAACGAATCGGGCGTGACATTCAACACGCCCATCACGAGAGTCACCCGGACAGGATACCGGGCGCCGGCCCTCGCCGAGGGCGCTCCCGGCGCCTATTTCGCAAAGGAAAACCGCAAATCGCAAACAGAAACGCCTAGCGGCGACGGCCATCCTGGATGAAGCCCATGGCCTCCGCGCGCGTTGCCACGCTGTCGCGAAACAGCCCCCGCACCGCCGAGGTCATGGTACGGCTCCCCGGCTTGCGGACGCCACGCATGGACATGCACAGGTGTTCGGCCTGCACCACCACCAGGACGCCCCTCGGCTGCAGCACCCGCTCCACGGCGTCGGCGATCTGGGTCGTCAGGCGCTCCTGCACCTGGGGCCGTTGCGAGAAGCCTTCCACCACCCGGGCCAGCTTGGACAACCCCGTCACCCGACCGTCCTCGCTCGGGATGTAGGCCACGTGGGCTTCACCCACCCATGGCAGGAGATGATGCTCGCACACGCTGTAGAGAGGTATGTCCTTGACCATCACCATCTCATCGTGCTCGGCCTCGAACATGACCTCGAGGTGGCGGGAGGGGTCGTCGTGCAGGCCGGCAAAGATCTCGGCGTACATCCGGGCGACGCGCGCCGGAGTGGCGCGGAGCCCGTCGCGCTCGGGGTCCTCCCCTACGGCGGCGAGGATCTCGCTGACGGCCCGCTCGATGCGCTCGAGGTCCACAGGGAACAGCCTGGGGGTCGGCGCTCGGTGGTTTGTCGGCGTGTCTTGGGCCTCCTCGACACTCATTCCGATGCCTTGGGCCGCGGCCGGCCCGCGGGCCGGACCCGTCCCTTGGTCTCGGGAGGCGCAGGCTGGACGCGCGGGACCGAGCCCTCCCGACCAGCCGGCTTGGGCGGCCGGCGGGCCGGCGGCGGGGCAGGCGGGGCCGTGCGCGCCCGGGGCTGCGCCGGCGGGGCTGTGCGCGCCCGGGGCTGCGCCGGCGGGGCTGTGCGCGCCGTGGGCTGCGCCGGCGGGGCTGTGCGCGCCGTACGCCCGGGTCGGGGTGGTGCCACCAGTGGGCGCACCAGCTTGCGGTGGCCATCCCCTGTCCCGACTGTTAAACCTGAGCCACCGGCGCCGCTCTGGGCGCCGGCCGCGGGGACGGCCGCCCGCCGGGTCACCGCCGGTCGCTCTCCGTCACCCGGGACGGCCACAACGCCGGCGCCCAGCGCCGGGGGCGCCGGGGCGGGCCACGACTCGAGCTCGCCGATTATCGCCATCAGCTCGGGGGTATCGAGCGTCTCCTGCTCCACCAGCTCGCGGGCCAGGGTATCGAGGACGCCACGGTGCTGGACGAGGATCGCCCGGGCCCGGTCGTGGGCTGCGTCGATCAACCCGCGGACCTCGTGGTCGATGGACGACGAGACGTGCTCGGAATAGCTGGTGTGCTGGCCCCCGAAATCCCGGCCCAAGAAGACCTCGCCTCCCGGCTGGCCTAGCTGCTGGGGGCCGAGGATGTCGCTCATGCCGTACTCGGTGACCATGGCGCGCGCGATGCGGGTCGCCTTCTCGATGTCGTTCTCCGCTCCGGTGGTCGGCTCGGCGAACACCAGCTCCTCGGCGGTGCGACCGCCGAGGCACATCGCCATCGCGTCGCGCAGCTCGCTGCGCGAATGGTTGTGCTTGTCGTTGGGCAGGGTGAAGGTCAGGCCCAGCGAACGGCTCCTGGCCACGATCGACACCTTGTGGATGGGATCGGCGTGGGGCAGCACGTGGCCCACCAGCACATGCCCGGCCTCGTGGTAGGCGGTGACCAGCTTCTCGTGCTCGGACATCACGAGCGTCTTGCGCTCGGGCCCGGCGATCACCCTGTCGATGGCTTCCTCGCACTCGCGCATGCCGATCTGGCGCAGGTTGCGCCGGGCGGTGAGCAATGCACCCTCGTTGAGCAGGTTGGCCAGGTCGGCGCCGGTGAAACCGGGGGTGCGCTTGGCCAGGGTCTCGAGGCTGACCGAGGGGTGCAACGGCTTGCCCTTGGCGTGGACGTCGAGGATCTTGCGCCGCCCGGCCAGGTCGGGCTTGTCGACCACTATCTGACGGTCGAAACGGCCCGGGCGCAGCAGGGCCGGGTCCAATATGTCGGGCCGGTTGGTGGCGGCGATGAGGATCACCCCACCGCGCACGTCGAATCCGTCCATCTCCACGAGGAGTTGGTTGAGGGTCTGCTCACGCTCGTCGTGGCCCCCGCCCATGCCCGCGCCGCGGTGGCGCCCGACGGCGTCGATCTCGTCCATGAACACGATGGAAGGGGCGTTGGACTTGGCTTGCTCGAACAGGTCCCGGACCCTGCTGGCGCCCACTCCGACGAACATCTCCACGAAGTCCGAACCCGAGATCGAAAAGAACGGCACACCGGCCTCGCCGGCCACGGCCCGCGCCAGCAGCGTCTTGCCCGTCCCCGGCGGTCCGAAGAGCAGGACCCCCTTGGGTATCCGGGCGCCGAGGGCCTGGAAGCGGGCCGGCGCCTCGAGGAACTCCTTGATCTCGGTCAGCTCCGCGACCGCCTCGTCGGCGCCGGCCACGTCCGCGAAGGTCACCTTGGGCTGGTCCTTGTTGGCTGTCCTCGCCTTCGCCCTGCCGAACTGCATGAGCTTGGAGCCGCCCCCCTGCATGGAGTTGAGCACAAACAGGAAAAGCCCGAAAAGCAACAGGAGGGGAAGGTAGGTGGCGGCCAGGCTGGCCCAGATGGAGCCGTGAGAGTGCTTGTCGGAGAACCGGGCCGGCGCCACGTGGCCGCCGATCTGACCCACCAGGGTGTTGGTGTAGCGGTCAGGATACGAAACGGTGTAGGAGACGCCGTCGGCGAGTTTGCCGGTGACCTTGTCGGCAGTGTCGTCGAGGGTGGCCGACGCCACCTGGCCGGCGGCCAGATCCTTCTGGTAGATCCCCAGGCTGAGTGTCTGGGGGGCGGGACCGCTGCGCAGGACGGCGATCAGGATGATGGCCAGGATCAACGCCGGGATCAGGTACGTGAAGGGACTGCGCAGGACCTTCTTCATGGTCGCCCAAGGGTAGCGCCGCCACGGTACTCGCAGACATAGGGAAGGTTGCGGTAGAGCTCGGCCACGTCCAAGCCGTAGCCGACCACGAAGTCGGGAGGAATACGGAATCCCACGTAGGACAACTCCGGGTCGACGCGCTGCAGGCCGTCCTTGACCAGCAGGGCGCACACCGCGACCGAGGCGGGGTGGCGGGCGGCCAGGTTGCGGCGCAGGTAGGCGAGCGTCAGCCCGGAATCGACGATGTCCTCGACGATGATGACGTGGCGCCCGGTGAGGTCGGCGTCGAGGTCCTTGACGATGCGCACGACCCCGCTGGTCTTGGTGGCGCTGCCGTAAGAAGAAATAGCCATGAAATCGACGTCGAGGGGGAGATCGATGGCCCGGGCCAGGTCGCCCATGAACACGAACGCACCCTTGAGCACGCCGACGAGCAACGGGGGCCGGCCCCGGTAGTCGGCGGTGATGGCCGCACCGAGCTCGGCTATGCGACGGCCGAGCTCGTCTTTGCCGACCACAACCCGCCCGAGGGCAGGATCGTCGGGCGCGGCCATGGTGAACCGACCCTACAAAGGCGAGCGTTGCTACGTCGACAATGCTGTCGCCGACTCGGACGGTCAACCTGGACCTTCGTTCCTCGGGGAGTCGACGCAGCAACGCTCGCCTTGGTATAGCCCAGGTTGGGGGAAATGCCCAGCCTCCGCCGCCGGCCCCGGTGCGGGGGACTCGACCCGGAGGCGGCCGGCCGAGCGGCGCACCCGCCGAGCGCCGCTCAACTCCGTTCCCACCGCGTCGCCGCGGGCGACTGCCAGGACGCGGGTGACCTCGGCGCCCGACGGCGGGTGCGCTTCGGCGTCGCCACCTGACCGTAGCCAGTCCCTCACGGCGCGACGGGCGAGAGCGACGGGGGCGGCGGCGAGGGCACGGGCGTCGCATGGGTCGATCTCGGACGCGAGGCGGTCGAGCAGCGCCGCCTCCTCGGCCAACAGCGCGGCCTGGCGGCCCAGAACAGGGACCGGGTCCCGGCCCCCCACCTCCGCCAGCAGGGGCAGCAGGCGGTGGCGCACCTGGTTGCGCCGGAAGCGGAGGTCGTCGTTGGTCGGGTCGCGCACCGGATCCCAGCCGGCGGCGGCGCAGAGAGCTTCGGTCTCCGCCCGCCGCAGGCCGAGCAGCGGCCTGCGCACCCGGGGCGCCGGGGGGGGTCCGGCTACGGGCGGCCCATTGTGCAGTAGGTGGTCTATATGACTACCTACTGCACAATCGTCGGCGCCGGCCATGGCCGCCAAGCCGTCGAGGCCGGCGCCGCGCAGCAGATTGAGCAAGACCGTCTCCGCCTGGTCGTCGGCGGTGTGGCCGACCAGCACCCCGGCGGGCAGCACGGCGTAGCGCGCCGCGCGTGCCCGGGCTTCGAGGTTGGCGCCGGCGGGGACCTCCACCCGGTGCACGGTGACGGGCACGGCGAAGCGGGCGGCGGCGGCTCGGACCACGTCGGCGTCCGAGTCAGAACCGGGACGCAGGCCGTGGTCGACGTGGACCACCTCGACCCGGCACCCGGCTGCGCAGGCGAGCAACAACAGGGCCAACGAGTCGGGACCACCCGACACGGCTGCGGTCACGCTGGTGCCGGTGCCCGGGAACCGGCACCGCTCTAAGAGTTCGTCAGCCAGAACAGGAAACACGCTGCGTGGCAACAGGTCCTGCGCTTCGGGGAGTGCGTTACGAAGTGCGTGATAATGCCACACCTTCGTAACTCACTCATGAGCTGAGCACCGCCAGGTCGGGGGGTGGGCCCGAGCCGGCGCGGGCAATCCAGCGCTGGGGGTCGCGGATCTCGGGCCACGTCGGCAGCCACTCGGGGCCCTGCCACACCCGGGCCAGCAGGTCGGGACCGCCGGCGCCTTCCACCGAGGCGATGAACTGCTCGCCCTGCTCGTACTGGCGCATCTTGGCGTCCATGCCCACGAGGCTGCTCACCACCTTGGCCACGCCGTGCTGGCGGCGCCGCTCCCGGAGAGCGCCGCTGAAACGGCTTGCGTTGGGGATGCGGTCCGCCCCCGCCCTGTCCATGGTCACGTCGCCGTGGCCTTCGAGCAGGCTCATGAGCCCGCCGATCTCCTGGATGGCCTCGAACTGGGCGGGGGTGGCGAGCAGGGCGAGCAAGCCGCCGTCGTCGAGGGGGTTGCGCCCGGCGCGGATCTGGCCGGCCGAGCGCCGCAGGGCTTCGAGGAGCCGCTTGGGGCCGGGGTCGATGCTGCCCAGGGTCGACGTGACGAGGGAGAGGAAGTGCTCTCGCATCCACGGGACGCCTGTGAACTGGGCCCGGTGGGTCACCTCGTGGAGGGCGATCCACAGGCGGAACTCGCGAGGGGGGAAGCCGAATCGCTGCTCGAGAGCGACGATGTTGGGACCCACGTAGTACACGAGGTCCTGGTCCTCGGGATGGTCGTCCTCGGTGAGCAGCTGGTCGTACTGGCCGAGCACGCGCGTCGACATCCAGCCGAGCAGGAGCCCCACCTGGGTGCCGGTGATCTGGCGGCTGATCCCCTGGGGCAGGGTCAACGAGATCGGGCCGAGCTTGTTGGGATGCTCCATGGCGGACGCCAACAGCTTCTCGGCAACGGGCCCTATGAGGCGGCGGAAGGACGCCACGTTGGCCCCCACCCAGCCCGCCCGGTCGGTGACCCTGGCGCGCGCCGGACCGGCCAGGCTGCGCAATCCCGTCTCGGCCGCCACCAACTCCTCGGCCAGTTCTGTCAACTCCGCGAAGTCCGCCTCGAGGGCACGTAGCTCGTATGAGGGGGGCGGAGGTTTGCGGTTGGCCACCCGGCTGGCAAGGCGCTCGGCCACGTCCCAAGCGATGGGATCAGACACGGCCACCCGCTCGGCTACTCACGCAGGCGATGCTATCCCCGCCCGCCTGGCTATCCCGCCGCCTTCCCGCCTAGGCGATCTTCTTCCCCCGCGTGCGCGGGACCGCCATGGGCTCGTGGTGGAAACAGTACTTGCCGTTGTTGTAGATCGAAAGCCGGGTGGTGCAGCCGTGCTCCCGACACACGCGGTCCTTGGCGAACGCCTTGGACGGGCGCTCGCTGCCGCTGAGGGTGTGGCCTCCAAGAGATCGCTCGCTCATGTCTCCTACTAACGATGCCTAAGGGTGGGGGTGTTCCTGCCCCTTGGTGGTTGGGTCAAAACTATTCGGAGGCGAGATCCTCTTTGGATGCCTCGGCCAGAGCCATGACCACTCGCATGCGCAGACGATCGGGAACCCTGTCGCGGCAGTGGCGGGCGACGACCGTCTTGAGCTCGGCTTCGAAGTCGAACGCCTCCAGGCAGGGGGAGCAGTCGTCGAGGTGGCGCTGGATCTCCCCCCGGCGGGTGTCGGTCAGCTCCCCGTCGAGGAAGTGGTACAGCCTCTCCAGCGCCTCACGGCACTCGGCCGTGGTCGCCGGCTGGGCTGGGGGAGGTTCGGGGGGGCGGGTATCCATCAGGTGGTCGTGGTCTCGGCGACGGGAGGTGTCAGTCCCCGCTGCACTGCGAATTCGTGCAACGCCTTTTGCAGCGCTCTTCTTCCGCGATGGAGCCGGCTCATGACGGTCCCGATGGGAATGTCGAGGATCTCGGCGATCTCCTTGTAGGAGAAGCCCTCCACGTCGGCCAGCAGCACGGCCATCCGGAACTGCTCGGGCAGCTCCTCGACGGCTGCCTTCACGTCGCCCTCGGTGAAGTGCTCCATGACCTCCTCCTCGGCGCTGCGCCCGAGGCTCACCGCCTCCAAACCCCCGAGCCGGCGGTACAGGTAGAGGTCCTCGACGTCATCGAGCTCGGTCTGCTCCGGGCGGCGCTTGCGGGACCGGTAGGAGTTGATGAACGTGTTGGTCAGGATCTTGTACAGCCACGCCTTGAGGTTGGTACCCTCCTTGAACGTCCCGAACGCCCGGTAGGCCTTCAGGTAGGTCTCCTGGACCAGGTCCTCGGCGTCGGCGGGGTTGCGGGTCATCCGCAGGGCAGCCGTGTAGAGCGAGGCCATGTGCCCCATGGCCTGGTCGGCGAAGTCCGCCCGGTCGGACATGCCCCCGACCCTACCCAGCGGCTGACTCGAACGTCGCCGTGCGCTCCCCGAAGGCCACTATCGTCCCGACGTGGAGCGGGCAGCGCTCCCCCGGCTCCAGACGGTGCCAGGCCTGACGACCCTCGTCCCACACGAAGGTGCCGTTGGTCGAGCCGCGGTCGGAGAGCAGGACTTCCCAACCGATGAGGCGCAGTTCGGCATGGACCCGCGACATGCCCTCGCTCTGGCCGCTCGGGCTCAAGGCGGCGGTAGACCCGCTGGCCACCGAGGCGTCGCCGCCTGGATCTCGCCCGACCACCGTGTCGCGGGTGATCACATCGGTCTCGCCGCTGTCCCACGCCAGGGCGCCGAGCGGCGGGCGTTCCCCCTCCGTCTCGCCGCCGGGGTCCTGGGCGAGGGCCTGAGCGCAGACCCGGCACCAGCGGTCGTTGGGGGCGTTGAAATGCCCCCGCCCGCAGTAGCGACCGGTCACCGTCACCTTGTCGGGGTTGGCGGTCCTCGTCTCGCCGGCCATCTTCTCCGCCGCCACCATCATGGTCGGCGCCATACTTGCGGCCAGGCCGGCGCCGGCCGGTGACGCCCCGGCGGCGGGCACGCCGACGGGACCGACTGCGGCGGGAGCGCCGACGGGACCGACTGCGGCCGGCCCGCTCGGCTCCGGCTCCTCCGCGGGCGACGGGACCACGAAGGCGGGGACCTCGAGGAGGTCCTCGTCCTCGTGTTCGGCCAGCATCTGGGCGGCGGAACGGGGCTCCAGGACGGCGCCGTCCGCCGGGAGTACCCCCGAGACGAGGTCGGCGACCCCGGCGGCGTGGTCGTCGCCCGAACGCCCGAGTCGCACCCGCCGGGCGCCCGAGACGGCGCGGGTGAACCACATCCTGGCGTCGTCGGCGGACAGGTGCAGGTCGGCGCCCTCCGCCCTCTCCACCTCCACCTTGGCGTCGCCGTGGACGAGTATCACCACGTCGGCCCCACTCGAAGTCACGAGAGCGAAACCCGGCCACTCCTTCGCCGGTGTCGTGGACAGGCGCCCTACCACCCGGCCGAGCACCTCCGCCGAGCTCGTGGAGCCGGCGCACACCTCTACCAACTCTGCGACGCTGGCCGCGTCGGTGCCGGTCACGAAGGCCACGGCGTGGTCCAAGTGGACCACCCAGCCGGACGAGCCGGCGACGGGCACTAACCTGGCGGTGGCGACGTCGAGACCTGGCACCCCCTGACCGTACCCAAGCGGCAACCTGTTGGGTGTAGAACGGGTCAACCATCCGAGGGAGAGCACGGTGCCGGGTACTGGTACGAAGGGTACTGGGGCATCTTCGTCGCGGGCTGCGGATCCGAGCGTCTCGTGGCCGGTCCCGGACGGAGACGACGTTATTTTCGTCACCGAGGTGGCGACCGACGTCGAGCGCAAGATCATCGACGCCTGGATAAGCGAGCACCGCCCTGGGGGCACCCGGCACGATCAGGTCCACGTCGAGCACTTCCGGCGCCCCCGTGGGGACGCCGACCTCGCCGTCTACAAGGACCGCGTGGCGGCCCTCCTCGACCGGGCCGGCGACCCGTGGTTGGCCCCCTTGCGGGTGGCTTGGCTTCCCCCCGGACACAGCTCTGGGGATGGCACCGCAACTCCCGGCGGTAGCGACAGCCAGTCCGTTCGCCTGCGCGACGTGGTCACCATCGGCGATCCCCGCCGGCCGCGGCGCTCCGCCCAGCGGGTGCTGGCGCGGCGGCCTGAGCGGTATGTCGTCGTCAACGGCGGGGCGGCCAAGGAATCGTGGCTGAGACGGCGGTGGCGGCACCAGACAGGGTCAGGCAACGAAGGCCCTTCTTTTCCCCACTTCCTTCTCCTCCAGGGCATCCTCAGCATGGAGCGGGCCGAGGCAGCGCGATTAGGAGCCCAGTACAAGGTGCCCCGCATGGTTAGGGAGGACCTGGCCTCAGGCGTCCGCTTCCAGTCCGGCCTGTCCGACCTGGCCCACGATCTCGGCCGGCCCGTCGAGGAGGTCTCGGCCGAGGCACACCGCTACCTGGAGGAGATGGTCACCGGTTACGGCCGGGTGCTCATCGACCTCATGGCCCGTTTCGGTCGCTTCGTGTACAGCCAGGGCTATGACGCGGACCTCGACTACGACGACGCGCAGGTGGCCCGGGTGCGCCAGGCATTGCGGGACCATCCCGCAGTCGTGCTGCCGACCCACAAGTCCATGCTCGACGCCATGGTGATGCCTGCGGCGTTCCGCGAGCTGGGGTTCCCCCGCAGCCACACCGTGGGCGGTGTCAACCTGGCCTTCTGGCCCATGGGGCCGTTGATGCGGCGCGCCGGGGTCATCTTCATCCGCCGCAAGATCGCCGACAACCCGGTGTACCGCTACACCCTGCGGGAGTACATCGGCTACCTGGTGGAAAAGCGCTTCAACCTGGAGTGGTACATCGAGGGCGGCCGGACCCGGACCGGCAAGCTCCTGCCCCCCCGCCTGGGCCTGCTCGCCTACGTGGCCGAGGCCTACTGGCAGGGCAGGGCGGAGGACGTCGTCCTGCTGCCCATCGCCATCGCCTACGACCAGCTCCACGAGGTCGGCGACTACACCAACGAGGCGCGCGGTGGCATCAAGCGGGTCGAGAACCTGGCGTGGCTGTACAAATACATCCGAGCTCAGCGCGACAGCTTCGGTCGCATATCGGTGCGCTTCGGCGAACCCGTGTCCATGCGCAAGTTCCTCGGTCCGCCCCCGCCCATCACCGGCGGCGCCGGCCGGCCGGACCAGCTCGCCCTGCAGAAGATGGCGTTCGAGGTCGCCGTGCGCATCAACCGGGTGACACCGATCACCGCGTCCGCCCTGGTGGCGTTCACCCTCCTCGGTGCCGGCGGTCGGGCCCTCACCCGCTCCCAAGTCGCCACCGCCCTCGAGGACCCCTTGGCTTTCGTCGAACGCCGCCAGCTCCCCCTGGCCGAGAGCGCCCGGCGGCTGTCTTCTTGGGGGGGCCTCGGCGCCGCCCTCGACGAGCTCAGGCGCCACCACGTGTTGACGGTGTACGAGGAGGGATCCGAGCCGGTGTTCATCATCCAGCCCGACAACCATCTCGAGGCCGCCTTCTACCGCAACTCCATCCTCCACTTCTTCCTGCAGAGTGCCATCGGCGAGCTGGCCGTGGTCAGGGCGGCGGCGGCGGACGACGAGCCCCTCGCCGTGTTCTGGTACGAGGCGGCCAGGCTGCGGGACCTGCTCAAGTTCGACTTCTTCTTCCCGGGAAAGGTCGAGTTCAACGAGGAGCTGGCGGCGGAGATGTCCCGCCACGACCCGTCGTGGGAAACCCAGGTGGGCGCCGGCGGCCATGTCGCCCGTGGGCTGCTCGGGTCGTTCGTTCCCCTGTGCTCGCCGACGGCGCTGCGGTCGTTCCTCGAGGCCTACATGGTGGTGGCCGACGTGATCGCCGAGCGGTCGGCGGACGCGGCGGACGGACCCGCCGATGAGGAGGCGGTGCTCCGGCGGTGCCTGGCCCTCGGGCGCCAGTACGTCCTCCAGCGCGAGGTGCAGGCCCCCGAAGCGGTCTCCAAGCTGTTGTTCACGACCGGGTTGCAGCTGGCCGCCAACCGCGGGCTGCTCGAGGGGCGGCCCGGGGTGGGCGACGACCGGCGGGCGTTCGGCGCCGAGCTGCGGACCGTGCTTCGGGCGGTTGACGTCATCGGGGCCATGGCCGAAGCCTCCTTCACCAAGCGGGTGGGGGCGGTAACCCCGCCGGCCGTGTTCGACGCCTACGCAGCCGACCTGACCGCGGCGAAGCCAGGAGCACCGGCTCAGCTGTAGGTGCCCGGCCAGTCGTCGAGGGCGGCTCAGCTGTAGGTGCCCGGCCAGTCGTCGAGGGTGTCCACGAAGAGCTGGCGGACCTCGGCGATGCGCTCGGGCAACGAGCGCACCTCCCATCCGCTGACGTCGACCGGGGGTAGCACCACCACGTCGACCTTGCCGGGGCGCATGAAGCTGGCGTCGCGCGAGCCGAGGACGGTGGCGTTGCGCACCACGACTGGCACTACCGGGATGCCGGCGGCCATGGCGATGCGGAACGCCCCCTTCTTGAACTCGCCGAGCTCGCCGGTCTCCGAGCGGGTCCCCTCGGGCGCGACGAGCACCGAGATCCCCCGCGCGGCCAGCTTGGTGGCGGCCCCGAGGCTCTGCACGGCCTTGCCGGTGTCGTCCCTGTCGATGAACACCATGTCGCAAAGGCGCCCGACGGTGCCGAACAACGGGTCGCGTCCCAGCTCCTTCTTCCCCACGCCCGTGAAACCGCCCCTCAGCAGCTTGGCGACGATCAGGGGATCGAAGTTGTTGCGGTGGTTCCAGATGAAAACCGCCGGCCGGTGAGCGAAGAGATTCTCCTCGCCCACGACGCTGATCTCCACCCCGGACAAGGCGAGCAAGAGGTCGATCGAGTGGGTGAGGGTCAGGTCGATGGCCATCCGCTTGTCCCGGTTGAGCAGTCCGGCGCCAAGCGAAAGGGCGCCGACAGGAACGACGGTGCTGAGGCCGGCCAGGTTGCGGGCCGCGGCGGAAATGCTGCGCCCTCCCCGGCTGGCGAAGCGCTGCACCGGCCAACCCCGCCGGCCGGCGACCGCGGCCAGGCGCCGTCCAGGATTGGTGGGACGGGGGTGGCCGACCAGGTGCATCAGGGCCTCGTCCTCGTCCCCGTCGGCGTAGAACCAGCTCTCCTCCAGGTCGACGCCGTGCTCGGCGGCGAACTGCAGCACCGCCGTCGCCTTGCCCTCGCCCCACATCATGGGCTCGAGGACGTTGCCGGTGAGCACCCCGTCGACGACTTCGAGCTGGCTGCACAGCACGTGGTCGACGCCGAGTGCGCGCGCCACCGGGGCGACCTGGAAGACCGTGGCCGACGAGGCCAATACCACCGTGTGGCCCTGGCGCTGATGGGCGACCACCAGCTCGCGCACCTCGGGGTAGATGCGCTCGGCGATCTTGGTGTCGAACAGATGCTGGCCGAGTGCCTCCAACTCCTCCAGGGGCCGGCCCCGCCAGACCGACGCCCCGAGGGCGATGAGGTCGGCGAACGTCGCCCTGCCCGCGGCACCGAGCGCCCCCAGCGCCACGGTGCGCGCCAGTTCGGCGATGCCGACCTGCCGGCGCCGGTAACGGTCCTCGGCGAACACCATGGCGGTGTAACCGGCCACGACGGTGCCGTCGAGGTCGAAGAATGCGCCGATCGTGGGTCCGCCGGCGCTGGCATGGATCTCCGCCAGGGCCGCCGGCAGGGCGGGCGCGGGACCGGCGGGGGTGGGACCGGCGAGAGTGGGACCGGCGGGAGTGGGACCGGCTGGGGTGGGACCGGCTGGGGTGGGACCGGCGGGGGTGGGACCGGCGGGGGTGGGACCGGCGGGAGTGGGACCGGCGGGGGTCACTCCCCGATCCTCGCGCGTTTAGTCCAAAGTTCACGATCAAACCTCGCCGATACTCAGCACCGTCTCAGGATCTTGGGAACTAAGTGATCAATGCGGGCAAGCGACGACCTCCGCCCCGCCCTCGCCGCGCCAGCAGGCAAGAGCCGTGTACGCGTGTTCGCCGCCGCCATCTCCAGCATGGCGGACCGCCCCGCAGCCCCCGCCGCCCTGGCTCTCATCGGCGCCCTGGGAGTCGTCTCCTTCCGCCTGCTGCGCGCAGCCCACGGCGACGCCACGCTGTTCGTGATGGCTGAGCGGGCATTCGCCAACCCGGCGGCCACGCCCCACGGGCTCACCATCCTTCCCAAGGACGGCTACGACGGCCAGTTCTACTACCGCTTGGCGCTCGGCCCTTTGAACTTCTCGCACACCGCGTTCGGCATCACGTTCGACAACGGGTTCCGGCTCCAACGCATCGGCTATCCGGCACTGGCGTGGCTGGTGTCCGCCGGCCAGGCATCGCTCGTCCCCGAAGCGCTCATCGCTGTCAACGTGGCTGCGCTCACCGGCATCGCCTGGGTGGGGGGCATCTTCTCCCGTGACGGCGGCCGCCACGCCCTGTGGGGCGTCGTGCTGGCGGGCTACTTCGGCTTCGTCTTCAGCCTCGCCCGCGACACGGCTGAACCGCTCGCCGCCGCCTTCTTGGTCGCCGGCATCCTCGCCAACCGCCGCGGGCGGCCGGTGCTCACCGGGCTCCTCTTCGCCGGCGCCGCCCTGACCCGAGAGCCAGCCCTCGCCGTCCCCGCGGCCTTGGCGCTCACCCGGCTGGCGGCGATGGTCCGGCGCCGGACGGGTCCCGGCCGGGCCGACCTCGCCTGGGTCCTACCCGCCGTCGCTTTCGCGGCGTGGCAGCTCACCGTGCTCGCGGCCACGGCAAGCCTGCCCCTTCGCGAGGACACGACGAGCAACCTGTCCTTCCCCTTCGAGGCCATGTTCCAGGCCCTTCATCGCAACCTCGGCAACCTGTCGATCGCCAACCAGGCCACCGACATCTGGATGGGCGAGTTCGTGGTCCTCGTTGTCGTGATCGCCCAAGCCATCGCGTCCCTACGCTCGACCGAAGCGCCCGCATACGAGAAGCTCGCGTTCGCCTTGGTAGTGGTCATGGCCATCTCGCTGTCCACGGCAAACTGGTCAGGCCTGTCCGATCTGCGGTCCCTGGACGAGGTCTTCGTGCTCGCAGTGCTCGTGCTGCTGGGTGCGCGGCGCCGTTTGTACCCCACGCTGTGCGGGCTGATGGTGGTGCTGCCATGGGTCGCAGCCCACCGCGCGCTGTCGCTGTAAGCAAAATGCTTGCTATAGTTAGCAGCGTGGTCGAACCCAACGCCACGTAGTCAGATCGCAGAGCGATCGGACAGAGGATATTTAAGGAGCCATTTGCCATGAGCGTCACCGACACCCTCACCAGCACCGCCCAGACCATCCAGGCGTGGTCGTTGAGCGCCCTCAAGACCAGCGACGAAGCCATCGTCGACGCCACCAAGGCCGTCGCCGGGGCCTTCGAGCCCGTCGTCAGCCGGGCTCGCACCGCGCCTCTCGCCGCCTACCTGCCCGAGCCTGCCGCCGTCGTCGGCCGGTGGTTCGACTTCGTAGAGACCGTGGTCGCGGAGCAAAAGCGCTTCACCCTCGACTTGACCGGCGCCCTGGCCGCGGCCGCCCCCGCCGCCTCAGCCCCCAAGGCGAGCGCCACCAAGCCCCGAGCCAAGTAGCCGGACCGGGCCGGCGCCGGCAGTCCTCCCGCTACCGGCGCCGGCACGACCCGCGTCCCGCCGGCGCCGGCCCGAGCCACGTCCCGCCGGCGCCGGCACGAGCCACACCCCGGAGTCCAACTGCGCCTGTGTTCCCGCCTGTGCAGAAACCTGGGATATAGCCAATACTTCTGCACAGTAGAGCGCCCAGACCGCTCGAAATGAAGCGCTATGGTCGGGCGCCGGTGCCCGGGGTCCTGCCGCCGGCGCCCGCGGTCCGGCCGCCGCGCCCGCGGTCCGGCCGCCGGCGCCCGCGGTCCTGCCGCCGGCGCCCGCGGTCCTCGCGCCCGGCGCCGGCCCGACCCACGTCCCGCCGGCGCCGGCCCGAGCCACGTCCCGCGGCGCAGGAGTAGCGTGCCGGGCCGATGAGGGTGACGGTCCTCGGCGCCGGCTCGTGGGGCACGACGGTCGCTTCCATCGTGGCCCGGCGCCACGACTCGGTGCTGTGGGCACGCGACGCGGGCGTGGCCGCCGAGGTCCGCGACCGCCACACCAACGGGCGCTATCTGCCCGACGTCACCCTGGCCAAGACCCTCGACGCCACCGCCGACCTCGAGGAGGCGGTGACCGGTACCGACGTGGTGGTGGTGGGTGTGCCCTCCCACGGGTTCCGCCAGGTCCTGAGCGACGCCAGCCCGTGGGTGCGTCCGTGGATCCCGGTGGTCAGCCTGACCAAAGGCCTCGAACAGGGCAGCCTGGCCCGCATGACCCAGATCATCGAGGAGGTGCTGCCGGGTCACCCGGCGGCCGCCCTCACCGGTCCCAACCTGGCCCGCGAGATCGTCGCCGGGCAGGCGGCGGCGAGCGTGATCGCCACCGAGGACCCCGGCGTCGCCGCCGCCCTGCAAGGCGTGCTGCGCTCGGCGGTGTTCCGTGTCTACATGAACCACGACGTCGTCGGCTGCGAGATCGGCGGCGCCCTGAAGAACGTCATCGCCATCGCCGCCGGCATCGCCCAGGGATTGAAGGTGGGCGACAACACCCGCGCCGCGGTCATCACCCGCGGGCTCGCCGAGCTCACGCGCCTCGGTGTGGCCATGGGTGGCGACGCGGCGACCCTCGCCGGCCTTGCCGGCATGGGCGACCTCATGGCCACGGCGATGAGCCCGTTCAGCCGCAACCGCTACGTCGGCGAGCAGCTCGGCGCCGGCCGCCCGCTCGCCGACATCCTGGGCGAGATGAACATGGTCGCCGAGGGCGTAAAAACGGCGGCCACCGTGGCCGAGCTCGCCGACCGCTACTCCGTGGACCTGCCAATCTGCCGGGTCATCCACCGGGTGGTGCAGGGCGACATCGCCGCATCGGAGGCCTACCGGGGCCTGCAGCGCAGCCCCGGCCACGAGGCCGACCCCGGTTGAGCGAGCCGGCGGGGCGGACGCAGCCGGCCGGCGCGGGCGGCCAGGGGCGCCCCGCCCGCCACCCGTTCCTCGACCACCCGGGCCCCATCGCCTTTGCCCACCGCGGCGGTAGTGCGGAGGCGCCGGAGAACACCTACGCCTCCTTCGCCCGCGCCGTCTCTCTCGGCTACCGCTACCTCGAGACTGACGTCCACGCCAGCGCCGACGGCGTCGTGGTCGTCTGCCACGACCCCGCCCTGATGCGCACGGCGGGGCGCCCCGGGCTCATCCGCGAGCTCACCTGGCGTGAGCTGGCCGGCGTCCGGGTGCAAGGGGACCAGCCTCTCCCCCGCCTCGACGAGGTCCTGTCCACCTGGCCTGGCGCCCGGTTCAACATCGACGCCAAGCACCCGAGCGTCGTCGGCCCGCTGGCCGAGGTCCTGCGCCAGGATGGGGTACTCGACAGGGTGTGCGTGACGTCGTTTTCCGACGGTCGCATCGCCGCCCTGCGCCGGCTGCTCGGGCCGGGCCTGTGCACGGCGATGGGGCCCCGCGCCATTACCGCCCTGCGCCTCGCCAGCCTCCTACCCGCCACCACCAGCGGCACCCGGCCCGGCTGGTCCCGGGCGTGGTCGGGGGCGGCCGCGGCGCAGGTCCCCATGGCCTCGAGGAGGGTTCCGGTCACCGACCGCCGTTTTGTCGCAGCCGCCCACCGCGCCGGGTTGGCCGTGCACACCTGGACCATCGACGACGAGGCGACCATGGACGCCCTGCTCGACCTCGGGGTGGACGGGATCATGACCGACCGTCCGAGCCGCCTCAAGGCGGTCCTGGAGCGCAGGAACGCCTGGTATTGAACACCAGGAGGGGAAAGGGGGGCCCGCCGCCGCCTCCCGCCGTCGACCCCCGCCCGCCGCCGCCTTGTAGCCTGGGGTTCGGCCGGCGGAGCACTCAACAACGTCGGACGGGAACTGGTACCAGAACTTGGTGATGGGACGCGAACGATGGGCAGCCGCGGCAGTTGGCTTGGGCGTGAGCCTGGCGGCGTGCGGCGGCGGCTCGGTGCAGACCGCTGGCCACCCCACGACGACCACGACATCGGCTTCGACCACCACGGCGACGGCGGGGCCGAACTCCACGGTGACGGCACCGATCACCGTCGCCGGGCAGGCGACGACGGTGGTGGCCGACTGCGGGGCGGGGGCGTACCAACCGGCCCGGATCATCATCGCGTGCGGCGATGGCAACGTAATCGCCACCCAGATCCGCTGGACCCAGTGGGTGAACGCCCAGGCGGTGGGTACCTCGGAGGTGCTGATGAATCCGTGCAAGCCGAGTTGCGCATCTTCCCCGGCGACGCCGCCCCACGCCGCGAAGCTGACCCTGTCCGACCCGGTGGCGACGGCGCACGGTCCACGCTTTTCCAAGGTGACCATCGCCTGGACCGGTCCGTCACCCACCGGGACGCCGACCATCAACTACCCGCTCACCACCACCACCCCTTGACGGAGGTATCCCTTGGTCGCGGTTGACGTAGCCGTGGTGGTCACCGTCGCCCTGCTCGGCGTGCTCGTCGCCGGCCTGTTGCGCTCCCACGCCGAGGTGCTGCGTGCCCTGCACGGCATGGGCGTCAACCTCGACCCCGGGGGCGGGACCGGAGGCCACCAGCCCGGCCCGGCCGGCCGCGGAGGCCACCAGCCCGGCCCGGCCGGCGCCGGAGGCCACCAGCACGGCCCGGCCGGCGCCGGCACAAACCATCCGGTGTCCTTGGGCGCTCGGCCCACGCCTGGGCGCCCCGACGCCACCGATGTCGTCGACCTCGTCGGGGTCACCCCGACCGGTGAAGCGGTGAGCGTGGCGGTGACGTCGGTGCGCCACGACACCCTGATCGCCTTCCTCACCTCGGGTTGCTCGACGTGCCGTGGGTTTTGGGACGCCTTTCGCGGTGTGGCCCCCGACGTCCCCGGCGGGGCCCGCCTGGTGGCGGTGACCCGCGGGCCCGAGGCCGAATCGGCCGGCACCCTCTCCCACCTGGGCGGCCAAGGCGTCCCCGTCGTGATGTCGACCGATACGTGGGAGCATTACGACGTGCCCGCCGCGCCCTATTTCGTCTACGTGTCAGGTCCCGGCGCCAAGGTGGTGGGTGAGGGCACGGCGGCGACGTGGGACCAGGTGCGCACCCTGGTATCCAGCGCCGTCGCCGATGCCACGACCGGTCCTCGCGCCGGGCGGGGCGACCGCATCGACTCGGAGCTGTCCGCCGCCGGCATACTCCCGGGCGATCCCCGCCTGCACCCTGCGCCTTCGAACCGTGTCTCCATTCACGACGAAGCCAAGAAATGACGGGCATCCTCGTCGCCGTCGCCGTGGCCATCGCCGTCGTGGCCGGGCTGCGCTCCACCTGGTCACCTTGAGGTGAGTCGATGCTGACCAGCATCAGCCCGCTCGGTGAGCGGGCACGCAACAACCGGTGGGGTGTCACGGTGGGCGCATACGTGGTGGCGTCGACGGCGGCAGCGGCGGCAGTTGGCACAGCCGTCGGCGCCGTCGGGTCGGTCGTGCCCCTCTCGGCGACGCCAAGAGGCGCTTTGTTGGCGGCGGTGGTCGCCGCCGCGGTGGTGTGCGACGCCGGGGGATTCCCGTTGCCGACCGTGCACCGCCAGGTCAACGAGGACTGGCTCCGCCGGTACAGGGGTTGGGCGTACGGGGCCGGTTTCGGCGCCCAGCTCGGCGTGGGGGTGGTAACCATCGTCACCAGCGCCACCGTGTACGCCGCCCTCGCCGGCGAGCTGCTCGCCGGCTCCGCCCTCGCCGGCGCTGCCATCGGCGCCGCGTTCGGGCTAGCCCGGGCCCTCCCCCTGCCGGTTGGTGGCCGGGCGCGCAGCTTCGCCGATCTGGCCTCCCTGCACCGCCGCCTCGTAGGCCTCGGCTCCGCCGGCCGGCGGGCCACCGTGACGGTCGGCGCGCTCGCCGTCACCGTCCTGGTCGCCACCAGTGTCGGGAGCGTTCGATGAGCCGGCTGGGTCGGGCGGCCACCAGCGTCGGCGGCGTTCGATGAGCCGCCCGCGCCTGGCAGCGCAAGGCCTGTCGGTGGGACCGCCGCCGGGGTGGGAGGCCTCCATCTACCGCCGTCCCCCCTCGGCTGGCGAGCAGACCTTCGCCGTGCTCCACGCCGCCACGGTCCCCCTGCCTCCCACCAGAGGCGACTACGGGGGCGGGCTTGTCGAGACCCTCGGGACGGAGGACGTGTTCGTGAGTCTGCTCGACTTCGGGCCCGCGGCTGCCGGCTCCGAGCTCTTCGGGGCGCGGGGGCTGCCGGGGCTCACGCCTGACATGTTCCGGCCCAAGCAGCTCCAGCGGGTCCTGCGGGGGCAGGCGGGCGTGCAGCGGTTCTTCAGCGAAAGCGGGCGGGCGTTTTGCCTGTACGCGGTCATCGGCTCGTACGCCAACCGCCTGGCGCTGTGCTCACGGGCCAACCAGGTGATCGGCAGCATCCGGGTGGAGGCCCTACCGGCGGGGACGGCGGGATGAGCGTCGCCCTGGCCGGGCCCTACATGGCCTCCGCCGGGCTGCTCGGCCTGGCCGGCGTGGCCAAGCTGGCGAAGCCGACCGACACCGCCGGCGCCCTCCGGGCGGCCTTCGGTACCAGCCCCCTGCTGTCGTCGGTGAGCACCGTTCGCGCCATTGCCGCGGGCGAGGTGGCGGTGGCCGCCGCCGCCTTCGCCGCACCCGGTCCTGTGCCCCCCGTCGCCGTCGCCGCGTGGTATGTGGCCTTTCTCCTCTTCGTAGCCGTCGCGCTGCGCCGTGGTTGGCCGATCGCCTCGTGCGGCTGCTTCGGCCGCCCCGACACACCGCCGACGCCGACCCACCTCGTGCTCGACGCCGCCGCCGCCGTGGCCTCCGCCGGCTGGGCACTCACCGGTCCCGGCCGGCTCAGCCCGGTATTCGCCCACCAGCCGTGGGCCGGCTTCCCGCTCGCCTTGGCCACCGCCGTCACCTGCGGGCTGGCCTGGCTGGTCTTCACCCATCCGTTGCCGGGCCGCCGACCAAGGAGGACTGCCCCGTGAGCGTCGTCGAACGCATCGGCGGCTTTCTCGCCGAGCGCACCTCCCGCCGCAGTTTCGTGGCCCGGACCACCCTCGCCGCCACCGCCTTGGCCGTCGGACCGGTGGACTTTCTGCTGCGACCCGGCTCCGCCTATGCGTTCGTGTGCCAGTGCGCCAGCGGCAACTGCTCGTGCGACCAGTTGTGCTGCGACGGCTACACCCAGTTCTGCTGCACCATAAACAACGGGGTGAACTCTTGTCCGCCGGGCACGTTCGCCGGCGGCTGGTGGAAAGCGGACGGGTCGGCTTATTGCGCGGGCGCCCGGTACTACATCGACTGCATGGGCATCTGCCAGGGGTGCGGCTGCGGAGGCGGCTCGTTCTGCCCCGGCTGCGACGGTTTGACGTGCGAGTGCGCGCTCGGTTCGTGCGACAACCGCCACGTGGGCTGCGCCGAATTTCGCTACGGGCAGTGCAACACCCAGATCGGCTGCTCGGGGCGGATCTCTTGCCGGGTGGTGTCCTGCACCCCGCCGTGGCTGCTCGACCCGAGCTGCTCGATGGTTTCGCAGACCGACGACTCGACCGCCAACCATTTCGCCCCGTGCCAGAACGGCCCCGTCGCCAACCCGCAAACCGCTGCCGTCGTGGGGATGGCCGCCACCCGCACCGGAAGGGGCTACTGGATGGTGAACCAGGCGGGAATCGTCAGCGTTTTCGGTGACGCCACCGCCTATGGCGACATGAGCGGCAAGGCGCTCAACAAGCCCATTGTCGCCATGTCCCGCTCGACTGACGGCGGCGGCTATTGGTTGGTGGCTTCAGATGGCGGCATTTTCAATTTCGGCGACGCCCACTTCGAGGGGTCGGCCGGCGCCATAAGGCTCAGCGCGCCCATGGTGGGCATGGCCGGCGACGTCGCCACGTACGGCTACTGGGAGGTGGCGTCCGACGGCGGGATCTTCACCTACGACAGCCCCTTCGACGGGTCGACCGGCTCCGAGCGGCTCAACCGGCCGGTGGTCGGAATGGCCGCCACCCCGACCGGCAAGGGCTACTGGCTCGTCGCCGCCGACGGGGGGATCTTCACCTTCGGCGACGCCGGCTACCACGGCTCAACCGGATCCGAAAGGCTCAACCAACCCGTCGTCGGCATGGCCGCCACCCCGACCGGCCAGGGCTACTGGCTCGTCGCCGCCGACGGGGGGATCTTCACCTTCGGCAACGCCGGATTCTACGGCTCCAAGCCCGGGGCTTAGCTATTGGTGTTTGTCAGGAACGGGAAATCCAACAGATGGTTGCCGAGGATGGTGCTGTCGGATTGGAGGTTCTCGGTGATCGCGCGGGCCGTGACGCGGGCGATGGCGGCATCCAACTTGGGAGTGTTGACGGCCGGGTTGATCCAGTAATCGAGCCAGTACCCGTTGTTGAAGGGTGGCCCGCCGCTCGAGGGCCAGTGCTGGTCGAGCATGTAGACGAAGACGACCTCGCCCGTTCCCACCGACCACTGGCTCCCTGCCGCGGGGCTGCCGGATAGGGCGACCACCAAATCGAGGTGGTCCTTCACCAGGTCCGCGGTCGTGAGCGTGCCGTGGGCCAGAGGAGCACTGGCCAAGCCTCCGAGGTCGATGACCGGCTGGTGCAGCTTGAACGGAAGGAGACCGGCGTCGCCGATGGCAACGGCCCCGTCGAACGGCGCGGCGTTGATCACCTGGCCCAGGGCCTGGTGGGCGTTTTGGAGGCGGATCCGGTAGGCACCCCATGTGACAAGTTCACCGACCGTCGACGACGACACCACCACGGCGAGAGCAACGGCCGCGAGTATCGTCGCCGCCTGGTTACCAAGAGCAGCGCGAAGAATGACGGCAACGGCCACGACGATGGCCGCACCGGTAACCGCTATCTGGCCCAAGCGACCGGGCTCGTCGGCGAGGGCGGTGACGGTGGCGACCACGAGCGCAAGGAGAGCCCAAAACTCTGCCGGCGACGGCATCGGCCGGCTCTCGCGGCGGGTGGTAAAGCGCACCGTGAGGCGCGGCGGCCCGTCGCCGGCGGACTGGGATCCTGCGCCGGCGGATTGGGATCCTGCGCCGGCGGCGATGGCCGTGTTGAGCCGGGTCCTGGCACCGAGCGGGCGAGACAGGGCCACGAGGACAACGGGAAACAGCAGCTGCCACTGGAATCGGTTGACAAAGTCCATCTCCAGATTCGAGCTGTGGTAGAGCCCGAGCACGACCGCGGCCGAGGTGAGAGCGAGCACCAGCGGGGTGGTGTCCTGCGGCGTGCCCACCAGATGGCGTACGGCCCTGCGGTCGATCTGGGGGATCAGCGCCGCCACCAACAGCACCAGGCCTGCGACGACCACGGCAGGCACCAGGCCGTCGAGGACGTTGACCACCTGAACGGACACCGCGCCCCGGCTGCCTGCCTTGATGTAATAGGCCCCCGGCCAGAAGAAACCGAAGTAGCTCCAGCGCGCCAGCCAGTAGACACACCAGGCCGCGCCCACGGCGGCGAATCCCACCCACTGGGCCCGCCGACGGGTAATTACGAGCGACCACAACATGGCTATACCGGCGAAGGCGACGCCCTCGGGACGGCTCAGCGCTACCGCCAAGGCGACGGCGTAGCCCAGACGGCCCAGGCCGCCGTTGCGGTAGACCAGCGCGAACAGCAGAGCCACGCCAAAGCTGAACGACACCGTCTCCAGTCCGGAGAAGAGCATGATCATGAAGGCCGGGTTGCACAACACGATGGCGGCGAGCGCGAGCTTCTGAGTCCGGCCGAGGGCCCCCCGACGCACGACGACCAGGTAGCCGCCGAGTATTAGCAGCGACACCACCTTGTAGAACAGCTCGATCGGGATGTGGAGGGCGGCGGGAACGATGGCGACCACCGTGTACAAGAAGTCGGTGTACCCCTCGACCCGGGGGATGCCTGCCGTGTAGTTCCATTGCCCGCTGCGGACGAGGGTCAGCGCGTAGCGCCAGCTGATGAACGCGTCGTCGACCGTGAAGCGGATGAACAGGAAGATGAGGACGGCCCCGATCAGGCCGACAACCTGGAAGCTCACCGGCACCCGCCGCCAGGCGGTCCACACCCGGCGGCCGACCGAGGCTCTTGGGGCGTGCAGGCCGCCGTGGCGAGACACGCGCGCCGTGACGTCCCCGGCAGTGCTCACGGCATCGCCCGGTGCACCGACGGCGACGCCGAGGTGGGAATGCAGTCGACCACCAAGACTGCCGCGTGCATGCCCACAGTCAAGCATTTCGGGTCCGGCCCGTCGCCGCTCTGAGGATCCCACCGGGTCAGCGGTTCCGAAATTTCTGTGCCCACGGAGAGGAGTTGATGTTTTGTCCCAAGAGGGTAAGGTGTGACCGGGTTGGCCGTCTTGGGGACGGCATTGCCGCCCTGGGGTCCGTTACTAACTTGCAGCGAGGAGCCGGATGTACACGCTAAGTGGTGGGTCAGGGCTCCGGGGTCCGGTGGTGACTGGCGGTGCTGGCGCTGCAACGGGCACGGGCCTAGCCTTTACCGGCTTCCCGGTCATCGGCTTCACGATCGTCGCCCTTATAGCCATGGTGTTGGGGCTGATCCTCGTTCGGATGGCCATGGTGCGTCGAGCCAACGCCGATAGCGGCACGCGGTGACCCTCGCTGTCGCCACTACCGGCGGCGACCGGCTGAGGATCTCGCGCATCGCCGCCGCCGTGATCGCACTGGGCGGCGTGGCCCTGCTGCTAACCGAGGGCCACATGCGCGCCCTTGAAGCCAACGTGGCGGCCATCGCCCTGCGCCTCACGGCCGTGACCCACGCCCGCCCCACGGGGTCGACGGTGGCGTTCGTGCAGGGTCACCACTGGGTCGGCTACAGCATCGCCGCCGGGTGCACCGCCGCCCTGCTCATCGCCCCCTTCTTCTTCATCAGTGCCGGCCTGCTCCTTTCTCGCCGTGTCAGTATCCGCCGGGGCCTGTTCGCCCTCATCGTGACCAGCGTGCTGGTGTGGATAGTCAACCAGTTGCGACTCCTGCTCATCGGCGAGAGCATGCGTATCTGGGGGTCCCGGACCGGCTATGACCGTAGCCACGTACTGGCCGGCGGGGTCTTGTCCACTTTCGGCGTCGCCGTCGGAGTGGCCATCTTCGTGGGTCTCATGGTCCGCGACCGCCCCCGGCCGGGCGCCGGCGGCACCCATCACCGCACGGACACGGCGGTGACCGAATGACCTGTCGGGTTCATCTGCTCTGTCCGAGTCATCTGGATCTGTCTCATTTACCTTGTCGTCCCGTTCATTGTGTTTTGTCCAATTCATCCGCCCAGGGCGGCCCTTATCAAGACCTGTGGAGGTCACGTGCATTCATATAGCCGTCCCCGAGCATTCGGCCGCCTGGTAGCGGTCGCGGCCGTATCCACCGTGGCGCTGACCTTCAGCGCAACCGCGGCGTGGGCAGACACGTCCACTGCCACCGCCAACGCCCTCAACCTTCAACTAGGGACCGCCTCGATCGTGAACTCCGGGACGGTGAGCGCCAGCAATCCCGGCGGTCAGCCGACCGTCACCAATTCCGGCAGCACCCTCAACCTGCTCGGCGCCCAGTCCACGATCACCGCAGGTCTGTTGGCCCAGACCGCGGTTGCATTCGGAGATGGCTCGTCTGCGGCCTGCGCCGGGCTGGTGGGTGCGGGTGGGAGCATCCAGATCGGTAACGACGGTACGTGCGCAGTTTCTGGCGGGGGAGCCGGCGGGATCACCATCGTGCTGCCGAACCTGGTCACCCTGCGGGCCACGGCCATCCTGGAAGAGTGCTTCGCCAGTTCGACCGGGACCCCCACCGCTCAGTCCCAGTTCGTCGACGCGACCCTCACCTTCGCCGGCCAGACACTCGCGACGATTCCGGTAAACCCGGCGCCAGGAACCACCCAGAGCGCGTTGCTCCTCTCCCTCGGCCTGAACAACCAGAGCACCCCCCAGACCGGCGAGATCCAGGCCACCGCCCTTTCGCTCAGCGTTCTCAACACGATCAACCTGAGCATCGGCAACGTCACCTGCGGCCCCAACGTCCAGGTCGCCGGCAACACCTCGGTGATGCCCGCCAAGTCCCTCCCCATAGCGGCCGGCGTCCTCGGCCTCATGGCCGTGGTGGCCGTGCCCTGGTACCGCCGGCGCCAACGGCTGGGCCGAGCCTAAGCCCGCCGGGAATTAGTGTGGGGCCGCCGCCAACAGGGGTGTGCGGCCGTGAGTGTAGGCGTGCGACCGTGAACGAAAGCATTGCGGCCGTGCGCGGAGGCGCAGCCGTGAGCGGAGGCTATTCAGCGTGACCGGAACCCTCCTCCTCGGGCTGTTGAACGCTGCGGCGTTCATGCTCTGCGTGAGCTTCGTGGCTTACGTAACGATGATCATCCTGCCCTTCCTCCGCCATCGTCCCGGTGCGGTGGGGGATGGGCAGGAGTTTTCGTGGCACTTCGTCATCCCGTGCCTGGACGAAGAGGCCGTGATTACCGCCACCGTCGAGCACTTGGTGCGCACCTTCCCCCAGACTCAGCTGTGGTGCGTCGACGACGGGTCGACCGACGCCACCCCCAAGATCCTGGCCCAACTGGCCCGGCGCCACCGCCAGGTTCACGTGATCACCCGTAAGCTTCCCGCAGCCCGGTCGGGCAAGGGGCCCGTCCTCAATGTGGGATGGGAGGCGATCGTGGCCTCCCTCCCGGCAGGCATCGACACCGACCGCCTCATCGTCGGTGTCCTCGACGCCGACGCACGCCTCGATACCGCCGCCCTCGAAGTCATCGCCGGACCGGACTATTTCGCCGACCCCGACGTGGGCGCTGTACAGATCCAGGTACGAGTTACGAGCAGACCCGAGACCAGCGGCACGTCTCGCCAGCCGCTGCTCGTTCGCCTCCAGGATCTCGAATTCAGTGGCCCCATCGCGGCCATGCAGTTGCTCCGCCGGCGTTCGGGGAGTGTGGGCATGGGGGGCAACGGCCAGTTCACCCGCCTGACCACCCTGAACAAGATCGCGGCGACCCACGGCACCCCGTGGCACGGGGCCCTCCTCGAGGATTTCGAACTCGGCTTGCACGTCTTGTTGTCGGGCAGCCGCACCGAGTACTGCCACGACGCCTGGGTGGAACAGGAAGGGCTGCCGCGGCTCAAGGCACTCATCCGCCAGCGCAGCAGATGGGCACAGGGGTCGATGCAATGCTTCCGGTACTTGGGCCCGGTCCTTCGCAGCCCCTCCATCACCACCGCCGGCGCACTCGAGATCGCCTACTTCCTATTCATTCCCTGGTCACAGCTCGTCGGCGGCCTGGTATACGCCGCCTCGCTCCTGGTGATGGCCTACTACGCCGTGGTCCAACCTGGTGGTCTCGACGCTTGGCTTTCCGCCGGCGCATGGGGCGTCCTCCCGCTGTTCCTGCTCTTCGGGCTGGCACCGTTCTTCGTCTGGGGGCCTATCTACCGGTCCCGATCCGCAAATCACGTTTCCCGCCGCAAGGCTGTGGGACTGGGCGTCGCCAACTGGATTTACAGCTACATGCACTACGCCGCGGTGTGGTGGGCGTTCATCCGCATGGTGAGGGTCCGCCACGACTGGAAGAAGACTGTCCGCGTGGCTACCGGCCCCGTCCTCATGCCCTCCGTCGGCCGGACGGCGACGGTCGCCGGCGGTTTCGCTCCCCGCCGGGGAGATCGCCTCGTCGTCCCGGCTCGGCTACGCCTCGACCCCCTGACACTCGACCCGCTGATGGTCGATGGGCTCGTTCTCTCGGCGACCGATCAGGCTTCCTGAACACCGCGGGCGTGACGGTCGGGAGAGACAGGGGCATCACCCAGCCGGAGTGGCCATGGACGGGCCAGGCGGGGCGGGCGGGTCAGGTGCCGCAGGCGGGTCAGGGCGAGGTGGCGAGGAATTGATGTGCCGGTGGGCCGTCGCCGAGCAGGTGAGCAATAGCGGCGACCGTGCGGGGCACCGCCAGCCCGTCGCCGTACGGGTTGACGGGCCGGCTCCGTCCTGCCCACGCGCCTTCGGGGTCGAGTAGATCCGTCGCCCTTTCGACGATGCGCGCCTCGTCGGTGCCGACTATCTCAACGGTTCCGGCCGCCACCGCTTCCGGCCGTTCGGTGACCTCACGCAGCACCAGTACCGGCACCCCCAGGCTGGGCGCCTCCTCCTGGATACCTCCGCTGTCGGTGAGAACGAGCACGGCGCGCGCCAGCAGGGCGGCGAAGGACCTGTAGTCGAGGGGCTCGACGACCCGCACGTTGGTGATCCCGTCGAGTGCCGGGGTCAAACTGGCCCGCACCCTGGGATTCGGGTGGGCGGGCAGCACCACCAGGACCTCTGGATGGGCGCGGGCCAGGCGGCCCAGAGCGCGGGCCACCGCCGTCAAAGGTTCCCCCCAGGACTCCCGGCGGTGGACGGTGACGAGCACCACCCGGGCACTGGAAGCCTCGACCTCGGCGACGACCGGCGCCGGCCTGACCAGCGGCAGGGCGACGACGTGGCGGAGAGCGTCTATGACGGTGTTGCCCGTGCAGACCACCGCGTCGCGGGCGACGCCCTCGGCCAACAGGTTGGCTACGTTGCCGGTGGTCGGCGCCAGGTGCAGGGTGGTCAGCGCCGTCGTCAGGCGGCGGTTGACCTCCTCGGGGAACGGCGAGTACCTGTCGCCGGTACGCAGACCGGCCTCGACGTGTACGACGGGCACGCGGTGGTAGAACCCGGCGAGGGCCCCGGTGAACGTGCTCGTGGTGTCGCCCTGGACGACCACCACGTCGGGATGCAGCCGGGCGACCAGGTCGTCGAGGCCGCCGAGAGCCGCGCACGTGATGCTGGCGAGGGTCTGGCCGTGGCGCCCGATACGGAGATCGTGGTCGACGGCGATGGCGAAGGTCTCCAGGATGGGAGCCAGCAGTTCGGGGTGCTGGCCCGTCGTCACCACTACTGGCTCGAACCGGGGGTCGGCCTGCAGCGCCAGGATGACCGGCGCCAGCTTGATGGCCTCGGGCCGCGTGCCGAACACCACAAGCGCCCGGCGCCGGACCGGCTGTTCAGGGCGGTCAGGCGGCCCGGTGGGGCCGGGCGGGCCGGTGGGGCCGGGCGGGCCGGTGGGGCCGGGCTGGCCGGTGGGGCC
>DASZKW010000020.1:0-7065 GCA_035552775.1 Acidimicrobiales bacterium | reverse complement strand
CCGGGCCCGGGTCATCGCCACACAGAACAGCCGGCGTTCGTCGGCGGCACTGCCCTCGTAGCGGCCGGCGTGAACATCGAGCGGGGCACGAGCCACTCCTGCCGTCTCCGGTGCGGGTGGTCGGAAAGCGGCTGGCCGTTACCGACGGGATGAACACCGCCGGCCACTCCAGCCCCTTGGCCCGTTGCACCGTCGTCAGGTCGACGGCGTCGAGATCGTAGTCGGCCTCCCCGTCGAAGCCCTCGTAGACGCCTTGGGCGTAGTTGACGATGTGAGTGGCCAGGTTCCGGTAGTACCAGTCGCCCCGGTCCTGCCCGCCGACCTCCTCTCCCTGGGCATCGGCGTCCGGTCGGGCCCGGCGCCGCACGGGCTCGTAGTCGGCCAGGAGGGAGGTGAACCGGACGAGGGTCCCGAGCCGGTTGACCGCCAGCGGGTCACCGAGGTTCCATGTGCCCACCCTCAGCTCACCCAGCAATATGTACAGCTCGCTCACCAAGTCGGCGCTGCGGTCCGACCGCGGCACCGCCGCCTTCCACTCCTCCAACCGCCGAGCCAGCCGGTTGCGGGCACCGGATTCCAGCTCGAAGACCGTCTGGTACTCCTCGAGCAGACCTGCCAGCTCCACCGCAGCCCCGGCCCCACGCCGCGGCCGCCATTCGATGTCAGCCAGCCAGGCGTAGGTACGACCGAGCACCGTCGCCTCCGCCTGTTCGAACAGTCCCGTTCTGGCCTCCGGTTGGACCGGGATGTCGAACGTGGAAAGGTGTCGACCAGGCGCCTGTACGCCGCTCTGCCCCGTACCAGCACCGCGATGTCCCGGTAGGAGACCCCCGCCTCAACGAGCTCCAGAATGAGGCTCGCCACCCATCCCGCCTCACGAATCTCGTCCTCCCGCTGCACACCACCACTTCGACGCCTCCGCTGGGCGGGCGGTGGGCGGTCATGGTCTTGGGAAGCCGGTCCGGTATGGACTCGGCGAGTGGTTGGCCGCGGCGATGATTCCCGGCCGGCTGCGCCGGTTGGTGGCGATGGTGAAGGTGGCAACGGCCGGGTATCGGTCGGCGAAGCTGACGATGTTGGCCACGTCCGACCCCGCCACTGGTAGATCGCAGCCGACCCTCGGCGACGACAAGCAGGCCCCAGATGCCGTCGGCGACATGATGCTCGCCGAGTAGGCCGGCCGGCACGGTTGTCTCGTCCCACACTGCGCTAGACCGGGACCAGATGAGCCCGTCGGGCGGTTCCGCTCGATCGCACGGCGGGCATACCAGGGGAGCGCCCATACGGCCGGCGCGCCCGTCCACGCTCTCGACCCAGGGGCGGTCGAGCCACGGCGGGCGGTGACGGACATGTTGGCGGTGGCCGCAGTCGAGGTGGGCCACCCACCCCCCGCACTCGTCGCGGTGGTAGCCGACGATCAGGCGTTCCACCGAATCAAGATACCGGCCTCGGCGCATCCAAACCCTGGACACCGCAGCCTGGCAGGCTGATGTCATGCCTGCCTTCGCCCAGAACTACTGCTCCGTCGCCTTGGCCAACCGCAAGCTGGTGACTCAGGCGAACCAGGTCCGGGGATGCGCAGTTACCATACGTGACGGCACCTTGACGGTCCTTCAACCGCCGTCGCCGGGCACGGTGCTTTTTCAAGCCCGTACCGACCAGGTCACCGCCGTACTCCCCAAACGAGCCAAGATCTTGCCCAACGTCTATGTGCGGATCGCTGACGACCGTTGGCTTATCGACTTCAGTCATGTGGCGAGTAACGAAATGTCTCGAAGTGGTGGCAAGGGCATGCTGAAGGTGTTCGCCGGTGCCGCGGGGACAAAGAGCATTTCGGTCGCCAAGCGCATTCGCGAGGACTTCGTCCAAGTTCTGGTGTCCCAGGGCGGTCACATCGAGGCTTCGGATTAGTCGCCGCCCCAGTTGCTCAGCATCGACAGGATGGTCACCAACTAGGGATCGTCTCCGTTCACGTGGCCGACTGAGGGCTGTCAGCGGGCAGAGCGACCTGGACCAGAAGCTGGCCTGCGTCGCTGATCAGGATCCCGCGCCCGGGGGGCTGGTTGAACACGGCGCTGCGGGGAAGCCGGGCCCCGATCACCTCGGCGTGGAGGTGCGACTCTGGACACAGCAGGAGGCCACTGCGGGACTGGCGGACCTCAACTATGAAGCCGCGCATGGGACGCAGCAGGTCGTCTGGTGTGCCGGCGATGATCATGGCGTGACCCTGCTCCGGCCCGTCGCGGGCCACCCGCTCGAGCAGTTCGGCGGCGGACGAGTTGTGGACGAGGTTGGCGTCGTCGATCATCACGGCCAACGGCCCGGCGGCACGGTTGAGCAACTCGAGAAGCTCGGCGACCGGAGGGTCCTCGCCGTCGAGCATCCCGAGGACCCCCTTTCGGCCCCGCAGTGCGCGCAGCGGCGAGTTGCGGGGGCACAGGGCGATCAGTGCCGACCCGCCCTCGAGAAGGGAGGTGGCCATCACGACCAGTGCGGTGCTGCGTCCGCTGCGCCTCGGGCCCGTGACAACGAAGCCGCTACCCGACTCCGACAGGTCCACGCCCACGGCGGCGAGCTCGTCGCCGCCGACGCCGAGCAGCGCCCACGTCGCACACGCCGGACGATCGCGCACGGTCGACGCCACCTCCTCCATGCTCGCCCGGGCGGGAAGCGGATCAACCCGGAACGCGCGCCCAAGCCTGCGGTCGGCGCCCGTCTTGGACGCGTCCCCCTGCCACCGCTGGACCAAGTCGGCCAGGGCTGCAGTCTGCGCCGCTCCCGAGGCGCTGTCGCCGGGCACCGCGATCTGTACCTCGGCCTGGTCGTCGCTGCGCACCGCCCGGCCGGGGCCCATGTTCGGCGGCACCCTTCGGGCGTCGAGACCGGCCAGCGAGTAGTCCGCCCGCTCGGCCAGGTTCAGGCACAGGCGGTCCTCCACCATCCCGGCAAGCTTGCCGAGCAGCACGGAGCGGTCGCCGGTGATCACCAGGCGGATCCCCACCGATCCCCCCTCGCGGGCGAGGTCGAGCACGGTGTCGACCAGCCGACCGGCGTCGAGGGGGTCGAAGGCAGACATGAAGCCCTCCCAGCGGTCGATGAGAACGACCATGTACGGGAGGCGGTCGGCCGCGGGCACCGCGGCGCGTTGCTCGGCCAGATCGGTAAAGCCACCCATGGCCAGGAGGTCGCCGCGACGGTCCATCTCCCTGCGCAGCCGGGCGAGGAGGCGGTCGGTGCGGTCGACTTCGTTCCTGGTCACGACGGCCCCGCAGTGGGGCAGGCCGGCCAGACGGCGGAGCTCCCCACCGCCACAGTCCACCGCGTGGATCCACACGTCGTCGGGATTGTGGGATCCGGCCAGGGCGGCGGCCAGCGTCCGAAGGAACGTCGTGCGACCGCTACCGGGGCTTCCTCCCACGAGCAGGTGCCGGGCGGTGGGCAGGTGGTAGACGAGTGGCCGCTGGTCCTGGGCGGCCGGGAGGTCCACCAAGCCGAGGGGGACGGCCTGGACCTCCCCGACGGCGATCAGCGCAGGTGCGGCGAGGATCGCCAAGGGCAGCACCTCGGGCAGCGGGTCCAGCCAGGGTTGGGGTTGGCGGGGCAGCCCGGCGGCTTGGGCTGCATCGACCAGCGCCGACACCAACCGGGCCAGGTCGGTGTCGGCCGGGTCGGCCCCGGACGCACCGCCGGGCTCCAGGGCCGCGGCTCGACCGGCTTGCGCCCATCCGAAGGCGGCCAGCGCCACCTCGGGACCTTGGGCCCCAGTGGGCGCCGCCGGGCCCCCGACGCGCGCCGACTGGAACAAGCTGAGCGACGAATGGCCGGTCAAGGCGTAGGCCCGCCCGGGGGTACCGGATGCGATCATGGCGGCGTCGGGAGCGTCGATGATGTCCACCGACTCGGCCGGCGAGGTGACCCGCAGCGCTACCCGCAGGTTGGTGTTGGCGCGGATCTCAGGGCTCACCACGCCCGACGGCCGCTGGGTAGCCAGGATCAGGTGGATCCCGAGGGACCTGCCCCGCTGGGCGATGCCGACAAGACCGGTCACGAAGTCGGGCAGCTCGGAGACCAGACCGGCGAACTCGTCGATCACCAGCACCAGCCGTGGCATCGGCCCGGCCGGTTCACCCAAGGTCACATAGTCGTCGATGTCCTTGGCCCCTCCACGAGCCAGCAGTGCTTCCCGACGTTTCAACTCGGCCGACAATGAGGTGAGTGCCCTCTGCGTCAGATGACCGTCGAGATCGGTGACCACCCCGACGGTGTGAGGAAGGCGGGCGCAGTCCCGGAACGCCGAGCCGCCCTTGTAATCGATCAGCAGAAACGTGAGCGCGTCGGGACGGTTGGCGACCGCCAGGGAGGCGACCAGCGTCTGGAGGAACTCGGACTTGCCCGCACCCGTGGTGCCCGCCACCAGCCCGTGGGGCCCATCTCGGACGAGGTCGACGATGACGGGCCCGTCGATGCCCACACCCACGGCAGCAGCGGTCGACCGCCCGCGGCGGTTCCAGGCCTGGACGACCTCATCGGCTCCGATGTGGTCAAGGCCCAGCAGGTCAACCAACCGGACCGCCGCGGGGATCGAGCCACCGACGGTCTGCACTTCAGGGTCGCGCAGGGGAGCCAGGCGCCGGCCGAGGATCTGGCACCACGCCGGGTCCACCCGATCGAGGGCGACGGCGGTATCCGGCTGACCCGAGCGGCGCACGACGCCCCGGCCGCTGTCGTCGGAGACGACGACGGCCCGGCACTCCACGGGCAGGTAGCCCTCGGAGTCCTCGACGCAGAGGGCGACGACCCCGACGCTCGGTCCCCGCTGCAGCACTGTGTCGACCCCGGGCACCCGGCGCAGGTCGTGGGCCGGGTCCAGGACCACGAGCACGGCCGGCCACGGTACGTCGCCCTGGCGGCCCCGGTGGCTGTCGCGGGCGCGCTGGCGCTGGTCGATCAGTTCGACCAGCTCGCGAGTGCGGGTTTCGATGGTGGGCCTCGTGGTGCCGATGCCGGGGGCCGCGCCCGGCGACGCGGGGGCCACGTGAGGGAGCCACTTGGTCCAGCCCCAACGTTGCTCCGGGTCGGGCGAGTCGCCTGACAACACAACCACCCGCAAGTCGGCTGGCCCCGACATGCACACCGTCTGGGCCACCAACCAAGCGGCGACACCGGGAGCGATAGACGGTGGCCCGGCGACGCCGGTGACGCCCGTCTCGGTCAGCGACAAAACACAAGGCACAGCGGAAACCTCGATCGGGTCCAAGTCGCTCGCGTATGGCCCGCTGCTGCGTCGACGCACCGTGGAGGGCAGGGTGGCCAGACCCACCCGCATTTCGGCGAAGTCAGGATCGTCCCGACGCCTCTCCCACAGGCGGCGGCGGGGCCCGGCCGCCGTGGCCGCCACTGAGGCCGGGTCGGGATGAGCGGCCCGGCGGACGGCGGCCTCCGCCTCCAGAGCTTTGGCCACCTCGGCCTCCGCTACCACCACCCCGTCACGGTAAGCGTCCATCTCCGCCCGGTAACGGGTCTTGCCCGACCGCCGGTCGGTCACCGTGCTGGTCACCGCCAGCACGGGGCTCATAAGCATGAACAGCAGCATGAGGGCCTGTTTGGTCACCGCGAACAGGACTCCGCCCATCGCCAAGGGGACGAGGGCCGACGCCAGGGGAAGGTTGTGGCTGCCCGGTGGCGCGGGCTCGACGGGCCAGTCGATCTCGGCGGTCATCTCGGCCGGGCGCAGGCGGGGTGGCCGGCGCAACTCGAAACCGTCACCGGTGCGGTGCAACACGGCGTCCGCTCCCGCGCCCCTGCGCAATTCGAGGAACGACTCGCCGGCGACCACGAGTTGGCCGGGCGCCACCGGAACCCGATCTCTGATGCGCTGGCCGTCGACTGTGGTGCCGTGGCTCGAACCGAGATCCTCGACCGTCGCCGCGCCCGAGGAGTCCACGTCGATGGCGAAGTGGCGGCCGCTGACCGCCCGGTCGGCCACTCGGACGTCACACTCAGGGGCTCGTCCCAGGACATGGCGTCCTGCACCTAACGAAACCAGGCGCCCCGCGCCCGGACCGCCGACCACGGCCAGGTGGAGGTCGGCGGCGGGATCGCTCGGCGCGACCGCGGCCGAGTAGGCGAGCGACACGACGGCGCCGTCCACAACGCCGGCAGAAGCGAGGGGCTGGTCCGGGGAAACGGAGTGACCGTCGACCCACACCGCGGCGCCGGAATAGGGCAGTTCCACCTTGGCGGCGGACAACAGATGGGCGAGTGTCGCAGGTCCGCTCCATTCGCCAGCCAGATCACGAGCCGAGCCTCCCGCGTCGACCAAGGTGAACATGGCCCGCACGCACCCAGCGTAGCGACGGGCGGGACTTGTCCCTCGTCCAGCCTCAGACCTCCGGCAGTGGCGGGGTGGCAGGAGGTCAAGGTTTCGGGGTGATCTGGTAGGTGATGGGGCGGCCGTCGCCGGTGAGTTCGGGCGGCTTGGCGTTGAGCCCGTCGATCAGGTGTTGGAGGGCTCGGGTGATGCGGGGGGCGTCGGGCCGGCGGATGGTGACGGTGATGGCGCTGGGAGTGAAGGCGATGGTGCCGGGCTGGTGGAGGAGGTGGCGGGTGATGGCGCGGTACTCGTCGGGGTCGGCGAGGTAGGCGTTGAGCGCTCGGGACAGGTCCAGCTCGGCGTTGTAGGCGAGGAGCCTGCAGACCATCTGCAGCGCCCGGCGGTTGGTGGGCAGGGTTGCTCGCTTGGCTTCGGGGTTGAGGTCAGTGGCAGGGATCTTGGCGGGGATGGGCTTGAGGATCTGGCGGGGGGTGTCGACGACGGCCCCGGCCGCTTCGAGCTCGGCGCTGAGACGGGCGAGATCGGCGTTGGTGGCGGCGATGTCGTCGCTTTTGGCGGTGGCGGTCGTGCCGATGGTCCGCTCCAGGCGGTCCACGCTGTCCTCGGCGATTTTGAGTGCTGTCTTGGCGGCGGCGCGCTCGGGATTGGCGACCTTGGAGCGGTCGGGGCCGATGTGCTTGCGGTAGTCGCACAGCCAGTGGATGCCGTGGTGATCCTCGAGGTACTTGAAG
>DASZKW010000019.1:0-89749 GCA_035552775.1 Acidimicrobiales bacterium | reverse complement strand
CCTGGCCTGGCAAGCGGCCAAGGCGGGCAAGAGGGTGGTTCCCCTGCCCGGCAGGGATACCACACAGTGCTGTAGTTCCTGCGGGGCGAAAGCCAAGCCCCGCATCGAGTTGTCGGACCGGGTGTACTCCTGTCGATGTTGCGGCCTCGTCCTCGGACGCGACCGCAACGCGGCCAGGAACCTGAACCCGGACCGCCACGGGGTGTCGGCGGGCGGGACTGAAACCGCCGGCACAGCAGCCCCGGAGGGCGACGACGGCAGTAAGACCAAGGACCCTACGGGTGTCCTGGCAGCCTGAGCCCCAGAATCCCACGACTCCGTCGTGGGAGCAGTCAAGCCTCTTCCCACCCTGTCGCTCTCGGGCGTCGGGACCTTCTGGGACCCGATGGCGCCCCCCAGGTGCCGTCTTTTGCGTTTCCCGAGGCGGCGGCACGGGCCCTGGGGCGCGTCACCGCCTACGCGTCGTGGCTCCGGCGTCCCCCAGGTCACCCGGTGGACCTCGGACCGCTCGACGCGGCCGACGCCCGGCGCCTGATCGACGAGGCGCTGGCACAAGCTGACGCCGGCGGCGCCCTGGGCCGGCCGGACACCGATGCCACCGATGCCACCGCCGACGTGTGGCTGCCCGCGGACGCCACCGCCGGGGTGCTGAAGGCTTACGGACTGGCGCCGGGCACCCGGCAGCCCCAGGGCACCGAAGTCGTGGCCGGCGTGGTCCACGATCCGGTCTTCGGCCCCCTCGTCACCCTCGCCCCGGTGGGGTCACAGTCCTCCCTGGTTCCCTCCCTGGTTCGCCACCAACGGGCGCGCGCCCTCCCCCTCACCGACGTGGACGCCGCCGACCTCGTCGATGAGGTGCTCGTCGGCGGCAGCGACGCGGCGAGCGCCGCTCCGGGCGCCCCGCTGGGCGCGCCGGGAGGAAAGGGTGCCCGTCGGGCAGGCCTGGTGGACCTCGTCGCCCGCCTTGGCAGGCTGGCCGAAGAGCTTCCAGAGGTAGCCGATCTGGTCATCGACCCTGAGCTCGACGCCGGCGCCCGGATCCGGGTGGTGCCGCCGGAGGCCAGGCCCGAACTCACCTTGCGCCGCCTGCGCTGATCAGCCGATCCGTGGACTGCGTCAGTTCACTCGGCCACGGGCGGGGGGTAGACGTCCCTCACGTACTCGTCGACCTTGTGGCTGGGGAGGCGCTTGGCGATGGCCGCGAAGTAGATGACCAGGCTGAACAGGGCCACGACCCCCAGGTCCCAGTACAGCCCGAGGTGGCCGTTACCGCCGACCAGCACTGTCTTGAACACGCCGACACCGCCGATTATCCCTCCCTTCCCGAAGCCGCCCAAATAGGAGATGACGCCCATGCCGATCAGGTAGGGGAGCACCCAGATGGCGGCCTCCCAGTCGATGACCGGTTGGCGGGGGTTGAGCCGGAATGCGAACGACACGGCCATGAGGAGGTACCCGATGATCATGACCACCATCAGGGTCGAGTAGATCTTCCAGCCGGCCCAGTAGACGATGAAGTTGGCGAGCATGAACGACAGGGGGGCGAGCACGTGGCCCGCCGGCAGCCGGTACGGGCGGGTGATGTCCGGCTTCTGGAGGCGCAGCGCCCCCAGGGCCAGCGGGGCGCCGGCGTACATCAGCACGGATGCGCTGGTGACGACGCCGACCAGCTTGCTCCAGCTCGGGAAGGGCAGGAGGAAGATCAGGCCGATGGCTGCGGTGATGATGATGCTGAACACCGGGACCTTGGTACGAGGGGACTTCTGCTCGAACAGTTCCGGGATGTAGCCGTTCTTGCTCAGTCCGAAGCTGAGCCGGGAGCCAGAGGTGACGTAGATGAGCCCCGTGCCCCCGGGGGAGATCACCGCGTCGACCCGCAAGATCCAGGCCAACCACGCCAGACCGGCCACCTTGGCCACCGCGTAAAAGGGCGCGGCATTGAGGGCGGTCAGCAGCGGGTTTTTACCCGGAACGGCGAGGTTGGTCCAGGTATGAGCTTGGGCGAGCAGCTTGGGATCGAGGGCACCGATGAAGGCGACCTGCACCAGGATGTACACGACCGCGCCGATGAGGATCGAGCCGATGACGGCACGGGGGAGATCCTTCTCTGGATTGCGGCTCTCGCCGCCGAGCTGCACCGCCTGCTCGAATCCGAGGAGGGCGAACACGATCCCGCCGTTGGGCACGGCTATCAGGATGTCCTTGAACTCCGCACCCTTGACGAAGAACCCGCCACCGCCGGTGAAGTTGCCGCTGTGGAAATGGGTGAGCAGGAGCACGACGATGGCCAGGATGGGGACCAACACCTTCCAGGTGGTGATGCTGGTGTTGAACCGGGACAGCCATCGCACACCGATCAGGTTGACGACGACGAAGAACAGCATCAGACCAATGGCCACTGCGATCCCGGAGCCCGTCAACGTGTTGTCTGTGCCGTTGTAGAAACCGCTGGCCCACGACGCGGTGGACATGTACTGGATGGCCGCCAGCACCTCGATCGGTGCGACCGTGGCTGCCTGGATATAGGAGAACCAGCCGAAGGTCGCTCCAGCGAAGCTTCCGAACGCATAGTGCGGGAAGCGGCTGGTACCCCCCGACACCGGGAAAAGACCCCCCAGCTCGGCGTGGACCAGAGCCAGGATGACCACGATGACCGAGGCGATGCACCAGGCGATGATCGCCGACGGGCCGGCGATGGACGCAGCCGTGAGGGCGCCAAAGAGCCAACCGGAGCCAATTATCGAGCCCTCCGATGTCCACAGCAGGCCGAACAGGCCTACCGATCGGTCCAGGCCGTCGCTGTCGGCTGCTCGCTGCTGGGTCGAGACCATTTGCCCTCCCGTGCCGTCGCTGACCGGCGGGATCGGAACCCCCCGATGACCCGACTCCGTCTCGTTGCGCCCCCTGAGCCGGCGACGACCCTAGGAACTTCCCGGAAGGTAGCACCGCACAAGCACCGCGAGTGATTCCTGTGTGTTAAAACGCCGGAGTCGTCGCGGTCGCCGCCGGCGGGACGCTCAGGCGGAGAAGGCCTCGAGGATCGCAACCAAGTCGGGGGGCAGCGGCGACTCGAACCGCAACCGCTCGCCGGTGACGGGGTGGTCGAAGCCGAGGACTGCGGCGTGCAGGAACGGCCGCGCTGGCGGCGCCCCGCGTCCGGCTGGCCCTTTGGGCGCCAGAATAGGTCCCCCGTAACGGTCGTCGCCTATGAGGGAATGGCCGATGGCAGCCAGGTGGACCCGGATCTGGTGGGTACGGCCCGTCTCCAGGCGGCATTCGAGCAGTGAGGCGTCGATCGGATGGCGATATCGGGCATCGACCCGGTAACGGGTTCGGGCTTCGCGGCCGCCGGCGGCCACCGTGATACGGGTGGGGTCGGTGCCAGCGCGCCCCAAGGGAGCGTCGATCAGACCCTCGCCCGCTTCCACGGTCCCAGCGACGAGGGCGCGGTAGCGCCGCTCCACCGCCCGGTCACCCAGTTGGGCGACGAGCGACCGCCGGGCATCTTCGCTGCGGGCCACGACCAGCAACCCCGATGTGCCCTTGTCGAGGCGTTGGACGACCCCCGGACGGGCGGCGGCCTCACCCACCGCCATGGCCCAGAGGTCGGGGAAGGCAGCCAACAGCCCTTGCACCAGGGTGCCGTGGGTGTTGCCGGCCCCGGGATGGACGACGAGCCCGGCGGGCTTGTCGACCACTATCAAAGCGTCATCGACCCACACCACGACCACCCCCACCGTTGGGTCGGCGACCACCGCCTCGACAGGAGTGGCGCCGGGGACGTCGAGGTCGAGGACCTCGCCGGTGTGCACCCTCCGGCCGCGGGAGTGCACCGAACGGCCGCCTATGCACACCCTCCCGTCGTCCACCATGTGGGCGGCGTCGGATCGGGCCAGGCCCGTGAGCATGGAAACCACCCGGTCGATGCGCTCCCCGTCGAGGGCCGGCGGCACCCGCTCGTTGATCATGGTCGGGACACCCGGCCCGAGCGGCCCCCTGAGCGGGAAACCCGGCCCGAGCGGCCCCCTGAGCGGGCAAAGGCGACGACGAGGACCACGGCGCCGACGGTGATGGCGGCGTCAGCGATGTTGAATACGGGCCACCAGTCGTGGTGGCCGACCCGGGCGATATCGACGAAGTCGATGACGGCACCCGGATGTGCAGGAATGTGGCGGAACAGACGGTCGGCGAGGTTGCTCACCGCCCCACCGAGAAGCAGGGCGATACCTATCCCCACCGCCATCGACGCCCGCCGGCTGGCCCGGTGGCTGAACGCGAAGAGCACGGCGACCAGGACGGCGGCGACGACTTCGAGGACAGGGGTGATCCCTGTCCCCAGGCTGAACGCCGCCCCCGAGTTGTACGTCAACGTGAGCCATAGTGGCCCGAGGAGGTGACGTCCGTCCGGGTGGCTTGCGGTCATCGAGATTTGGTGCAGAGCCCACGACTTGGTGATCTGGTCGGTGCCGACCACGACGGCCGCGAGAGCCAACATGGTCGCTCCCCGCGTCCACGGCCGATGGCCGGCCTGTGTGGCCGTCAACGCCGCGAAGACAGCCCCCCGCTCTTGCACGTCACGCACAGCGCGGCGTGGGGCAGCGCCTGGAGGCGGGCGGCCACGATCTCGTTTCCGCACTGCTCACAGCGGCCGTAGCTGCCGGCGTCGATCTTGCCCAGTGCTCGGTCGATCTCGGCTATGGCGCTCAGGGCTTGGGCAGAAAGAACCAGGTCCAGTTCCCTGTCGACGTTGGACGTGCCACCCTCTCCACCCTCCTCGTCGAACTGCACGTCGCCCGGCTCGTGCTCGAGCGCCAGCGAATCGGCCTGCGCCTTCAGCTCTTGAGCTTGACGAAGGTAGTTGGCCCGCTCTTCCAACAGGAGGGCCCGCTGCTCGGCGAGGAAGGCTGCTTTGGGGTCTTTGGCCCGCGAATCGCCACCGCGCTTACTGGTGGACCTGCTCGCGGCCTTCGCGGGGGCCCGCTTCTCTGATGATTTCTGTGCTCTCGGCATCATCTTCAACCTGTCTCTGCACGGAGCGGGAGCCGCACGCTAGCACGCCCGGCACCGCTCTCACTCTGCGTTGCCGCGCGGCCTGCAACGACTCCGCCCGGCGCGTTGTTCCCGTGCCAGTCCCGATACTCGAGGGCTGGCCGGGCGGCGGCCTCTATCGTGGAGCGATGCCCACCGAGCGCGCTGCGCCCTATCCCGAAGTGGTCGACAAGCCCAGTTTCCCCGCCATCGAGGCAGCGATCCTGGCATGGTGGGCCGCCGACGGTACTTTCGCTGCGTCGGTGGCAGCCCGCCACGCCGGATCCCCGAGCGGGGCGGAGGGTGGGGAGGGCCACGAGTACGTCTTCTACGACGGCCCCCCTTTCGCCAACGGGCTCCCCCACTACGGGCACCTGCTCACCGGTTACGTCAAGGACGCTGTACCCCGATACCGCACCATGAGAGGCCAACGGGTGGAGCGCCGCTTCGGCTGGGACTGCCACGGCCTTCCTGCGGAGACGGAAGCGGAAAAAGAGTTGGGAGTGTCGGGGCGGGGACCGATCACCGAGTACGGCATCGAACGCTTCAACTCGTATTGCCGCAGTTCGGTGCTGCGCTACACCCACGAGTGGCAGCGTTACGTCACCCGCCAAGCCCGCTGGGTCGACTTCGCCAACGACTACAAGACCATGGACCTCACCTACATGGAGAGCGTCATGTGGGCCCTCAAGCAGCTCTGGGACAAGGGCCTCCTCTACCAGAACTACAGGGTGCTGCCCTACTGCTGGGAGTGTGAGACACCCCTGTCCAACTTCGAGACCCGCCAGGACAACGCCTACCGGGACCGCCAAGACCCGGCGGTGACCGTGGCGTTCACCCTGGAAGCCGATCCCGGCGCGCCCTCCCCGGTCGCCGGACCCGTGCAGTTGTGGGTGTGGACGACCACCCCGTGGACACTGCCTTCCAACCTGGCCCTTGCCGTAGGCCCGTCGCTCACCTATTCGGTGTTCGACCTCGCCGGCGGGGCGCGGGTGGTGATCGGTGAGGGGACCGTCGCCGGCTACGCCTCCTCGCTGGAGGGAGCGGTGCAGGTCGGCGCGGTCGCCGGCGCCGACCTGGTGGGTCGCCGATACCGGCCCCTGTTCGCGTACTTCGCCGACGCACCAAACGCCTTCCGGGTGCTCGCAGGCGATTTCGTGTCCACCGACGAGGGCACCGGGGCGGTGCACATGGCTCCCGGCTTCGGCGAGGACGACCAGTTGATCTGCGCCGCCAACGGCATCGATGTCATCTGCCCGGTCGACGACCGCACCCGGTTCACCGCCGAGGTACCCGACTTCGAGGGCCTCCAGGTCTTCGAAGCCAACCAGCCGGTCATCCGCCGCCTCCGCGAGGACGGCGCTCTCGTCCGCGCCGACTCGTACGTGCACAGTTACCCGCACTGCTGGCGCACCGATACGCCCCTGGTTTACAAGGCGGTCACCTCCTGGTTCGTCCGGGTGACCGCCCTCAAGGACCGCATGCTCGCCAACAACCAGGTGATCACCTGGGTGCCCGCACACGTGCGCGACGGAGCCTTCGGCAAATGGCTGGAGGGTGCTCGGGACTGGTCGATTTCCCGTAACCGCTTCTGGGGATCGCCGATCCCGGTTTGGACCTCTGACGACCCCGCCTACCCGCGCCTCGACTTCTACGGAAGCCTCGACGACCTCGAGCGCGACTTCGGGGTGCGCCCCACCGACCTGCACCGCCCCGCCATCGACGATTTGACCAGGCCGAATCCCGACGACCCCACGGGGCGCTCCACCATGAGGCGGGTGACCGACGTGCTCGACTGCTGGTTCGAGTCGGGGTCGATGCCCTTCGCCCAGGTCCACTACCCCTTCGAGAACCGCGAGTGGTTCGACGGGCATTTCCCCGGTGACTTCGTGGTCGAGTACATCGGCCAGACCCGGGGGTGGTTCTACACCTTGCATGTCCTCGCCACCGCGTTGTTCGACCGGCCCGCCTTCAAGACGTGCCTGGCCCACGGGATCGTCCTCGGTTCGGACGGTCAGAAGATGTCCAAGCGTCTCCGGAACTACCCCGATCCCGCGGCGATGTTCGAGGAGCACGGGGCGGACGCCATGCGCTGGTTTCTCTTGTCGTCGCCGGTCGTGCGTGGTGGTGACTTGGTCGCCGACGAGCGGGGCATCACCGATGCCGTGCGCGCCGCGTTGCTGCCGCTGTGGAACGCCTGGTACTTCTTCTCGCTCTACGCCAATGCCGACGGGCGGCGGGCGGAACTGTCCCGCGACTGGCGTGCTGCTCCCGGCGGGGTGCTCGAGCGCTACGCCGTGGCCAAGGCGCACGACTTGGTGGTGGCGGTGAGTGCCGCCATGGATGACTACGACCTGGCCGGGGCATGTGGCGCGATCGAGGCGTTCCTCGACGCCCTCAACAACTGGTACATCCGCCGGAGCAGGGAGCGCTTCTGGGGCACCAAAACCGCCCCGGTCGAGCCGGCCCCGGCCGGCCCCGAAGGCCACCAGCAGGGCCCGGCCGGCCCCGAAGGCCACCAGCAGGGCCGTAGGGGGTCCAGTCAGGACGCCTTCGATGCCCTCGGCACCGTCCTCGAGGTCCTGTGCCGGGTCGCTGCGCCGCTCCTGCCGATGGTTACCGAGGAGGTGTGGCGGGGTCTCACGTCAAATCGCTCCGTCCACCTGGCGGACTGGCCCGACCCGGCGGACCTTCCTGGCGACCCCGACCTCGTGGCGATCATGGACCGTGTGCGAGACGTGTGCTCCGCCGCCCACTCCGTGCGCAAGGCTCAGGGCCGCAGGGCGCGCCTCCCGTTGGCGTCATTGACGGTCGCCGCTCCGGACGCCGCCCTCCTCGAGCCGTTGGCCGACCTGATCGCCGAGGAGGTCAACGTCAAGGAAGTGATCCTTACCGGCGCCGTCGACGAGGTGGCGGACCGCAAGCTGACCGTCGCCTTCAAGGTGGCCGCTCCCCGCCTCGGCGCGCAAACGCCGGCAGTCGCCGCCGCGGCCAAGGCCGGCGACTGGGAGCTGGGAAGCGACGGCCGCGCCAGAGTCGGTGCTGCCGTGCTCGAGGGCGGCGAGTTCGAGATGCGCCTGGTGCCCCAGGATCCTGCGACCAGCCGCTCCCTGGCCGGGACCGAATGCCTCGTCGTGCTCGACGTCGACCTACGCCCCGACCTGGTCGCCGAAGGCCTGGCCCGCGATGTGGTGAGGGCGGTACAAAACCGGCGCCGCGACGAGGGCCTTGACGTCACCGATCGCATCCGGGCCGAGCTCCTGGCGCCTGCGGACGTGGCCGAGGCCGTCGAAGCCCACCGGTCGTGGGTAGCCGAACAGACCCTCTCCACCGATCTGGATGTGAGATCTGTCGCTGATGCGCCTGTGAGCGTGAGGCGCGCATACTTGTCCGCAGGCGATGGTGGCGACGGGTCAGCTCAGCAGGAACTCTTGGACGCGCTGGCGGAGTCCGCCGAGCCGGCGGACTCCGGCGGCTGGGTCAATGCAGTGTTGCCGACGCAACAATCAGTGTGGCTGAGAGTGACCCGTAGGAACAGCTGAGCCTGCTCGGTTCAGTGGCGGTCAGCGGACCCTCTTGTTGGCCCGGACCGCCTTCTCGGCCGGCGGGGCGGTCTTGCGGGGCGCCCGCTTCGCCGGGGCGACAACCGGAGCGGCGTCCGCTCTCTTTCGTCCCTGGGAAGCGACGGGCGGGGTCGCGATCTTGCGCGGCGCCCGCTTCGCCGGCGCGCCGACCGGTGGGGCAGCCGCCTTCTTCCGCGCCGTTGCCTTCTCGGCCGGTGGCGCGGTCTGGCGCGGCGCCCTTTTCGCCGGGGCGGCAACGGGTCCGGCAGCCGCCTTCTTCCTGCCCCGCGACGCGACAGGCGGGCTGGCGACCGCAACATTGGTGGCTGGTGCTGCGGGAGCCTCGGCGGCTGCCCTCCTGGTTGGCCGAGACGCCGACGGGGCCACCGCCTTCTTGGCCACCGCCGCCTTTCTCGGCCCTCCCGCCTTTCTCGGCCCTCCCGCCTTCCTGGGCGCCTCCGCCTCCTGCACCGGCGCCGCCTCCTGCACAGGCGCCGCCTTGCGCGGCGCCCTGGCCTTTCTCGGCGCCTCCGCCACCTTCACCGGCGCCGCCTCCTGCACAGGCGCCGCCTTGCGCGGCGCCCTGGCCTTTCTCGGCGCCGCCTTCTCCGCTCTACCGTTCGGCGAGGCGGCCGCCTTCCTCCCCCTTGCCGCCCGGGCGGGCGCGCCTGAGCTCGCCGGCGAGGCGGCCACAGGGGCCTCGGTAGCCACGACGCCTTCCTCCGCGGCTGCAGGCCGCGGAGCAGGGACCACCGGCAACGGCGACTCTGTTGTGATGGCGGTTTCCCTATCCGCTGTCGCAGGCCCGGACGGGGCGACCTGACTGAGGCGGGAAATCCGGAAAAGTATCGTGCTGCGAGCTGCTCCGGCCCGCTCCCGATCGGCGACCGCCGCCAGCTCGTCGCGGTCGAGCTCGCCGAGCAGGGGGAGGATCTCGCCCGCCCGCAGCTCGTCGTAGTCGGCGATGGGGAATTGCAGGTCCGCCGCCACCGGTGTGGACACCGGTGTCTCCTCCGGCGCCGGCGGGACGAAGGGCGGCGGTGGCGCGGCCGGCGGAGCTACACTGATGGCGCCCGCGCCGGCCGTTCCTGCGGTGATCATGGTGTCTAGGCGACGGAGCAGGGTACCGCGGGCCTTCCCTCTCGCTTCTCGAACCCGGACGTCTTCGAGCTCTTGGGAATCGAGCTCGGCGAGCAGGGGGAGAATCTCAGCCACCCGCAGGTCGTCGTAGTCCTCGATCGGGAACACGGACTCGTCGTCGCCGTCAAAGGGCTCCTCGTCCCAAGCCTCCTCGTCGTGAACGCCGGCTCCCACCGCGGCCGGGACCGGAGGGGCTGGCACCGGCGGGGGCGGCGGGGCGGGAGTCCAGTCGGGGGCTGGCATCTCCTGGGTAGAGGGCGGCTCCGCAGAAGCCGGTACGTTGTCGCCCCATCGCGCGGGCGGGGCGCCCCGGGCGGCGAACGCATCAGCGGGCTCGCGGGCGCCGTCGCCGAGATCGGCGGTCACCACGGCACCACCGAGGCGTAGTGACCGGCGCTTCTGCAGCCGGCTATAGACGATCAGAGTGAGAGCAGCGACCGCACTACAGGCGATCGAAAGGTAGATCAGCGTCAGCGTGTGCTGGACGAAGCCCACGATGAGCAAGACCAGGGCCACGATCACCAGGCCGATGGTTATGAGCAGCAACACACGATCACCTTCCAGAGGGGACGAATCGTCCCGCACGATAGCGGGTGGTTTACCTCCGCTCCGGACTTGGCTCGAGCTTCGAGCTCAATCAACGCCGGCGACGCAGACGTCCCCCGAAACGGCGCTCGTCTGTGAAATGCTCGTCGTCGAAAAAATCGTCGAGTGCCTGCTCGTTGGGCCCTTCCTCGACAGCTCGAATGGCCCGGTCCCGGCCTTCGGGCGCCTCGCGGCCCATCCCCTCGGCCCGAGTCGCCGTCTCGGCCCTCGCCGCCGCCTCGGGAGGCGCCAACGACTCCGGGCGGGAGGAAGCGTCGGAGTGCCGCGTATCGCCACGAGGTGGCTGCTCTGGACGGCCTGGATCGACACGGCCTGGATCGGGCCGAACGCCGGCGTCGCCCCGACTCGGGAGACCGGAGGGGCCCTGGTGTTGGCCTACCGGGCCGGCCGGGCCCTGGTGCTGGCCTGCCGGGCCGGCCGGAGGTCTGCGGCGCGGCGATGTCAAAGGGTCGCCAGTGCCGCTGTCGCGGTCGTCTCCACGCCGCCACGCGACCGTCTCGGGACCGGTCGGATGATCCTCCGCCTCGCCGCTCATGGGGACAGACGACAAACCGGCGTTCGCTCTCGGCGCCGGCGGCAGGTCGATGGGCCGGCTGACCGGAGGCGGCGAGGACACCTGGGCCCCCTCGAGCATGCCTAGGGAGTCTCTGAGCGACGCGGTCAGCGTCTGGCGGTGATCGTCCACCCAGCGGCGGATGAGTTCGACCTCACCTTGTGCCTGTTGGCGCACGGTCTCCAGGCGGCCGAGCTCGGCGCGCATGTCGGCGACTGACTCGTCGTGGGCGCGCCGGGCCCGGTCCTCGGCCTCCCCGATCAGCGACTGGGCCTGCTGCTCGGCGCCGGCCAGGATGCGGGCTGCCTGCTCGCGAGCCTCTTGCACGGCGAGGTCGGCGGTGCGCTGCGCCAAGACGAGGGTCTTGCGCAGGATCTCGTCGGTCCCACCGGCTTCAGCCGCGGCAGACTCCGCCCGCTGAGCGCGATCGACAGCCTGGCGCAAACGGTCCTGGAGCACTTCGAGTCCCGCGGCGACCTGCTCGAGGAACTGGTCGACATCCTCGGGGTGGTATCCGCGCATCTTCTCGCGGAATTCGACCTCGCGAAGGGTCTTTGGCGAGACGTCCATACCGGCATCGTAGTAGCGCGTGCCCTGCGCTTGGTAACAATCGTCGAGGGCGGCGGAAAATGAATCCCCCCGCAAGCCCGGTCCCCGCCGGCCGGCGCCGGCGGACGGGCCGGCGCTATAGGCGCACGAGCACCGTTTGGACTATGACCTCCACAACGAGGAAGGCCACCAGGAACGACAGATCGAGGCCGCCCATAGGAGGGATGAGCCGGCGGAACGGCGCCACGACCGGCTCGGTCAGCACGAAGGCCACCCGTGCCACCGGGGCCAGCGCCGATTCCGATGACATCGGGAACCAGCTGAGCACCGCCCGCACGACGAGGACGATCACGTAGAGCTGGCCGATTACATAGAAGACATTCCCTGAAGCCAAGCCAAGGACGGCAATCAAGATCGAAAGAGTCCGCGTTCCTGGAGCCGCCGTTTCTCCTCCGCCGACACCTCGACGTTGGTCGGGGTAAGCAGGAAAACCTGGTCGGCGACCTTGTCCATGCTGCCACCGAGGGCATAGGTGACGCCGCTGCAAAAGTCGATCATGCGCCGTGACAGCTCCCGGTCGCCGGCAGCGAGATTGACTATCACCGGCTGGTTGCTCTTGAAGCGATCACCGATCTCCTGGGCGTCGGCGAAGCGGGTCGGCGCCAGGACGTATACCTTCGCACCTTGGATCGGGGTGATGGGCCTCACCACTGGTGCCGGCCGCGGCGTCACGGTCACACCGTTGCCCGTGTCGTCGCGCGCCTCGCGGGGCAATGTACGCACGCCACCGAGTTGGGGCGATTGTGGCTCGATCGACTCCATGACGCCGCGCCGAGGCGGTTGGGCCACGACGGCCACCTGGTCCTCGTACCCGTCGTACTCCTCGTAGTCATCATCGGTGAGGCCGAGGTAGACCATCGCCTTGCGAACCAGACTTGCCATGCGTGCCTCCTCGAACTCGTAATCTATCGCCGCGCCGGCCGTACGCCGGGGCGCGCACCGAACAGCGCCCGGCCGAGGCGCACCGTCGTAGCACCCTCCGCGACGGCCTCCTCGAAGTCGTCGCTCATACCCATGGACAGCTCGGCAAGTCCGAGCGAGCGGGCCAAGCCGGCCAGGCGGCCAAAGGCGGCACGGGAGCCGGACCGATCTCCGGGCGGCGCCAGCGTCATCAGGCCGCGCACATCGAGGCCGCGGGCGCGGAGGTGGTCGACCAGCGCGTCGGTCTCGGCCGGGCGGCAGCCGTGCTTGGCCGGGTCCCCGGTGACGTTGACCTCCACGAACACCTCCGCCCCGGGGCGGTGCCGGGCCACGGCGTCGCCGGCCCCAGGACGGTCAACGGCATGCCACGACCCGACGATGGGCGCCAGGCGGGCGACCTTGTTGGTCTGGATGGCACCGAGAAAATGCCAGCGGACCCCGCCCGGCGCCCGCGGCGCCTTTGCCAGTAGCTCCTGGGCATAGTTCTCCCCCAGGTCGCTCACACCGGACGCAACTGCGGCGGCCACCACCTCGGCGCCGAACCCCTTCGTCACCGCCACTATCCGTACGTGGCGCCCACCTGACACGGAGGCGAGACGGGCGCGTACATCCGCGAGGCGTCGGGACACCACGGCCTCGAGGGCGTCGGACGGCACGGTTTTCAGGGCCGACACCGCGCCTACTTGAGGAAAGACGGGACGTCGAAGTCGTCGTCGTCGTCGAGTCCGAGATCGCCGTCCACCCCGGACAGGTCAGGGTCGGGGTCGACCAGGCCGAGACCGATGCCGGCCGACTGTCTCGCCGGGATCTCGTCCGGGCGATCGCCGTCCCAGCGCTCGAAGCCGGCGGCTATCACAGTCACCCTCACCTCGTCGCCCATGGTGTCGTCGATCACCTGCCCGAAGATGATGTTGGCGTCGGGATGGGCCACACCATGGATGATCTCGGCGGCCTCGTTCACCTCGAACAGGCCGAGGTCGCTGCCGCCTGCGATGTTGAGCAGGATCCCGCGCGCCCCCTCGATCGACGCCTCGAGCAGCGGGGAGGTAATGGCCAGCTTGGCCGCGGTGACGGCCCTGCCGTCGCCCGACGCGGTACCGATGCCCATGATCGCGGTGCCGGCATTGCTCATGATCATCTTGACGTCGGCGAAGTCGGTGTTGATGAGCCCCGGCGTGGTGATCAGGTCGGTGATGCCCTGGACGCCTTGGAGCAAGACCTCGTCGGCCATCTTGAATGCGTTGACCATCGAGGTCTTGTCATTGGACACCGTGAGCAGACGGTCGTTCGGGATGACGATCAGGGTGTCGACCTTGTCCTTCAGGGTCTGGATCCCCTCGTCGGCTTGAAGAGCCCGCTTGCGCCCCTCGAATGAGAACGGCCGTGTCACCACGCCGATGGTCAACGCTCCGAGCGACTTGGCGATCTCGGCCACCACGGGAGCGCCACCGGTGCCCGTGCCGCCTCCCTTGCCCGCGGTGATGAAGACCATGTCGGCGCCCTTGAGCACCTCCTCGATCTCCTCTCGGTGTTCCTCGGCGGCCTGGCGTCCGACGCCGGGATCGCTTCCGGCGCCGAGGCCCCGGGTGAGCTGGCGCCCGATGTCGAGCTTGACATCGGCGTCACTCATGAGAAGTGCCTGCGCATCGGTGTTCACGGCGATGAACTCGACCCCTTTGAGCCCGGCGTCGATCATCCGGTTGACGGCGTTGACGCCTCCGCCACCGATACCGACGACCTTGATCACGGCGATGTAGTTCTGGGCAGCACCGGCCATTGCAGCCTCCAGGGCCCTACGACGACCCGGCCGGCAGCCGGGCGTGGTGGAAATGGGTAATCAGGCGGGCCGCAACCGGAGCGGACGACCAGCAGGGTGGACAGGGACGGGACATGTGCATCGGAACTTCGGTGTTGGCAGGCAGGCCAGCCGTATCAGGGCCGAGGCGAGGCAGATGTGACAGCGGCGGGTAGAACCCGGATCACCCTCAACCATAAACCTCAACCTCAACTTAAGAGTTATGTCAACCTCCTGCAATGCGTTAGACGTTATCCGGGCCGAGGGGTCCCGGTCAAGGCCGGCCGGGCCGGGACCCGTAAATCGATCGCCCCCACCTGCGTCAGATCGACCTGGGCGAGTATCGATTGCAGAGCGACGACCTTGTCGGCGAGTTGGCTGGTGTCTCCGAGGATGACTGTGACAGAAGGGCCGCCTGGCGCCGACGCGACGCCGGGCGTGGTGGTCGTGGATCCCGACACGCCGACGAGTGCACTGAGCACACCCCCCGCGTCATCGAGCCGGTGCACATCCGAGGCAACGGGCGCGGGCAGGAGGGCGACCACGGCGAGCAGGGCCGGCACTCCCGATGCCGGCGCCTCGGGTGGAAAGCCGGCCCGTCCGGGTCCGCTGCCGGCGCCTGAGAGCCACGTGCCCGGAACCCCGGCCGTTCCACCGCCGACCAAGGTGGGCAGTCCCGGCACCGCTGTGCTCACCCATGACAGCACGCGCCCTGTGGCGTCGACCAGTCCCATCCGGCCCGGTACCGCTGTCGGGCCCGCACCGGCGACGGGGGACGGAGCCGACCTGGACGCTGGCGCGACCGCCACCTGAGCGACAGCTACACGCTCGTCGATCACCACGGCGACCGAGTCGGGCCAGTGGCGGCTGACCGTCGCGCTCGCCACCCACGGTAAGGTCTCGAGGCGCCTGGCGGCAGCGGGGGGGTCAACGCTGATCATGTGACGGCCCCGCGTCAGACCCGCCACCGCCCTCACCTGCGCCACTGATTCGTGGCGGGCGCCGCGCAGGCTCACATGGGCCACCGACAAGAGGGGTGATTCGAGCACCCCGAGGCACGCCGCCCCGAGCACCGCGATCAGGCCCAGGGCACCGACGGCGCGCAGGCGCCGGCGCCCCTCGGACCGGCGCGCAGCCAACCAGCGCGCCCGCATCCGGGGATCGACGGGGGGACGCTGAAAGGGGAAGAGCGTCTCCTGCGTAGGAGACATGCTCATCGCGAACCCATTGCGGGCCCTCGACGCGATGGAGCGCCGCCGTCGTCGCCGAATCCGATCATGCGCACCTCGGGGTGCAGGCGGACCCCGAAGCGGGCCGCGACCACGTCACCGACCAGGCGGATGAGGCGGGCGATGTCGTCGGCGGACCCACCGGGGTCGGCCTGGATGAAGTTGGCGTGCTTTGGCGAAACCATGGCGCTCCCCAACCGGTGCCCTTTCATGCCAGCGGCGTCGATCAGCCATCCTGCCGATCTGCCGAGAGGCTCGTCGGCCGGGTTGGTGAATACCGATCCGGCGTTCTGTCCTCCGGGTTGATGGTCGCGCCGCCACCTGACGATCTCGCGGATGGTCTCGTGACTCGCCTCCCCATCCCCCGACGCAAGACCAAGATCGGCGTCTATCACCACGTGGTGGCTGGCAATGGCCGACTGCCGGTAACCGAGCGCCAACTCGGCCACGGGCACGGAGGCCACCGCCCCCCCGGCGTGGAGGTCGACCCTGCGGCAACCCAACAAGCAGGCGGCCATGTCAGATCCGTGGCCACCGGCGTTCATGCGTACCGCCCCGCCTACCGATCCAGGCACCCCCACGGCCCACTCGAACCCGGTGAGCCCGGCGTCGGCGCTGCGCCGGGCCAGGGCGGGCAACGGTACCGCGGCACCGGCGCGCACTACCTCTCCGTCGATCGCGACGGCGCCGAACGCACCGGGGGCGGGGTCGAGGACCACGGCGATGCCCGCAAAGCCTGCATCGGATACGAGCAGGTTGGACCCTCTCCCCACCACGGCGACGGGTAGCGACGTGGCCGCCGCCGCGCCGGCGACCGCCACCAGATCCTCTGTACGGCTCGCCGACGCCAGCACGGCTGCGGGGCCGCCCACTCGGTAGGTGGTGAGCGAGCCGAGGACGCCGTCGCGCCGAGCCAAGGGGCCGAGGAGCCTGCACGCCTCGGCGACAGCCGCCGGATCGGCGACAGCCGCCGGATCGGCACCGGCCATGGGATCGGCGCCCGCCGGCACGCCGCGGGCCCCTGAGGTCGTCATCCTGTCTGGCCGAGCAGCTCGCTCGGCACCACTGTCAGGTCGCCTGCACCGAGGGTCAGACACAGGTCCCCGGGGCGCAGCAGGACCCGCAGGGCAGTGACCAACTCTTCGTGGCCGGGGTGGTAGCGCACGTCCCGATCGGGATGGGCCGCGGCGACGGCGTCGGCGACGAGACGGCCCGTCACGCCGGGGCGCGGCGCCTCGCCGGACGGGTACACGTCGGTCACCACCACGACATCGGCGTCTTCGAACGCGTCGGCGAAGCCGGACCAAAGCGCGGCTGTCCGGGAGTAGCGGTGCGGCTGGAACACGGCCACTATGCGGTCCCAACCCCCGGCGCGGGCCGCGCCGAGAGCGGCGCGCACCTCGCTGGGTAGGTGCCCGTAGTCGTCGACGAAGGTCACGCCGTCGAGCTGGCCCCGGAACTCGAACCGGCGGGCCACGCCGCCGTAGCGGCCGAGCGCCTTTTGGGCGGTGGAAAAATCGGCACCGACGGCCATGGCCATGGCCACCGCGGCCATGGCATTGCGGGCGTTGTGCACACCTGGAACGGCCAGACGCACCCGCCCCAGGCGCCCACTGCCGGCAACGACATCGAACGACGCGCTGGCCCGGTCGGTGCTTAGCTCGGTCATGCGGTAGCGAGCGCCTTGGGCCGTGCCGTAGGTGATGACCGACGCGCCCTGCGCGTCGGCGAGCCGGGTCATGAGCCGGGTGGCGCCCGCGTCGTCGGCGCACACCACCCGCGCGCCGGGGGCGGCGGCGAGGAATCGGTCGAAGGCCTCCTCCATGCTCCCGACGTCGCCGTAGAAGTCGAGGTGGTCAGGTTCGACGCTGGTGACAACCACGGCCTCTGCGCCGAGCTCGAGGAAGGTGCCGTCGCTCTCGTCGGCCTCCACCACCAGCCACTCCCCCGCCGGGTCCCACGCCCCGCCGGCGCCGATCTCGTTGATGTCGCCGCCGATGATGAACGAGGGCCGCAGGCCGGCGTCGGCGAGTATCAGGGCCAGCATCGACGAGGTGGTGGTCTTGCCGTGGGTGCCGGCGACGGCGATGGTGCGCCGGGTGGCACAGATGGCCGCCAGGACCTCCGCCCTGCGTAGCACGGGAATGCCGAGGGAGACGGCTCGTGCCAGCTCGGAGTTGTCGGCGGCCACTGCGGTCGACGCGGTGACCATTTCGGCGTCGACCACGTGGGCCGGGTCATGGCCGATGTGGGCAACCACGCCGAGGCCGGTCAGACGCTCGACGCTCGGCGAGCTCTTGAGGTCGCTGCCAGTGACCCGGTGGCCCATGGCCGCCAGTACCGTCGCAATGGCGCTCATCCCTGTGCCGCCGATGCCGACCACGTGGATGCGGCGAGGCACGGTGAGATCAGGCAGCGTCGCCACCCCGCGCTCAGCCACGGGAATGCTTCTCGACGAGGGTGGCAACGGCGTCGGCGGCGCCCGGGTGGGCGGCGCGGCGGGCGGCCTCACCCATGCGCACGAGGGCCACCGGATCGCCCAGGAGGGCATCGAGCTCGGCGCCGAGGCGTTGCGCGTCGCACTCGCGGTCGGGCACGACGACAGCAGCACCCGCGGCCTCCATGTTGCGGGCGTTGCGGGTCTGGTGGTCGCCGGGGGCCCCGGGAAGAGGCACGAGCACGGCAGGCAGGCCGACCACGGCCAGCTCGGCCACGCTGGTGGCCCCCGCCCGCCCGACGGCTACGTCGGCAGACGCGTACAGCAGATCCATCCGTTCCTCGAAGCGCACCTTCCGGTAGAACAGCCCGGCCGGCTGACCGGGCTGCTCGACCGGCTGCAGGCCCGGTTGGGGGGCGCCACGGGCGCCGAGCTCGGCCCAGTCCCGCTCGCCGATCACGTGGTTGATGGCCACGCCCGGCCGGTCGGCCCAGCGTTCGGCCAGCTCCACGACGGCCCGGTTGACACGCCGCGACCCGAGAGATCCGGTTACCACCGCGATCACCGCTCCCTCCGCAGGTAGGCCCAGCTCGGCGCGCGCCGCGGCGCGCCCGGAGGGCCTTCGGTCGACAGCCAGGACCTCTGCACGAACCGGGTTACCGGTCAGGGTGGCCCGGGGCAGGGCGGTGCCGGGGAAAGACGTGGCGGCGGCGACTGCCACTTTTCCCGCCAGCCGGTTGGCCGCCCCGGGCACCGCGTTCTGCTCGGCCACAACGAGGGGAATCCGCCAGACGCTAGCGGCGACGGTGCACGGGACACTGGCGTAGCCACCCACCGACACCACCACAGACGGGCGAAGGCGCCCGAGGAGGGCGACAGCCCGGATCACCGCCACGATTATGCCCGAGGCCGCTGCCAGGTTGGCCGGGGCCATGCCCCGAACGAGGCCACGCCCGGGCAGGACGGTGATGGGAAAGCCGGCGGCGGGCACCAGGCGCCCCTCGATTCCCCGCCGCGACCCCACGAAATGGATGGAATCGCGGGGGTGGCCCCTGTCGACGAGGGCCCGCGCGATAGCGATGGCGGGGATCACGTGGCCGCCGGTCCCCCCCCCGGCGATGACCGCGAACGTCTCGCTCACGCCGACCTGGCCACGTTGGCGAGCGCGCCCGCGGCGAAGAGCGAGAAGACCAGCGACGAGCCCCCGTAGGACACGAAGGGCAACGGCACCCCGGTCACCGGGAGCAGGCCCACCACTGCGCCGATATTGATGAGCGCCTGGCCCACGAGCCACGCCGTCACCCCCCCGGCGACGAGTACGCCGAAGCGGTCGGGCGCCCGACATGCGATTCGCACCCCGACCAGCGCCAGGCCGACGAAAAGACCGACCACGATCAGGCTGCCCACCAGTCCCGTCTCCTCGCCTATCACTGCGAAGATGAAGTCGGTCTGCTGGTTGGGCAGGTAGCCCCAGCTGGCGATGCTCGACCCGAGGCCGGCGCCGAGCAGGCCCCCCGATCCCATGGCGGTGGCCGCTTGCACGGCCTGGTACCCGCTGTTGCTGGCGTCGCGCGCGGGGTGCAGGAACGACAGGATACGGGCCATGCGATAGGGGGCCATCACCGCCAGGGCGACGCCGGCGAGGGTGGCGACGCCGAGCAAGCCTGCCAAGGCGCGCAGCGGACTGCCGGCGGTAAAGAGCATGACTACGGCTATGAACGCGAGCACCATCGACGTCCCCATGTCGGGCTGCTTCATCACCAGAATGACGAGCACCACCAGCATGAGCACGACCGGCCCGTAGCGGTAACGCCACCGGCCCCGGTCGGAACGGCGTTCGAGGACGTCGGCGGCGAAAAATATCAAGGCCAGCTTGGCGAACTCCGACGGCTGGATCTGCAGCGACGACGTGCCCAGCCAACGGGAAGCGCCGGAGACCTTCACGCCCACACCGGGGACGAGAACGGCCAGCAGTGCGACGACAGTCCCGACCATGGCGGCAGGGGCGAGCCGGCGCCAACGGTGGTAGTCGACCGTCAGCGCCACGGCGAAGACGGCCCCGCCGGCGGCGAGCCAGAGAACCTCACGGACGAAAAAGTGCCATGGCGAGCCGTACTGGCGGATGCTGTCCACCGACGACGACGACAGGACCATCACCAGACCCACCAGGTTGAGAACGCCGACGAGGGCGAGCAGGAGTACGAGCCCGCTGCGCCGGGCCGTGGGCGTGGCATGCGCCGGCGCCGTACGCGTCAGCGCCGCCGTGCGTGCCCTTCGCGGGGGTGGGGAAAGGGCCACCCCGCTCCGGCCCACGCCGGTACCGCCCGTTGAACCTGTTGCAACGCGGGTCAACCGCCGCCTCCTTTAGCGAGGAAATCACCGTAGAACGCGCCCAGCGCGAGGGCAGTGAACAACCCGCCGAGAATCCAGAACCGCACGATCACGGTAGTCTCGGGCCAACCGAGAAGCTCGAAATGGTGATGGATAGGCGCCATCCTGAACACCCGCCGGCGAAACAGGCGGAAACTCCCGACCTGGATGATCACCGAGAGAGTCTCGACGACGAAAAGGCCGCCGGCGATGGGGAGGAGCAGGTCGACGTTCTCCAACAGTCCCAGCACCGCGACGGCGCCGCCGATAGCCAGCGAACCCGTGTCACCCATGAAGATGCGTGCGGGTGCCGCGTTCCACCACAAGAACCCGGCACAGGCCCCGATCAGGGCGGCGGCGAGAGTCGCTTCGTCGAGGGCGGCAGGGTTGCGGTAAAGGCTGAAATGCTTGAACTGTGACAAGCCGATGACCGCGAACGCCACAAAGGTGAAAGCCGAGGAGCCGGCGGCCAGGCCGTCGAGTCCGTCGGTCAGGTTGACGGCATTGGTCGTCCCCAGGATCACCAAGACGGCGAAGATGCACCATCCCACTGCGCCCAAGGCGATGCCGAGCGAGGTGTAGCGGGTAAAGGAGAGGTGGGTGTCGACGTGCAGGACGGTGACGCAGACGACGGCGAACGCGACCGCGATCACCAGTTGGCCGGCCGACTTGGCCCGCTTGTTGAGGCCCAGGCTGCGCTGGCGGGTGACCTTGATCCAGTCGTCCGCGAAGCCGACGAGTGAAACCAGGCAGATGGTGAGCACGCCGACGATCCCGCGGTCGGTGAAGGTCCCGCTTATGTGGGCCATGAGATAACCGGCCATCGCCGCGAAAACGATCGAGATGCCTCCCATGGTCGGCGTGCCCGCCTTCGTGCGATGAAGGTGGGGACCGTCCTCGCGGATCTGCTGACCGATGCCGCGCAGGCGGAGCCAGTTGATGAGCAGAGGGGTGGAAAGGATGGAGACGATCAGGGACACGCCTGCAGCCAGGACCAGTTCGGTCATCCGCCGTGGCCTCTCACTGGTCGTCTCGACCAAGGCGGGAGCGGACAATCCGCTCGAGGTGGCGACGTGCCTCGTCTGCGTCGTCGAACGGCAGGATCCGGCCGGCGATCTCCTGGCCCTTCTCGTGGCCCTTGCCGGCGATGACCACGATGTCGTCGTCGCCGGCGACACCGAGCGCGGTGCGGATGGCATCGGACCGGTCCGGCACCTCGAGGACGTGCCCGGGACCCGCCGCGCCGGCAAACACAGCGTCGATGATCGCCTGGGGGTCTTCACCGCGCGGGTTGTCCGAGGTCAACACCACCAGGTCGGCAACACGGGCCGCCACTTCACCCATCTGGGGCCGCTTGGCCTGATCGCGATCGCCGCCCGCCCCGAAGACCACAATCAGCCGCCCTCGGGTCAGTTGGCGGGCGGCCGACAAAGCCTGGCCCAGCCCATCGGGGGTGTGGGCGTAGTCGACGAGCACGGTGAACGGCTGGCCTGCATCGACGGTCTCGAACCGTCCCGGCACCTGAACGACCGACGACAGGCCGCCGGCGATCGCCGAGGCGGAAACGCCGAGGGCGCGGGCGCAGGTGGCGGCGGCGAGGGCGTTGGCTACGTTGAACGCTCCCGGGAGCCGCAAGTCGATCGGCCGGCCCTGCCACACGAATCGGGAGCCCGAAGCCCGAAGCTCGATCCCGGTGGCGTCGCTCATCTGCCAGGTCACCGCGGGATGGCCGGCAGCCGCGAGCCTGTCGATCAGGCGGCGCCCCCATGGGTCGTCCCCGTTGATCACCGCGACGCCGGCGCGCCCGGGCTCGAGCAGGCGGGCCTTGGCCTCGAAGTAGGCGTCCATGGTCTGGTGGTAGTCGAGGTGGTCCTGGGTCACGTTGGTTAGCACGCCGGCGGCGAAGCGCACGGCATCCACGCGGTGCTGGTCGAGGGCGTGAGACGAGACCTCCATGGCAACAGCGCTTACGCCGCGATCCGCCAGCGAGGCCAGGCGCGCCTGAAGCTGAGGGGCCTCGGGCGTCGTGCGGGCCTGGGTGAGGGTTCCGATCGTCGCCGTCGGCCAACCGTGGCGTTCCAGGATCGCCGCGAGCAGCGAGACAGTAGTCGTCTTTCCGTTGGTGCCGGTGACGCCCACCACTACCAACCGGCGCGACGGGTGGTTCCAGAACGCGTCGGCGAGCGGTCCGAGCGCGGCGCGTACCGAACCGACGACGACCTGGGGCACGTCGACGGCAACCCGGTGCTCGACGACCAAGGCGACCGCGCCTGAAGACACTGCCGCGCCGGCGAGGTCGTGTCCGTCGGTCCGCCGGCCGGGCACGCAGGCGAACAACGTCCCTGGGACCACTTCGCGCGAGTCGTGGGTGACGGCGCCGATTTCGACCGTGCCGGGTCCGACGATTCGAGCGACCTCCTCGCCGAGTTGCTCCCGGGCGGCAGCGACGAGAGTGTCGAGTCGCACGAGGCGTCAGGTCCGGCTAGAGGTGGACGGCGACGGGCTGGCACGGCCCGGGATCGTGGCGGGCGGTGCCACGGGTGGGGGAGGTGGTACCGGCGCCGGCAGTGGGCCGGAGGAGAGCTCGCCGAAGGGGTTGGCTGACGAGGTGCTCGCCAGGGGGACACCGCCAGCGGGGGGCAGGGGCGGCTGCGGCGGTACCTCGAGCGCACCGAGCGCGTCGCGAGCGATCGTCGCGAACGCCGGTGCGGATGCGGCCGCACCGTAGTCGGGTGTGTCGTAGATCTGCACCATGACGGTGATGGCCGGTTTCTCGGCGGGGACGTAACCGACGAAGCTGGCCACGTAATGCCCGGACTCGTAACCGCCGTTCTTGGGCACCAGAGCGGTTCCTGTCTTCCCAGCCACGTCGTAGGGGGGGATCGACGCCGATGTGCCAGTGCCATGCAGCACCACCTGCTCGAGCATGGTGCGCATCTGGTTGGCCACGGTGGGCGTCACGACGCGGTGGGGCGCCGGCGCGCGCAGCCGGTGAAGCTTCCCCTGGGTGTCGACGGTGCCCTCGACCAGGCGGGGAGGGATGTATTCGCCGCCGTTGGCGATCGTGTTGTAAGCGGCCAGCATCTGGACGGCTGTCACGGAGATCCCCTGCCCGATCGGCACGGTGGCGATCGACGTACCCGACCAGTAGGTCGGTAGCAGGCCCTTCGACTCCCCGGGGAAGGCGATGTCGGTGCGGTTGCCGATGCCGTAGGCATTCAGGTACCGGAGCAGATTGGCCTTGCCCAGCCTCTGGGCGATCTGGATCGTCCCGATGTTTGACGAGTTGGCCAGGATGTCGGTAACTGACCAGTTCTCGGCGGGATGGTTCTCGGCGTCACTGAACTTGGTGCCGGCCACGTCGTAGCTGTTCGGGATCACGAAGTGAGTGGAGGGCACTATCACGCCTTGCGACAGCGCAGCGGAGATGGTGATCAGCTTGTTGACCGAGCCCGGCTCGTAAACCTCGGTGAAGGCCGACGCAGAGGGCGACTCGACGGGTTGGGGACCGACATTCGAACCGGTGGCGGGGTTTCCCGCCACGGGGGTAGACGGGATCGACACGGGGACCGCGGCGGGCTCGCTCGTGGTCGGGGGCACGGCCTTGTCGGGCATGGACAGGTTGGCGGCAGCCAGCAGATCACCGGTCTTGGAGTCCATGAGCAGGGCGATGCCGCTCTTACCGTGGGCCGCGACGAGGGCCTCGGCCAGGGTCTGCTCGGTCTCGTACTGCAAAGGCTCGTCGAGGGTGAGGACGACATCCTGGCCTGCCGCGGGTGCCTGGTACTGCTGGAGGCCGCCAGGTATCTGACCGCCTTGGGGATCCAGCTCCTCGACCAACCTGCCCGGCTTGCCCGATAGGACGTTGTTGTACTTGGCCTCGAGGCCGGAGAGGCCGGCGCCGGCCGTACCGACGGTGCCGAGCAGCGGCAGGGCGAGCTGGCCGGCAGGGTTGAAGCGCTTGGGCTCCTGGAGACTGTAGATCCCCGCCAGATCGAGCTTGGCGACGGCGGCGGCCACCGCGTTGGGCTGCGTGCGCGCCAGATAGACGAAACCGGCGTCGGCGGAGAGCTGGTTCTGCAAGGTCGCCTCGCTGACGCCCAGCAGGGGAGACAGCGAGGTCGCCTCCGCCCGCGGATCGCTCACCTGGCGGGGATCGGCGTAGATGGTCGTCTGGGGAACCGACATGGCCAGCTCGTCTCCGTTGCGGTCCAAGATGGCGCCGCGCTCGCCTGCGAGGGCGACGGCGTGGGTCCACTCCGACTGGCCGACCGTGAGGTAGTGCTGGGCGTTGACTCCCTGGATGAAGGCCAGCTTGGTCGCTATGGCCACGAACCCGAAGGTCACTGTGACCAACATGGCGAACAGGCGGCGCCTGGTGCGGGCTGGGACGGGGCGACGATGGGCGGCACCGGGACGGCGCCCCGGGGGAATGCCGCCCCCGGTCACGGGCTGCCCGCCAGCAGTGACTTGATCTGGGGCCAGTCGGCGTCCCCGGCCGGGGCTGGAGTGCCGGCGGGGGCCGGGGTCGTGGCGCCCACGGGTGCGGGCTGCGCCTGTGAGTTCCGGGCCCCGCCGGCCCCGGTCGCAGTGAGGTAGGTCACCGACGCCGGCTCCCGCATGCCGAGCTTGCCCTCGGCGGTGGCGATTATGCGCGAAGGAGCCTCCAGCTGGGCCACCTGCAGGCGCAGGCGCTGGTACTGCGACTGCGCCTGGCTCACCTTGGTGTCGAGGCGATCGAGGGCGAACTGGCGCTGGGCCATCACCACGTGGAGGTAGACGACGCCGAAGGCGACAGCCACCACCACGGCGACGGCCGCGCACAGCATCAGCTGCCGGCGCCGGCGCGGATCCCCCGCCGGCCGGGGCTCGACGACACGAAGGTGCCTGGGCCCGAGCGGCCCTTCGAGCGGGGAACTGGGCACGAGCGGCCCTTCGAGCGGGGAACTAGGCCCGAGCGGCCCTTCGAGCGGGGAAGCCGCCGCCGAGCGCGCCGGCGCAGGAGCGATCGCAGCCGTGGCGCCGCGGCGGTGGAGCATCGCCTCGCTCATCGGTGCATCCCGCCGAGCGCTTCGACAGCGCGCAGGCGCGCGCTCTGGGAGCGAGGGTTGGATTCGACCTCGGCTGGTGACGGCTTGCGGGCCCCGCGGTTGAGGAGGCGAACCGACGGTATTGCGCCGCACACGCAGGGCAGTCCGGGAGGGCACGTGCACCCGCCCGTCGCCGCCCGCACGAAGCGGTCCTTGACGATGCGGTCCTCGCCCGAATGGTACGCCAGCACTGCACAGCGCCCGCCCGGCGCCAGCAGACCGAGGGCGACGTCGAGGGACCCGGGCAGGATCTCGAGCTCGTTGTTGACAGCTACGCGCACGGCCTGGAACACCCGGCGGGCGGGATGGCCACCCCTGCGGCGCGCCGCGGCAGGGATCGCGTCGCGTACCACGTCGGAGAGTTGCTTCGTGGACAGCAAGGGTCGGGCGGCCACGACTGCGCGGGCGATGCGCGACGCAAAGCGGGTCTCGCCGTGTGCGGCGAACAGCCGGCGCAGGTCCGCCTCGCTCCACCCGTTCACCACGCCGGCCGCGTCGAGCGCCGCCGAGGGGTCCATGCGCATGTCGAGGGGCCCATCGCCGTGGTAGCTGAAGCCCCGCGCCGGCCGATCGAGCTGCGGTGAGCTGACCCCCAGGTCGAAAAGGGCACCCGAGATGCGGTCCAACCCGGCGGCGGTCGCCACCCGAGCCAGCTGGTCGAAGCGGGCTCGGTGTACCTGGGCGCGCCCGGCGAAGGCGGCCAGGGCGCCCCGCGCGGCGGTGACCGCGTCGGGGTCCTGGTCGAGGGCGACGACGCTCAGATGCGGGTGGGCGGCGAGGATGGCCGAGGCATGGCCGCCGCCCCCGGCGGTGGCGTCGACGAAGGTCCCCGCGGGTACGGGAGCGAATAGCTCGACGATCTCGGCCAGCATGACCGGCCGATGAGAAAAATCCGACACCCGGCTCATCCGCAGCCCTCCGACCGGCTCGCCGCCGGGATGTCTCCCCGAACTAGCAGAGTGGAAGCGGGCGGAGAAGGGGACTCCCACCCCGCCGGTCGAAGGGCTGCGCATGGGCCCGGTAGTCGGTTCTGCGATGATTGGCTTTATTGATCCTCCTGTTCGACACGCTCGACACTCGTCGCCCACGCCGAGGGGTCCCACAACTCGACGTGGTCGATGGCTCCTATGACCAGCACCGCCGTGTCCAATCCTGCGTATTGGCGCAGGTGAGGGGTGATCGGTACCCGGCCTTGCTTGTCCATCTCCACCTCGCTCACGTTCGACGACCACACACGGGTGTCCTTGCGTCCCTCCGGGCCGGCGTTTTGGGCTGCGGTCCTCTGGGCGATCTGCTCCTCGAAGTCGTCGGGGGTCCACAGGGCCAGGCACCCCTCGTGGTGCTGGCTGAGAAAGGCGCGGGTCTCGAACGAGGTGCGGAAACGCGAGGGGAGGATGACCCGTCCCTTGATGTCGAGGGAGTGCTCGAACCTCCCGAAGAACCGCGCCACCCGTTTTCACTCCACTCCGTCCTCTGGGCCCGGGAGTAGTCCCCCCTTTCGCGCCACTGGCCCCCACAGTAACCCAAAATCCACCACCGGTCAATCATCGTCCGCCACCGAAAGCGGGTCGGGCGCCGAGGACCGACGCCAACGCCACCACCAGCGGCTCGGCGGCCCCGTGCCCGAGGGCGGCGGTGGATATCCGAAGCTCCCCGGCGGCGTCGTCGCGCTCTGAGGCGCCGAGGCTCAGAAGGCGGAGCAGTTCGGCGTGGTTGCCGTCGAGCAGCGCCGCGCATTGGAACAGGGCGCCGCCCCGGGTCCGCCGCTGCGATATCCCCACCACCTTGCGGCCCCCGACGGTGACCTCGCCGGGCCCGACGCCGGCGAAGCAGATGCGATCCGACCACGCGGAGCGCACCAGGGGCCCCCGCCACACCTCGGCGCCGGCGACGCCGATCTCGGCCAGGGCGTCCACCCATGCCCCGCCCACCCACCACACCGCCCGGCCCACGTCGTCATCCCAGCGGGCGTCGTGGGCGCCGATGGCCAGGTCGACCCAGCAGCACCGCCCCGGACCGACGAGCACGGCGCCGCCGCCGCTGCGCCGCCGGGCTACCTCCACGCCCGCGGCGGCGGCGCGGGCCGCGTCGACGTGGTCGCCAGGCTGCGAGCTGCCGAGCACGACCGCCGGCGCCACGGCTTCGAGCACCCGCATGATCCCAACAGGCAACGGGAGGCAACCCTGGCCGGCCACAAGGGCGGCCGACGCCTCGTGCAGGGACGCGGCGTGGCCGCGGCGCCGCTCGAGGATCACCGATCCGCCAGGGTCAAGCAGACAGAGATGCCACGGCCGAGCCCAGGTAGGGCTCCCAGTCGGGGCGAACCGAACCGCTCGCCACCAGCATCCAAGCCCTCTCCCGCGGCGCCACCGGCTGGCGGCGCAGCTTCATGCCGCTCTCCTCCAACAGGCGGTCCCGTTTGCGGGTGTTGCAGGGTCGGCACGCGGCCACCACGTTGTCCCACGCGTGAGGGCCCCCCTTGCTCTTGGGGACGACGTGGTCGATGTTTTCCGCCAAGGCTCCGCAGTACTGGCAGCGGTGCCCGTCGCGGACGAACACCGCCCGCCGGTTGAGCGCCACCCGCGCCTGGTAGGGCACCTTCACGTAGTAGCCGAGCCGGACCACCGACGGCTCGGGCATGGCGACGCGCGCCGAGCGGAACATGGCGTCGGTGGCGTGGACCAATTCGGCCTTGGCCGCCAGCACCAGCATCAGGGCCCGCCGGCTGGGCACCACGCATAGCGGCTCGTACGTCGCATTCAGGACGAGCGAGCGCGCCATGGCCCCGACCTACCTCGGCCGGGACCGGCGGGCTGGTATTGGAGGGTGCTGAAGCACGGGGTGAGGTTAGCTCGCCGGTGGCCCCAGTCGCCGCATCCGTTTACACCATTCGAGGTAGCCGACCACGTCAGCGGGCTCCAGGTCGGCGCGGGCATGACCGTACATGGTCGCCAGCCTGAATTGGCGGTAGGCGGGGGGAGGCAACGGGGACGGAGGCCATCGTCGCCACCACCCGTCGGGCAAGAGTGTCCATGCCTGTCGTAGCGCAGTGGCCCACAGATCGGGGTGCCTCGCCACCGCGGCGATGTTCCGCCACCAGGAGGACGCCAGGTCACGTGGTTTCTTCACGGTCACTCAGCGGGTGCCGGCCACCCCTCGAGCGTACCGGCGCCGCGCCAGCCCACCGCGGCGGCGCCGACGAGGGGACCGGTGGCCCCCAGGCCGGACGGGACGACTCGGGCGCCGGCGGAGAACGACAGGCGTGAGCGCTGGTCGATCTCGCCCTGGGCGGCGGCGAAGAAAGGGGCTCCGAACCCGAGGGCCACCGACCCCGCGACCGTCGCCAAGCGCAGGTCGAGGAGGTTGGCCACCGACGCCACGGCCAAGCCCACCAGACGGCCGGTGCGAGCCACGACCTCAGGGCCGGCGGCCGCCGCCGGGGCCCCGGTGATGGCGGTGATGGCGGTACCTGACGCCTCCGCCTCCAAGCACCCCCGGCCACCGCACTCGCAGCGCCGCCCCCCCGGCTCGACAACCACGTGTCCTATGTGGCCGGCGTTGCCACCGTCGCCGTCCAGCAGGCGGCCATCGAGGACGATCCCCCCACCCACCCCCGTCGACACCACCATCGACAGGTAGGCGGAGCGGCCGGTGGCGGCACCGCACCAACCCTCCCCCAGCGCCAGTGCCTTGGCGTCGTTGTCGACGTGGGTCTCCAACCCGGTCAGTTCGGCCAACCGGGAACGGAGGGGAAACTCGCGCCACGCCTTGATGTTGAGGGGGGAGACCCTTTCCCCGCCCCTGCTCATGGGACCCCCGCAACCCACTCCGCAGACTGTCGCCGCCAACGGGTTGCGCTCCACCAGTGCGGCCAGCGCGGACCACACGGCGTCGGCGTCGAGGGTGACCGGCGTCGGCGTCCGGTCGGTCCAGCGCACCCCGCCGCCTCTGTCCACGGCGGCGGCCGCCATCTTGGTGCCCCCGATGTCGACGGCGAGCGCTAGTTCCTCGCCGGGCACGGGCCGACGGTACCGCTCGGCCGGCGTCGGTGTGGTTCCCTCCCGGGTACGCTGCTGCGGTACTAGGGAGGTGTGGTGGTTCGACAGCGGGCGTTGGCGGTCCCGACCACCGGCGGTTTCGCCGACATCTTCGAGGCCGTGGTCACCAATGTGGCGACAGTGATCAAGGGCAAGGAGGCCGCCATCCGCCTCGCCCTCGTATGCATCGCGGCCGAGGGCCACCTGCTCGTCGAGGACGTCCCCGGGGTCGGCAAGACCAGCCTGGCCAAGGCGCTCGCCCATTCCCTCGGGTTGCAGTGGCAACGGATCCAGTTCACGCCGGACCTGCTGCCGTCCGACGTGACAGGGGTGAGCGTCTACGAGCGCCACACCGGTTCCTTCACCTTCCGCCCCGGGGGCATCTTCGCCAACGTGGTGCTCGGCGACGAGATCAACCGGGCTTCGCCCAAGACCCAGTCGGCGCTCCTGGAGGCCATGGAGGAGCGCCAAGTCACCGTGGACAGCACCACCTACCGCCTCCCCGAGCCGTTCCTCGTCATCGCCACCCAGAACCCCATCGAGCACGAGGGCACCTACCATTTGCCGGAGAGCCAGCTCGACCGCTTCTTGATGCGGATCCGGATGGGCTATCCCGACCGGGGCGCGGAGCTGGCCATGCTCGACCGGCCCACTCTCACCGGGGGTGTCGACGACCTGCCCGCGGTGACCGACATCGGCGCGGTTGCGGCCATGGTGGAGATGGCCAACGGCATCCACGTCGCCCCCGCCCTGAAGGGCTACATCGTGGACCTGGCTGCGGCCACCCGCCGTCACCCTTCCCTTGCCCTCGGCATGTCACCCCGGGCCGCGCTGGCCATCCAGCGCTCGGCGCGCGCCCTGGCCGCCTCGGCGGGGCGCGAGTACGTGGTCCCCGACGACGTGAAGTCCCTGGTCGCCCCCGTCCTCGAGCACCGCTTGATCCTGGCTCCCGACGCCCACATGGCGGGCGGCCGGGTGCTCGACGTCCTCACTGAGGTGGTCCACTCCGTGGCCGTCCCCTCCGGTCGGCCCGGTGGCTGAACGAGGCGCCCCGACCACCGAGTTCGCCACCGGCGCTGCCCTCACCCGGCGGGGCTGGACCCTCCTCGCCGTGGCCGCCACGCTGGGGGCCGGCGGGCTCCTCGTGGGCATCAAGGAGCTTCTGCCCGTCGCCATGGCCGCCGTCGTGCTCCTGGGCGCCGCCGCCACCTGGACCAAGGCGCGCCAATGGCGCCTGGACACCGAGCGCCACGTCCACCCTCGACGGGTCGAAGCCGGGGAGTCAGCCCGCGTGGAGATCGCCGTGTGCAATCGCAACCGGCGCCGCTCACCTGTGCTCGGCGCGCTCGACCCCTTCGACGGTGGCAGGCGCTGGGCTACCTTCTCGATCGCCCCCCTGGCGCCCGGGGAAGTGGTGCGCTCCGCCTACCGGCTCCCCACCGAGCAGAGGGGCGTGTTCGCCCTCGGCCCGCTCGAACTGGTGCTGAGCGACCCGTTCGGCCTGGTGCGCACCGCCCGCCGGGGCGCGACGACCTCCGACCTGACCGTCTACCCCCGCGTGGAGGTGGTCAGGGCCCCGGCGGTCAGCGTGGGGATCGAACACCAGGCGTCCACCGGGGCGCCGGTCGTCGGGGCGCGCGGCGACGACTTCTACGCGCTGCGCGAGTACCGCACGGGTGACGATCTGCGCAGGGTCCACTGGGCGTCGAGCGCCCGTCACGACGAGCTCATGATCCGCCAGGAGCAGAACGTGTGGCAGGGTCGCCTCACCCTCGTCGGCGACCTGCGCGCCAGCGTGCACAGCCCGGCATCGCTCGAGATGGTCCTCACCGCGGTCGCCAGCCTGGCCGAGGCCGCCCTGCGCGCCGGCACCTCCGTGCGGGTCCTCACCAGCGGCGGCGGTCGTTCCTCGCACCCGGACGGCGCCGCAACCGTCGCCTACGGCGACACCGGCTTCGGCGCTTCGAGCGCCCACCGGTCCGCGATCATGGACCTCCTCGCGTCCGCCCGGGCCCATCCGGTCGGCGGGGTGGCACCGTTGCTGGCGCCTCTTCGCCGGGCCGGGGGGGCGGCGGCCCTCATCATGGCCACCACCGACGGCGCCCGCCCCGCCGACCTCAGTGCCCTGGGACGCATGGGGGCACCGTCGTCGTTCACCGCGGTGATCGTGGAGCGCGCTCCCGAGTGGCAGCGGAGCGCGGCCGGCGTTGTGGGTGCAGGGACCGCGCCGAGCCCCGGGCGCGACATGCCGGTGCGCGTCGTGCGGGTACCCCCCGGGACCGGCTTCGCCTCCGCCTGGGAGCAGGCGGCGCGTGTGCCGACGCGGCGACGATCGTGACATGACCAGCCACCGACGACAGACGCGACGCCGGTGCTGACGAGGCTCCCGCCGCCGGGTACGTCCCGCCCGACGGTCGTGGCCCCCCGACCCGGCGCCGGCGACCCTGGTCCGACGCGACGCCCCGCGGGCGGCAGCCGGCGCCGTTCGAGTGACGCGGGTTCGGGCGCCGCCGCCGTCGCGTTCCTCGCCTCGCTGACCGTCGCGTCGGCAGCCGGCTTCGCCCGAGTCTTCACCACGTCTGCGTGGGTCGGGCCGGTGGTAGTGGCGGCGGTCGTGACCCACCTGGCCGCCTGGGGCCTCCGCCGCCTGAAATGGCCGCGCCCGGTAGCCCTCGGCGTCACCGTCTTGGTGGTGGCGGCCCTCGGCCCATATCTGGTCTTCCCCCAGGACCTCACCGTCGCCCTGCCGGTGGGCCACTCGTGGCACGCCCTCGCCCAGGCGCTCGATCGCCTGTCGGGCGATTTCGCCACCATGGTCACCCCGGCGCGCGCCGCCCCCGAGTTCACGGTTCTGGCCGTGTGGGGGGTGGGCGTGGTGGCCGCCGCCGGCGACTGGCTCGCCTTCCGCGTCCGTTGGGCCCTGCCCGCGCTGGCTCCGGCGTTGGCCCTCTTCGTCGTCTGCTGCTCGTTGGGCACCGCGCGGGGCCGGACGGGGGCTGTGGGGATCGAGGTCGCCGCCCTGGTGGCTTTCTTCCTGGTCCACCGCATCACGGTGGGTCGCCGAGACACCGTGTGGCTCGGGGGACGCCACGGTGGAGCATCGGGACGGGCCGTGGCCGTCGGCGCCGCCTGCGCCGCCCTGGCGACCCTCGCCGCTGTCGGCGGCGCTGCCCTGGTACCGGGCGCAGAGGGGACCGGTGTGCTCGGGTGGAAGCTGGCGGGTGGTGGTGGGGGGGCCAACAGGATCACGCCGAGCCCTTTCGACGAGTTGAAGACCCGCCTGCTGACCGAGAACCACACCCCGGTCATGACCGTCAGGAGCAGCCAACCCTCCTACTGGCGGCTCACCTCGCTCGACACATTCACCGGCGCGGCGTGGCAGTCGAGCGACTCCTACCAGGCCTTCGACAACAAACTTCCAGGCGTGGCGCCGCCCCCCAAGGGAGCCCGTCAGGTCGTCGAGGACTTCCACATCCAGGCCCTCGACTCGATCTGGTTGCCCGCCGCGTTCGACCCCGAAGCCGTCATCGGTGGCCACCGGATCACCTGGGACCCGGTGTCGGGCAGCCTCATCTCCTCCGAGCCCACCGCGAATGGGGAGAACTACCAGGTGACGTCCATCGAGGAACTGGCATCGCTCAACCCCCGGGCGCTGACCGCCGTCCCCCGGGTGGCGGCAGGGACGATGACCCGCTACCTCAGCCTCCCGCCCATACCCGAGCCGGTGGCCGCGCTGGCCGGTCGGATCACCGCCGGGGCCACCACCGAGTACGCCAAGGCCTACGCCCTCGAGGCTTACTTCCACACTTCCGCCTTCACATACAGCATGACGCCACCCAACGACGACTCCACCAACGCCCTCGAGGACTTCCTCTTCGACACCCGCTCCGGCTACTGCCAGCAATACGCCGGCGCCTACGCGGTGCTCGCCCGTCTCGCCGGCCTTCCCACCCGCATCGCCGTGGGGTTCCAATCTGGCACCCGGGGCGCCGACGGCGTCTACCAGGTCACCGACGCCGACGCCCACGCCTGGCCCGAGGTCTACTTCCCCACCGTGGGCTGGGTCCCCTTCGAGCCCACACCGGGGCGCCAGGTGCCCGGCGGCAGCGGCTACACGGGCGTGACAGAGGTCCAGGCGCAGCCGGCGGCGACGCCTACCACGACGGTGCCCGCCACCCCTCCCACCACGGCACCCTCCCCCAAGGCCAAGCACCCCGCGGCAGCCCCCCACGCCGTCGGGGCGCCAGCCCCCTCGGCGCCGCGGCGCTCCCCCGCCGGTCTGTCCCCCCTGGTGCTCGCCGGCGTCGTTGTCGCCTCCCTCCTCGGCGCGCTGGTGCTGGCGATGGTGTCGTGCGGGGCCGCCCGCCGCCTGCGCTGGCGGCGACGGGCGTTGGACAGCCGGGCGAGCGGATCGGCGCGGGTCCTCGGCTCGTGGATCGAACTGGCCGAGGCGCTGGCCTGGTGGGGGGTGCGGCGCCGGGGGGACGAGACGGTGACCGAGTTCGCCCACCGTGCCGAGCGCGAGGTCCGGGCTCTGCTGGGCCGCAGCGAGTGGATCAGGCAGCGCAGTGCCGGCGCCGGTGGCCGGGTGGCCGGAGGGGCGGCGGGCGGCGAGGCGGCGGGCGAACCGGTTGCCCTGGTGGAGTTGAGTGCCCTGGTGGAGAGGGCGACGTTCGCCGCCGGGGGCGTGGAGGCGACGGATGCGGCGCGGGCGCGGGCGATAGCGCAAGACCTGGTCGCCCGCCTGGATTCGATGGCGTCCGCGGGCAAGAGGCTCACGCGGCTGCTCGATCCCCGCCAGGCGTGGGGTCCCCCGACGGTCGACCCACCGTCCTCCGCACTGCCGGCGTCCGTGGATGCCGGGGCCGGCTGGTGAGCCGACCCCGCCTCCGGGGCTAACCGGACCGGAATCGGAGGGCGCCGGGCCCGACGCCTACGTCCGCTTCAGCTCCCGCCCTCGAAGCGCCGGCGAAGGCGCTCTCGAGCGTCGACCCACGCTTCGTTGACGTTGCGGGACTTCACGTTCTGGCTAAGTTGCTGCCAGCCGTGGCGTCCCATCTTGCGCAAGTTCTGGGTGAGCACGACGGCGCTGGCCAGCATGACAACCATCCCGAGCACCCCCACCAGCAAACTGGTGGCGAAGGAAACAAGCAGGATGGCCAAGCCGACGACGAAGCCAAGCGCCGACCATCGGCAGTTGCGGGCTAGGTACCGGGGCAGCGTCGAGGAACTGATCCGCTTCGCACGCTGCGGATCGTTCGCGTAGAACCGCTGCTCGATCTCATGGAGAATGCGTTGTTCGTCTTCGGAAAGCGGCACTGGCCCCACCCTCGCACCTGGGCTGTCGGTGACGTGTCGGTGGTGATCACGTCACCTTGCACCGTACCGCAACACGCACCGGACCGTACCCGCGCGCCCGAGCTGCGGCCGGCGAAATGGATGCTCAGCGTCGCTGTACCGCAACCGGCGTGCACAACGCCAGGGCCCGCGCTCCTTTCGGTGCACAACGCCCGAGTCCGCGCGCCTTCGACGCCGGGGCCCGCGCGCCTACAACGCCCGACCCCCCGCGCACGCGCTTCAATTGACACGGACGCACATCGGGTGCGGACCCCTCCCACCATTCGCCACCGGTCGCTTGCACAAGCCACCCGCCGACCACTCAGGTCTCGGGTCCCGGTCGGGGACCGGTGCCGTCGCCCGTGCCGACGCCCGTGCCGTCGGGCTCGGGCGCCGGGCCCCACTGGGTGTCGCCTCGGCGTTTCAGGCGAAGCCGGGACCCCACCAGCAGCGCCGCCGGTCCCACCGCCGCCTCCCCGAAGCGCCGTCGCACCTCGTCGACGGCTCCGGTCGCCGCCTGCCAACCCGCGGGGGTACCGGCGTCGGGTCCGTCCCGCTCGAGGTGCAGGTCGAGAACCATCTGCTCTCCCGGGTCGGCGCCGAGCACGGCCTGGCCAGCTTGGCCCGCCGCGCCGGTGCTCACCGCACGGCCGGGCACGAGTGACGAGACCGACAGGCCGAGCAGGCGGACGCCGGCGGACGGGTCGATCCGGGCCAGCAGACCAGCCCCCACCTTGGCCAGCGTGGGGCCGCTGTCGACGCCGGTGGCAAGCGTCTGGCTCCGGGTGACGGTGCGGAAATCGCCGAAGCGGACCTTCAACGTGACGGTGCGCCCCGTGACGCCTGCCCGGCGCATCCGGGCCGCGACCGCGTCCGCCATGCGGACGACCTGTAGGTGCAGGTCTGCCGGGTCGTAGCGGTCGTATGCCCACGTCTCTTCGTGACCCACTGACTTGGGCGCCTGGTTGGCCTGCACCGGTCGGAGATCGATCGCCCGGGCCAGTTGGTGCAGGTGGCGGCCGCTGGCCCGTCCCACCGACGACTCGAGCGCCTCGACCGGTACGGAGGCTAGTTGGCCTACCGTCGTCACGCCCAGACGACGGAGGCGGACCGCGGTCGCAGGACCGACACCCCACAACGCCTCGATAGGCAGAGGGTGCAAAAAGGCCAGCTCGGCGCCGGCTCTTACCACGACGACTCCCGAGCCGGGAATGGTGCCGGCCAGGGCGGCACGGGGCTTGGCCGCCTCCGAGGCCAGTTTGGCGACGAACTTGGTGGCGGCCACACCCACCGAGCAGGCGAGCCTGACCTCTTCGAGGACATCGCGGCGGATGCGGGCGGCGATGGTCGGCGCGGGGCCGAAGAGCCGCCTGGCCCCGCTGACGTCGAGGAACGCCTCGTCGAGCGCGATCCCCTCCACCAGGGGGGTGTAGCGCCCGAAGATCTCGTGGATGGCCCTGCTCACCTCGGCGTAGCGGTCGTAGCGGCCGGCGACGAAGGTGGCGTGGGGGCATAGCCGTCGGGCCTGCCCGGACGGCATGGCGGAGCGGATGCCGAAGGCACGGGCCTCGTAGCTACACGACGCCACCACCCCCCGGCGACCGATGCCGCCGACAACGAGGGGCCGGCCGGCGAGGTGTGGATCGTCGAGCACCTCCACGGCGGCAAAGAAGGCGTCCATGTCGACGTGGACGATGGCCGGCGCCCCCGCCGCGGCGTCCCGTCTCCTGGACCGGTCCCCGACGCCCATGGACCGTTACGCCAGCGTCAGGCGGCGGTAGCCCTCGGCGTACCGGACGCCCGCCTGGCGTCCCGCCTCCTCCGCTCGCTGCACCACCACGGTACGCAACCACTCCCCCGGTTCGCCGACTTGGGTCTCGTGGCAGGCGACCGCCGCGGCCTTGCGGTCGATGGTGGCGCTGATGTCCACCCAGCAGTCCGGTTCCAGGGTTCCCGACAGCAGCAGCGTGGTCACGCGGTGGGCGGGACCGGCGTCGGGGAAGTAGTGCGGATTGGCCGCGGCGGGCGTCACTGCGTCCAGGGTGGCCCATCCGACCACCCGGTGGTCGCGATGGTTCACGTAGTGCTGGCCGAAGTACACGGCGGTGGGATCGGCGCCGATGACGGCGTCGGGCCGGAGGCGCCTGATCAGGCGGACCAGCTCGGCGCGCAGGGCGGCGGCGTCGTCCACTTCGCCGTCGGCGAAGCCGAGCCAATGATGCCCGCTGACTCCGAGGGTCGCACCGGCGGCGGCGACCTCCCGGCGGCGCTGCTCGACGAGCACCTCGGCGACGACGGCCGGGTCCGCCGACCCCTTGTCCCCCCGGGCGCAGATGCACACGTGGATGACGCTTCCGGCGGCCGCCCACGCGGCGAGAGTCCCCCCGCACGACACGTCGGGATCGTCGGGGTGGGCGTAGATGGCCAGGACGCTGGCCGGTACATCTGCGAGGATCTCGGCCACGGTTGGAGGATACCGGGAGGGCCCGGGCCCGAGCCCGACCCGCTTGCCCCCCTGGAGTGAGCATTCCGTCGCTGTTGGGCGCAGTGCGACCGGGTAGGAACTGCTGGTGCCATCCACCGAGAGCCTCCCCTCTGACGACCTCCTAAGCGAGCTGAGCGCCGTGGCGCTCGACGCGGCCCGAGGGGTCGCCGGCATCCTGGCGGTCCATTACGGAGGTCGGCGCGACAACGTCGAGACGAAGTCGTCGCCCACCGACATGGTGTCGGAGGTCGACCGGGCGGCCGAAGCGCACGTGAGCGCAGTCCTCGACCATCGCCGGCCGGGTGACTCGCTGCTCGCCGAGGAGGGGGCGAGCCGCGACGGCACGACGGACGTGCGCTGGATCGTTGACCCCCTGGACGGAACCACCAATTACCTCTTCGGGGTACCCGCCTGGTCGGTGTCGATCGCAGCCGAGTGGCGTGGCCGTCTCGCCGTCGGGGTGGTCGTAGACCCGTCGCGGGGCGAGGAGTGGAGCGCGGCGCGCGGCCGGGGGGCGACCCGCAACGGGGAACCATGCGCGGTGGCTGTCGGGCGGTCCACGCTGTCCACTGCCCTGGTGGGGACGGGGTTCTCCTACGATCGCCGCCGGCGGGCGTGGGCGGGCCAGGTGCTGGCCCGGGTGGTCCCCGAGGTGCGCGACATCCGCCGCTTCGGGTCCGCTGCCCTGGACCTGTGCTGGGTGGCGGGGGGCAGGTTGGACGCCTACTACGAGTGGGGTCTGGGGCCGTGGGACCTGGCGGCGGGGCGGCTCATATGTGAGGAAGCCGGCGCCGTGGTCGAGGTTTCTCCCGACGGCGTGGTGGTGGCCGCCGCACCTGACCTCCTCGGTGCCCTCCACCAGTTGCTCGAACGGTCGGGGGCATTCGTTCCCCCCGATTGACACCTGTGTGGACCCCCGGGCGCGGCGATCAGCCGAAGAAGGGGGCTGCCACCCCGTGCAGGAGGTCCCCGTCAACCAGCTTGAGCTCGGTTACCGCGTCGGTGAGGGGCACCCGCACGATCTGGTCACCGCGCAGCGCCACCATCTGACCGAACGCCCGGTCGTGCACGGCATCGCTCGCCGCTATGCCGAAGCGGGTGGCCAGCACCCTGTCGAACGCGGTCGGGGTCCCTCCCCGCTGGATGTGGCCGAGGATGGTCACCCTCGTCTCGAAGCCGGTGCGCTCCTCGATCTCGGTTGCCAGGGTGTTGGCTATGCCGCCGAGGCGCGGGTGGCCGAACTGGTCGATTTCGGGCGACGCCATCGACATGGTGCCCTCCTTGGGGACGGCCCCCTCTGCCACCACCACTATCGACGCGTAGCGGCCTTTGGCGTGGCGGTCCTTGAGGTTGCGGCACACCTCTTCGATGTCGAAGGGCTCCTCGGGGACGAGCACCTCGGCGGCGCCACCGGCGATGCCCGCGTAGGTGGCGATCCAGCCGGCGTGGCGGCCCATGACCTCGCACACGATGACGCGGTCGTGCGACTCGGCCGTGGTGTGCAGCCTGTCGATGGCGTCGGTGGCCACCTGCACGGCGGTGTGGAAGCCAAACGTCACGTCGGTGGCGGACAGGTCGTTGTCGATGGTCTTGGGGACACCGACAATGGCGACTCCCTCGTCGTAGAGGCGGTTGGCGACGCCCAAGGTGTCCTCACCGCCTATGGCGACGAGGGCGTCGATCCGCTCCGATCGCAACGTCTCCAGGGCCCGCTCGACGGCTCCCTCCATCCTGTACGGGTTGGTCCGCGAGGTACCGAGGATGGTGCCTCCCCGGGGGAGGATGCCCCGGCAACGCTCGACGTCGAGCTTGGTCGTGCGACCCTCGATCACGCCCCGCCATCCGTCGAGGAAGCCGACGAACTCGTCGCCGTGGCTGACCTCGCCCTTGCGTACCACGGCACGGATGACGGCGTTCAGTCCTGGGCAGTCCCCCCCACCGGTGAGCACCCCGACGCGCATCGTTCCTCCTAGCTGGCTCGCTGGCTGATCCTCACCGGACGCTATCGCTCTGCTTGGGCGCTGTCTCCTTTATCAGCTCGCCCACCTCCCGCTGGAAATCTCCCAACTCGGAGAAACCCTTGTAGACGCTGGCGAAGCGGACGTAGGCCACGTCGTCGAGGACCCGGAGACGCTCCAGCACGGCCACCCCCACCTGCTGGGTCGTCGTCTCCGCCCCGTCGAGGCGCAGGGCCTCCTCAATCTCGCCCGCCAGCGCGTCCATTTCCTCGCGCGATACCGGGCGGTTCTTGGTGGCCGCCCGCACGCCGGCCACGACCTTGGACCGGTCGAACGGCTGGCGCTGGCCCGATCGCTTGACCACCACCAACGGCACCTCCTCCAGGCGCTCGTAGGTCGTGTAGCGCCGTCCGCAAGCCAGGCACTCCCGGCGCCGGCGGATGGCCGCCCCGTCGTCGGCGGTGCGCGAGTCCACCACTTTGTCATCCATGCTCGAGCACTGGGGGCAGCGCACCAGCCGACCCTATCGCCGGCGTGACGCTCAACCAACCGAGGCGAATGGAGTGCCCTCTCCCGCTAGCACCACGTAACGAGCACACGCCCTACCGGGCTGGGCCGAAGCGCGGTTGGAGTTTAGGGCCAAAGAAAACGCTTTAGCTTGTCGATGCCCACGTCCGAGAAGGTTAAGACCGGTACACTAATGGCAATTTTAGTCCAAATGGGGATGGGTGCCGCATCTACGAACACTCAGACCGCGAGTGCAAACAGTGTGGACACCATCCATACCGCTGCTCTAGCGCACCGGCGGCATTTCATATAGTTTACGCATCCTGAACCGCTAATGCTCTCATAGCCTTCAAAAGCGGAGACGCTACCGAGAAGAACTGAGCCAGTCCCTCCTCGGCGATCTCCACACAAGAATACTACTAGGCGCGGATAACTCACACGCGCACCCTTAGCCGCCTCGCCGAACTTTGTCGCGTCGTGAGCGCCAGAACCCCAATAAGCCAACGAGAATAAAAATGACCCCCGGGATTAGCAAAGGCAGCGTCCCTCCAAATGCAAAGACTAGAAACCCGAAGCCCCCGAGCAGGGCGATTACACCACCGGCCAGTCTCCGCTCCGGTCGCGGGTCACGTCTTTGTTCGTCCCGCTCCAACGCCCGCACGTACCACCTGAACGGATTTGCCATTAGCTAACCTCTGCGACGCCCGGGTGGGACCCCGAGGATCAAGTGCCGGGCCCGACGGCGCCGGCACCGCCGGCCCCCGGAGCAGGCGGCCTCACCACGGCCGACGGTCGTAGCGGACCGGCCACACCAGCCGACGCCGGCGGCGCCACCCCAACCACCACCCCGCCCAGCAAACCCACCAGCGCACAGCCCCGCACCAGCCGAGTCCGAAAACGCCGACCCGAACCACCCATGGTCTTCCCCCGATCCCCTCGGGCACCCGCCAGATGCGAGGCCGCCAAAGCGCCCTGCGCCAGGCGACCCAAGAGGCTGGTCGTCGGTGAAGCGGACGCTGCGCCCGACGGTTGGCCGTGTCAAGAGGTCATCATCGATACTCACGGCGCGCCGCCGCGCCGGCTTATACGAGGCCAGGTGCCCAGGCGCCAGGGACCGGGACCGCCGGGGACGGGCCCTCGGGTAGTAGCTACTCCATGCGCACAATCCCGTCTACGGGAGCACGAGGCGCTCCCCGGGTTGCAGAGCCCGGCCGCCGGCCTGGGCGGCCAACCGGTCCACCGCCGGCCTCGGGTCACCCTTCACCCCGCTGCTCTCGACGATCCCCCAGAGAGTGTCGCCCGGACGGACCACCCACACGTGGACGGCAGCGGGACGAGCACCGAGGACAGCAGGCGCCCCGGTGGTGGTGAGGGGACCACCACCGGGCACACCCGGGTGCGCCTGCAGGGCGAGCCAGATGCCGAGGGAGCCAAACGCGCCCAAGATCGCAGCGGCAACAAGACGCCGCCGGCGCAAGAGCTCGGGGCTCGGGCGGCCCTCGGGCCGCGGACACCACTCGGGACACGGGCGCCGAGCCCGAGGTGATACGGGTGACGGTGTTGCGATGGCGACCACGGTGCTGCCTCCTCAGAGCTTTCACGAAGGTGGGTTCCCGAACGGGTGTTCCCTACCATCCAACATCGAACACACGTTCCGTGTCAAGCTCAGTGGCGAACAGATGTTTGCCTTACGCCGACCAGGGCGCTAGCGTGAAACCGCATGAGAGGCAGGAGGCCACGTTGACCGAGACCGAGCTGACAGGGAAGCGGCGGGAGATCCTGGAGTTCATCGCCGCCGAACTGCGGGGTCGGGGTTACCCGCCGTCGGTGCGCGAGATAGGCGACGCGGTGGGCCTCACGTCTTCCTCGACCGTGCATGCCCATCTCACGACCCTGCAAAAACAGGGCTATCTGCGCCGGGACCCCACCAAGCCCCGGGCCATCGAGGTCCGCTACGACGCCATGTCCGGTGCAGCCATCGAGCGCCGGCCCGCCCGTCACGTCCCCCTGCTCGGCGAGGTCGCCGCCGGTACCGATGTCCTCGCCCAGGAGAACGTGCAAGAGCTCCTGCCCTTACCGGAGGACTTCACCGGCGAGGGCAACGTCTTCATGCTGCGTGTACGGGGCGAGTCGATGATCGAAGCGGGCATCCTCGACGGGGACTACGTCGTGGTGCGCCAACAGCCCGAAGCCAACAAGGGCGACACCGTCGTGGCCGGCATCCCCGGCGACGAGGCGACGGTCAAGACCTACGGCCGGCGGGGAGCCAAGGTGGTGCTCACGCCCGCGAACTCCAGCATGGAGCCGATGGTCTTCGACCCCGATGAGGTGTCGATCTACGGCAAGGTCGTCAGCGTCCTGCGCCGCCTTTGAGCTGCGACCGTGCCATTGCTTGGGCCTGCTGGATAGGCGCGGGCGATCAGTCGGCGGTGCCTGGTGACACGACCCACTGGTGCTGTTGGCCAGTGAGCTGTGCGACGAGCTCGAAATCAGCGTCGTAGTGCAGGACGACCAGGGCGCGCCCTTCGGCGACTGAGGCCACGAGTGCATCGACGAGCGAGAGGGCACGATGCTGACTGCGCGCCGCCAGCTTGGCCTGGATCTCAAGAGCTCGGCGATGATCCGCGTCAGTCGTTGGCACGGACGGGAACGATGCCAGACGCTCGGTCATCGCCTTGTAGTCGGAGGGGCTCCGTGCTGCGAAGCCAAGCTCGAATATGACCGGTGCGCAAACGGCCACCTGGCGCTGTGCGGCCAGCGGTGCCAAGACGGCGGCCACCGCGGGCTTGGTCAGCCGGGCGAAGACACTCGTGTCAACCAGGTAGCGCGTCCCCACCACCTACTCGTTCGCTCCCCATGACTTCTCAGCAAGGTCGAAGTCAAACCGGCCCTCCTCGCCCAAGAGGGCGATGAGCTCGATCCGACGCTTCGCCTGCACGACCTCGCTGAGAGCGGCGGCGACGGTGGCGCGTAGCGTCTTGGTCCCGAGGATGTCCGCAGCCTGGCGTGCGATATCTGTGTCGATCTCGATAGATGTCTTAGCCACAGGTAGAAGATATCACTCATTACGACTGACCGGGCTGGCCTTACGGCGCGGTGATCACCCGGGCGCAGGGCCGACAGGGCGGTTTCGAGTTGGGCCCGCTCGACCCGTTCGCCGGCGCTGTGGGCCACCTCGGGGTCGCCCGGCCCGAAGTTGACGGCGGGGATGCCCCCCTCTCGGCGAAGAACGCCACGTCCGTCCAGCCCAGCTTGGCCTTCGCCGGCGATCCCGTCGCCGCCAGGAGCGCGGCGAGCAGCGGGTGGTCGAGCCCGGGAGGCGCCGGCGGAGAGGCGCCCACCACCTCGAGGCGATCGCCGGCTTCGAGGACGGGCGCGACAAGCGACCGCAGGCCCGCCTCCGCGTCCGGCGCGTCGCGGTCCGGCGCGAAACGGTGGTTGAGGGTCAACGACACGGCGTCGGGCACCACGTTGGCCGCCACCCCGCCATGGACCCCGACGGCCTGGAGGGCCTCGCGGTACCGGCACCCGTCGATCACCGGCTCCCGGTCGGGGAACGCCCCCACCGCGTCGAGCAACGGGCCCAGCCGGTGAATGGCGTTGACACCCGTCCGCGGCCTGGCGCTGTGGGCCCGGCGCCCCGCCAGGGTCACCTCCACCTTGAGCATCCCCTGGCAACCTGCCTCGACGCGGGCGCAGGTGTGTTCGCCCAAGATGGCGGCGTCGCCGGCGAGCAGCTCGGGGCGGGCGGCGGCCACCGCGAGCAGCCCGTTGTGAACCCTCCCCACCTCCTCGCCCGCATAGAACGCGAACGTCAGGTCGACCGCCGGCTCGATCACGCCCGCCTCTTCGACCCCGATGAGGTGTCGATCTACGGCAAGGTCGTCAGCGTCCTGCGCCGCCTTTGACGCCAGGCACTTGGCGTTGGAACCGTCCCCCGCCAGTAATGGACCGGTCGATGAGCTCGATCGGATGGTAGACGGGCAGCGCTCGCCCCTTCTCACGCAGGTAGGCGGCGATCTGCAGCGTGCACCCGGGGTTCGCCGATGCGACGGCTTCTGCACCGGTGGCAAGCAAGTTCTCGGCCTTCCTACGGCCCAGCGCCCTTCCCGTGTCCGGCTGCATCAGGTTGTAAATGCCCGCTGACCCACAGCAGATCTCCCAGTCGGCGGGTTCGACCAGGTCCAGCTCGGGGATGGCGCCGAGGAGCTGGCGTGGCTGCGACCTCACGCCCTGGGCGTGGGCGAGATGACAGGCGTCGTGGTACGCGACCTTGAGCGGGACGGGATGACGTGTCGCCACCGGCTCGGACTCGGCCAGCAGTTCTGACACGTCGCGCACCTTGGCGGAGAACCGCTTGGCCCGTTCTGCCCACTCTTGGTCGTCGGAGAACATGAGGCCGTAGTCCTTCATCGACGAACCACACCCGGCGGCGCTCACGGCCACGTAGTCGCAGTCCTCGAACGCCTCGATCATCTTCTTGGCCAGGTCGAGCGCCGCGGGCTCGTCGCCGGAGTGGAGCATCAGCGCTCCACAGCAGCGCACGCTCCTGGGTGCGAAGACCTCGAACCCCTCGGCGGCGAGGACGCGAGCGGTCGCCTCGTTGACGCGGTGGAAGAACACGCGCTGCACGCAACCGAGCAGCATTCCGACCCGTGCCCGGCGCTCGACCTGGGCGGGAGTGACCTCGGCCAGGCGCGCGAACGAGGCCCCGAGGTTTAGGTCGGGGGTGAGGTCTCGCAGCACGCGGAGCCTCGGGAAGCGCTCGAGGCGCCCATCGGTCACACTCGTCAGGCGGAGCCGTCGTGCCGCCACCGCCAAGGGCGCCAGGGCCCGCACGCGCCCGGGATGGGTGAAGACCTCGAACACCAGCCGCCTGAAGGCCCGCTCGGCGAGCGGACGTCGGTGGTTGCGCTCGATCTGGGGTCTGGTGGCCTCGATCAGCTTGTCGTAGGCCACGCCGGACGGGCAGGCGGTGACGCACGCCATGCATCCGAGGCATCGGTCCCAGTGGGTGACCATCGAATCGGAGAGCTCGTCGCTATCGTTGAGGGCGACGTTCATCAACACGATGCGACCCCGGGGCGAGTCCATCTCCTCGTTCCAGAGCACGTACGTGGGGCAGGTCGGCAGGCAGAAGCCGCAGTGCACGCACACGTCGATCAAGTCCTGAGCGGGTGGTCGGTGCGCGTCGAATGCGCCCAGCTCGGCCATCAGATACCTCCCACGAACAGTCCCGGGCTGCACACGTTGTGGGGATCGAACCTTGCCTTCACCCGTCGCATCAGCGCCACCCCCTCGGCCTGCCCCCACACGTCGACCTTCTCCCTGACCTGCAGCGGGGCGTCGAGCACCACGCAGGCGAACGGATCGAGGCGCCGGCGCAGGTCCTCGATGCCCGAGACGACCGTACCGACATCCGCGTCGGGAAGGGTCACCCACGACTGGCCGAGGCCGGCGCGCCCGACCAGTGACGCACCCACCCCCTGAGCAGCGCGCAGCACGGCGGGGAGCGCCGACGCCAGCCCGGACACGCGCAACACGGCACCGTGGGCCGAGCGCTGCCGCCCTCGTTGCCGTTCCCAGAGTGCATCGTCGTCGGCCCTGGTGTGCGCCCCGACCCCCGCCGCCTCCAAGAGCTTCACCACCTGTGCCGCTACGTCGTCGGGAGCGGCTCCGCCGAAGCGCGCCATGACCTCTCCCCGCCCGTCGCGCCACGCGATGTCAAGGCTCTCGGCTCCAAACGGGGAATGGGCGATAACCGAGGCGGCGCGTCCCAGGGCCTCCGGGTCGTCGGAGCCCCCGACCGCCGTGACCCTGTCGCGGGCGAGTGGATGGAGCCGCATGACGACTTCGACGATGAGACCGAGGGTTCCGAACGAGCCGGTGAAGAGCTTGGCCAGGTCGTAGCCGGCGACGTTTTTGATGACCTTGCCTCCGGCCTTGGCGACGGTCCCGTCCGACAGAGCGAAGCTGACCCCGACGATCAGGTCGCGCGCCGCTCCGTAACGGTGGCGCAGGGGACCCGAGTCACCCGTCGCCACCACGCCGCCGATCGTCGCGGCACGGCCCTCGCCGAGCGGAGGGTCGAGCGCCACCATCTGGTTGGCCTTCGAGAAGATCTCCTGCGCCCGGGCCAGGGGCACGCCGGCCTGCAACACCGCGGTGAGGTCCTCCTTGTTGTGCTCGACCACCGAGTCCAACCGCTCGGTGGAAAGGTCGACCTCCGCCGGCTCGATGGGCCCGCCCCAGGCAAACTTGGTCCCCCCACCACGCATCCGCAACCGCCGTCCCTCCTCGCCGGCCGTCCGCATCACCTCGCCTGCTTCCTCGGGCGACGACGGCGTCTCGCGGCGGGCCTCCTGGCTCTGCACCGTCAGAACCGCTCCGCCACGCCGGCCTGTTCGAGCGGGTGCTTGCGGTACGGGCCCGGGACCTCACCACAGAGCCTGGGGGTGGGCATCACCTTGCCGGGGTTGGCGCGCTGATCGGGGTCGAACGCGCATCGCAACCGCTGGAAGGCATCCAGGTCCTGCTCCGAGAACATCTCGGTCATGTGCTTCTTCTTGTCGACTCCCACGCCGTGCTCGCCCGTGATGGAGCCACCCGCCTCCACGCAGGCGGTGAGGATCAGCCCGGCGACCTCCTCCGCCCGCTCCGACTCCCCCGGGTTCCTGGCATCGAAGCACACCAGCGGATGCAGGTTGCCGTCCCCGGCATGGAAGACATTGGCGATCCTCAAGCCGTATTCCTCGGACAGCTCCCCGATCCGACCCAGGATCTCGGCCAGACGGGTCCGGGGGATGACGCTGTCCTGCACGTAGTAGTACGGCGAGAGGTAGCCCATGGCGCCGAAGGCGGCCTTGCGCGCCTTCCAGATCAGCGCCCGCTCCTCTTCGTTGCCGGCCACACGCGTGCCCGACGCTCCCGCCTTCTCGAAGATCTCCAGCACGTCACCCGAGCGGGCGTCACACTCGGCCTGCGGCCCGTCGAGCTCGACGATGAGGGCGGCGCCCACGTCAAGGGGGTACCCGGCGTGTGTCCAGTTCTCGGTTGCCTCGATCGTGAGCTTGTCCATGATCTCGATCGCCGCCGGCACGATCCCGCGGGCCACGATGTCACTGACGGCTTGGCCGGCCTGCTCGATCCCATCGAAGTAGGCGACAGTGGTCTCGTGCGATTCCGCCAGCGGAATCACCCTGAGCGTGATCTCGGTGGCGATGCCGAGGGTCCCCTCGGAGCCCACGAAGGCGCCGATGAGGTCGTAGCCGGGCCGATCGAGCTCCTTTCCTCCCAGGGTCACGACCTCTGCGTCAGGGAGCACGACCCTGAGCCCGGTCACGTAGTTCGTCGTGAACCCGTACTTGAAGCAGTGAAGGCCGCCGGAGTTCTCGGCCACGTTCCCGCCGATGGTCGACACGACCTGGCTCGAGGGGTCGGGGGGGTAGAAGTGGGCGGGGCCGACCGCCTTGGAGACGGCCGCGTTGGTGACGCAGGGCTCGACGACGACGCGTTGGTTGTCGAGGTCGACTTCGAGAATGCGGTTGAGGCGCGTGAGCACGATGAGCACGCCGTCCTCGATGGGCAGAGCGCCGCCGGACAGCCCCGTGCCGGCGCCCCGGGCCACCCACGGCGTCCTGGCCTCGTGGCAGGCGCGGACGATGTCGCGCACCTCGTCCGCGGAGCCGGCCAGCACCGCGACGGGTGGCGGCGACCGGTAGTGTCTCAGGCCGTCGGACTCGTAGGTCCTCAGCTCATGGGTGTCGGTCAGGACGTGTTCGCCCCCCGAGATGCCCCTGAGTCGCTCAACCAGCCCGGGGTCGATCACCTGGCACCTCGCACCCTCGTCCACGCTCATTATTCCCGAAGTTGGGATCGCCATGCTCGGCTGCCGAGCGATTTGCACCCGGAGGCCCAGCCGGTCCGGGCCGGTCGCGGACATCCCCGTCCACCCTTGACCCCCTATCGACGACGGGCCTAAGGTTCGTTGCGCAAGGTGGCCCTTCCGGTTCGGGAGAATAAATCGTGCGGTTTTGCCCGAATCTGTCGATGCTGTTCAAGGAGGTCGACTTCGTAGAGCGCTTTGCCCGCAGTGCCGACGCTGGGTTCCGCGCCGTGGAGTTCTGGTGGCCGTCCGGCGAGGATCTGGGTCGCGTCGAGTCGGCCATAAAAGACGTCGGGCTCCAGGTAGCGCTTTTCAACTTCGACGCCGGCGACATGCCGGGCGGTGACCGGGGTCTCGTGAGCGACCCCGGCCGCAAGCAGGAGTTCCGTGACAACGTCCCCGTCGCCCTCGACCTGGCTCGGAGCGTCGGATGTCCCCGGCTCAATGCCCTGGTGGGTCTCGAGCTGGAAGGCGTCGACACCGACGAGCAGCTCGATCTGGCCCGCGACAACATCGCCTGGGCCGCGGACCAGGCCGCCCAGCACGGCATCGAGGTGATGATCGAGGCCGTCAACACCTTCGAGAACGGACCGTACCTGCTGTCGAGCACCGAGGCCGCCGTCGCGTTCATAGAGCGGGTCGAGCGCGAGAACGTGAAACTGCAGTACGACATCTACCAAATGCAACGCATGGAGGGGAACATCGTCGCGACGCTGCGGGAGCACGCCGGCCGGATCACCCACATCCAGGTGGCCGACTCCCCCGACCGGGGCGAACCGGGCTCGGGCGAGCTCAACTACCGCTACATCCTCAGCGCCATCGAGGAGCTGTCCTATGAGGGCTGGATCGGCCTCGAGTACAAGCCCACCACCGACACGACCGAGGAGAGCCTGGCGTGGTTGCCGCAGGACAAGCGCGGGGGCGCCGTGGGGGTAGAGGATCTCAATCTCTAGCAACGAGGAGGCACAAGTGGCCGAGGGCAAGGTCGGGTTCGTCGGTCTCGGGATCATGGGCAAGCCCATGGCCAAGAACCTCATCAAGGCGGGCCACAAGCTCGTCGTCTACAGCGGAAGCAGCAAAGCCGACGAGCTGACGGAGGAAGGGGCTGGGACCGCCGACACCTACAAGGCGATCGCCGAGCAGTGCGACGTCGTCATCACCTGTCTGCCCGCCTCGGCCGAGGTCGAAAAGGTGTACCGCGGCGAAGAAGGGCTCCTCGCCGGCGCCAATGACGGCAATATCCTCATCGACATGAGCACCATCTCCCCGCTCGTCACCAAAGAGCTGGCCCGAGAGGCCGGCGAGAAGGGCGTGAAGATGCTCGACGCCCCGATCAGTGGGGGTGAGCCCGGGGCCATCAGCGGCGACCTCGCCCTCATGGTCGGGGGCGCCGAGGAGGACTTCGACCGGGCCAGGCCGCTCTTCGAACCGCTGGGCACGGCGACCCACGTCGGCGCCGCGGGCTCGGGCCAGATCGTCAAGGCGTGCAACCAGGTCATCGTCGGCATCGTCATCGAGGGCGTGAGCGAGGCACTCGTGCTGGGGTCGAAGGCGGGCGTCGACCCGGCCAAAATCATCGAGGCCGTGTCCGGCGGCCTCGCCGGCACCAAGGTCATGGACCAAAAGCGCGACAAAATGCTCGGACACGACTTCGAGCCCGGCTTCCGCGCCGAGCTGCACCACAAGGATCTGGGCATCGCCCTGGCAACAGCGCGTGAGGTGGGTGTGCCCCTGCCGGTGACCGCCTTCGTCGACCAGATGCTCCAGGAGCTCCAGGTCAAGAACCGTGGCGGGCTCGACCACTCGGCGCTGCTCACCGCGATCGAGGACGCCGCCCAGCACAAGATCGGCGAGGCCACCGAGGCGCTCTCCTAGGTCCATGAGCGGCGACCAGAGGAGCGCAAACCGTCTCAACCGGGTCAAGGTGATGGAGGCGGCCGTCCAGATCATGGAGGACGAGGGCGTCGAGCTCGTGTTCGGGATCCCGGGGGCGGCGATCCTCCCCCTCTACCAGGCCCTGGCCAAGTCGGAGAAGATCCGCCACATCGCCGTTCGCCACGAGGAAGGCGGCACCCACGCCGCCGACGCCCTGGCTCGGGTGACCGGCGGCGTGGGCGTGGCGATCGGGACGTCGGGCCCGGCCGGCACCAACATGATCACCGGCCTCTACACGGCCTGGGCCGACTCGGTACCGATCATCTGCATCACCGGGCAGGCCCCGACCCATCTGCTCCACAAGGAGGCGTTCCAGGCCGTCGACATCGTCGAGATCGCCAAGCCTGTCACCAAGTGGTCGGTGCAGGTCAAGGAGACGGCCCAGATCCCGTGGGTGTTCCGCGAGGCCTTTCGCATCGCCCGCAGCGGACGGCCCGGGCCGGTGCTCATCGATCTGCCGCTCGACGTGACCAAGGAGCAGGAGGTCGAGTACGAGGCGGAACTCGACCAGCGGCTGCCGGTGGAACCGCCCAAGCCCAGCCCGACTGCGGTCCGCAAGGCCATGGAGATGCTGCTGGCGGCCGAGCGCCCGATGGTCATGCCCGGCGGCGGGGTCATCATCTCGGACGCGTCCGACGCCCTCGTGGAGCTGGCCGAGTACCTGCAGGTGCCCGTCACCCCGACCTACATGGCCAAGGGCTCGATCCCCGAGGACCATCCCCTGTACGCGGGCATCGTCGGCATCCAGACGAGCCAGCGCTTCGCCAACCAGCTCTTCCTCGAGAGCGACTTCGTCCTCGCCATCGGCGCTCGCTTCGCCGAGCGCCACACGGGTGATCTCGAGGTCTACCGGGGCGATCGCACGTTCGTCCACGTCGACATCGAGCCGGGACAGATCGGCAGGGTCTTCCGCCCCCACCTTGGCATCGTCTCCGACGCCAAGTTGGCGTTCGAGGCGCTCCTCGAGGCGGCACGCGACATGACGGAGGCGCGCGACCCGGGCCCCTGGGTGGAGCGCGTCTACGAGCTGCGCTCGACGCTGCTGCGCAAGATGGACTTCGACGACGTGCCGATCAAGCCGCAGCGGGTGTTCAAGGAGATGAACGACCTGTTCGACGGCGAAGAGATCATCGTCACCGCCATCGGGCTGTACCAGATCTGGAGCGGCCAGTTCCAGAAGACCTACAAGCCACGCCACTACCTGTGCTGCGGCCAGGCCGGACCCCTCGGCTGGGAGGTCCCCGCTTGCATCGGCGCCAAGCTCGCCCGGCCCGACAACCTCGTCGTCGGCGTGGTCGGCGACTACTCCTTCGGGTTCCTCATGGAGGAGATCGCCGTCGCCGTGCAGTACCACGTTCCGTACGTCCTGGTGATGCTGAACAACGGGTACATGAGCCTGATCCGCCAACCCGAGAAGTACCAGTACGACATGAACTTCGGCGTCGACATCGGCTATGAAGGCCCGAACGGCGCCCTGGGCATGGACCACGTCGCGGTCATGCAGGCGATGGGCGCGCTGGGGCGGCGGGTGACGTCGCCGGACGAGATCAAGCCGGCCATCGAGTGGGCGATCCGAGCCAGCGGGGAGGCCCGCGTGCCGGCCCTGGTCGAGATCATCGTCGAGCGGGAGGCGGACGCGGCGATGGGCAAGTCCATCGACAACATCAACGAGTACGAGCCCGTCGAGGAGGGCGAGCCCGAGTGGGCCAGTGGACTGGCCGACAACATCCCCGAGCGCGACTAGACAAACAGGCCCCTCCCGGGAACCTGGCTCGGTGTACTACGGCGCCATGATCACCCGGCGGAGGGCGAATAGGGCGGCTTCGAGCTGAGCGCGCTCGACGCGTTCGGCGGCGCTGTGGGCGAGCTCTGGATCCCCTGGTCCGAAGTTGACGGCGGGGATGGCGCGCTCGGCGAAGAACGCCACGTCCGTCCAGCCCAGCTTTGCTCTCGGCGGCGATCCTGTAGCCGTCACAAGTTCGGCCAGCAGCGGATGGTCGAGCCCTGGAGGCGCCGGCGGCGACGAGTCCACCACCTCCAGGCGATCACCGGCTTCGAGGACCGGCGCCAGCAGCGAGCGCAGGGCCGCCTCCGCGCCCGGCGCGTCGCGGTCCGGCGCGAAGCGGTGGTTGAGGGTCAACGTCACCGTGTCGGGGACCACATTGGCCGCCACGCCTCCTTCGACCGCGACGGCCTGGAGCGACTCCCGGTACCGGCACCCTGCGATCAGCGGCGTCCGGTCGGGGAATGCCCTCACCGCGTCGAGCAACGGTGCCAGGCGGTGAATGGCGTTGACACCCGTCCACGGCCTGGCGCTGTGAGCCCGGTGCCCGGCCAGGGTCACGGCCAACTTGAGGACCCCCTGGCAACCCGCCTCCACGCGCGCGCAGGTGGGCTCACCGAGGACGGCGGCGTCACCGGCCAGCAGGTCGGGGCGGGCGGCGGCCACGGCGAGCAGCCCGTTGTGGACCCTCGCCACCTCCTCGCCCGCGTAGAACGCGAACGTCAGGTCGACCGCCGGCTCCGCCACGCCCGCGGCCAGTTCGATCATCACCGCCAGACCGCCCTTCATGTCGGCCGCCCCGAGCCCCCACAGGGTGTCCCCGTCCAGGCGGGGCCGGGAGGTGGCGCCCCCCGGCACGGACTCCGCCGGGGGCACGGTGTCGAGGTGGCCGGCGAGGACAAGGCGCTGGGGCCGCCCGAGGTGGGTACGGGCGACGACGTTGGCCCCGACCCGTTCGACGCTCAACCACGGCACGGCGCGCAGGCGCTCGTCCACGTGGTCGGCGATGGCCGCCTCGTCGTGGCTCACCGAGGCGATGGCGATGAGCTCCGCGGTGGCAGCCAGCAGATCGGTCATTGGTTCACCATCCGCTGGATGATGCACCAACCTGTGCCGGTCGGTTCGCTCACGGGCGGCGACGGGCGGCGGGCACCGACAGGTTCGCCCTTTCCCCAACCATCAGATGGCGACGCCGTGCTCGCGCAGCATGTCGTTGAGCTGGGCGGTGTCGTGACGTGTTCCCTCGCTCAGGCGCCTGACCACCAGGATGCAAGGCAGGCCGAACGTGCCCCCCGGGTACTCCCGCGCCCGGCTGGCGCCGATCCCCACCGACCACGGGGGGACGACGCCCCTGGACAGCTCCGCGCCGGTGGCGGCGTCGATCACCGGGATCCCCCGGTTGAGTATGCAGCCCTCGCCGAGGACGGCGCCGCGCCCCACCCGGGCGCCCTGGGTGATCATGCAGCGGCTCCCGATGAGCGCCTCGTCCTCCACGACCACGGGGGCGGCCTGCGGGGGTTCGAGGACCCCGCCGATCCCGACACCGCCGGAAAGGTGGACGTTGGCCCCGATCTGTGCGCACGACCCCACCGTCGCCCACGTGTCGACCATGGTGTTCGCCCCCACACGGGCGCCGATGTTGACGTAGCTCGGCATCATGACCACGCCCCGCTCCAGGTAGCTCCCCCACCGCGCCGACGCCCCCGGGACCACCCGCACCCCGGCGGCGGCGAAGTCTCGCTTCAGGGGCAGCTTGTCGACGTACTCGAAGGGGCCGGCCTCTACCGTCTCGAGTGCCCTGGTCCGGAACAGCATGAGGATGGCCTGCTTCAACCACTCGTGCACCACCACCCTGTCCCCGGCGTCGATCTCGGCGACGCGCGCCTCCCCACGGTCGAGGAGGTCGACGGCCTCCCGTACGGTCGCGGCCGCCTCCGCGTCGCGCGGTCCCAGGTCCGCCCGGCGCTCCCACAGTTCGCTGATCCTCGCCCGCAGGTCGGCCATTGCGACGACGCTAATAGGCGGGAGGCGCTGCCGGCTCCCGGCCGGTTGTGCCGCGGGTGGGCACGCCCTGGTTGACTGGGGCGGGTGATCCGTCACCTCGACAGGGTCGTCCCCGCGCCCGTCGGTCCGCGCCCGGAGCTGGCCGGGCCCGATCACCCGATGCGCAAGGTGACCCGCCAGGTCGCTTTCGAGCCGGGGGGTTGGACACCGGAGAGGGCGGCCAGGGTTACCGAGGTTTTCGACGGCCTGGCATCGGTATGGGACACCACCCGCGCCGATCAGCCCCGGATCGCGCCTCTGGCCGACGCCGTCGAGCGGGGCGGCCCGACCGCCCGTGGCTGCTGGGTGGAGGTGGGGTCGGGGAGCGGGCTGGCCACCCCGTGGCTGGCGACGCAGTGCCGCACGCTGCTGGCGGTCGACCTGTCGCCGGCGATGCTGGCCCAAGCACCGCCCGACGCCGGGTTCCGTGTCCGCGCCGACGCCGCCCGCCTGCCGCTCGCCGACGCCACCGTGGACGCCGCGGTACTGGTCAACGCATTGCTGTTCCCGGCCGAGATCGCCCGGGTGGTAAGGCCCGGCGGCGCGCTGGTGTGGTTCAGCAGCCTGGGCGACGCCACACCGATCTACCTGGCTGCCGAGGATGTGGACGAGGCGTTCGGCGGCCGCTGGGATGGCGTGGCCGCGGATGCGGCATGGGGCACGTGGGCGGTGTTGCACCGCCCGCAACGATGAACTGCCGGATCGACGCGGTCATCACTGGGGGACCGGGGCGGTATCCGAATCCGCCGTGGTGGCGCACGCCTCGCCGGCGTCGTCGAAGCGCACGGTGATCTGCTGGGATGCCTTGAAGCGCTCGCTTGTCGCGTAAGAGCCGTAGGCGGCCCGGTCCGCTGCGGTCAGGTCGGCGTTGTCGACGAACAGGCTGGCCAGGGATCGCGGCCACAGACGGCGGGCGCTCACCACGTTGATCTCGGCGCAGATCACGGTGATTACGGCCTGCAGGTAGATCCACGCCACCAGGCCGAGGACTATGCCGAACAAGCCGGCGACGGCACTGGCTCCCCGCAGCCGGTGGGCGAGGTAGTACACCCCGACGCTTTGGAGAGCCTGCCACGTGACGCCCGCCACCACCGCACCTGCGGCCACGTCGCGCACCGACAGGTCGCGCGCGGTCAGGAGGCGGAACGCCAATATGAAGACCACGATGTTTACCGCGACGGAAAGGGGGATGGCCACGACCCACACCGCGGCACCGAGAAATGACGTCGTGTCGGCTGTCAACACCGATAGGGCGGTGGTGAACAGCACACCGAGTCCGAGCACGGGGAGCAGCGCCAGGCTGCGCAGCCGCGAGTGGAGCGGGTCTGGCCTTTCCCGGCGGGGGACCGCCCACACCCGGTTGAAGGCGTTGTGGCCGGCCTGGACGACCCCCAGCCCGCCGTACAAGCTGCCGGCGGCGCCGATGCCGAGGGCAAAGCCGTTGCCGGCCAGGGAGTGCACGTTCCGCTGGAGCTGGGTGCCGACGATCGGGAACTGCGACACGGCCGAGTGGAGCACGCGGGCCTGCAGATCGGGGTCACCGTTCAACACAATCCCCAAGACGGTGGCCAGAAGCAGCATCAAGGGGAACAGGGAGACGAAGCCGTAGTAGGTGATGATGGCGGCGAGGAAGTTCCCTTGGTCGTCGTAGAACTTGTAGAGCACGGCGAGGGGAAAACCGAGCCAGCGGTGATCGCGCTGGTAGGCGTCGAGGCGGCGCACCGACCGTGCGCCGCGACGGACCGGCTGTGGGTTTCGGGCGGTATCCGACGGGTCTGAAGCGGTCACATCGCCTCTGGAGTCACATTCCGAGACGACGGCGGACGAGATCGAGGCGCTCCAGTGGCGCCACCGCAGCGGCGCGGACGTAGCCCGACGCGGGCGGTCCGTAGAACTCCCCCGGCGACACGAGCACGCCGCCCTGCGATGCCAGCCGCTCGGTGAACGCCCACGCGTCGGCGCCCGGCGCCGGCGCCCACAGGTAGAAACCCCCGAGGGGGAGGGCCACTTCGACGCCGAGGCCGGCGAAGATCTCGCGCATGCGCACCAGCCGCTCGCGGTAGCGGGAGCGCTGCTGTTCCACGTGGGTCTGATCGGCGAGAGCGGCCACACCGGCCAGCTGCACGGGCCCGGGGACCATCATCCCCGCATGCTTGCGTACCTCTCGCAGGTAGGCGACTAGATCTGTGTCCCCTGCGTACCAGCCCAGGCGCAATCCTGCCAGGTTGGAACGCTTGGACAGCGAGTGCAGGGCGAGCACGCCCCCGAGCCCACCGGTGCCGGTGCCGGCGCCGAGAACGGTCCGGGGTTCGCCGTCCCAGGTGAACTCGGCGTAGCACTCGTCGCTCGCCACCAGCACCCCGCGGTCGCGCCCCCATGCCGCCGCCGCGGCCAGGTCGTCGAGCTGGCCGGCCGGGTTGCCGGGAGAGTTGACCCAGAGCACCAGAGCCCTGGCCGCGTCCGAGTCGCTGACCGCCGAGAGGTCAGCCCCGAAGGCGGGGTCCACCGGGACGGGCACCGCTCGCAGGCCGGCGAGCACGGCGCCCATGTGGTACGTGGGATAGGCCACGGCCGGGTACAGCACCGTGTCGCGTCCGGGGGTGCGAAGCTTGAGCCATTGCGGCAACGTGGCCACGAACTCCTTGGTCCCCACGCACGCGCCCACCGACTCCGGCCCGATACGGGCTCCGAGGCGGCGGCCGGTCCACGCCACGATGGCAGCGAGGAGTGCGTCGCTGCCGACCGAGGCGGGGTACCCCCTCACGACGCCCGCCTCGTCAGCGCCGGACAGTGCCCTCATCACGGCGTCGGGCGGCGGGTCCGTCGGGGTACCTACGGACAGGTCGACGACGCCCCCCGCAAGGGCGCCGGCCTTGCTCCTGGCCGGGATCAGCCGGTCGTAGGGGTAGGCCGGGGGCCGGAACGCCACCGTGGCCGCCGCGGGGGCGGCGCTCATGGCCAGCGGACCTCCTTGGAGCCGTCGCCGCCCCCGGTGGCGAACTCCCGGAACCGGGCGGCGCCGGCGTGGTCCACCCGTACGCGCACGCGGGTGCCGTCGGGTTCACCCGACTCCACCAGCACCTCGCCCTCGCGGTGCACGGCGGCGAGGACGTCGCCCCGGGCGTAGGGGACCATCAACTCGACGACGCCGCCCGCGGCCCGGAGGCGGTCCCCCATGGCCTGCAGCAACTTGTCGATCCCCTCTCCGGTGAGGGCCGATATCCCGACCGAGCCCGGGTAGCGCTCGGTGAGGCGCTTGGCCTCAGGCGACGCGTCGGCTTTGTTGAACGCCAGCAGTTCGGGGACCGCGTCGGCCCCGATCTCGGCGAGGACGGCGTGTACCGCTTCGATCTGCGCCTCGGGGTCGGGGCTGGTGCTGTCTACCAGGTGCACGAGCAGGTCGGACTCGGTCACCACCTCCAGGGTGGAACGAAACGCCTGCACCAGCTGGTGGGGCAGCTTGCGCACGAAGCCGACGGTGTCGGACAGCAGCACCGACTCCCCGCCGGGAAGGGCCAGGCGCCGGGTGCGGGGGTCGAGGGTCGCGAACAGGCGGTCCTCGACCAGCACGCCGGCGTCTGTGAGGCGGTTGAGCAGGGTTGACTTGCCCGCGTTGGTGTAGCCCACGAGCGACACCGCGGCGAGCCGGCTGCGCCGGCGCTCCTTTCGTTGCAGGCGCCGGTGGGCGGTCACCTGGCGCAGCTCGCCTTCCAGCTTGGTCATACGCCGGACCAGGCGCCGGCGGTCGACTTCGAGCTGGGTCTCGCCCGGTCCCCTGGTGCCTATCCCTCCACCCTGCTGGGAGAGGGCGAGACCCCGACCCCGCAGCCGGGGGAGGCGGTAGCGGAGCTGGGCCAGTTCCACCTGGGCCTTGCCCTCGGTAGTGCGGGCGTTCTGAGCGAAGATGTCGAGGATCACCGCCGTGCGGTCGATCGCCGTGCGCCCCAGGATCTTCTCCAGGTTGCGGGACTGGGCCGGTGACAGCTCGTCGTCGAAGACGACAGTGTCGGCGTCGACGGCGTTGGACAGGTCGCGCAGCTCGGTCGCCTTGCCCTTGCCGACGTAGGTGGCGGGATCGGGGTGCTCGCGACGCTGCACCACCCGGGCCGCCTCGTCGGCGCCGGCCGTGTCTACGAGCAGGGATAGCTCGTCGAGGTGGCGTTCGGTCTCCTCCTCGGCTTCGGGGGGGACGTTCACGCCGACGAGCACGATCTTCTCCCGGAAGCTCCGCTCGATGAGGCTCATAGTCGGCTCGCCACCCTCGCCGGTCCGGGCGGCCCGGGCAGTCCGGCCGGACCGCGCCGGTCGGCCCAGGCCACCTGGCAGGTCCCGATGCGCTCGCTCGGGCCGGCCAAGGTGGCGGCAAATCGGTACCCAGCCCCCGACAGGTCCACCTCGACAGCCCCACCGGGCTGGTGAACGGTCACCTTGGTGCCCACCCTGCCCCAATGCCGCAACGCCGCGGCGGCGGCGCACGAGCCGGTGCCGCAAGCCAGGGTCTCGCCCACTCCCCGTTCCCAGACCCGCATCGTGACCTCGTCGGGTCCGGGTCCCAGGGTGACGAACTCAACGTTCACCCCACCGTCGCGGCTCGCCTCGAGGGCGGGGCCGAGGGCGGCTACGTCGAGCGTCGCGGGGTCGGGACCGAGGACCACGAGGTGCGGGTTGCCCACGTCGACGAGGAGATGGCCGTGGCCCACGTTGCAGCGCTCGGCGTCGCCGGCGACGGTGACGTCACCCATGGCCACGCTCCCCCAGGCCACCGCAGGGTCGGCGGTGGGCCACAGGGTGACCGCCCGCTCGCCCGCCGGGGTAGCCACCGTGAGGCCAACCGCCCGCTCCGGCGGCCGGCCGATCTCGCCGGCGGGCGGCGGGGGAATCTCGCCGGCGGGCGGCGGGGGAATCTCGCCGGCGGGCGGCGGGGGGATCTCGGCGGCGGGCGGCGGGGGGATCTCGGCGGCCGGCGGCCCCCAGCCGGGAACCAGGCCGGCGTCGGCCAGGGCATGGGCCAGGCAACGGATCCCGTTGCCGCTCATCTCCGCCTCTCCCCCGTCCGCGTTCCACAACCGCAAGGTGAAGCCGGCCCCGCCGGCCACGGCGGCCTCGGCGCGCGTCGAGTGGATGAGCCCGTCGGCGCCGATCCCGCGGTGACGGTGGCACAGGCGCCGGGCGTCGAGGGGACCCAGGTCGACCTGGGCGCCGGGGTCGACGGCGATGAGGAAGTCGTTGCCGAGCCCGTGGTACTTGCCGAGGGTCAGTGTCGACGTGGGCTCTACGATCATGGCGTCCCCCAGTCTCCCAGCAGGGCGGGGACAACGGCCAGGGGATTCTCCGACGCCCCGTACCAGCGGAGCCTCGGGTCGCGCCGCCACCACACCCGCTGGCGGCGGGCGAACGCACGCGTTCGGCGAACCGCCTCGGCCATGGCAACGTCGAGCGCGACACCGTCGTCGAGGTGGGCGAGGATCTCCCGGTAGCCGAGCGCCTGGCGGGCCGTGGGCGACACGCCCCTTGGGCGGCCGGACAGGGTCCGCACCTCGTCGACGAAACCGGCGGCGACCATGGCCGACAGGCGGCTGGCGATCCGGGCCGCCACCACCGCGCGGGGCAACCACAGACCGGCGATGCGCCAGGCGGTGGGGGGGAACGCTCCCACGCCCGGACCGAAGGAGGAGAAAGGGCGGCCGCTACCGAGTGTCACCTCCAGCGCCCGTACGATCCGGCGCCGGTTACCGGCCTGCATCCTGGTGGCGGCAAGGGGGTCAACCTCACCCAGGCGCCTGTGCAGAGCGGCCGTGTCGGCTTCCGCCTCGACGGCGGCGCGGACCTCGGGCCAACGCCCGGGAGGGGTGAAGCCGTCGACCACCGCCTGGGTGTAAAGGCCGGTCCCGCCGACGAGCAGGGCCCGATGGCCCCTCGCCTCGATCTCGCGCACGGCGGCGGCAGCGGCAGCCTGGTGGCGGGTGACGTCCCAGTCCTCGGCCGGGTCGGCGAGGTCGATCAGGTGGTGGGTGACCTCCGCGCGCTCCGCCGGCGTCGGTTTGGCGGTGCCGATGTCCATGCCCCTGTAGACCTGCATCGAATCCATGCTCACCAGCTCCACGCCCCCCGGCAGGCGGCGCGCGATCGCCAGCGCGACCTGGGACTTGCCCGAAGCGGTGCAGCCAACGAGAGCCAGGTGGGCGATCAGATTGCCGCGACCGGGATGCGCGTGCGGTGGCGGGGCGCGGTGGTGATCTCCACCAGCTCGCCGACGAGGAAGTGGGGGGCGGCGCGGGTCACGACCACGTCGGCGAAGGCGCCGGCGGGCGCCACCTTGGGCGGTGAGGGGAAGTGGACCAGCTTGCCCTGCCGGGTCCGCCCCGTCGTCATCGCCGGATCGCGCTTGGAGGGACCCTCCACGAGCACCTCCTCCAACCGGCCGACGCGCTGGCGGTGAGCGGCGAGGGCGGAGTGCTCGACCACCACCTTGAGACGCTCGAAGCGCTCGGCTATCACCCCGGGGGCGACGAAGCGGGAAGGGTCGCTCGCCGCCGCCGTCCCCTGCCGGGGTGAGTAGATGAACGTGTAGGCGCTGTCGTAGCTTGCCTCGGCCACGACCTCGAGGGTTTGGGCGAAGTCGGCGTCGGTCTCGCCGGGGAACCCCACGATGAGGTCGGTGGTCACCGCCAGGTCAGCAATGCCCGCTCGGGCGAGGGCCAGTTTCTCCAGGTAGCGCCCGGCCGTGTAGCCCCGGCGCATCTCGGTCAGCACCCGATCGCTGCCCGCCTGGAGGGGCAGATGGAGCTGCTCGCACACCGCCGGCTCCTCGGCCATGGCCGCCACCGTCTCCGCCCTCAGGTCCTTTGGGTGGGGGCTGGTGTAGCGCACCCGGCGCAGGCCCTCCACACCCGCCACCGCCCGCAGCAGGTCGGCGAAAAGGGGACGCGCCCGGGGACGCTCGCCGGCCGCCCAGGCCGAACCCGTGATCTCGGACCGCTCCCGCCAGCGGGGCTCGTTGCGCAGGTTGGTGGTCAGGTCCCGGCCGTAGGAGTTGACGTTCTGGCCGAGCAGGGTCACCTCGACGGTGCCCTCAGCGACGAGCGCCTCCACCTCCCCAACCACCTTGGCGAAGGGACGGCTCACCTCCCGGCCCCGGACCGACGGCACGATGCAGAAGGCGCAGGCGTTGTCGCAGCCGACCTGGATGGTCACCCACGCCGACCATGCCTGCTCCCGGCGGGCCCCGAACGACGAGCCGAACGCATCGGGGTCGGCGGCGGCCTCCTCGGCGATCTCGGTCAACGGCCCGGCTACCGCTGCCTCCCGGAGGAGTCCGGCGGCCCGGTCGACGTTGTGCGTACCCCACACGGCGTCGACCCACGGCGCCCGCCCCCGGATACCGTCGCGGTCCTTCTGGGCCAGGCACCCTCCAACGGCGATCTGCATGCCCGGGCGGCGGTCCTTCACCGACTTCAGGTGACCGAGGGTGCCGTACAGCTTGTTGTCGGCATTCTCGCGGATGCAGCACGTGTTGAGGACCACCACGTCGGCGTCGTCGAGGCCGGCGGCCGCCACCAGACCGTCTTGCTCCAAGACGCCGGCCAGTCGCTCCGAGTCGTGCTCGTTCATCTGGCACCCGAAGGTCCTGATGAGGTACCGGCGAGGGGGACGGTCGACCACGCCCCGAAGCTTACGCCGGGCGGCGGTCGCCCTCGTCGCCGAACCCGCCTCCCGTCACCGCCACGGCCGGCAGCAGGCGGGAGGCGACACCGGCGGCACCGGTGGCTAGCGCAGACGATCCGAGGGCGATACTCCAGGCGACCGGCCCCAAGGGTGTGCAGCCGAAGAACTGGCTCAGTCCCGGCGTTTGGACGATACCGGCCAGCAACGCAGCAGAACCGATGCTCGAGAGCAGGACCAGGGGGTCGCCGCCGCCGATGGTGATCGTCTGGCCGAGCTGGCTGCCGACCAGGGCCACCAGAGCGGTCGTGCTGGCGCGCCGGCGACGACCGGTAAGACGGGCGGCGGTCCACGCCGTTCCCGCTCCGAGCGAGGTGCTGGCGGCGCGAACGGCGATGGCCCGCTCGAGGCTGTGGCCGAGGGAGGCGTCGGGCCCCTCGTCGAAGAGATCCCGGGGTGTTGTGGCGGGGGGAGGTCGCAGGGCAATGGCGACGGCGGGGGCCACGTCGGTGAGGAGGTTCACCGTGAGCAGCTGGCGCGCCGACAGCGGGGCGCGCCCGGTGACGGCGGTGGCGCCCACGGTGAACGCCACCTCGCCGAGGTTGCCGCCGAGCAGGATCGCCAGAGCGTCCCGTAGCGATGCCCACAGGGCGCGGCCCTCGATGATGGAGTCCACGATCGTCTCGATGCGTTCGTCGGTGACCACGAGGTCGGCGGCCCGCCGGGCCGAAGGGGTGGCATGGTCCCCGAGGGCGATCCCGACGTCGGCCAGCCGGATGGCGGGCGCATCGTTGGCACCGTCGCCGGTCATGGCCACCGGTTCGCCTCGGCGCTGGAGCGCCCGGACCACCCGGACCTTGTCCGCCGGGGTTACCCGGGCGAAGACCGAGACGTCGGTGATGACCGCGTCGAGGTCCGCGTCGGACATGGCGACCAGCTGGGCGCCCGTGACCACCCGGTGCCCGTTGAGGATGTCGAGCTCGGCGGCTATGCCCTCGGCGGTGGAGGGATGGTCGCCGGTGACCATGACCACGTCGACCCCCGCGGCGCGCAGGTCGCGTACCGCCTGGGCGGCTGTGGCGCGTACGGGATCCGACAGGATCAAGAAGCCGAGCAGCGTCAGGTCCCTCACGTCGTCGTCGCCAAGTTCGCCGATCGGGCCCACCGAGACCTCGGCGACGGCGAGTATCCGGAATCCTCGCCGGGCCAGGCGCTCCACCTCCCGATCGAGCCGGTGACGGGCCGCGACATCGACTGGTACCTCACCGGCCGGCGACCTCCAGGTCCGGCACCGCACCAGCACGACCTCCGGCGCTCCCTTCACGCTGAGCAGGTTTCCGGTGGCCGTGCTGCCGACGGTGGCGTGGTAGCCCCTCGCCGGTTCGAAGGGCAGCTCCGACAGCCGGCGCCAACCCGCGGCCTCGGTCTCGGGTCCCACCCCGCAACGCCGCGCCCCATTCAGGACCGCCCGGTCCGTCAGGTGGGGCACCGGGTCGGTCGTAGCCGCGGCGGGTGACGCCCGCAGGCCGGCGGCCACGACTGCCGCCGAGTGCGTGGGGAGATCGTCGGTCGACCGGCGGGTCGGATCGCCTGTCGACCGGCGGGTCGGATCGCCTGTCGACCGGCGGGGCGGATCGCCTGTCGACCGGCGGGGCAGGTCGTCGAGGGCCACGTCGGCGACACCGTCGGAGACCCTGCGCAGCCGGATGCGTCCCTCCGTCAAGGTCCCCGTCTTGTCGGTGCACAGAACCCGGACCCGCCCGAGGGCCTCTATCGCCCGCGGGTTGCGCACGAGGGCCTGGCGCTGGGAGAGCCGCCTGGCCGACGCCAGCTGGGCCATGGTGGCCAGAACCGGTAGTCCTTCGGGGACGGCGGCGACGGCCAGGGCCACGGCGGAGCCGACGGATTGGTCGAGGGAACGACCCCTGAGAAGGCCGAGACCGAGCACAGACGCCCCCCCGAACGCCGCCACCGGCAGGGTCAGCGACGTGAGTGCACGCAGCCGGGCCTCCACCCCGACGTGAACGGCGGTGCCGGCGTCGTCGGAGACCATCGTGTTGGCCACCGTGTCGGCGCCAACGGCCACCACGACGGCGCTGACCTCGCCGGCGGCGATGGTGGTGCCCTCGTAGAGCATCGACGTCCGCTCGGCGAGTATGGCCGAGTAGGTCGGGCCGGGGTCCTTGGCCACGGTGTCGGACTCGCCTGTCAGCGAGGACTCGTCGACCTCGAGGTGATGGGCTGCCATGACCCGGCAGTCGGCGGGAACCGCGTCGCCGGCATGCAGCACCACCACGTCGCCGGCCACGAGGTGATCCGACGATTCGAGCGAGACAGCCCCCTGCCGAAGCACTGACACCCAGGTTTGCGTCACCTCGGTGAGGGCGACGATGGCCCGTTCCGCCCCGAATCGCTGCACCCCGCCGATCAGCGCGTTGAGTGCGCTGACGCCGGCGACGATGCCGGCGTCCGCCGGCGAACCGACCAGGGCCGACGCCGCCGCCCCGCCGGCCAGCACCGGGGTCAGCGGGTTCGCCAGCTCACTGAGCACGCTGCGGGCCAGTGACGGCTCGGAAGCGTGCACGCCGGTATCGGACCGGTGGCGGCGGGCGACCTCCTCCGGGGACAGGCCACCGGTCGTGCTGCCGAGCCGGTCGAGGACCTCGTCGACCCCCAGCTCGTGCCACCGGGTCGGGTCGGCGGGTACCCGACCGCCGTGGCGACCGAGGTAGGCGGCGGCCCGGATGCCGTTGGCCATGGCGGCCACGGCAGCGAGGTTCACCGCGCTCGACGCCCGCCCGGCCGCCCGGCCGCGCAGGCCGCCGAACGCCAGGAGCGCCCCGATCCCGGACCCGGCGGCACTCAGCGCCACGCTCTGGCGGGTGACCTCGCTCGCCGAGGCGGTGGCGTCCAGGACGAAGCCGGCGTCGTCGACGCCGTTCAACACGATGTCGCCCGACCAGGGCGCACCTTGGAGGCAGGGGACTTCGAGCCCCACGTCGGCGGCGCGCAGAGCCTCGACCTGGCCGTGACCTCCGGGTGCCACGAGCGCTACCACACATCCGTCGGCTTGAAGTACACCGATGGCGCCGGCCAAGCGGTCGTCGCCGGCCACGACAAGGTCGGCGTCGATGCCCGACGGCAGGCCCGAGCCCGACTGGGCCACCACGACCATGTGGCCGAGGCGCCGGGCCGCGCGGACCAGGTGGATCACGGACGCGGACGTCTCGTCCTCGATGCCCACCACCGCCACCGGTTCGCCGGCGCAGCGCATCAGGACCAGCTGGTCGGCTCCGAGGTCACGCCGGGCGGCGCGGACCGCGGATCGCCTCAGTTCGGCGGCGTCAGGTGGGCCGAGGGCCCACCGGCCCCGCCGGCGGGGATCGGCCGGGTGAGCAGGGTCGAACATCGAGCTGAGGTGGCGCTGGACCTCGGGGGCGTCGGCGTTGCCGAGCAGCCGGACCCCGCTGATTGCGGATCGGCCCGTGGCGACGAGGGCGCCGTCGATGACGACTGTGTCGACGCGGTCGAGCCGGCGGAGTGCGCCGTGGTCGAGGACGAGCAGGTCCCGCTCGCACAGCACCCGGTCGAGGTGGGCGGCGAACGCCTCGCGGCCCATCCGCGCCGCCTTCGGTATGGCGGCGACGAGGACGGCCGCCGCCCTCCTGGGGCTTCGGCTGGCGGCGAATGTCGCCGCCGCTGCACCGGCCCCGACCAGCGAGGAGCGGTCGCAGTAGCGCTCCAACAGACCGTCGGGGAGGGGCACGGGGCGAACGGGGAACGGGAAGGGAACCGTCCCGGCGCCCGCGGCGGGGCCGGGGGCGCTTGGCGCCGGGCCGGCACCCCAACGCCGGCCCTCGGCCCTCTCGAAGGCGTCTCGGCGCGCCGCCGCTTCGAGGAGCAGGTTGGCGCGGTGGAACCCGTCGGCGAGCAAACCGAGGGGGCCCTGGGTGAGGCTCTGCCCCACGGCGTTGGTCACGGCGAGGCCCAGGTCGGTGGCCGGCGTGCCGAAATGGGATTCGATCAGATGCCGGATCCGCGGCTCGTTGTCCAACAGTGAGACCACCGAGGCCACCTCGACGGGCAGCGGGGTGGCCTGCAACACACGACCGACGACACCGAGCCCCAGACCGGCGACGTCGGCGCCGAGCGCGAGGACATGGCGCGTGATCGGCTCGCGGTCTCCGGGGTACTCGTCTCCGTCGACGGCGAAACGGTTCTGCCCGACTCCGTAGGTGCCCTCCACCCCCTCGATGACGCCGATCAGTTCCTCGTAGCCGACCACGTCATCGTCGAACTGGACGGCCATCCGGTTGGTCACGGGATCGAACTGCGCCCACTTCACGCCTGCGACACTCTCGAGGGCGCTCTCCGCGCTCCGGGCGACAGCAGCGCCCTCAGGGCCGGTCAGCCCCCGGACCTCGACGTGGGCACGCCCGCTGCCCACCCAGGCCCGGCGACGGGAGCGACCCGGGTACGCCAGGCGATCCCCGAGCCGGCGGGCGAGCGTCATCGGTCCCGCCGCTCAACGCTCAACCCGCTTGTTCGAGCGCTTCGCCGAACGCCCGCACCGTCCGGTGGGTCCGGTTGTCCGCCAACGCCTTTCCGACGGTGAGCACGAGGGCAACGGGCCACTCGATCATCTCCAACGCCGTCAACGCGGCGACGCCGCCGTACCAGGCCAGATGGGTTAGCGGCGGCAGCGTCACCCTTCCCACCAGCGGCAGACGCAACCGGCTTACGTTCTGGTCGACAGCTTCGTCCGCGGCGGCGGCGGACCCCTCCACTTGAGCGGACCCCTCCACTCGAGCGGCCACCTTGCGGACCGGCGCCGTCAACTTGTTTTCGACCGGTGGCGCATGACGACCACGCCGGCAGCGACCAGGGCGGCCACCGGAAGCTCCACGGCGCCGGCCGCGACGACGCCGGCCACGCCCAGCCAGAAGGCGGTATTGCCCACCTGTTGCGGCACCCGCAGATGCACCAGCGGCACCTCGTAGTCAGTGCGGCTCCGGTCTCGCTCTGCGCTCGTCGCCATCCCGTGGTCCCTTCTGCTGGGATGGCGATGATACCCCCGACGGCGTTGCGCCGAACACGCGCCGGACCAATCGGTTCGGGTACAGGACGTCCATGAGCTATCCGGTGTTCCTCGCAACCCGAGCCGTGTTCGGTGGCCTGCTCGTCGTCGCCTTCGCGGTGTTGGGCGAGGTGGTGAAGCCGAAACGGTTCGCAGGGCTGTTCGGTGCGGCCCCGTCGGTGGCGTTGGCCAACCTGGCCCTGGTCGTCGCCGTGCAGGGCACGGCCAAAGCGGCGGTGGAGAGCCGAGGCATGATCGGTGGTGCGGTTGCCATGATCGCGGCGTGCAGCGCCGGCGTCGTCGCCGTCCGGCGATTGCACGCTCTCAAAGGGGCCGGCGTCATGGCGATGACGTGGCTGGCCGTGGCGGCCGTCATCCGGGCGCTGGTCTACTGACATGGCCACCGAGGCGCTGTTCGGCGCTGACCTGGGCGAGTTGCGCAAGATCAAGCCCACTGATGTGGCGATGCGCTTCGCGTTCGGCGCCGCGCTCTCGATCGTCGCCGGAGTGAGCGGCGCCGCCTTCGGCGCCATCGTGGGCGGCTTCCTCCTGGCATTCCCGGCGATCCTGCCCGCCGCCCTTACCCTGGTGGAGCGCCAGGACGGCAGCCGCGCCGCCGTCCACGACGTCGGAGGCGCGGTGCTCGGCGCTGTCGGTCTCGTCAGCTTCGCGGTGGTCGCAGCCGAGACCTTCAAGCGGATCCCAGCGTGGGGGGCGCTCGCCTCTGCCCTGGGGGCGTGGGCGCTGGTGTCGCTGACCCTCTACGTGCTGAGGGCGACCGGCGTACTCCCCTTGCCCGCCAGCATCCGGGGGCGGAGACCTCTCGCCTGATCGGGTCTCGACCTGATCGGCTCTCGACCGGCCGGGGCCGCCCTGCGGCGCCGGCCATGGAGGGACTTCAGTCGTCCAGCATGATGGGCTTGTCGTCGTCCTTGCCCGATCCGAGCGCCACGTCGTCGGCCTCGCCGCCGGCGTCGAGGCCGACCTGCTTGCGGACCCGCTCGGAGATCTCGATCATGAGCTCCAGGTTCTCGGTCAGGAATGCCTTGGCGTTTTCCCTGCCCTGGCCGAGCTGCTCGCCCTCGTAGGTGTACCACGCACCCGACTTCTTGACGATGGCCAGGTCGGTGGCCACGTCTAGCAGCGAGCCCTCCCGGCTGATCCCCTTGCCGTACATGATGTCGAACTCAGCCTGGCGGAAAGGCGGGCTGCACTTGTTCTTGACCACCTTCACCCGGGTGCGGTTACCGGTGACCTCGGCGCCGTCCTTGATCGACTCGATGCGGCGGATGTCGAGGCGGATGGAGGAGTAGAACTTCAATGCTCTGCCACCTGGGGTGGTCTCGGGGGAATTGTGGACCACCACACCGTCGGCCAGGTAGTTGTGGCTCCCCTCCACCTCGATGTCGAAGCGGTGCATGCTGCGAGTCGGGGGCTTCGGGGCGATCTTGACAACCGGTACGGGCATCAACTCGTAGCGCATGGGGGCGAACACCGGTTTCACCGTGAAGCGCCCGCGGAAGCGTGGCTGCAGCTTGTAATCCATCGACGGATGGATGAAGGGGGCGACCAAGGCCTGAAACTTCGCCGTCTCATCCTTGGGGAACGTCAGCACCGCCTTTTGGCGCGAACCGGTGAGCCGTAGGCGTCCCTGGATCCCCCAAACGTCGGCAAGATAACTCACGAGGCGAAGACGGCTCGTGGATTCCATGGCCTCGATACAGATCTCAATGCGGCCGCTGCCTTCCTGGGTACGCTCCTGCGCGTACTTTGACCTGTCGCTGTAACAGCCGTCGTCCATGTACCACATGGCCAATGACAGCGGTGTCAGCGCCTTGAGGTAGTCATCGCTCAGCACCTTCTTGCCGCCCACGTACATCGCCTGGCGCAGTTCGGCCAGCTCCGGCAGGGGCTGCATGTCGTAAAACACTGCCCCCTTCGCGTTGGTGGAACGGGACATTCCCAGATTGGCGAATAGGGTCGCTTTCCAATCGGCGTAGGCCGTCTGCTTGACACCGTGCCCGAAGCGGTGACGGGCGCCCAGGCCCGATCGCGTCTGCGACAGGGCCCCGTCTCCCATCAGGCCGCCGAGGATGACCTGCCATTGGAAGTCGGACAGGCGATGGGAAGAGGCCTGCAACACCCGATCGCCGACCTTCAACTCACCTGCTTCCCGCCAACCCGATGACGTGCGAACCAGGTGGTTGGAGGTACAGCCGATCTGGGACCGGCCGTTGCCTCCCGGGCGGCCCACCGTGATCTGGAGGAAGTGGTCGGTCACCCCGTTGTCGAACCAATTGACCACCTTCTTGGGCACCACGGCCCCAACCGCGGCGTCGTATGACAGCACCTCGACAGGCCGGCGCTGATCGACGATTTTGCCGATCTTCTCCTGCGTACCGTCAGCCAAGGTCACCCGAGTGCCATAGGACAAGCAGCCGAACATGACGCCTATCTTTTCTCTCAACTGGTTTATGAAAATGGCGATCGTGTCGGACCGGTTGAGGGTGGCGGTGAGCTTGCGCAGGGCCTGGGACATCAGGCGGGCCTGCAGGCCGACGTGGGTGTCGCCCATGTCCCCTTCGATCTCGGCCCTGGGGGTGAGAGCGGCCACCGAGTCGATCACGATGATGTCGAGGGCCCCCGAGCGGATCAGCATGTCGGCGATCTCGAGGGCCTGCTCCCCGGTATCGGGCTGGGAGATGAGCAGGTCGTCGACGTTGACCCCGATGGCCCTGGCGTACACCGGGTCCATGGCGTGCTCGGCGTCCACGTAGGCGCAGATCCCGCCGTTGCGCTGGGCCTCGGCCACCGCGTGCATGGCCAGGGTGGACTTGCCCGACGACTCGGGGCCGTAGATCTCGACGATGCGGCCCCGCGGTAGGCCCCCGATCCCGAGGGCGAGGTCCAAGGACAGGGCGCCGGTCGAGATCGACTCGATCCCCATGGAGGTCTTCTCCCCCATGCGCATGACGGCGCCCTTGCCGAACTGCTTTTCGATCTGGCCCATCGCCATCTCGAGTGCCTTGTCTCGCTCCACCGGATGCCTTCCTCTCACTGTGGTCTGACGGGTTGTCGGTGACGGGGTTGTCGCTGACGAGGCCAACCTACGAACGGGGTGTGACCGTTAAGCGGTTTAGTTGCACCTATGTGGTTCGCACAGTCTAGGACCGAACGTGCGTTCGGTGGGGGATGCTCCACGGTATCCCGCGCCGGCACGCCTCGAGCCCCGGGCTGCCAGACTGGCGTGCATGTCCACGCCCCTACCGCCGACCGGGTTCACGCCGGGGGCGGCGGGGACCGACGGCTTCTGCACCACCGCCTGGTGGCGCACCGTCGAGCTACGCAGGGCCATCCGTGATCACCCCTTCAACGAGGAGTTGTCGGCAGGGATTCTCGACATGGAACGCTTCGCGTTCTACCTCGTTCAAGACGCCCGCTACCTCGTCAGCTTCGCGCGCGCCCTCGCCACCGCCTCGGCCCGGGCAGCCGATCCCGCCGACGCAGCCTTCTTCGCCGCCAGCGCCAACACCGCCCTCACCGTCGAGGCCGGTCTCCACGCCCGGTACCTGAGCCGCTTCCGACTCGATGGCGCCCGCGCCGAGGGCATCGCCACGTCCCCCTCCTGCCTGGCCTACGCCTCGTACCTCCAGGCCGCAGCGCTCAGCGAGCCCTATCCCGTCCTGGTGGCCGCCCTACTCCCATGCTTCTGGGTGTACCACGACGTCGCATCCGGCATCGTCGCCCGTTTCGGGGCCGGCGTTGACCACCCCTACGGCGACTGGATCGCCACCTACGCCGACGAGGGGTTCGCCGCATCCGTCAGCGCCATCCGCGACATCGCCGACCGGGCGGCGGAGGGGACCGACGCGGTAACCCGCCGCCGGATGCTGGCCGCGTTCACGCGGGCCACCGAGTACGAGTGGATGTTCTGGCAGAGCGCATGGGAGCGCGAGGGATGGCCCACCGCCCGCTGGGTCCAAACCGACTCGATTACGCAGGCCAACCTCGCGGCAGGCGATCCTGGAGCCGGGTCCTGATCGCCGGCCACTCGGGGCGAGCACCGAGCAGCTGGCTGAAAGGGCCTCCAACGACGACCTTCGTGAACCGAATCGCGCGCCGGACCTCGTTCCGTGAACCGTAGGTACGACCTGGCGCGCGCTGCGGTTCAAACAGCAGCGCCGGCCGCGCGCTGCGGTTCAAACTGCCGCGCTTCACACCACCGACGCCGACGCGACCGCGCCGACGACCTTGCGGAGCTTGCGCAAAGTAGCCTCGGCCGATGAGAGCCGCGCGCTACGACAGGACGGGTCCCGCACACCAGGTGCTGAGCGTGCAGGACGTGGAGCGACCCGATCCCGGCCCCGGCGAGGTGAGGGTCAAGGTGGCGGTTTCGGGAGTCAACCCGACCGATTGGAAGTCGCGCGCAGGCGTCACCGGCGACGGGCCCGACGGTTGGCAGATCCCCCACCACGACGGAGCCGGCGAGATCGACGCCGTCGGCCCCGGCGTCGACGGGAGCAGGGTCGGGCAACGGGTCTGGGTCTGGCTAGCCGCCGCCGGCCGCCGCTGGGGGACGGCCGCGGAATGGACAGTCGTACCCAAGGACCGAGCAGTCCCCATGCCGGAGGGGACGAGCTTCGAGCTCGGTGCGAGCCTCGGTGTCCCGGCTATGACCGCATATCACTGCCTGTTCGCGGACGGGCCCCTCGACGGCACCCACGTGCTGGTGGCGGGGGGTGCCGGGGCGGTCGGTCATTTCGCCATCGAGCTGGCAAAGCACGCCGGCGCCCGGGTCGCCGCCACCGTGAGCAATGACGACAAGGCGGAGTTGGCCCGGCGCGCCGGCGCCGACCTGGTTGTGAACTACAAAGCAGAGGCAGCGGCCGACGAACTGCGCCGGTTCTCAGCCACCGTGGATCGGGTGGTCGAGGTGGCGCTGGGCGCCAACCTGGACCTCGACCTGGCGGTGGCCGGGCCGGGGACGGTGATCTCGAGCTACGCCAGCGAAGCGAGCGACCCCACGCTGCCGGTCCGGCGGTGCATGGGAGCCAACCTACGGTTGCGGTTCGTGCTCCTCTACGGGGTACCGGCACCGGCGCTGGCGGCAGCCGCGGCCGGCGTCGGCGCGGCCCTCGCCGCCGGCGCCCTGACGGAGTTACCGGTCCGGCGGTTCCGGCTGGACCAGGTCGCCGCCGCCCAGGAAGCGGTGGAGGCCGGCGCTGTGGGGAAAGTCCTCGTCGAGATGGGCTGAACGGGACGGGGGGCTGGGGCCGCGCCCGGCGGCGGCGCTTCGGATGGCGCCCGCCACGGCGTCAGCCGGCCAGCAAGCGCCGGCGGAGCATGTCGAGGGCGCTGATGGCGGCGATCTGGCGCACCTGCTCGCGCCCGCCGGCGACCCGCAGTGTGGCCGCCTCCGCGGCGGCCGGGCGGCCGGAGGCCACCCCTACCCAGACCGTCCCCACCGGCTGGCCGTCCTGCTCGGTGGGGCCGGCGACACCGGTGACGGCAACGGCGACGTCGGATCCGAGCACCCGCTGGGCACCGACAGCCATCTCGATGGCGGCCGAGCGGCTTACGACCGGCCCGTCGGCCACGCCGAGCAGGTCCCGTTTGACCTCGCTGGCGTAGGACACGATCGAGCCACGGAACCATTCGCTGGCCCCCGGCACGGCCGTGATGCGACTCCCGATGAGGCCTCCGGTGAGCGATTCGGCCACGCCGAGGGTCTTTGCCGCCTGAACGAGCAGGCGACCGACCGCCATCTCCATGGTCTCGTCGTCCACCCCGAACACGGCGTCGCCGAGCACGGATCTGACCTCGGCCTCCTCGGCGTCGAGAAGAGCAGGGGCGTCGGCCGGGCACGCCTTGACGGTGATGCGCACCTTGATCCCCTCGACGCCGCTGGCCAGGAACGCGATGGTCGGTTTGCCCCCACCCTCGAGAGCCTCGAGGCGGGGACCGAGCGCCTCGGCCACGGTCGACTCCGCCAGGCCCCAGGTTCGCAGGGTCCGGCTGGCGATGGTCGACGGCTCCCCGGCTCGGGCCGCCAGGTCGGGTAGCACGGCCCGGGCCAGCATCTCGCGCATCTCGTGGGGCACGCCCGGCATGGCGTAGATCACCTGCGACCCGAAGGGACAGATCAATCCGGGAGCCGTCCCCTGCACCTGGGGTATGGGCGTTGCTCCGACCGGGACGTCCGCCTGGCGAAGATTGTTGGCGGCCATGTGGCGGCCCCGGGCCGAGAACCGTTCATGCACCCGCAGGGCCAGATCCTCGTCGCGGACAAGGCGAACTCCCATCACCTCGGCGATGGCCTCGCGGGTGATGTCGTCCTGGGTGGGTCCCAGGCCGCCGCAGCAGATCACCGCGTCACTTCGTCCGAGCGCCACGCGGACGGCCTCGACGATGCGGCGGTGGTTGTCACCAACCTTCACCTGGAAGAAGACGTCGATACCGGCCAAGGCCAGGCTCTCGCCAATCCACGCAGAGTTGGTGTCGACCACCTGGCCCAAGAGGAGCTCGGTGCCGACCGCTACCACCTCTGCCCTCACGGCGCGCCTACCCTAGTGCTCCCTCCCGGGCGGTAACCGCGACGACCGAGCCCGAAGCGCCGCTAGGGCTGGGTGCCCCGCTCAAAGCGCCGCTAGGGCTGGGTGCCCCGCTCAAAGCGCCGCTAGGGCTGGGTGCCCCGCTCAAAGCGCCGCTCGGGCTGGGTGCCCCGCTCAAAGCGCCGCTCGGGCTGGGTGCCCCGCTCAAAGCGCCGCTCGGGCTGGGTGTGCGGCGGCTGTCGAGCAGGTACTGGCCGCCGCTGAGGGCGGCTAGGGCGACTGCTGCCCACAGCAGGTCGGTGCCCAGCCAGAGATGGTGGAGCCCGGTCAGGGGCAGCAGGACGGATCCGACCGCCAGGTCCTGGGTCGCAGTCTTGAGCTTGGCCAGCGGCCGGGCGGGCACCGAGATACCGTGGCGAGCCACCCTGGCCCGGTAGACGCTCATCGCCACCTCGCGTGTGGCGATGATCACGACCGGCACCCACGGGATCCAGCCTTCGGCGGCTATGGCGCCCAAGGCGCCGAGGACCAGGACCTTGTCAGCCAACGGGTCGAGAAAGGCGCCCGACGTCGTCACCCCGTGGCGCCGTGCCAGCCACCCGTCTATTCCGTCACTGCAGGCCAGGACCACCCAGGCGAACAGCGCGCCCCACGACGGCCCCCGCTCGACCACCACCACCACCAGGAGCGGCGTGGCCAGAAGGCGGGCAACGGTGACCCCGTTGGCCGGGGTCGCAACCGCGGAGGGACCGAAGGTGGCGGACACGTCAGCGCTCCCCGGTCCCGGCAGCAACGGCCTCGAGGTCGGGCCCTTCTGCTCCGACGATGGTCACGTCGACGAAGGCGCCGACTTCGAGACCGTCGGGCAGCCTGACCACGCCGTCGATCTCGGGGGCCTCGCGGTGGCTACGGCCCACGCCGGGGGTGTCCACGAGCACGTTGGCTGCGGTGCCGATGAGGTCGGCGCGCCGGTGGGCGGTGATGCGGTCCTGAACCTCGGCGCACTCGGCCAGGCGCTCCGAGGCGAGGCCGGCGTCGACCGGATCAGGCAGGGCGATGGCATAGGTCCCCTCCTCGGGAGAGAAAGGGAAGAAACCGGCCCAGTCCAGCTCAGCCTCTTCGAGGAAGCTCAGCAACTCGTCGTGGTCATCCTCGGTCTCCCCCGGGTAACCGACGATGAACGATGACCGGAATGCTGCGTCCGCATACTGGCTCCGGATGTGCCCGATTCGCTTCCTGAAGCGCTCACCGTCGCCCCAGCGTCGCATCCTGCGCAGGTGGGCGCGCGACACGTGCTGGAGGGAGAGGTCGAAGTAGGGACAGCCCGTTTCACCCATTACCTCGATCAGACTCTCGGTGAGCTGAGAGGGATACAGATAAAGCAGACGGGTGCGCTCGACCATCCCGGCCACTTCCCTCACGAGGGGAATCAGGGCCCCTCTGCGGCCCAGGTCGCTGCCGTAGGATGCCAGGTCCTGGGCGACGAGGACCACCTCGCGAACCCCGAGCGCCGAGACCTCGGCGAGCAGGTCGGCCTCGGTCCGGGAGCGCTGCGGGCCCCGGAACGAAGGGATGGCGCAGAAGCCGCACCGCCGGTCGCACCCCTCGGCCACCTTGACGTACGCCCACGGCGCCCGGGCGGGGGGCCGGGGCAGATTGAGCAGGTCGAAGCTGGCCACGCCGGTGGGGACAGGTCGGCTTCCGAGGGTCACCGCCACCGTGTCCCCGGGGTGCGGCAGGTGGGTCACAGCCACGCCGAACCCGGCCACCAGGTCGGCCTCGGGCAGGGCGTCGGCCAACTCTTGGCCGTAGCGCTCGGCCATGCAGCCGGTGACTACCAGGCGTGACCCGGTCCTGCGTCGGTCGGCAAGATCGAGGATGGTGTCGACGGACTCGGTGCGGGCCGCCTCGATGAAGGCGCATGTGTTGACGACCACCACATCCGCGTGGCCGGGGTCGGAGGCGAGCGAGTAGCCCTCTGCCTCCAGCGTGCCACTCAGCTTGTCTGAGTCGACCTGGTTCTTGGGGCACCCCAGCGTTTCGACCCAGTACGACCCAGCCATCGCCGTGAGCCTAGCGGGCAGCCCGCCGGTGCCCGCTGGGGACCGGGCCCCCGGCTACTTGTTCCCGAGCATCCTGTTGATCTTGGTGCCACAGACAGGGCACGGACCCTGGGCTGCCCTCCGGCCGTTCTTGAGGGTGACCTCCTCGCCTTCGAATTCTCGCTTCTCGCGACACTTGACGCAGTAACCCTCGTGCTTGGCCATGCGGCCCCTTTCGTCGTCGGGACGAGACCCGCTTACCCTAGCGGCGCCCTCGGCGGCGTCCGCGGATGCTGCTTCTCATCCTCGCGTGATGACGCCTTGCCGGCTGAAACCGGCGGTGACGACCCGCCCGGCGACGCCGTGGGATTCCAGCAGGTCGCCGGCGGCGCCGGCGACGGTCGAGGCGCCCCCTAGGGTGGTCATGGCGAGCAACGTCGGTCCCGCCCCGGACCAGCACGCCCCGAGAGCGCCGGCCGCCCGCAGCCCCCCCAGAAGAGCGGGAGCCTGGGGGAACAGAGCCGCCCGGGCGTCTTGGTGCAGGCGATCGTCGAAGGCGTCAACTATAAGGCAGCGGTGGTCGGCCAGGCCGGCGACGAGGAGAGCCAGCCGGCCCAGGTTGAACACGGCGTCGGCGTGGGGGACGGTGGCGGCAAGAGCGCCACGAGCCTGGACGGTCGGCAGGGACGCGTCGGGAACGACCAGGACAGCGCACAGCTGGGGGTCGAGGGGCAGCGAGCGGACGACGGGGCGACCGTCCACGACGGCGACGGCGACCAGGCCTCCGTGGGCGGAGGCGGCGGCGTTGTCTGCATGGCCGTCAGCTTCCACGCCTTGGAGCAGCGGCTCGGGCGCTCCGGCGGCGGCGGCGGCGGCCACGGCCAGCGCAGCGGACGATCCGAGGCCACGGCCCACGGGGATCTGGGAGCGGACCGTGATGGCGAGGCGGTCATGGCCGGCGACGGCGGTGGCGATCCTGGCGGCCAGGTGGCCGGCGTCGGCCGGTAGTTCGGCACCCTCACCCTCGGTGACCACCTCGAGGCGGTCGGACTCGACGACCGAAACCTCGACGTGAAGGTCGATGGCGACGGCCAGGACGTCGAAGCCCGGTCCGAGGTTGGCTGACGAAGCCGGGGCACGGGCGAGCACCCTCGTAACCTAGGGCGCGTGCCCTTCCGCAGGCCGCTGTCGATGAGAGTGAGTTACGAAGTGGGGCATATATCCCCCACTTCGTAACTCACTTGTTCTCGGTACGGCGCTCGTCGAGCTCGTCGACGGTCATGAGCACGGCGCGGGCCTTGGAGCCCTCGGAGGGGCCGACCACGCCCCGCTGTTCGAGAAGGTCCATGAGCCGGCCGGCGCGGGCGAAGCCCACCCGCAGCTTGCGCTGAAGCATCGAGGTGGAGCCGAGCTGGGAACGCACCACCAGCTCCATCGCCTGTGCCGCCAGATCGTCGTCGTCTCCCTCTTCGCCGCTCGACGCTCCCGGGGTAGATCCCTCGCCCTCCACACCGGGCACGTAGTCCGGTTCGGACTGGCGCCGCCAATGGGCCACGACCTTCCTCACCTCGTCCTCGTCCACCCACGCGCCTTGTATACGGCGAGCGACGCTCGACGAAGCGGTGAGCAGGAGCATGTCGCCCTTGCCGATTAGGCGTTCGGCGCCGGGCTGGTCGAGGATGACCCGGCTGTCGGCCAGCGACGACACGGCAAAGGCCAGGCGGGACGGGACGTTGGCCTTTATGACGCCGGTGATCACGTCGACCGACGGCCGCTGGGTGGCGATGACCAGGTGGATCCCGACCGCTCGGGCCATCTGGGCGATACGACAGATCGACTCCTCGACGTCGCGGGCTGCCACCATCATCAAGTCGTTGAGCTCGTCGACCACTATCAAGATGAAGGGCAGCCGCTGGCGCTCGCGGTCACCGTCGAGCGCAGCGGTGAGCTCACCCCTGTCGAAGGCGGCGTTGTAGCCGGTGATGTCGCGTACGCCCACCTCGGCCAGCAGGTCGTAGCGCCGCTCCATCTCGTGCACCGCCCACGACAGGGCGTTGGCCGCCCGCTTCGGGTTGACGACCACCTGGGTCAGCAGGTGGGGCAGGCCGTTGTACTGGCCGAGCTCGACACGTTTGGGATCGACGAGGATGAGGCGCACCTGGTCAGGGGTGGCCCTGACCAGGACCGACGCGATGATCGAGTTGATGCACGAGGACTTCCCCGCCCCGGTGGCCCCGGCGATGAGCAGGTGGGGCATGGTGGCCAGGTTCTCGAGCACCGGGCGGCCGGCTATGTCCCTTCCCACGGCTACCTCGAGGGGATGGACGGCCGCCGCCGCCTCGCCCGACGCGAGGATGTCGCCCAGGGTGACTATCTGGCGGTGGTGGTTGGGGACCTCCACGCCGATGGCGGATCGCCCCGGGATGGGGGCGAGGATGCGCACGTCGGCCGCGGCCATGGCGTAGGCGATGTCCTTCTGCAAGCTGGTGACCTTGGCCACCTTGACGCCAGGTCCGAGCTCGAGCTCGTAGCGGGTCACCGTAGGACCCACCGTCATGCCCACCAGCCTCGTCTCCACCCCGTGGGCGGCCAGGGCGTCCTCCAGGGTGCGGCCCATGGCCTCGATCAGGCGGCGGTCCACCTCGGCCGCCTTGCCCCGGGTGAGCAGGGCAACCGGCGGCAGGCGCCACGTGCCAGGACCGGCGACGCGCCCGATCTCCAGCGGGAGCTGGTCGGGGTCGCGTGGCTCATCGGGGACAGGTAGATGGACCGGTGGGACAGGGCGAACGGCAGCCTTGCCACTGCCGGCGGCGCCGGCCACGCCCACACCAACGCCCGTGACTGTCCCCACCCCGGCGCCCGTGGCTGCCCCCACACCGGCGCCCGTGGCTGCCCCCACACCAGCGCCCGTATCAGCGGCGCTCCCGGTCGCCGCGTCGCCGGGACCGCTCGTTGCCAGGTCGGCGACGTAAGGCTCCACGCCGGCGCCGTACGGCTCCTCACCGGCCGCCCGCCGGCCGCCCGGTGCCCCCAACGAGGAGTGCCCTGCCAGCTCGGCGACGACCGACGCGGGATGGCGGTCTGCCGCCTCCCGTCTCCCCCGGCGATGGGCGACACCTGTGGCCCAGCGCGCACCCCTCACCAGCGCGCCGGCGGCGCCGGCGACCATCTTGGTGGCCCGCTCGGTGACCGAACGCACCGGGGTGGCCGTGAGGACGAGCAACGACAGACCGAGCAGCGAGACCAGGACCAGCCCAGCCCCCCAAGACGCCAGCCCGTCGCGCAGCGGGATGGCGACGCCGGCTCCGATCACGCCACCGGCGTCGCGCAGGCTGGCGACCGACCCGGGCCAGCGTTGCGGGCCGGCGAACAACTGGAGCAGGCCGCTAGCCGCCACGATGGCCAGCGCGCACGCCAAACCCACCCGGGCCGGCGCCCTACCGCTGGCCTCCGGGTACCGTCGGGCTCCGCCGGTGGCCTCTGGGTTCCGTCGGGCACTGCTGATGCCCTCCGGGTCCGCCGGGGAACGGCCCCGCTCGCGCGAGTGGGGGCGGCCACCGATCAGGACCCAGCCAACCAGTCCCAGCGCCAAGGGCACGAGCACCCGGCCCCAGCCGACCAGGTCCCCCGCCCCCGAGGTCAGGGCACGCCCGGCCGGCCCGGTCAGGTTGCCGTAGATGCCGAGAGCGGCCAATCCGGCCAGGACCAGGAACCCCACACCCCAAACGTCGTCGGCTTGCCCACCGACAATGGCCGTCAGGCCGGCGCGCACGCCGGCACGCTCGGTCGCACTGGTGCGGGCGCCGGCGCGCCGGCCCTGCCGGGCAGGCCGGGACGGGCCCCGGCGGCGAGCAGTAGATGACGAAGGGCGTCTGGTCGCAGTGGTCACAGCAGCCACAAGGCTAACAGCAGTCACTGCTGCAACGCGGAGTGTCCCCTATGCCACCGGTGTGCCGAGCTCGGTCCGGCGGACCTCCATGTAGGGGACGGGGCCTCGCCAAGGCGAAGGCTGATGCCGGCGGCGCCAGCCGTTTCGGCGGCCTCGGGTGCGATGCCGGGCGGCGGCCATCGCCCACAGTCCACGGGTGGGCGGGGCCCTCACCGGATGGCGGGATTACCAGGGCGTGACGTTCCCTGCCGAACCGTACCCCCGCCGCTACAACAGGTCGCACAACTGACCTAGCAGTTCAACCACCATGGACGCCGTCTCCTCGGTGGCGACCGCTGCTAACTTCTGCAATTCGACAGTAAGTCGAGCCGTGATCGCTTCAGGATCAGCGGCTTCGGCGTACGTCTTGAAGAACAGGACCCAATGGCGCGCCTCGACACCCGAGACGCGCTTGGCGAGCATGGCATCTACGTATCCGTCCATCACTCCGATACGAGCCACGCGACCGAAGTTCCGCCCGCTGTCACTGACCGCCTCGTCATTCACTTTGGACTTTGGAGGCGGGTAAGGGCCCGCTGCTTGGGGCGCAGGCCTTATCGTCCGATCGGCTCTCGACTCCCGGAGGTGCTGCCACCAAAAGTTCCGGTAATCCGCGACGAATCGGGCCTGCTCGATGTACGGCTCGTAAACCACGGGGACGCCGGAGAGCACGTTTTTGAGGTGCCACGGCACAACCGCCATCACGTCGAACTCCGAGCATGCGGACGGAGCTACCTTGTAGCGGAAGCTCGGCTCACTCTCTTTGGCAAGCAGGTACCAGCCCTTGAGTTCTATACCGAGCACCACCGAGACACCGCCCCCCGGGCGCGCCACGAGCCGCACATCGGGGAATGTCTGCGATGATCGCTCGAAACGATATTCGGGCCACTCATCGTCGGGATCCCAAACCTTGCGTATCCGATTGAGGGTGTCGACCACTTGGACTTCGATCGAACTTCCGAGTACAGAGTTGAGGTTGAAGAGGTCCCCTGCCTCCAGGCCCTCGATGTGGGTGCCAGAGCCGAAATATGCAGGAAGCGCCCGGAGCGCGTCCTTCACATTTTCCAGCACCTTGACCCGAGACAGGTCGTGCGTGGGGATCGGCGTGGGTAGCGGCGGCGGCGGGATAGGCGTCACGAGGGGATCGCTGGCAAGTGGTCAGCTTTAACGTCATGGCGCTCCTTCTCGATCGGGCCCGCAGGAGGCTTGCCGTGCTCTACCCGCTCGCGGGCACGGATCGCGCCGAGGAGCCGCGTCACCGCCCGGTCGCGAAAGTCACTCACGACTTCGGCAGCGTACGCATCACGACCAAGCTCCACAGCCGCAACCGCGGCCGAGCAAAGGCCGCCGAATGGTTCCCACAGAACGTCTCCTGGTTGCGTGCAGGCGGTCACGATACGACGCATGAACTCGAGCGGCTTCTGGTTGAGGTGCAGAGTCGCGTTCTTTCCGGGATTGTAGACGCGCGGCGCAGATCGCCGACCGTTCCCGCGGTATCGCTCAAAGCCGTTCAGCGGCGGGTGCGTCCAGACGTTAGTAAGACCGTGCTGGTGAGTCCAAGTATTGCGGAGCCGTCCCCATTCCTCCGCTGTTACGGGGCGGCACCCGTCGATCGAGAAGTACGGACGTCCATCGGGACGGCCTGTCTCGTTTGCATAGGCGACCAGTCGCGCCATCGCTTCAGGCGGCGGGAAGTACCAAAGCCAGTCTTGTGTAAGGTACTTACGGGTGGCCGCGTTCCTAACTCCGCAGACGTCGTTGGCCATGGCGAGAGGAAGGCCTGCTCGCTGCCACTCGTAACGTAGCCAGCGCTTGGCCAGCAATGGACCTTGATCGGCGGTGGGAAATTCCAGTCTACGTCGGTAGAAGACACACACCTCTGTGACCACGGGAAATCGTCGGATCGTGTCGCCGTTGACGTTTCCGGCGATGTGGGCGATGCCCTTGTCCCACACGATCACCTGCACATATTCCCAGCCATGTTCTACAAGAAGTGGATGCACCGACGCCCACCCGAGCTCGGTGTTCCAAAACCAAAGCGTCGTGGCCGGGCTGGCCGCCTTCGACCACGCCTCGATGTGCTCCCGGTACCAGCCCCCAAGGTCGTCGGACGTGCGCGGGTCACCGGGAAATCCGCCTACGCCGTAAGCCCCGTCGGAGACGATCACCGCTGGTTGCGGCCACCGGCCCTACGCCTCGGTTGCGTCGCCAGCCAGATGCTGGGTCAGCCAGCGCCGATCTTGGCTGCGCACAGGTCGCATCATGCCATGCGAGGTCCCCCGGGGCGCGGACCCCACGACGGGCTGTTGTGGCCATAGTGGTAGTTCTTGCTCCTGCTCCATGTGGGCTCCTGGATTGAAGAACACTGGTATGCAAGAAATATACTGTAAGGGTACGACACCCACTCCGGGCGCCCGTCACCCGGATGGCCGACCAGGGTGGCGGCCCGGTTGCCGTCACTGGTCGCCGCCCGCTCAGTCCAGCGCCGGCATGTCAATTACGTCTGGGCCCCCCGGCGGCGACCGGCTTGCCCCTGATGTGGAACCGGGGGGATGCCGAGACGGCCGGGCGGACTAAGCCTTGCCTGCGCTCAGGACGGCGACGTCCGAGATCACGTCGAGCCGCCTCCAGTGTGCGACGACAGCATCTCCGGCCCATCCAACGCCTGGCGGTACCCCCACACCCACATCGCCCCCACCCAATGCCAGTACCAACAGGGCGGTCGAGCAGTGGTAGACGACGGGGGCCCACGGGACCTGGTGGCGAACGCCTTGGCGGAGGAGCCCGATGTGGGTGATCGTCATCCAGAATCCGACCATCAGGACTATGACACGTGCAAGCCCCCGAGATAGATGCCCGGCGCCATGGCATAGAGCCCGATGAGCGATCCGGCGAGCCATAGACCGAGCGGCATGCCTGCTCGCCGCCCTTGGGACCCAGGTTCGTGGGTCTTTTCTGCCATCGACCTAATGCCTCCTACCGCCCGCCGATGGCCTCGAACACCAAACGTCGGCCACCGAGCAGCAAGTGGCTGTGGGGCGCAAGCTTGAGAGATTGCCCCTTTTCGAGGCGCGTCCACTCACTTGCACCCGGCATCCAAACGTGAGTCCCGAAGCGTGAGCCCGAGTCGGCGACGAAGACCTCCCACTCGTTCAGGCGGACCGCAGCGTGAGTCGGCGACACGGTTCCGTCCACGTCGGTCAGCACCAAGCGTCGGGTGGCGAGGCCGGAGACTGCTTCGGGCTGGCATCCGATCATGTAGTCGGTGTCGAGCTTGTAGGTGGAGCCGTCGTCGACCACCAGGTATCCGATCACCGGTCGCGGGCCCAGCACCAGGTCGTGCCGCCGGTTGACCATCTGCACCCCGCAGATTCGGCAGTAGCGGGCATCGGGATCGTTGAAGTGGCTCTCCTTGCAGTTGACGCCCCAGACCATGACGTCGTGCTCGGGTGTAGCCGGCGAAACTCCGGTTGCCGGGAGAACGGCCGCCTCGACCGGCACGAGCGTCACCCCGGATCCTGGCACCGCACCGTCACACAGGTTCAACCACGGGGCCGTGGAAGTTGGGGGGCCCGCGTCGGTGGAACCCATGCTCAGCCCGGCCACCTGATCGCCGAGTTGGGTGATCCAGGCGCTATCCCGCTGACCGGTTGGGTTGACAGCCAACTCCCCGCCGGGAATCGCCACCTGGACAGCACCGTTCACCAATACAACCAAGCCTTCTTCGCCGTCGGCCAGCGCGGAGAATGGCGGAACCCGTGCCGGGTCCACCTCGGCCACCGCGGTCAACAAGCGGGCGACAAGGGGACGATCGGCAACAGGAGCCCGGCACTCGTCAACCAGGCGGCTGACCACCGGGTCAGACGCCCACTCTGCGGAGCTGACGACCAGCACGACACCCGGGAACCGGGCTACAACGCCTTCCCCTGACCGTACGATGACGCGGAAAGCGTCCAGCGTCACAGGATCCGACCCCCGCGAAAGCGCCAGCGCAGGAATACGACCCGCATCGGACCGTGGATGACCGCGAAGATGACCAGCCACGTTGTTCCGAAGTCGAGTAGATACCACGGCCATCCCAAGATGCCGCCGCTGATCAGTCGACCGAGCACCCAATGGACCACGGCGCCCTCGGGGACGGCCTGGAGAAGGAAAAAGACGGGCGGCCAGTCCTTCTCCCACCGGAATTGCTGGAGCAGGTGCCAAAGCGGTTCCCACAACACCACGCCCAAGGCGGCGATGAGACCCACGGCGCTCATCGTTACCACGTAGAGGCCGGCCAGCCGGCTGGCGTCCGGCGGCAAGGGTCGGGAGGGTAGCAAGGGGGTGATCGCCGCCGTCCAGATACCGCCGACGAAAATGACGGAGAACAGCCGTGTCTGCCAGCGTCCCAGCATGGTGGGGGTCAAGGCTGGCGCCCCCGGGCCCACTTCCACCACTGGGCGATGGAACGGGCGACGCCGATCCGCTCACAGAATCCGATGGTGGCCAGGTCGTCGGCGGCTTCCAGGGCGGCGATCTGCAAGCCTAGGAAGGTGTCAACGCCGGCCAGGTAACAACCAACGGTGGCGGCACCGGCGGCGTAGATCCGGCCCGGCCCACAGCGCCCTCCGCGCAACTCGAAGCTGCGCTCCACGTCGAGTCCGCCGAGTGGGTTACGCCGAGCCACCCCGTGGTCGAGCAGGTCATCCAAGACGGGGTGACTGCTCAGGTCGGCTTCGAGCCCGGTGGCGTCGATTATGAAGTTCACGCCGAGTTCGACGGTACCCGACTCGCCCGCCGGACGCAGGCGCACTACCACCGTGCCCGGTGACTCGGGGACCACCTCTTCGACGGTGGCGGCAAGAGCGCGGTAATACCCTTCGCGGCGGGCTTTGTCGAGTTGTCCCCTCCACCGCTTGCGCCTGGCTGTGGTGGTACCGCCCATGGTCTGCAGAAGCTGCACCCGGTCTTGTCCCTCCAACTTCTGCAACCGCGCCCGACCCTGGCCGCCCCAGGTGGACTTGGGACAGTTGAATCCCTGATATGCCCATCCCCCTCCGCCTCGACGGCGCATGAACAGCGACGGCCCATGGGCGCCCTCTACATAGGTGCGCAGCAGGTGGACGATGTTGGTTGCGTGCCCGTGTGCCGTCCGGTCAGAAATCAATCGGTCGAGGATCTGCGAGGCGGCGATGCCGCCACCTCGCACCACCACCGTGCCGCCACGCCGGTTGAGTTCGTGATAGACGTGCTCGTGGGGCTCGTAAGCGTTGACCACCCTGTGGTGGTCGCCGTAGTTCTGGCGGTAGCGCTGGAGGTCATCCAGGAACCGCAGTCCGGGGTACCCCACGGCCAGGTGCACGAAACGGCTGCGGTAGGCCACCGGCCGGCCACCGGCGGGAGGGATCAGCAGAGTGAAGTAGCCACCCTGATCGCGCTTGTGGACCAAGGCAACCTGGCCGTTGGAAACCGTCTCCCAGTAGCCGATCCGATCCGCCTCGCGCTTCATTGCATAAAACACCTGCCCGGCCTTCGGTGTCCAGTAGTCGCAAAGCACGTCCTCGGTGAGCACGTTCCAAAGCGGGGCCAAGAACCCCTTCAGATTGCCGGCAGAAACCGCTTCGCGAACGGCATAGCTGGGGAAGCCCCAGATGTTGTCTGGGCACGATGCCGAATCGGACCGCAGCCGGCCCGAAGGCGGGATCTGTGACACCCGGGTCAGGTACTCGTAGTTCTGCCACGGGTACTTGAGCGCGGTAAGGACCCGAAGCTTGGACACCGGGCATCCGGCGATGCGCAGTAGGTCGATCATGACGAACGACCCCAAGCCCCCACCCACCGTCACGAATGGGACGTCTTGGATTTCGATTCCGGCCCCGCCCACCAGGTGGTCGGACCATGTCGGGATGGCACGCAGTTCTCCGAGAGATGACGCGGGCGCCAGCGCTTGATGAGCCATCAATGCGGGCTGTCTACCACGGTGGCGACTAAACCTGGCCCGGCGACGGAACGAGCGGCGGAGGCGGAGGAGGCATGTCGAACGAGTCGGACCGAGGCGGTCCCCGGCGCCTCCCCGGTCGGCGCGAATGGCGCCGGCGGGCCACCAGCACCAAGGCGCCAATCACCGCCACGACCCCGCCGCCCACCGCCAGGAGGACCACCAATCCACCGGAGCCGGCGGGCGGGATGACGCGGATCTCAGCGAAGTAGACATCCTGCTTGCCCGTGCCGCTGCTGCCGTTGCGCGTGTCCGTCCACGCCGCCAGGGCCGCGCCGTCGGTAGAGACCAGCGCCAGGCGGCTGCCAAAGTCAGCGTGGGGAGCGTACGGGGAGGTCTGCGGCCCGACCTGGAGATTGGACGGTTCGGTAGACACCTTGATCACCGTCGGGAAGCTGCGACCGCCGTCACCGGACGACGACAGGTAGGTATTGACCGTCGACCCGCTGGCGTCGTAGTACAACACGTCGACTCGCCCGTCAGGAGCCACCGCAGCAGCGGGCAGGTCCTGGACGGACCCATGCGCCGTTTCGCCGTTGACGACGACGGGGCCAGCCCATGAGGTGCCACCGTCGCTCGAGTGACGCAACAGGACCCGTGTGCTACCAGAGCGAGCGTCGGGCCACGCCACCACCATCTCGCCGTCAGCCCCGATGGCAAAGGCGGGCTCCGGGGCCAGGTAGATCAGGAACCGATAAGGGGGGACGATGGCGCTGTCCAGCACCCGCCCCCGCCCGAAGGTGTCGCCGCCGTCGCTCGAGCGAGCCAACACCAGGCTGAAGTGACCATGGTAGGTGCCGGGAAGGTTCCCCCAATCGGCCTCGTCGCCCTCGTAGTCGTAGTAGAGGACAGACGGGTTGCCCCGAGCGTCAACGGCGACGGCAGGGCTGCCGACCCGCGCTCGGCGGGGATCACTGACCCGCACCGGCGCCGTCCAGGTCTTCCCGCCATCGTCGGAGTGACTGAAGACGATCGGCATCCCGGTGGTGGGAAAGCAGAGGACGCATAGGAAGGACTGAGCCTGCAACCAGGTTGCGAAGAGCCGGCCCGAGCGGCCGTCCACAGCCACCTCAACCTGGAAGCTGTGCGGTCCCGCCACCGCGCTTGGAGGCAGGAACGACTGACCGGCGTCGTTGGAACGCTCGATCCACACGCCATCGGGCTGGTTGCCGCTGCCCGAAAGGGTGACGAAGGAGACGTACAAAGTGCCCTTATCGTCGAACACCGCGCTGGGAGCGTAGAGCTTGTGGGGTACCAGAGCCAGCGCTGCTGGGTAGTCAGATTCGGGGGGCGCCTGCAGCGCGCTGGGCAGCCAGGTTCGCCCACCGTCGGTTGAGTACTGGACCGCCGCCGAGTAGTCGGGTCGATCGACCCGATCGACAAGGACCAGGTCGGCTGGGTCAGTTGGGTCACGCGCCAGGCCCGGGGTGTCCTGGGCCGAGATCAGCGAGGCGCCCCTCGTCACCTGGGCATTGCCCGAGGGGGCGTGCACCCGGGGGCGCGCAGTGGTGAGAAGTGCCGCTCCCGCCGGAGCGGCTGTCGCCACACCGGCGACCATACCGGCGGCTAGGGCCGCAACTCCACGACGTACGAGTGTTCCCCACACACGGGCACGCATGGCCTCCCAGGGTAAGCCACAACGCTCAGTCCAGCTTTTCAGCTAACTACGCTATCTCCGTGGACAGCATCGGGGTCCTGGTCGGCGATCCCCAGTACCTGATGGCCGATGCCCTCGCTCGGGCGCTCGACCGGGAAGCCGACCTGGCGATCATCGAAGAGCACCCGACCGGGGGGCTAGACGTCATCGCGTCCGTCATACGCCACCGGCCCGACGTAGCGGTGATCGACTACTGGCTTCCGGGATCCCACGGACCCGCCGCGGTGCGCGCCATCCGAGCGTCGGTCCCCGACCAGCGGATCCTGGTCCTCTCAGCGGTCTCGGGTCCCGACCAGGTCCGGGCGTGCCTGCAAGCAGGGGCGGCGGGCTTCTTGCCCAAAAGCGTGCCCGTAACCCTCGTTGCCGAGGCCATCCGCCGCGCTCACGCCGGTGAGAACCCAGTTTTCAAGGCTCGCTTGGAGCGCATGATGACCGAGCTGTCGCGCCGCTGCCTCGAACAGGACATCCGCGTGGAGCGCCTGCTTTCGCTCACCCCTCGGGAACTGGCGGTGCTGAGGGAGATGAGCAGCGGCCGGAGTGTTCCTGACATCGCTCGCCGGCTGTCCATCCGCTCGGGTACCGTCCGCGGCCACATCCATAGCATCTTGCGCAAGACGGATGCCCACAACCAGCTCGAGGCGGTAGCCACGGCTCGGAGGGAGGGACTTATCCGAGACGAGTGACAACCTCACCGACACATTTGTACATGCCGGGCGCATGTACCATTTTGTGTATTGTCGTACCGACATCTTCTCCGTAACCTTGCCCCAGGGCCGCATCATCGCGGGTGACCGAGCGGGAGTGAGACCATGAGGCCTAGGGGAAGGTGGCGCCAGGCAGGGATCGTGGCGGGAGTGGGAGCGACCGCCGGCCTGATGGCTTGGGCGGGGGTGGCGTTTGCCTGTACCTCGAGCATCTTGATGCAGGTCACGCCCGCGTCGCTGCTCGCCGGTGCAACCGCCACCGTAAGGGGTCAGGGATTCGAGCCGCCGTCGCAGGGCTCGGCCGTGACGATCAACCTCGACACCGCCAACGGGCAGACCGTGGAGCCGCTACCGACGGTCGAGCCCGACGCCGCTGGCAACTTCACCTTGTCATTCACGGTGCCCAAGGACGCCCCCGGCTACTACCTCGCGATCGCCTACCAGAACGACTTGGTCACCGGGCAACGCACCAACTTCACCCCGGTGCGCGCCGAGATGCAGATCGCCGCTCCACCCCGGTCACCGTCGACGCCCGCTCCGGCGCCTGGTAACTCCTCCACTCCTGCGCCTTCGCCCACGCAAGCGCCCGTGACAGTGGCGCCTGTGACCCATACCCAGCCGGTGGCGGCTTCGCCAGTGGCCCAGCAGGCGCCGGTCACCCAGCGGGCGCCAGCCGCTCAGCAGGCGCCGGCCGCCCAACCAGCCGCCGCCCAGGTCCCTGCCACGCCCACCCGCGCCGCCACCTCCTCGGCCCCGGTTAGGGTCACCCCGGCCCAGATCGCCCCGACTCAGCAGCCGGGATCGCGGCCGTCGCCTTCGACTGCTGCCCACGCCCGCCAGCCGGCGGGCTCTAGCGCTGCGGCGCCGACCGCAGTGGGTTCCTCCCCGCCCCACGCGTCGTACTCGTCGACGTGGTGGCTGCTCGGTCCTCTGGCGTTGGCCGCCCTGGCGGCACTGGGCATGGCCGGTGGCACCTTCGCCCGTTCGCCAGCCCGTAGGGCTCGGCGGGCGAAGACCCATCGCTGATGGTCCGGGCGCAACATTTGGTTAGCCCAACGGCTTACCAAGACGAGCGGTGCTACTTCGACTGCCCGAGCAGCAAATCCGCAGGTCAACGCCATCAACCGGGCATGAACTTGTCGAAGTAGCACCGCTCGTCTTTGTAGCTGTGCCGTCGTGAAACAAACGGTCGACGGCACGCCCGCTACGTCGTACGGAACGAGTTGAACAGGTCGCTGTGTCGAGCCGAAGGGGAAAGGTGCGATGAGGCCAACCAGGGCCGGGATCCGAGTGCGGACGTGGGTAGTGCTGGGCGGTGTGGCGGCAGTCGTCGGCTTCTCGGCCTTCCCGGCAGCGGCCCAGCCGGTGGGCGCCGCGGGGACCACCGACCCGGCGCTGGCGCCCCCGGCCAACGTAGCGGTGTCCGACATCGGCCAGCCCGTGGCCTTTTACGGCCCCACTCCGGCGATCGACCCGACGAACCCTGACCACATCGTCATCGCCTACGGCGAGGAACAGCAGCAGGCCAACTGCTACCTGGGTGTGTCCTACAACGACGGGGCAACCTGGCGCGATATGAAACTGGTCGGCCCCGGAGCCAGGGTAGCCCTGCCGGCCGGGGGCAATCAGTGCTATTGGCCCACGGCCACGTTCGGGCCCGACGGCACCCTCTACTACGCCTTTTCCGACCACGTCGTCCTGTCTGCCGGGACCGGCTTTATCCATGGCCACTTCTTCCTCTATTCGATCACCTCGACCGACGGGGGGACCAACTTCTCTGCACCGGTGACTGTCGACACCCAGCCGCCCGTCCCTGCCTCGAGCGGGGGAGGGGACTTTATCCCCCTGTTGACCACCGACCCGGCCAGCGGGCGGTTGTATGCGACGTGGGAAGTGCAGAACTTCTCGCAACCCGCTCCCCTGCCGCCCATGGCGACCTTTTCCACCGATCACGGCCGCAGCTTCGCCGCCCCAGTATTACTGGACACCGCTGCAAACGGGGGTGGGGCCTTCCCCAGCCCGAGTGTAGGAGCCGGTGGTCGGCTCTACATTTCCTTTGACAACTTCACTCCTCCGGGAGCGCCCAAAGGAGTGAGCTATCTCCAGGTCGTGTCCTCCACCAACGGCGGTGTGAGCTACTCGGCACCAGTCACAGCGACCAGCGGCTATGGGTGCTATCCCCCACCTCCCGGGGGAAGTTGCAGCAAGCCCATGGGCAGAATCGATGACGCCGGCGCGTTGGGCGAGGCGGTTGCTGCTCCAACACAGGGATTGGTCTATGCCGCCACCCAGGCGGTGGTCGGCAATAGCTACAGGATCCAGGTGGCGGTTTCTCATGACTACGGCGCTACTTGGAGGGCCCAGCGCACCATCGCCATCCCGCCCGGGCTCGCCGCCGACAGCCAGATCTTCCCCAACATCGCGGTGGCGCCCAACGGGCGCGTCGACATCGTCTACTACGACTTTACGGTGCCCGGCGGGGTGGAGACCACCTACCTGAGCTCTTCCACCGACGGGGGAAACAGCTTCTCGACGCCCCGGCTCATCAGCGACGCACCCTCCAGCATCTTCGTCGGTTCAGGCTTTGGTGTGGCCAATGGATCCTTCGGTGGCGGCCGGCTGGTGACCTCGACCGACGGGGCGACATTCACGGCGTGGACCGACACCCGTAGGGGCAACCACACCAACGGCCAGAACGACGTGTACTCGGCGCGGGTGCAGCTGGCACCGCGGGGTTACCGCATGGTGGCGTCGGATGGGGGGATCTTCGACTTCGGCGACAGCGCCTACTACGGCTCGGAGGGGGGCTTGCACTTGAACCAGCCGGTGGTGGGCAT
>DASZKW010000018.1:0-5644 GCA_035552775.1 Acidimicrobiales bacterium | reverse complement strand
GGAGGCCACCAGCAGGGCCCGGCCGGACCTGGAGGCCACCAGCAGGGCCCCGCCGGACCCGGAGGCCACCAGCAGGGCCCGGTCGCCCACCATTCGAGTGAGCAGGCGCTGGCCGCGGGCAGCAACCGGGTCCGGTGGCGGGTAGCCGTCGAGCGGCCCATGCTGTGGTGGCCCCGTGCCCTGGGTGCCCAGCCGCGCCACCGTGTCGAGGTGGCGGTGGCCCTCGACGGTGTCCCGAGCGACGTGCGGGCCGTGGACACGGGGTTGCGCCAGGTACGCATGCGTAACTTCATCGCCTCGGTCAACGGTGAGCGCATCTTCCTCAAGGGTTCCAACCTCGCCCCTACCAACAGGGCCCTGGCCGACGCCACCGCGGCCCAAGTCGAGGGCGACGTGCATCTCGCCATCGACGCCGGGCTGGATCTGCTTCGGGTGCACGCCCACATCGCACGACCCGAGCTGTACGAGGCCGCCGACCGCGAGGGCATGCTCTTATGGCAGGACCTTCCCCTGCAGTGGTCCTACAAGGGCGTGCGCCGCCAGGCCATACGCCAGGCGCGCCAGGCCGTCGACCTGCTCGCCCACCATCCCTCGGTCGCCATCTGGTGCGGGCACAACGAGCCGTTCTCTGCCGGCGTCGAGCCCGGCGGGGACGTCACCGCGTCGGCCAAGACGCGCCTCGCTGCCGGACAGATCCTCCCCTCGTGGAACAAGACCCGTCTCGACCACTCCATCAAGCGCAGCCTGGAGAAGGCCGACGGCTCGCGACCGGTAGTCGCACACTCGGGGGTGATACCCCACCCTGGGGGGGGAACCGACAGCCACTTCTACTTCGGCTGGTACCACGGCGACGAACGGGACCTCCCCCGGGCCCTCGCCCGTCTGCCCACCATGGCGCGATGGGTCGGCGAGTTCGGCGCGCAGGCCGTCCCCGACAGCGACGACTTCATGGGGCCGCAGCGCTGGCCGGACCTCGACTGGGATCACCTGGGCCGCGCCCACGCCCTACAGAAGGGGATCTTCGACCGGCGGGTCCCCCCGGCCGCCCATGAAACCCTCGGCGAGTGGCGCCACGCCACGCAGAGCTACCAGGCCGAGCTCATCCGCTTCCACGTGGAGACGTTGCGCCGGCTCAAGTACCACCCCACCGGGGGCTTCTGCCATTTCCTCCTGGCCGACGCCCAGCCTGCGGTGAGCTGGTCCGTGCTCGATCACCTTCGCGTCCCCAAGACCGGTTACCGGGCTCTCGCCGACGCGTGCGCCCCGGTGATAGTGGTCGCCGACCGGCCGGCGGCGAGCTACCGCCCCGGGGAACGCCTCGACATTGCCGTGCACGTGGTGAGCGACCTGCGGGTGGCGCTCGGCGACGCCGTGGTGACAGCAGTTCTTCGCTGGGCGGACGGCCAGCGGACATGGCGCTTCGCCGGCGATGTCGGCGCCGACAGTTGCAGCCGGGTCGGACGCCTGGAGCACACCTGGCCCGGCGATGTCGCCGACGGCGCGGTCGACGTCGACCTGCACCTCGACGTCCCCGAGCGAGCCACCATCGCGAGCAACCATTATTGCAGCGAGATAAGCGACACAGATGGCACCGTGGCGTAAGGCGGCGGCAGGAGACGCACCCCGAGCCGGCGAATCCTCTCATACGCCATCGGCCCCGTACCCTCCGCCTGACGACACCGCAGCCCGCGACATCGACAAGTGGCTGGCGCTGCCCATGTTCACCCCTTCCGAGGGTGAGCGCCTGGAGGAGATGGCCGCCTACTCGTCGGCACCCGTACGAGCCGCGGCCCGGCTGGTCGTCGCCATCCAGGCTCACCGCGCCGCCAGCCGCGCCCGGCCGGCACCCGACGCCGCCAGCCGCGCCCGGCCGGCGCCCGAAGCCGCCACTCCGGCCCGGCCGCCCGACGCCGCCACCCCCGCCCGGCCGTTACCCAAAGCCGAAGCCAGCGCCAGCGCCGGCGCCGGCCGTGGTGGTCCCCGTTGGGGTACGAAGATGTGGGCGACATGCGCGCTCGTAGCCGCGGTGAGCGTCGCCGCGGTGATCGCAGCTGTCGTCGTGCCGCCGGGCACGCCAACCAGCTCGGCGGCCCATGTGGCCACCATGGCGGGGGCGACATCGGGCGGAGGGACCGCCACGGCAGGAGAGGCGCGACCGGCGGCCGGCTCAGCGTCGGTGTTCGGCCCGGCGGCCACACCGAGCACCGTCGACCCACGGCTGAAGCCAACCCGAGGGGCGCAAGCGCCCGAGCTGGCCGCTCCCCTCATCGCGCCGGGAGTGCCCGTCAAGTTCCTGCGTGACCCCCTCCCGGTGGGCAAGGGGATCTGGATCACCCCCAGCCAGTCCAACACCAGCCAGTCCAACACCACCACGCCGGCGAGCGATCCGCACAACCTGGTGGCCCAGGCTGTCGCCGCCGGGCTCACCCACCTATTCGTCATGGCAGGATCCTCCGCGGCGGGCTTCAACGCCGCCGGCTACCTCGGCCACCTCCTGCCTGCCGCCCACGCGGCCGGCCTGCGCGTCGTCGCCTGGGACTCGCCTTCTCTGGTGGCGCCGGCCGCCGACGTGGCCCGGGCCCACGAAGAGACCACCTTCACCACCACCGGCGGCCAGCGGGTGGACGGGCTGGCGGTCGACTTCTCCCAGATCCGATTCCTCGACCTCGGGTCCGCTCCCATCCCCGCCGCCACCGCCGCCGCGGACGGCTACGCCGCCGCCCTGCGCCAAACGGTCGGAACCGCCTACCCCCTCATCGCCGCCGTGCCTGCGCCCGTGCAGACAGGGGCCGCCTACCCCTACGCCGGCCTCCTGGGCCCGTTCGACGCCGTGGCGCCCCTCTTGAGCTGGTCCGGCGGTGACCCGACGGCCGCCATGCAGGCGTCGGCGGCCGCCCTGGCCGCCTACGGTAAGCCGGAGTTGGCGGTCGGGCTGGTCGCCGATCCGACGCCGGCGCAGGTGGGCGAGTTCGTCGGTGCTGCCGACCGTGCGGGGGCGGTGGGCATATCGCTGCGCTCCCCGCCGGTACCAGCCGCCGTGCCCCCACAGCCGGCAGGGCAGGCCCTCACCGCCGCCCCCCAGTTCGATCTCACCAACCTGGACCCCTCCGCCCTGCTGCCCAGCCAGATCCGCGCCTTCCAGGCCGAACTGGCCAGCCTGGGGTTTCCCGTGCCCCTGACAGGTGTCCTCGACCAGGCGACCAGCGCCGCCCTGGCCGCCTACCAGCAGGCGGCGAAGCTCGAACCGACGGGGGTGCTGACCCAGGCCACCCAGGCCCTGCTGCTGGCACCCTTGGTGTCGATACTCCCCTGACCTCCGGTGGCCGAGCCGACGCCAGCCGGCCCAACCGACGCGGGCCACGCCGCAGGTCGGCCGATCCGGGCGCCGGTATCGGCAAATCAGGGGTACCGCCGGGCGTGGGACGCTGGTAAACCTAGAGGTGTCATGGCCCGGTTTCTCTCCGCCGCGTGGTTCGACGATCTGGCAGAGCACGACGAGGGCAGACAGGGCAAGGCCGTGGACGGGGGTGAATGGGTGGTGGAGCAGGTGGTGACCGGGACACCCGAAGGCGCGGTCCGCTACCAGGTCGCCGGTGGGCGCAGCTCACTGGACGTCCGCCGGGTGGAGTTACGTAGCCATCCGGAGGGAGCTTCCACCCATCTGACCTTCACCAGCGACTACCAGACCGCGGCTGCCATAGCCCGGGGGGAGCTGTCCACCCAGGCCGCCCTCCTCGAGGGGCGCATCCGGGTGTCGGGCGACCTGGCGTCGCTAGCAGACCACCTCGAGCGCCTCGCCGGCGTCGACCTCGTCCCTGCGCCCGTGAGGGCGTCGACCACGTACTGAGCCATGGGCGACCCGGGCGCCGGTGGGCGCTCTCCCGGCTGGTACAGAGACCCGGACGATCCCACGCGACTGCATTACTGGAGAGGGACCTGGACGGGGCGTCACCGGGCCCGCCCGGCATGGGAGCTCTACAGCGAGGACTGGAAGCCACCCGACGGCGACGACCCCGACGCCCACGTCCTCGAGGGACCGGTGCGCGCCGCCGAATTGCCCGCCATCGCCACCGCCGTGTCGCACGGGCGCGACACCAAACGCCCGGCGCCCCCGTCGCTCACCGGACGGCGCCGCACCGGTGACCAACCCCCGCTCGCGGCGCGCGATGCCCACCACCGGCCCGGTCACCCCATCCACCGTTCCCCCGCGTGGCCCGGGCAACGAAGGGCCATGATGATCGTCTGCGTGGTGGCGGTCATGGCGGTGTTGGCCATGCTGGTGGCCGTGGGCATGGTGAGACGCCCGGTGTACAACGGGTGGGTCCTCGGCGACCAGGCGTTCATCTCCCAGGCCGACGCGGCGTGCGCTTCGGCGCTGCCCAGCCTGCGCCAGCAGGGCGTGCAGACCATGACCTCGTCGACCCCCACCCCCCCGTCGGCGACGACCGTCGCCGCGGATGCGAGGGGTATCGATGCCCTCGCCGGCGGACTCGCCACCATCCCCTTGCGGGGCGTCGACCGGGTGCACGTCCGGGACTGGTTGTCCGACTGGCACGCCTACAGCGCCGACGAGCTGGCATACGCCACCTACCTGGGTCAACCCCCGGCCGCCGCCACCCCCGGCAAGGCGTCGACGCTGGCGGCTGACGCGGCGACGGCGGCCGGGCGCGCCGACGCCTTCGCCGTCGACGAAGGGCTCGTATCGTGCACCCTCGCCCCGCATCCCGGAGATGCCGGCGCCCAACCCTTCACCTAGACCTACCGCTCGACCGCCCAGCTCAGAAGGACCGGCCCGGCCGCCGCCGCCGCCATGCAAGTCGCCGCTCCGGGCTGGCCCGTGAGCTCGGCGGGCCGCTCGCTCCCTAGGCGCGAGAGGGCCGGCGCGGTAGGCTCCAACCCATTACGACCCGACCCGGGGAGGTTCGACAGGTGCTGCTGTCCGACGTGATCGACGACGGATTCCTGGCCCGCTACCGTGCGCTGCTCGACGCCGAGGACGAGGCTTTCGACGAGCTGGAGCACGCTTTCGAAGACGGTGACCGCGCCCATTTCGCTGCCGACCTGGCAGCGTGGCGCCAGGCCATCGAACGCAAGCTGTGCTACCTGCACCGCTTGGGGCTGGTGTCGCCGCCGGCGCTCACTTCGTAGCACCCCCACGCCGCAGCGCCGACAGCTACTTGATCAGACCCAGTCCCCGCACCGTGTCGCGCTCGTCGGCCAGCTCGCGCGCACTGGTGTCGATGCGTGCCCGGGAGAAGTCGTCGAGCTCCAAGCCGGCGACGATGTGGTAGCCGCCGCCCGACGTGGTGACCGGGAACGACGAGATCAGCCCCTCGGCCACCCCGTAGGAACCGTCCGAGGGCACCGCCATAGACACCCAATCCCCCTCGACGGTACCGGCGATCCAGTCGCGCACGTGGTCGATGGCGGCGTTGGCCGCCGATCCCGCGCTCGACGCCCCCCGGGCGTCGATGATGGCCGCCCCCCGCTGCTGCACGATGGGGATGAAATCCCGCTCCACCCAGGCGGGGTCGTCGATGACCTCGGCCGCAGGGCGCCCACCGATGCGGGCGTGGAACACGTCGGGGTATTGCGTGGAGGAGTGGTTGCCCCAAATCGTCATGCGGGACACCTCGCTCACGGG
>DASZKW010000017.1:0-10630 GCA_035552775.1 Acidimicrobiales bacterium | reverse complement strand
GCGTTCGCCACGTTCATGGAGCTCACCACCACCGACCATTTCAAACCCGAGTGGCACGCCTGGACGGCGTTCGGCGCGGCCAAGGCCGAAGCCCTCGCCATCGACAGCCTGCGCGCCACCCGGCCGATCGAGTTCGCGGTGGGACCGCCCGAGGAGGCGTCGGCGATGTTCGACGTCCTCACCTACGAAAAGGGTGGTTCGGTCCTGCGGATGCTCGAGCAGTACCTGGGGCCGGAGGCCTTCCGCAAGGGGATCGCCGCCTACCTGCAGGAGCACCAGTACTCCAACACCGAGACGACCGACCTGTGGGATGCGATCGAGACCAGCTCGGGGGAACCGGTGCGTTCGATAATGGACTCGTGGATATTCCAGGGCGGCTATCCCATCGTCTCCGTGGAAGCGGGTGACGACGGGCGCAGCATCAAGTTGCACCAGCGCCGCTTCTCCTACGACCTCGGAGAGACAACGGGGGGCGAAAGGGGCGACGGGGACAGCGGGGAACGCTGGTCGGTGCCCGTCAACCTGCGTGCCTCGATCGGCGGCCAGGTGGTGCGCGAGCGGGCGCTGCTCAACGACAGCTCGACCACGGTGACATTCGCCGGCGAGGTCGAATGGGTGATAGTCAACGACGGGGCTTGGGGCTTCTACAGGGTCGGCTACAGCGACGAGCTACTGGACCGGCTGGTCGCCAACGCGGGCGGACCCCGCGAGCGCGGTATCGGCGCCCTCGAACGCATGGCGCTGGTAGGAGACACGTGGGCACGGGTGGTGGCCGGCGACTCCGACCTGGGGTCGTGGGTCTCACTGGTCAGTCACCTCGGAGAGGAGGACGACCCCGACGTGTGGTCGGCCCTGCTCGGCCCGCTCGACCTGCTCGACAAGGTGACGGACGAGGCCGACCGGCCCGCCCTGCAGACGTACGTGCGTGAGCTTGCCGGTCCCCTCCTCGAGCGCCTGGGATGGGACCCCGACGCCGGCGAGGACCAGCGCCAAGGCACCCTCCGCTCGCGTCTGATCGCCGCACTCGGGATCCTCGCCGCCGACGAGGAGGTTCGGGCAATGGCCGCCCGGCGCTTCGCCGCCTACCAGGACGACGGCTCCGCCATCCACCCCGACCTGGTCACCGCGGTGGTGCACGTCGTCGCCTCCGCCGGCGGCGCCGAGGCCTACGAGACAATGAAGCGACGGCTGAGAGGGGCGACCACTCCCCAGGAGGAGGTCCGCTACCTATACGCGCTGGCCCAGAGCGACGATGCGGAGCTGTTGCGCCAAACCCTCGATACCAGCCTCACCGACGAGGTTCGCAGCCAGGACGCCCCCATGCTCGTCGGGCGGGTCCTGGCCAACCGGGCGGGGGCCACGATGGCCTGGCAGTGGATAGAGGACCACTGGGACGAGGCCCTGGATCGCTTCCCCGCCAACATCTTCATCCGCATGGTCGACGGGGTGACGTCATTGGTCGACCCGGCGGAAGCCGAGCGCGCCCGCGCCTGGCTCGGCACCCACCGTATCCCCCAGGCCGGCCCTCGCCTGGCCCAGCTACTGGAGCAGATGGACATCAACATGGCCTTCCGCCGGCGCGTCGCCCCCTGCCTAGCCGCCGCACTGGCCGGAAAGCAGCGCTGACCTTCCGGCCCCCCACCCCAAAGGTGGCTACGGGGATATCGGTATTCGCCGTCGAGGACACCAGCGTGCAACTGACTTGGTCCGTGCTGCCCGCGCAGGAGGTCACGATAGAGGTCGGCGACGTGGCGGTCGACGTCACCGCCTCCCCGCCCGCCTTCCTCGGGCGCCGCGGGCGCCGACCCCGGGCGCTCGGTACGCACGGGCCCGGTGCCCTGGACATCGCCGGTCTGGACCCTGCCCACTCCTATGACATCTGCGTGCGGCTGGAGGGCGGCCCGAGGGCCAAGGTGGGCGAAGTTACCACCCTCGCCCCACCCCCGGGGCGGCTGTTGGGGCGCGTGGCGACGGTCAACGACATCCACATCGGTGATCGCGCCTTCGGGGTGTTCGGGACCATCGAGGACGCCCGCCCGCTGCCCCGCGGGTGGGAGCCCCACGCGCTGAGGTGTGCGCGCGCCGCGCTCCGGGAGGCCGCTGACTGGGGCGCCGAGCTGATGTTGGTCAAGGGGGATCTGACCCGAGACTCCAAGCGCGGCGAATTCCACCAGGCGGGACGGCTGCTTCGCTCTGCTCCCGTCGCCGTGCTCGCCAATCTCGGCAACCACGACGTCCGCTACGGCGTCGACGGCCCCGGCGTGCTGGCCGGCTACGGCATCGAGGTGGCCAGCGAGCCCTGGGCCCGCGACGTGGCCGGCCTGCGCATCGTCCTCGGCCACACGCCCGATCCCCACCACCGGCGGGGCCACGTCGAGGCCGAGCAAAGAACCCGTCTGGCCGAGTTGGCAGCTGGGGCTGAGGGCGCCGCGCTGGTGCTGCTCCACCATCAGCTCGAGCTGTCGGCCCTGCGCCGTTTCTATCCTCCCGGCGTGCCCGCGGCCGAGGCGGTGCCGTTGCTCGACGCTCTGGCCGCCGCCAACCCGGCGACCCTGGTGTCGGGGGGCCACACCCACCGCACCCGGCGCCACGAACGTGGGCCGCTGGTCATCACCGAGATCGGCTCGACCAAGGACTACCCCGGGGTGTGGGCGGGCTACGCCGTCCACGAGGGCGGTATCCGCCAGGTCGTGCGCCGGGTGGCCGACCCGGCGGCTATCGCCTGGAACGAAGCGACCGCTGAGGCCTTGTACGGCCTGTGGGGCCGATGGGCGCCGGGCAAGCTTGCCCAGCGCTGCTTCAGCCACACCTGGCCCGCCCGGAGTTAGTGGTCCCCGCACATCTCATCCCAGTTTGCAACCTAGGCCCTCCGGCGGGGGCGAGCGTCGACCCGGCCGGCGGCCCGCGAAATGCATGGTTGCGCGCGGTGGGCGCCTCGCCGTGCACGACAACCCACGCAAACCGTGCGATCTGCTGCATTTCGGCGGCCCGGGCGCGCGTTGGTGCACATTTGGCAGTCGTTGCGCCCGACCAGGCGCCCAGGATGGCCCAGCCCGGCGAACGCCCCCCGGAAAGCCGTGCCTACTCCTTCGCTTCGAGACCCTCTGAGCGCGCCGACAGGCGGGCGACCCGCTCGGAGACCTGGGCCAGGCGCTCGGTCGCCTTGGCGTGGAGGCGCTCCGCCTGCTCGTAGAGGTCGGCGGCCTCCTCGATGCCGATGTCGGCGCCGGCCAGCCGGGCGGTGATCGCCTCCAGCGCTTCCATGAGCCGCTCGAAGCTCAGGCCGTCGAGACCCTCGGACGCGAGCCCGGCGGGCGCTGGCCCGGCGGGCGCGAGCCCGGCGGGCGCGGGCCCGGCGGGCGCGGGCCCGGCGGGCGCTGGCCCGGCGGGCGCGGGCCCGGCGGGCGCGTCCCCTGCGGGCGGTGTCACGTCAGTCACTGTGGCGCTCTCGCACTGTGGCCACCAGCCGGCCTTCGGCCAGGCGGATGGCCACGTCCTCGTCGGGGCTGACCTGGGACCAGCGGCGGACAACCTCGTCTTCGGCCCTGCGCACCACCGCGTAGCCACGCTCCAGCACGTGTTGGGGCGACAGCGCCCGGAGGTGGCGGCCTTCGGCCTCCAGGCGCCCCCGGGCGTAGCCGACGCGCTCGCCGGCCGGACGGCGCCAGTCGAGATTGGCCAGGCGCTGGCCTGCTGCCGCCAGCTGGCGGCGGGGATGGGCCCGGGCCAGCTCGCGGCCGGCAGAGGAAAGCAGGTCGGCGGCCCGCCGCACGCCGGCGGTCAGGGCACCGGCAGTGTCGACGGCCGACAACCGCTGGGCCGAGCGCTCGCAGCGCGCCGCCATGCGGCCCGTCGATGCCGCCAGCAGGCGGTCCACGCCGGCGTGGAGCTCGGCGCGCGAGGGCACGATGGTGGCGGCGGCGATGGACGGGGTACCGCAGCGCACGTCAGCGACCTCGTCGCACAAGGGGTGGTCGCCGTCGTGGCCGATGGCCGAGACCACTGGGACGGGACAGGCGGCGACGGCCCGGCACACGTCCTCGTCGCTCCAGGCCAGCAGGGCGGTGGCGTCGCCACCACCGCGCGCCATGATGACCACATCCACGCCCGGCTGGGAGGCGATCTCGTGCAGGGTCTCCACGATGGCGCTCGGCGCCCCGGGCCCCGACACTGCGCACTCGCGCACCACCAGCGGGTAGCCGGCGAAGCGCTCGGCGACCACCGACTCGATGTCCTTGCGGACCGCAGCGTCGGCACCACATATCACCCCGATGCGCCGCGGGAGGCGGGGAACCACCCGCCTCGGCCGATCGACGAGCCCGTCGTCCACCAAGCGCCGGCGCGCCTCCGCGATCATGGCGGCGATGGCACCCGTCCCGACCGGGCTTACCTCCTCGGCCCGGATCTGGAGCGAACCTCTGTCGTTGACCCACTCGAGGGCGCCGACCACGCACACCCGTTCGCCGTGCACCGCCCGGCAGCGCCGCACCGCCGAGGCGGGCACCGCCACTTTCATCTCTGCCGCCCGGTCGCGAAGGGTGAAAAAGATCCGCCCACCCCGCGACTGCATCGGGCGGTGGACCTCACCGTCGATCGCCACCCTTCCCACTGCGGCGACGGAACGGGCGATCTCGCCGGCCAGGCGGACCAGGGTCACACGCCTCGGGCCGGCGGGCTCGGAGGGCCACAGGGGCAGGGTCATCGATGTCAGGGTAGCTACACAGTGTGACATCGCCCGGCCACGGTAGGCTGTTACCAATTCATCCAGGAGTACGTTTGACCATTTCAGTCGAGCTGGACAGCTCGTTCTCAACACTGGGCGTGACGGCGGCCCTGGCCGATGCGCTGGCGGAACGAGGGATCACCGAACCCTTTGCCATCCAGGCGCTCACCATCGCTGACGCTCTGGCCGGGCGCGATGTGTGTGGGAAAGCGAAAACGGGGTCAGGCAAGACCCTCGCCTTCGGCGTTCCCCTACTGCAGCGCATCTCAGCCACGGTCGCGGCACGGGCGCGCCGGCGTCTCCCCCGGGCTCTCGTCCTGGTGCCGACACGCGAGCTGGCCGGCCAGGTCGCCGGGGTGCTCGCGCCCCTCGCCGGCGCCCTCGGCATGGACCTCACCGCCTGCTACGGCGGTACCGGCATGGACGCCCAGATCGCTTCGCTGCGCGGCGGCACCGACGTCATCGTGGCCACCCCGGGCCGGCTCATCGACCTGCGCCAGCGGGGTGAGGTCGACCTGTCGGCCATCGAGGTCGTGGTGCTCGACGAGGCCGACCGCATGTGCGACATGGGCTTCCTGCCCCAGATCGAGTGGCTCCTGCGCCACCTCGGGGGTCCCCACCAGACCATGTTGTTCTCGGCGACCCTCGATGGCGACGTTGACCGCCTGGTGCGCCACGAGCTTCGCGACCCGGTGCGCCACGAGGTGGCGTCGGCCACGACGATGGTCACCGAGCTGGAGCACCGTTTTCTCCTCGTCCATCAGATGGACAAGGTGAAGGTGACCGCGCAGATCGCCCGCCACGCCTCCCGCACGATCGTCTTCTCCCGCACCAAGCGGGGCGCCGACCGCTTGACCGAAGCCTTGCGCAAGGAGGGGATCGACGCCCGGGCCATCCACGGGGACCTGCGCCAGCAGCTCCGGGAACGAGCCCTGCACCACTTCGCCGACGGCACCCTGCCCGTCCTGGTCGCCACCGACGTCGCCGCCCGCGGCATCGATGTCGACGACATCGACATCGTCATCCACTACGACCCCCCGGAGGACCACAAGGGCTACCTTCACCGATCGGGGCGCACGGCACGGGCCGGACGGCCAGGCTTGGTCGTGACCCTCGTGCTGTGGGACCAGCAGCTCGAAGTCGAGCGCATCTGCCGGCGCCTCGGCGTGGACGCGCCTGTCGTGGAGATGTTCTCCAACGATGCCAGGCTCACGGACCTTCGCGCCTGGGAACCGGCCGGCGCACCTTCTGTCGCCTGAGGCGGCGACCTCCCCTACGCGCCGGTCGACATGGGCAACGCCGGTGACGTCGTCCTGCTCATCGCCGGTATCGCCCTCGTCATCGGCACCCTCGGATCCGCGGTGCGCTCGACGATCCTGCCCCGCGCCGTCCCCGTCCGGGTTTCTCGCTTCATCAACCTGAGCCTGCGGGCCCTGTTCCGCCTGCGGGCGGGTCGCTCGCCCTCCTACGAGCGGCGCGACAGGGTCATGGCCAGCTTCGGGCCCACAGCCCTGCTCGCCCTCCTGTCGGTGTGGATGCTCATGCTGCTCGTCGCCTTCGTCCTCATGTACCTGGCCGTGGCGACCCATTCGATAACCACGGCGATCGAGCTGTCGGGCTCGTCGCTGTTCACCCTCGGCACCGCCGTTCCCCACAACCTCGGCCCCGACCTCCTCTCCTACGGCGAGGCCGGGCTCGGCCTGCTGCTCCTGACCCTTCTCATCACCTACCTGCCGAGCATCTACACCGCGTTCTCCCGCCGGGAGAACGGTGTGAGCCTGTTGCGCGTCCGCGCCGGAAACCCACCCAGGGCGACCACCATGCTCATCCGCTATCACCGCATCGAGGACGTCAACTACCGGCTGTCGGCCCTGTGGCAGACGTGGGAGGGCTGGTTCGCCGACGTGGAGGAAAGCCACACCTCGTTCTCGATCCTGGCTTTCTTCCGGTCCCCCCAGCCCGAGCAGTCCTGGATCACGGCGGCCGGGACGCTTCTCGACGCGGCCAGCCTGTGGGTGGCGGTGGTCGACCATCCCAACGATCCCGACGCCCAGCTCTGCATCCGCGCCGGATTCCTGGCGTTGCAGCGCATCGCCACGTTCTATTCCATCCCCTTCGACACCAACCCCGCGCCGGGTGACCCCATCACCATCAGCCGCGCCGAGTTCGACCAGGCGATGGATGAGATGGCTGACGCGGGCATGCCCCTCCTCCCCGACCGCGACGCCGGCTGGGAGGCCTACCGGGGCTGGCGCGTCAACTACGACACGGTCCTTTTGAACCTGGCCCGCCTGGTCGAGGCCCCGCCGGCGCCGTGGGTGTCGGACCGCAGCCCGGTGCGCGACAACCAGACGTGGACGCTGCGCCGGGCCCTCACCGCCCGCCCGGGCGGTACCAACGGGACCACGCGGCGGTCGCGATCACGTCGTCCCTGACCGTCACACCTATGCCGGCGGCGTCGGGCACGGCGATGGTCCCGTCGTCGGCGACGACGATGGGCTCGGTGATGACGTCGGAGGAGAAAAGAGAACCAGTCCCGGAGATGTCGCCGGGCAGGGTGAAGTTCGGCAGGGCGGCGAGGGCGAGGTTGGCGGATCGACCCACGCCGGTCTCCAGCATCCCCCCGCACCACACCGGCACCGAGCGCGCCCGGCAGCGGTCGTGCACCCGCACGGCTTCGAGGTAACCGCCGACCCGGGCGGCCTTCACGTTGACCACCGAGCAGGAGCCGAGCTCCATGGCCGTGCCGGCGACAGCAGCGGACGTGACTGATTCGTCGAGGCAGACGGGTGTCACCAGGCGACGGGCCAGGGCGGCGTGGCCGAGAAGGTCGTCGTCGCCCAGGGGTTGCTCGACGAGTACCAGGCCGTGGGCGTCGAGGGGCGCGAGGGCGGCGAAGGGATCGGCGAGGCGCGAGTAGGCGCCGTTGGCGTCCACCTGGAGGAGGAGGTCGGGACCGAACGCGGCGCGTACGGCGGCGACGGGTTCGACGTCCCATCCCGGTTGGACCTTGAGCTTGACCCGGCGGTGGTGCTCGGCCACCCGGCCGGCGACCGCTTCGAGCAGCGCTTCCAGCCGGGCTCTGGACTCGCGGCGACCGAAGCCCGCTGCGGTGCCGCCCGCGCTGCGGGTTGGGGGGCGGCTGGCGATGCCGGTTGCCGCGCCGCTCGACGGCGTGGTTGGGGGGGCGGGGATCCCGACGGCAGCGCCGGCGACCACCCGGGCGGCGGGCTCGGTGGCGCCAGCGCTCTGCGCGCAGAGATGGCGGGCGAGCGGGGTCCCCGAGGCGCGCAGCTCGGCGTCGAGGACTGCCATCTCCAGAGCGGATTTGGCCATGGGGTGGCCTTTAACGCCGGCCAGTGCCGGGGAGACATCCGCCCCACCGGTCACGCCGGCGGCGAACAGCCTGGGCAGGAGATGGCGGTCGAGCACCTCGAGGGCCCCGTCGGTGTACTCGGGGCTGTAGGTCGGCTCCGGGAGGGCCACGCACTCGCCCCAACCCTCGACGCCCGCCAGCACCGCTCGCACCAATACCACGTCGCGCTCGACCATGGAGCCGTGTGCCGTCCGCCACGGCGCCACCAGGGGCAGCCGCAAACGCAACACCTCGATGCCCTCGAGCCTGGGTTTGCTCATCCCGGCGTCGGCCGCCCGGCGCTCAGGGGCCGCCGCACTCCTCGCGCTCGATGGCCGCTATCTCCTCGATGCGGGGCATGTGGCGGCCACCTTCGAAGCCGGTGGCGAGGAAGGTGTCGACGATGACCAGGGCCAACGCCGTCGCCAGGACCCGGGCCCCGAGCGCAAGGACGTTGGCGTCGTTGTGCTGGCGTGCCAGGCGTGCCGTGTACTCGTCGTGGCATAGCGCGGCGCGCACCCCGTGCACCTTGTTGGCCGCTATTTGCTCACCCTGCCCGCTGCCGCCGACCACGACGCCAACCTCGGCGTCGCCGGCCACGACCGCCCGAGCGCACGCCGCGCAGTACGGCGGGTAGTCCACAGGCGGCGATTCCGCGTCCGTTCCGAGGTCCAAGACCTCGTGCCCGGCGGCCTCGAGGTGCTCGCGCACTGCCTGCTTCAGGGCGAAGCCGGCGTGGTCGGACGCCACTGCGATCCTCACAGGGAGCTCCGTGTCATGGCACGTTCCTACCAGAACTGCCCTGCGCAGGGCGATCCCAGGCAGGGTCCCACCGGCGGGGCCAGGGACGGATCCGGGGACTCAACCGATGCCCGGGTTGAGACAGACCCGGGTCGGCTCCCGCCGTGTGGCGACCGCTTAGGCGGTCGTGCCGGGGCCGGCGGCGCGCAGTTGCCGGCGGGGGCGGGCTGGGGCCGGCGGCGCGCAGTTGCCGGCGGGGCCGGCGGGTGCCGGCGGGTGCCGGCGGGTGCCGGCGGGTGCCGGCGGGTGCCGGCGGGTGCCGGCGGGTGCCGGCATTCTGGCACAAATCGACATCAAATCCGCCGGGACGTCTCTACTTGTCGACTTAGGTATGACCCGTCAGCCGTACATGAGCAACAAATGGCTCTTCCCGTGAAATGGTGCGTAGTTACCAAGGCGAGCGTTGCTACGTCGACTCCCCGAGGAACGAAGGTCCAGGTTAACCGTCCGAGCCGGCGACAGCATTGTCGACGTAGCAACGCTCGCCTTTGTAGGCCGAATCTCGACGGCCGGAGGACCCGCTCGACCGGTCTGAGACCGTCGAGCGCCAGCCCAGCGGCGGGGGCCCCCACGGCGAGCGCCAGCCCAGCGGCGGGGGCCCCCACGGCGAGCGCCAGTCGACTGCAAACACCGACGGCGAAGGACCAGAGCAGGCCCCTGAGGTGTCGGCGGCAGTACCTCGGTGAGAGGGGAAACCCGAGTCAAGATTCACCGGCCGAAGCCGGGCGTGAGGCCCCCGGACCCAAGGCGCCACCGCCCGACCCGTTTGGGGGTCGACCGATCGGTACGTGACTGGCATCTAATACGACCCGTCCCGATTACACCTCGCTGAGCTGGCCGGTCTTGTCGTCATAGATGAAACCGCGTACGGAGCCCTTGTTGGGCAGGAAGGGGCTGGCTTGGATGCGGGCGATCGACTGGCGGATGTCGTCGGCCGGGTCGGGAAAGGACTCGGGTGCCCACTGGGGCCGGATGCCGGTGTCCTCCTGGATCTGTCGGAGGAACTCGCCGTCGTTGAACGTCCGCATCCCGCAATCGGCGTGGTGGACCAGGATGACTTCCTCGGTCCCGAGTAGGCGTTGGGAGATGGTCAGGGAACGGATGACGTCGTCGGTGACGGCACCGCCGGCATTGCGGATGACATGTGCGTCGCCTTCGGTCAGCCCGAATATGCCGTAGGGGTTCACCCTGGCGTCCATGCATGCAACGATGGCAACGTGGCGGCCCGGGGGCATGGGTAGGTGGCCCTTGTCAAAACCCTTGGCGTAGGTCTCGGCATTGGCGACAAGCTCGTCGGTGACGCTCATGGTGTCCTCCTCGTGGCGATTGTCGACCACCTTAGTCATGTTTCGCCCGGGTGCCAAGGTGTCAGAGGCTGACCCCCAGGTCGGGCGGCTGCCGGCGGGGCGGCTCCCGGCGTACCGGTTCCCCGTGTAGGAGCTCCCGGCGGAGCGGCTCCCGGCGTGCGCGTTCCCCGTGTGACGGCTCCCGGTGTGGCGGCCCCCGGTGTGGCGGCTTCGGGCCAAGCGTTGCCGTTGCCGGCGCCGGCGCCGGCTCACGTCCGCCCAGCGCCCGCCGGCGATCCCTGGACGGCGACGGCACGTCCCAGCTGAGGTCGAACCCGTCGCCGAGGACCCTCACCGACGACATCCGCGCCCAACCGTTCTTGGCAGCGAACAGGTTGATGCCTTCCTGTGCCTGGCTCGCACTCAGGCCACTGCCTCGGGACCACAACACGGCGACGTCCGCTT
>DASZKW010000016.1:0-104539 GCA_035552775.1 Acidimicrobiales bacterium | reverse complement strand
GCCGTTGGTCAGCCCAGTCACGGTGTGGGTGGTACCGGCGACCGGCAACGAGTTGACAGGGGTGGCGGACTCGCCGCCGGCGGTGGTCCCCACATAGATGTCGTAGCCGGTCACGGCGCTGCCCCCGTTGGAGGTGGGCGCTGTCCACGTGAGCGACACCTGGGCGTTGCCCCCCGTGGCGGGCAGCAAGGTGGGCGCCGCGGGTGGCGCCACGGGCGTGGCCGCAACCTCGTTGGAGGCCCCCGAGTTGCCGACGGTGTTGACCGCCTCGACGGTGAAGAAGTAGGTCGTGCCGTTGTTCAGCCCCGTCACCGTGTAAGTGGTCGCGATCAGGGGTGAGGAGTTGACAGGGGTGGTCGACTCGCCGCCGGCGGTCGTCCCCTCATAGACGTTGTACCCGGTGATGGCACTGCCCCCGTCCGACGCCGGCGCCGTCCAGGTGAGCGATACTTGGGCGTTGCCCGCGCTGGCGACCAACCCGCTGGGGGGGGAGGGTGGTGCCACGGGCGTGGCCGAAGCCTCATTGGAGGGCGCCGAGTTGCCGATGGCGTTGATGGCCTCGACGGTGAAGTAGTAGGTCGTGCCGTTGGTCAGCCCACCCACCACGTACGTGGTACCGCTCACCGGCAACGCGTTGACGGCGGTGGTGGACTCGCCGCCTGTGGTGGTCCCCTGGTAGACGTCGTAGCCGGTGATGGTGCTGCCCCCGGTGGAGGTCGGTGGTGTCCAGGTGAGCGACACCTGGCCGTTGCCGGCGGTGGCGGCCAGCCCGGTGGGCGCCCCGGGCACGGCGGGTGGTGCCGCGGGCGTGGCCGAGACCTCGTCGGAGGGCCCCGAGGTGCCGACCGAGTTGACGGCCTTGATGGTGAAGAAGTACGTCGTGCCGTTGGTCAGGCCACCCACCACGTAGCTCGTCGTGGTCGCCGCCAGCGGCGTGGAGCCGTTGACCGGCGTGGTGGCCTCGCCGCCGGCGGCGGTCCCCTCATAGACGTTGTAGCCGGTGACCGCGCTTCCACCGTCGGAGGCCGGTGCCGTCCAGGCCAGAGACACCTGGCCGCTGCCGGCCGTGGCGCCCACGGCGCTCGGCGCGCCCGGGACGGTGTCGGGCACGGTAACGGTGACGGTGTAGTTGAGCCTCTCACCCTGGACCACGTCGGGCGCGGCCGGCCCGTTGACGGTGTCGAGCGCCACCGACTGGCTGACGTCGGCCCCACCGTTGGTCGGGGTGGTGTGCACGTCCTCGGCCACCACCTGGCGGCTTGGGGTCAAGGCGCTGCGTACCGCCAGCGGAGCGGTCGTGATCGTGGTGAGCGTACCGTTGCCGCTCAGGGCGCCGAGCTGCAGGCTCGTGCAATAGCCACCGGCGGCAGTGGCGCACGCCGGCGGGCGGGTGCCACCGGGCACGGCCACCTGGTAGGTGAGCGATTCCGACTGGCCGGGAGCCAGGCTGGCCATCGTGGCGCCCCCGGACGCCGCGCTCCCGCAGCTAGCCAGGTGGGCCTCGCCGGTCGCCGAGCCCCGGGTCACCGAGGACTTGCCGACGAGGCGCGCGCCCGAGGTCACCTCCGCGCACAGCGTCGAGTCGGTCGCCGCCACCGCCGACGTGTTGGTGATCTTCGACGTCATGGCGAGGGTGCCGCTGGCCATTGCCACGCCCGAGCGACCCTTGACCTTGGTGGCGTGACCGAGGTTGATGGTGGTCACGATGTGGAAGCTCGAAACCGACGGCAGCACCGACTCGGCGCAACCGACCGGGCCGCAGTTGAACGACTGTGCTTTCCCCGCCGCCGGTGACCGCGCCAGCGTGACCCGGGCAGCCAGCGACACCGGCGACGACGTGCTCGCGTCGTGGGTGGGCACGCCGGCGACCTCGACGTCGAAGGACCGCTGGCCGGCGCTGGGCGCCCCCAGGGCGAGCACCACGTGGTTGGGGGTCGTCGTCGAAGTCGGGGACGGGGCGCCCTGGTAGGCGGGGCTGAATCCGCTCGCGTTGCTGATGCGGAACGGCTCGAGCACCGGCCGGCCGGGGCGAGCCGCGGTGGCGAAGTACTCGGCGGCCGTGGGCTGGTCCTTGGCGGTCACGAAGCCGAGGTCGAGTTGCACGCCGCTGGGCACGCCGGAGTTGGCGGGAAGCGCCACGTGGACCTGGTAGCAGGCTTCGGCGCCGATCGGCACCGCCCGCCGGGGACCGGCGGGGCTGACGCAGCCGGGGGCGAAGTGGGAGAAGGTTTCGCTCAGGACCGGTTTAGTACTGGCGGCGGCCGGGGTAGAGGAACTCCCAATCGCGCTGATAGGCACGACGATGGCGGCAGTGATGGCCATCGCCCCTATGAGCGCGCGGTAGGCCCGACTGGCTTGAGGCTTCGCGTGTTGCCCTATCACTTCAGCACCGGTCTTCCCTCTTCAGTGTGGGATCTTCAGTGTGGGATCCCGGCCCCGCTCAGTCCTTCTGGAAGAACTCGATCTTGTCGATCGCACAGTTCTGCCCTTGGGGCGAAGGATACACGCTGAGAATGGTCACGTCAGCCTTGGCGACGTGCTTCGCGTGGATCGACTCGTTCTGGGGGTTGGGCGTATCTGCCAGGGTGAACTGGGACGAGGCCAGCGTTTTGCCAGTAGCGCCAACCAGATCCACCCGAACTTGCTGAGGTCGCGCCTGGCTCTCGTAGGTGGCGGCCAGACCGGTCCCGATGGTGAAGATGACCTGGTCGACCGTCACCCCCTTGAAGGGAGCGGTGATGGACTGCCCCACCCCGTCATGGGGGGCGTCGGTGGCCCAGTAGATGCCGGTGATCTCCTTGAACGCGTTGTAGGCCGGATCCTGGGGTTGCTGGGAGGTGGCGGTGACCGGTCCCGACGGAGTCAGCAGAGCGAAGTGGGGGGCGATCAGGACCCGGACGTCGGTCGTCACCCGGTCGAGGTCGTGGGAGGCAGAGTGGCGGAACCCGGGCGCCACCGCCAAGGCGATGATCAAACCCAGGGCGGCGATGGGCAGCACCTTGGCCGCACCCCCCCCGAGCTGGCGGGGCCGGCTGACCTGGCCGGGGAACCTGCCCCCGCCGGGCCCCCGGGCCCCGGGCCGGGCGTCCTTGCGCCCTTTGCCCAGGTCCTTCCTGCCCTTGGCGAGCTTCCCCTTGCCCTTTCCGAGGGCGCCCTTGCCCTTTCCCAGGGCGCCCTTGCCCTTGGCCATGGCGCCCTTGCCCTTGGCCAGGCCCCCGGCAACGCCGGCTCCCGCCGCCGCGCCAGCTCCGGCCGCGGCGCCCGCTCCTACTCCCGCGGCGTCGGCGGCGCCGTCCTCCTCGGCGGCCTCGTCCGCGCCACGCTCCTCTTCGAAGTACTCGTTGCGGTTGCGGCGCAACCATGCCCGTAGGCGCCGCCACCAGCGCTGCCACCAGCGAAGGTTCACGTCTATATCAACGTGAAGGACAAGTCCGCAGCGCCGGCAGTACTGCCTGGTGGGGGCGTTGGGATAGCTGCACCGGCTGCACACCACATCGCCAGGCCGCGCTACGGGCGTCTCGGTGGGCGTGGCGACGGTGGCGACGGGCCGTTCCCTGGCCGCCGCCGGCTTCATCGCACTCGGCTGCTGGGCACCGGGCTGGGCGGCTTTGGGAACCACTCCCGGCTTCTGCGCCGTCGAAGCGGAACCCCGCGACGGGGCCTCTTCGTCGACCTCGGCCCCGGTGGCGACGGCTGCGGCCGCGGTGGGTACGGCCATGGAGCTGGCTCGTGCCGCTCGTGCCGCGTCGCTGACCGGAGTGCCGAGCGGAGGGGTTGCCTGGTGGGCAGCACCTCCGCCCGGTCCCCCCGGCCGTGAGGACGGCCGGACGGCTGTCGGCTTCGCGCGCGTAGGCGTGGCCGGGCGGGGCACCGACGCCGCTGGTACCGCTGGAGCCGGCGAAGCGGGAGCCTTTGTTGCCCCCTCCGCTTTCGCAGCTACGCCACCCTGCCCCGCATTCGCCGCTACCGCCCCCGTCGTCTTTGCCGGCGCCGACTCCATGGCTTTTGCCGGCGCCGCCGCGGCATCTGCCGGTGCGGTCCCACCCGCTTTGGCCGGTGCTGACCCGCCGGCTTTGGCCGGTGCTGACCCGCCGGCTTTGGCGGCTGCGGCAGCCGGTTCGCTGCCCGGTCCCGCGACGGTGGTGGACGAAGTCGTCCCCGCCGGACGGGTACCAGGAGCACCATTGGCGGGCGTGCCGCCCGGTCCGCCGCCGGCTTGGTCGCCGTGTCCGGCGCCGGTTCCGCCGGCAGCCGTCGCAGCACCGGCCGCCTGTGAAACGGAGGTTGAGGGAGACGTGGACGCCGGGCTTGGCGCCCCGGTCGACGCCGCGGTCGCCGTCCCGGTGGCTGCATGGCTCGACGATGTGGCGCCACTCGACGATGTAGTAGACGGTGCAGGAGCCCCGCTGGACGATTTGGGAGCACCGCTCGACGCTGTGCCCTCGCTGGACGCTGTGGCCTCCCTCGACGCTGTGCCCTCGCTGGACGCTGTGCCCTCGCTGGACGCTGTGCCGGAGGTCCTCGGAGCGCCTGCAGGCGCGGCCACGGCATGCCCCGGCGCTCCGGCCAGCGTCGAGGATCCAGCAGCAGCCTCGGACGCGGTCGGCGAGGCCGCCGTGGTGGATTTCCCCGCCTCGGGGTGACCATCCCCTCCTGGGTCTTTGGCCGCTGCCTTGTCGTGTGTCCCCGCCGGCCCACGGGGCGCCGGGGGCGCTGGCGGAGCGGCCGAGCTAGACCCCGCGGTACGGCTTGGCGCCCCAACGTCAGCAGCCGGGGTCCTGTCTCGGGCGGCTCCCGCTGCCGGCGCCGGACCGCTCCCGGACGCCGTCGGAGACTCTCCGCCGGCGGCGGCGGGGGCGGCGGGCGACGAGGCGGCGGAGGCGGCTGGCGACGAGGCGGCGGGAGCGCCCGGTGACGGGGTACCGCCCTTTGAAGGCGTGAGGGTCGAATCGGCGGTCGAGGCCGAGGCGCCGGCCGCCGCCGCCGGGCCACCGCCGCCCTCATTCGCTCGGCGCGCTGGTGCGCCACCTTCCTCGCGGCGCCTGCTCGTTCGTTCGCCGGTGGCGCTCGCTCGTTCGCCGGTGGCGCGCGCCCCCCCGCCGGCAGGAGGCGCCGAGCCTTGGCCGGGCGCCTCCGGCTCATCCTCATCTGGTCCGGCGGCGACAACCGGCCCGTCATGCCCGCCCGCGTCGCCGTGAGCGGCGTCGCCGCTGCCCGGACCCCGCTCGCCCGTGCCAGGGTCACTCGGTATGGGCGCCGCTTCCCCATCTGGCCCGGCGCCTGCAGCGGCCTGGGTGGGTCCGGGGCTGTCGGCGGGCCCGGCGCCTTGGTGGGTCGTGAGGGATTCGGTCACACCGCCCTGTTCGCGGGTGACCGCTGCCCGCACCCGTTGAACCAACCCCGCCCGATGGGGGTCCTCCTCCTCGGCGGTCTCGACCTCAGGTTCAGGTTCAGGTTGGGTGGCGGCTTCGGCGACGTGGGTACCCTCCCACTCGAGGAAGGCGCCGCACTGGATGCAGAACGTGGCATCAACGGAATTCTGAGTCCCGCAGCGGTTGCAGACGATCACGTCAGCACCTCCACTCGGTGGGGCACGTGGGCAGGCTTGGTCGATTCGACGATGGCGTCTATACGCCGGTGCTGCGAGTCGTCGGCCCCCGGCATCCTCGCTCGTACCACCAGGTCAGGGTTGGCGTCGCCGGGCAAAGGCCCTCCCGGGGTAGGCGACCAGCTGGTGGCGCCATTGTCGATAATTTCGGGCTCGATACCGGTGTAGAGCCACACGGCCCCACGGACACCGGCGATGGTCCCCTGGCGGCCGTAGAGGTCGACAGCCGAGCCCACCAGGAGCCGGCGGCGCTCGATGGGCCAGGTCTCGTCGAGGGCTACTGCCACCCAGGCGGCCAGCCATTGGAGGAAGTCTTCGGGTGCGAGCAGGGGATCGAAGTAGGCGTCGATGCAGTCGAGGACCGAGATGATGGGTGCGGTTACCTCGTCCAGCCCCAAACACAGGCGCTGGGCGAAGTCGTCCTCCTGGAACATGGCCGGGAGGGTGAGCCCGAGCGGGTGGGGGTGCTCGAGGTCGGGGACGAGGGCGCGCATGACCTAGTCCACCCTGACGAGATGCTCGTGGGAGAACACCAGTGAGTTGGGCCCCAACTCGAGGCGTTGGACGGCATCACCGCGCTGACCGCTGATCGGGTCGGCACCGAAGAGGCGAACGTCTTGGACGTACTCGACGCCGGGGATGCGCTGGAGCACGGCGTAGACCTCACCGGCGTGCAACGGGCGCCCGAACGGCCACCCGTCTCCGTCGGGGCCCCCGGTCACCGGGCTGAAGTAGCGGTACAGGGCGGCCACGGCATCCTTCTCGATGTCGCGCGCCTGGAACCGGACATGCCCACGGATACGGGCGACGACGGTTATGCCCTGGTAGGTCGGTGGCTCGACGAGCACCCGGGCCCCGATCACGCGGCGTTCGTCGAGGTATCGACCTATGGCGGCCAATGTCTCCTCGGCGGGCACCAGCTGCTCGAACTGGAGGCGACCGGTCGCGTCCGCCTCACAGGTGGGAACTATGAGGATCCGCACCGCGCCGGCTTCACCTTCGTCGCGGCCGGCCGGCACGCAGCGCACGCGCGACACCTCCGGAGCAGCTTCGCGTGCCAGGTGCTCGTAGTCCTCGATGGTGACCGCCCGGTTGCCCGTCCGCAAGGTGATCGGACCCCTGACCTTGGCTTCCTCGACGGTCTCGCCGTCCACTCCCCCGGCCGCGGCCCTGCGGTTGCGCACGGAGCTGACGAAGGGGATGGTGGTACGCAGGATCCGGATGGCCTCCCGAGCCACGTTGCCTTCCCGTCCGCCCCCGATGCGGTAGGACTTGATGCGGACAGGGACACCCTTGGGGGGAACGGCTCCGTACTGGCGGTAGCTGCCGTCGGCCAGGCGCACGCCGGGGCCGAATATGACCTCGGACTCGACCTCGTCGAACAGATAGTGGCGGTCGTCGGGACTGCTGTCGGCGAAGGTCGCCACCCGGTCCCACAACTGCCAGCCGCTGCCACCCGCCACCTCGAGCTCGCCGAGGTCGGCGGAGGCCACCACCGGGCTGTGCTCGAGGCGGAAGCGCTGGCCGCCGACACCGTCGGAGATACCGATGACCTCGTCCTCGATTAGCTGGGCGTGGACGGTGGCGGTGGTGCCGCCAATCGTGAAGGCGGACATGCGGTCCACCCGCGGCGAGATGCTGTAGGACGGCTGGCCCTCCTCCGCGTCGGTCACCCGGCAGCGAAGCCAGCCCCCCCGGCTGCGGTCGAAGACACCCACGGCGTGCCTGCGGGGGACGTGCAGGACGATGTCGCCACCCCGGTTGAGACCCCCGGTGTCGTCGTGGTCGACCTCGCACGCTCGCCACGCCTCGCCGTCCCACGCCTCCCAGGCCAGGGGGGGCCAGCGGGGGTCGACACCGACACCTTCTATGTGGCAGTCGAGGCGCAGGACAACGATGTTCGACGGGACGGGATCCGAGAGGCCGACCAGCATGGTGTCGCCTGGGACGGGCTGGTGGCTGAAGCAGGGGAACCCGGCGTCGCCGAGGAGCACCTGGTCGTGGCGCAGGTAGTCGGGAGCGGTGTCGTCGTCCTCGGGTGCGGGGGCGGTGAGGACGTGGGCGGCGTGGGCAGGTACGACCGCCAGCTCCTCGGTGACCGAGAAGTTGATGGATTCCTCTGTTTCGGTGCGCAGGGTGGAGACCTGGGTCCCCACCGGAACGACCAGCGGTTCGTCGCGAGGAGCCGACAACCAGAAGGTGACGGGCGCGTTGGCGGCGACGGGTGGGAACAGGCGGACGCCGATCAGCTCCAGGAATTTGATGTAGTTGCGGTCGGGGAGCCGGTTGAGGCGGTACACCACCTGGTCGACCATGGTGGCGAACGCCTCGATGAGGGTGACCCCCGGATCGGAGACGTTGTGGTCCGTCCACTCCGGGCAGCGTTGCTGGACCAGGCGCTTGGCCTCGTCGACGAGGTCCTGAAACCGCCTATCGTCGAGATTTGGGGCCGGAAGGGCCATCGTTGCTCCTAAATGAAAAGTCGATTTCAGAGATTAGGCCGTGGCGCAGCCCGGAACTAGAGACGTTCAACCTTCCTCCGGGATGAGGTAGAAGGGGAACACGAGGTTCCGGGGATCGTTGGTGGCCCTTTCCTGGTAATGGATCTCGATGTAGAGGGTGGAGCGGTCCTCGTCCGCCGGGTAGACGTCCACGTCGCGCAGCTCGATGCGCGGCTCCCAGCGCAGCAGCGAGGCCCGTACCTCATGGGCGATGCGACCCGCGGTTGTGGCGTCCGACGGGGCGAACACGAAGTCGTGGATCCCGCACCCGAACTCGGGGCGCATGGGGCGCTCTCCGTAGGCGGTCCCGAGGATCAGCCGGATGCTCTCGGTGAGCTCGCGGTCACCCGAGACGAGCGATATCGAGCCCGTCGCGTCAGTTCGGATGGGAAAGGCCCAGCCCCGTCCGACGAACTCGTCAGCCACGGTCCTGCCTCTGTCCGTCGCCCATCTGGTCGTATCCGCCGAAACTGGTCATCTCAGTTGAGCTTGATGATGGCGCCGGACGCCTCCAGGGGGCCATCCGCCGCGATCTTGACCGTCGCACCCTGCAGCTGCAAGGGGCCCGTGGCCGTTATCTTCACCTGGGTGCCTTGGAGGTTGAGGTTGGTGTCGGACTTCACGGTCACGTCCTGGGCGCCGCTTATGGTCACCTTGCCCGTGCCGGTGACGGTGATCTGCATGCCCGTCTGGTCGAGCACCAAGGTGTGGTTGGAATCGGACGTCGACAGCGCCACCTGCTGTTTGGATTCGTCGTCGGAGAGGACCAGGGTGTGGCCGCTCCGAGACACGATGGCCCGCTGGACGACCTGGCCGCCCTTGACCAACTCGGCCCCCTTGATCTTGGGGGTGTCGGTGCCGTTGTGCATCCCTCCCAGCACCACCGCACGACGGATGTCGTTCTGCTGGAAGGCCACCAACACCTCGTCGTTGACCTCGGGGAGGAACACCGAGCCCCGGCTGGCGCCGGCGCCGGCTTGAACGACTGGAATCCAGTCGGTTTCGAAGTCGTCGGCCACCGACGGGATCTTGACCTTGACCCGGTTGAGGGACTTCGCCTCGTCGTTATTGTTGGTGACTATGGCGCTGACGGTGCTGTAGGCATCGAAGCCGGAGTGGGCGACTCCGTGGCCGCCGGTCCAGCCGAGCAGGCTGCGGTCGTGGCGGCCGCCGGCTGTGAACCACGTGCGGTACCCGTCCCAGTCGAACTCGTGGCGCACATTGGACAGGACGAACTTACCGTCGAAGGGCTTGCCAAAACCGGCGATACTTACGGCCTCATTGGCCTGCAGGATCGGGTCGCCGAAAGCCATGCCCTCGATCTCGGCCGCCGTGGAACCAACCTGGTCGGCCAGCGACGCGGCGCGCGTCTGGTTGAGGTCCTGTTTGTCGAAACCGGAGCGCACCTCGGTGACTTCCTTGGCACCGAAGCTGCCGGCCAGGCCGGACGGTGTCCACGAATTCGAGTGGCCATTGCTCGACGCGTTCGCCGTGCCGATCAGGGCCTGCTTGCCACCGTCGTCCCAGGACCGCACTGTCACCTTGCTCACCTGTTGGGACCCACTGAGGGCGATCCGGCCACGCAACAGGTTGGCGCCGCGTACGAGCTTCGCACCGCCGTAGTCGTGGGTGGAGCCGGCGTCGGGCGCGCTCGACGCCTTCGTCGGGGGCTCGAAGTCGACCTTGCCGTTTCGCGAGGTTATGACGCAGCCCACCTCGCCGGCCATGGTGAGCAGCATCTCCCAATCGCTTATGTTGTTCTGCGCCACCCAGTCGTGGACGTGGTTGCCGGCAGAGACGCTGCCGACGGCCAACCCGGCACCCGACACGATGGTCCTCACGATGTCGCTGTAGGTCTGGTTTACGTAGGTCTTGACCTTGCGGCCGAACTGCAGGCGGTGGGTCTTCTCGTAGCCACGCACGACGGTGCGAGTGCCCTCGGGCGTGAACTCGGTTTCCAAGGCGGTTACCTCGCCCTTGAGCAGGGGCTTGGACGACTCCTCGTTGGTCACCACCGCCAAGTCGACGCTGTCGCCGACCGCGGCGCCGAGCGTGCGAACGAGGTCACTCGACTCGTCGCGAAAGGTGACGGCGAAACGGCCGGGGAGGTTGGTGCTGGTCTCGATCGACGCTGAGACGAACTGGTCCATGGCGTCGTTGGGCGCCGGCGTACCGTTCACCTTGAACGACAGCGAGCTGAGGGCAGGGGCGATTTCCGGCATGTCTCGACTCTTTAGGTGACGGCGTCGAGCTCGCCGGCCGAAGGCAGGAGGAGCTCGGTCCCGGCCCGCAAGCGAGCTGGATCGTCGATGCCGTTGGCATTGGCCAGAGCCCGCCAGTAGGCGGCATTGCCGTACTGGTGATAAGCGATTGACGCCAGGGTGTCCCCGTCGCTGACCACGTGTGACGCCAGCGTGGCCGTGCCGCCCGACGTGGGATTCTGCCTGCCCGGAGGTACCGGCATCTCCTCCATGGTGATCTTGATCTTCGCCCGCAGCGGCGTGCCGGCGCCGTTGAACATGGTGTACTCGACGTCGAGTGCGGTGACTATGGCCGTCAGGGTTATGGCCGTGCCCCAGCCGAAGATCACCCACGGGGGCTGAGGCTTGTTCTGGCTCATGGTCGAACTCAACGGCTTCAGCGTCTGCATGAGCAGCGACACGCTGGAGGTGATGTGGGTACCGGTGCTCTCGAATGCGTCGAGAAAGAGCTCGACGGTGAACTTGGAGGCCTGGGTGCCTTGGAACTCGGCGACCGGGGCCTCCCCTGCTGCCCTCGCCTCGGTGCGGTTCCACTGCGCGCTCTTGGAAAACGAGAAGCTGTCCGGGTTGAACATGAACTCTATGCGGCCTACCTGTGAACCGGTCGATCCGGTCGGCGACGACGGCGGATGGACCAGTTCGATGTAGGCCTTGACGTTGCTTGCATTGGTCATGGACATGGCTTGTCAGACTCCGGTACTCGAGCTCAAAAATCCGTGGTGGGCCAGTTCGATGGTCTCGGTCAGGGCGGCCGCCGTGCCCACGTTGAACGACGGTCCCGTCCAGCGCACCGGGAACGCCTCGATCAGCGTCCAAGACGCCACTGTCGACATCCCGTCCGACGACATGGCCCGCAGCTCGATGGGTGACCGCTTGGGCCTGTTGGCCATGGAAGAAACCCATGCCGCGATCTTCGAACTGGTGGCGTCGAGGGGCCGGGTGAGTTTGATCGTCTGGTAGGTGATGCGCCCGGGGAGTTGGGGGACGTACGCGTTGTTGCCGCCCTCGGGGCGTTTGGTCACCTCGATCTCGCATCCGAGACCCTCGCATGTCGTGAACATCCCGAAGTTGGTGTTGTCGACGATCAGCGAGACGTAGACGCTGGCGATGCCGTCGGTGGCGGTGGTCATGACATTCCCTCCCCTACCACGGGTCGCTGAGGCGGCCGGCGCGCTCCCGGTCGAGGCGCAGCTCGCTCATCAGCCGGGACCGCAGGCGGCCGTAGAGCTGTCCCGCCAACTTCTCGAGCTCCTGCTGGCTCATCTGACGCGATGCGCGGGAGTCCCTGTCCTCGCGGGTAGCGACGAATCGCTGTACCGGGGCCGAGCCGGCGTCGACCGCGGTGACTGGGGGCGGGGGCGGGGGCGGGGGCGGGGGTGGGGGTGGGGGCATGATCGGAGCGGCCACCGGCGCGGCCTGCGCCGGCGGCGGCGGTGTGGGTGCTCGCTGCAGGTCCATCGCCGGTCCGGTGAACGACGGGGAGACGCCACCACCGGTACCGGGCGCCGGCCGCGCCCACGTCAGCGGCGGCTCGGGGGTCGCGAAGGTGAGAGGGGCGGGGAAAGACCTCGTGAACCCCTGCGCCTGACGGTTGGCAGCAGGTCGCGGGGCGCCCGTCGTGGCCACCCGACGCTGGAGCAAGGCTGTGCCCGCCACCGGGCTCGGCTGGTGGCCTCCGGAGCCGGCCGGGCTCGGCTGGTGGCCTCCGGAGCCGGCCGGGCTCGGCTGGTGGCCTCCGGAGCCGGGCAGGCTCGGCTGGTGGCCTCCGGAGCCGGCCACGATGGCAGAAGGAGCGGTCGAGGTCGTCCATGGCAGGGCGAACGCCGACCCGCCCGGCGCGCCGGGACCAGCGCCGGCCGTCCCCGCGTGTCGCACCTGGGTCGGGGCCACGCTCGCTGCCGCGGTTCCAACCGAGCGGGACACGCTCACGGTCGTCGGAGGGCCTGAGCCGGGCAGCCCTGCAGCCGCCAGCAAGGCGGGACCGCCGGCGCCACCGGACGCCGCGCGGCGCTGGATGCTCCCCCGGCCCGGCGCACCCGACGGTGGGCCTACGGGGCCAGATGTGGAAGCCGGCCCAGCGGCGACACCGCGGGCCTCCATGAAGCGGTGCTGGCCTACCCCCCGCTCGAAGGAGCGTTCGGGCCCTCCGCCGACGGTGACGGGACCGGCCGCGCCCGGCGCCGCGGCACCCCCGTCACCCGACGGCACCACTCCGAGAGGGGCGAGGAACGAACTACCCACCAGAGGCGCCATTCGCTCCCCGACCTGGTCGGGGATGTCCCGCGCCGTCCAACCCGAACCGGGAACGGGCAGCGGGTTCGTCTCGGCGGCGCGCGCGACAACGGGGCCTGCGTCGGGGGCGGTCACCGGCGAAGACTCTCCGGTGAGCCGTGTGCCACCAGGTGCCAACGGCAGAGGGACGCCTGGTGCGGGAAGGTCCCGGGCTGTGGTCGAAGCCCCCGGGACTGGTACACCGTGGGCCCTCGGACCGGTCAGGCGCGTCGCCGACGCCGCAGCCGCAGGCGACGGCGGGCCGGTGACCGGTAACGGCCCGGCTGGCGGAGGAGAGCCCCGGCGGGCCACCACCGGATCGGATCCCGGACGGGCGAGGGGCGTGGAGGCCGGCGACGAATCGGCCCGGCGGGCGACGACGGCAGGGATGGGGGCCACGCCCCCGGCCGATGTGACGCCGGGCGGTGGCGCCGGAGTCCCTCGGCTGGAGGTGCGGATGAGGGAGGCACCGAGGGTGGGGGCACCCGGCGGGTCGACGGCCGCCGCGCCCGATCCGGTCGAAGGGCCACCGGGGACGGCGGGGGGGACCCGGTCGGCCCGGCGGGCGATCAGCAGGTCGGGGCCGGGCGCAGTCCGGGGTGCGGGCGGGTCGGCCGACGGGGGTAACTGCGAGATCTCGCCGAGCGACGCGGCACCGAGTGTCGGCGCCTCACTGCTAGCCATGCGGCCGGGAGCGGCGGGGGAGGTAACGTCCGATGCGGGCCCTCCAGGACGAGAGGGGCCGGCTGCCGCCACGGTGGGGACAGGAGCGGGGCCTGCTGGGGGTGCCGGCGCGGCGTCGGGAGCGACGCCCGATCCGGTCGAAGCGACGATGGGGGGGACCCGTTCGGCCCGCCGCGCGATCACGAGGTCAGGACCGGCCTCCTGCGTTGCCGGCGGGTCGGCGGACAAAGCCGGCGGGGAGATCTCGCCGAGCGAGCCAGCACCGAGTGTCGGCGCCTCGCCGCTACCCAAGCCGCCGGGAGCGGCGGAGGGAACATCCGGTGCTGCCCCGGTAGGAAGATAGGAGAGAAAAGCGGAATCCGCGCCCGGCACGGTCGGGGCTGGGCCTGCTGACGGTGCCGGCGCCGACGGGTGGACAGGCGCTACCTCCAGGGGAGGGCCGAGGGGCGACCTAGCGGCCGGCGCCGGGCCGCGGGCAGGCTGGTTCGGGATTCCTGTCGCCTGGCGGGGCGGGACCACCGACGCCCTCCGCTGCACCGTGGGAGCCGCTGCTGCGCCAGTCGAGGCGGGATGGCCGGAGGCGGGGGGGGCTTGTGCCGGCGGGGTGGGGCCGTGGGGAACGACGGGGGCCCCGAGGCCGGCCCGCCGCTGTCGCGCCTCGCTGCCGAGCGTGGCGCGCGTCGGTGGGGACGGAGCGGGGGGCGCGGGTGCGACCGGTTGCCTCTGCACCGCTACCGGCGCGCCTCCAACCGGCGGAGCCGGCGGCTCGGATGGACCCTGCCTCCGCTGCACGGCCGGCGGCGGGGGCGCAGCCGACCGTACTGCGGGCGGCGGACCCGAAGCCGGTGGCGGACCGGAGGCTGGCGGCGAGCCCGAAGCCGGCGGACCTGAAGCCGGCGATACCGAAGCCGGCGATACCGAAATGGGCAGCGGACCCGCGCCCGGCGACGGGGCCACCGAAGCCGAAGCCGGCGGGGCCGAAGCAGAAGGTGAAGCCGAACCCGGCGGCGAAGCCGAACCCCGCAGGGAGTCCGAAGCGGGCGGCGGGGCCGGCGAAGCCGGACCAGGTGCCGCGAGGGGAAGGTCCGGCCCCGCCGCTGTCGCCCGTCCCGCACCCGGGACTTGCGGCGCCGCCGCGCCCGACCCCGCAGCGCTGACCGATCGTGAGATTGCGGTCATGTCCGGCGCCACGGTCCCCGTCTGGTGGAATACCTCGGGACCGCCGACGGGTCCGTCATGGTGCGTGTCGTCCCCCGTGCCGCCCGGCGTCGGGGTCACGAGCCCACCGACGAGCGGGGCCGCCGGCAATGGAAGGGTCACCGGGAGCCGGGCCCGGGCCATCCGGGGATCCGGTGCCCGCAGCAGGGGAACGGCGGGTGCCGCCTTTCTGGCCACGGCCAGATCCGGTGCCGAAGTCCGACGGGGCGCCGCCGTCGTCGCCACCGCAGCCGTCGCCACCGATGGAGCCGCCGCCGGCCGCGGCACAGGGCGCGGCGCACCAACCAGTCCCCCCCCGGGCTCCGCCGGCGCGCCCGACCACCCGGTGTCTGGCGGGGCACCGTCCGTGTCGATCGTCTCAGGTTCGGCCTGGGCGGGTCGATGCGCGAACGGCATCTCGGTGCTCGACTGGCGCTGCACGGGAGAGCCGAGAGGGCTCAGGGTGGCGAGCCCGCTGACGATCCCCCCCGGGCCCTCGGATGAGATCCGGTGGCCGAGCGGTTGCAGGTACAGCTGTGGTTGACGGGTGACCAGGTGCCCCTCGAAGGTCCGCTGGCCTGCCACCTCGGTGGCCGGCTGCACGACCCGCTGGATGGGTGGCAGCTGGCGCCATTCGCTGACCGGACGCGCCACCGCGACGCTGCGCTGGGCTACCCCGCCGCCTCGGGCTGCATCGCCGGCTGGTGATGAGACAGCGGGCGCGCCGACGGCGCCGCTGATCGCCGGGCGACGGCGCAGCGCCCAGCGCACGTCAGGTCCCCTCGGAGAGGCGCCGGTTGATGCGGCCGATCTCGGAGATGAACCGGAGCCGGTGGTTGTGCTCCATGTCGAGGATGGTGTCGAGGGACCAGTGGAAGTGGTATGCGACGTACGCGAGCTCCTCGTACAGACGGTCGGTCGCGTACGTCATGATTCCCCCAGGCGACCACCAGCCAGGTCGACGGCGAACTCGTGCCTGCAGCTTGGGCATGTCACCGCCGCCCGGGTGTGGCCCTCGGTGTTTATCTGGCGGTACAGGTCCTGCAGGAACGCCAGGTCCGAGGCGAACATGCTCTCGATCACCCCGCCGTGGATGTCGGTGACCGTCCCCAACCGGGTGATCACCCGCGCCAGCAGGACGACGGTGAGGTAAGCGGGGTTCTCCTGGACACGGGCGTCGTGCAGGGGCAGGAGCTCGTCGCGGGCCGTGGCGAGGCGCATCGTCCCCTCACGGTGCACCTCGCCTGCCGAGTCGACGTACCCGCGCGGCAGGACGAAATCAAACTCCGTCCGTAGGGGATCGGGGGGCGCCCCGCGCTGGGCGACCTCCGCCGCGCTGGGCGCCGCCATCACGGACTGGGCTCGAGCGTCTCGTACTCGACGGTGCCCTTCTCGGTCATGGGGCTGGTGTCGCCCGCCTTGAACGGGCCCAGCTCGATCTTCGAGCACCAGGCGTTGGTGAACTTGAAGCGGCTGGTCGCCAACCCGGTGTAGTCGAACACGATGATGGCCCCGCCCTTGCGGGCCATCTTCATGGACCCCTTCAGGGACTCTTGGTGCCATTTCTCGAGCACCGAGTCGGCCGTATAGCCGCGGGTGACCGTGAAGTTGCCGGCCTTGTACCGGCCGGGCATCTTGATGATCGAGAACTTGCCGTCGGCGGTGTTCTGCTTGAGCTCGACGACGTCTTGCTCAAAGCTGATGTTGGTGATCTCCATGATGTCCTTCAGCATGGTGCCGTCGATCTCGAGACCGAAGTAGTGGCCGACGGCACTGTCGCCGTTCAAAAATTGGGGCATTGTTTTGAAAGCTCCTTCCGGATCAGGTCAGTGGTAAATGACTACTCGACGAGGCTGTTGCCGCCGGAGAACTGCGCCAGGCGGAAAATGACGAACTCGGCGGGCTTGACGGGGGCGACCCCGATCTCGCAGACGACCTGGCCGAGGTCGATGCCCTCGGCCGGGTTGGTCTCGTCGTCGCACTTGACGTAGTACGACTCGCCAGGCGTGGATCCGAACAGGGCGCCGGCTCGCCACTGCATGACCAGGAAGGAGGCGATGGTGCGGTTGATCCTGGCCCACAGCGCCCGGTCGTTCGGCTCGAAGACCACCCAGTCCGTGCCGTTGAGGATCGACTTCTCCAAGAAGTTGAACAGGCGGCGGACGTTCAGGTAGCGCCACGCCGGGTCCGACGAAAGGGTGCGGGCGCCCCAGACGCGGATACCGCGGCCCGGGAAGGCCCGGATGCAGTTGATGCCGACCGGGTTGAGCGAGTCGTGCTCGCCCTTGGTGATGTTGAGCTCCAGCGACACTGCACCGCGGATGACCTCGTTGGCCGGCGCCTTGTGCACGCCCCTCGTGTCGTCGTTACGGGCCCAGATGCCGCCCATGTGCCCGCTCGGCGGGACGAAGATGTTCTGCCCGGTGGCCGGGTCGAACACCTTGATCCACGGCCAGTACAAGGTGGCCTGCTTGGAGTCGTAGCCCGCCTTCTCCTGGCGCCACTCGCGGATCTGCTGGGCGTTGAGGCCGGGGGGCGGGTCGAGGATGGCTACCCGGTCGTTCATGAGCTCGCAGTGGGCGATCATCGCCAGCTGCACCGTCTGGACGCCTTCGAGATCGATGAGACCCTGCTGGTACGCCGACATCAGGTCGGGCACCGAGACCATGGTGACGTTGTCGATGGCTTCGAGGCCGCCGAAGCCCGTACGGTCGGCGGAGTCGCCGACGTAGTCCTCGGCCGAGAGGCTGGTGGGGGTAGCGGACGCCGGCGCACCGCCGCTCAGGCTGACCGTGCCCGGTGCCACCTTCTCGATGGGGCCGGAGGTGGCCTCCTCCAAGCGGATGAGCTTGGACTGGGCGTTGACGGTCTGCACCGCGTTGGCGCGGCCCCTCTTGGTGCTGAGCCCTTCGAAGGTCTCCTCCACCTTGTTGCCCCGCTTGACGAGGATCTTGAAGGCGTCGTCGGGGGCGCCGTCACCGGCTGCGGCCACCTCGATGGAGATGTCGTTGCCGGCAGGACCGGCCTCGATGGCCTTCACGCGGTATGCGCCGACCTTGGCGTCACCACCGGTCGTGAGCTCGGCCTGGGCCGCTGGGCCCACGGCCCCGGACCCGTTGCTGGTGTCGTCAGCGCCGATGCGGACCACGTAGGCGCTGCCGCCGCCGTTTAGGAAGTAGCCGTACACGGCATGCGCCAGGTACGAGCCCTCCACGAAGCCACCGAAGTTCTGCGTGAACTGGGACCAGTTGGTGACGAACGTGGGCTCGTTGAACGGCCCTTGCTCGGCCAGGCCCACGAAGGCGGCGACGGCTGTGCCAACGCCCTCGATCGGGCGTGAACCCGAGTCGACTTCTTCTACGTAGACGCCAGGTGACAGATACTGAGGCATAGGGGCCTCCCTCTCGACCAGTTGAGCTAGGGGCCCACCTTGCCAGGTCGGAAGCAGCCTCGTTGGATGCGAGGGGTGCCTAACGGGCAGACAATATTGCCCTATCGGGCAACGTTGCCTACGCCTGTTTAGCCCTCTTCGCCCTCCATCTCGTCACCCTCCGCCTCACGCTGGATCACAGTCGGGTCGGGCTGGCGCTGCACGTCGTCGGAGTCGGGCTGGCGCTGGGCCGAGAGAGCTGAGGTTATGCGCCCGGCGTTGGACTCGGCCGCCGTCTCGAAGCTGTCCGACGGGTCGCTGACGCTGATGCCGCCGGCCTGGGGTGTGCCCGTGACGGGCCCGGACCGCTGCTGCACCACGTGGGTGAGCTCGTGGGCCAGGAGATGCTGTCCTTTCGAGCTCGACGGGTTGTACTCCCCCGAACGGAACACGATGTGGTTGCCGACCGTCGCCGCGGTCGCCGCCACCGCCTGTGCCGAGGAGGAGGCCGACGAGTCGCTGTGGACCCGCACGTCGCTGAAGTCCTGCCCGAAGGCACCTTCCATCTTCGATCTCACCGGAGCTTCGAGCGGGGAACCACCGCTTTGGATGACGCTCTTGATCGGGTGGTCGTCACCTTCCTCTGCCAGCCGCTGCACCACCGCGGCGTTGCCGACGGTGCGCTGCATGTGCAGGAAGTGCGCAGCCGAACCTGGTGGAGCCGGCGTCGAGCGCCCGGCGACGGGCTCGGAGGCCCGGCGCTGGTCGTGGACCCGGGCCTGTGCATCATCGAAGTCAGTCATTGAAGCTCCCTTCTAACACGAGTGTACGCCCGTCGAGCCCTCGCGGAAAGGGTAGCCCCCTGCATTCTCACCGGGAGGCTCCGGCCACGTGGTGGTGCCACTTGCCGAACTCCGATTCGAGGAGGAGGCGTCCGAGCTTGCGGTACTCGCCCGCCGTAGCCCTCATCAGGTCGACCATCTCGACGGCGCGGCCGGCGTCGGCGGCCAGGTAGGCGGCGGCCAGCACGATGTTGCGGATGTTGCCACCTGTCAGGCGGAACGAGCGGGCCAGGAACTCGATATCCACATCGGCGGCGAGGGGCAGCCCGGATGCGCACTGGTGGTCCCACAAGGACTTGCGGGCCACCTCGTCGGGTATCGGGAAGTCCACGAGGACGTCTATGCGGCGCAAGAAGGCGTCGTCCACGTTGGCCCGCAGGTTCGTCGTGAGTATCGCCACCCCGATGAAGCGCTCCATGCGCTGGAGGAGGTAGGCCACCTCTACGTTCGCGTAACGGTCCTTGGAGTCGGAGACCTCTGAGCGCTTGCCGAAGATGGCGTCTGCCTCGTCGAAGAGGAGCACCCCGTTCACCCGCTCGGCTTCGGTGAAGATTCGGTCGAGGTTTTTCTCGGTTTCGCCGATGTACTTGTCGACCACGCTGGAAAGGTCGATGACGTAGAGGTCGAGGCCGAGCTCGCCTGAGACGACCTCGGCCGACAGGGTCTTGCCCGTCCCCGAGTCGCCCGCGAAAAGCGCTGTCAAACCTCTGCTCTTTGCCGTAGCGCCCCCCACCCCCCAGTCGCCGAGGACGCGGGATCGCTGGCGCAGACGGGCGACGATGCTCCGCAGGTCGATCTCGACCTCCGGGGGCACCACCAGGTCCCCCCACCCGACCCGCGGCTCGACTCGGCGGGCCAACCGCTCGAGGCTCGCCGCGTTCTGGGCGCGCGCGCCGCGCTGCAGATCGCTCGGCTCGGTGGCCCGGTTGGCCGCCACGCCGGCCTGGACGGCGGACCTGGCGGCCAGCTCCACCTGCTCGGGCGTGAGCCGGAAGGCGGCGACGGCGCGCCAGTGCTCGTCGTCGAGTCCCCCGTCGAGGGCGTCGTGCCACACGATGCGGCGCTGGGACGCACTGAGATCGGGGGCGGCGAGCAGGAGGGGCGGCCGCGACGACCAGGTGGCGTCCCAGTTGGCGACACCGGTGGCGGCCACGAGGGTGTGCTCGGCCATCGCCGTCCACACCCGGGCGTCGAGCACGTTGCGGCCGCCGATCTCGTCGATATGGGCGAGGAGCAGGGCACCCCCGCACAGGTCGGCGCCCCGGGCCGCCACCCGGGCCAACTCGGCGGGGTCGGTGCCCGGGGGGGCGAGTCTCAGGTCGACGCCGACCACGGGCATGCCGAGCTCGGCGAAGGCGCTGGCCAACCATGACCACGACGCGCTCTCGAGGGTCTCGCGGACATACAGGAGCCTGACTCCCGAGGTCACCGCCCGCTTGACCTCCTCGACGTCGTCGACCGGCGAGGTAACGGCGCGCAGGGCGACCTCGGCCAACTCGGGCTCGAGCAGGTCGTCGCCGAGCAGCCAGGCGGTGACAGTGTCAGGCACGCGCAGAGCGCGGGACAGGAACGGCCGGTCGGTCTCCTCGAGCACCACCAGGCGCCGGCCGACCAGCTGGCTGGAGGGGACCAGGCGGCGGCGCGCTTCGTGGTCGGCCGGGTCGCGCCCACACAGCTCCAGGGCCAAGCCGATCGTCGCCCGCCGTCGGGTCACGTCGTCGTTGAGATACCCGTAGATCGGTTCGAAGCGAGCGTCGAGGTCGGGGGCCAGGGCGAGGGTGAGCAGATCCAGGTCGAGGCCGTCGAGCCCGAATCGCCTCGCCAGGTCTCCGAGGGCACCGGGCGGCAACGGGTCGGGGGGCTCGTCGCCGACCCGGACCCGTGGCCGCTCGATGAGGGCGTCGACACGCTCGTCGGTCACGTACAAGCCCCGGTGGGGATCGTCGGGATTGGGGTCGCTGGCCCGCCGCCGGGCGACCACGTCGCGTACCCTGACTTCCAGTTGGGCCAGGCGCCTCAGCAGCTCGCCGGCCATCGCCGAGTTGGCGGAGCGACCGGTTGCACCCGCCGGGGAGTCGCCTGGCGCCGGATACCCGAGCCGGGGGTCCGTCATCGCTGCGTCCAGGTCTTTTCGCTCGCTTCAGGAGGCGACATGGGACGCCAGGGGCCCGGCGCGACCGGAGAAGGACGTCACGACCGCCGCCGCGGTCGGGCCGCCACCCGCCCTGACGCCGCCTTGGCCGCCATCGCCGCCTCCTTTTGCTTCTCGGCCCCGCTGGCCGCTTCCGCGGGGCGCCGCCGGAGACCGCCGGCCTCCTCGAAAACCCCGTCGGTGGTGCGGTGAACCGTGAAGCGCAGCGGCTCTTGTACCGGAACGGCGGTGTCCTCCACCTGACGGGTGTCAATGGGGGCGGTCACCACCAGATCGAGCGACGGCTTGAGCTCGCCGCCCAGGGCCGACCAGATGTCGGAGATGGCGCGGTCGTGGGGAGGCGGCAGGCCGATGGTGACCGGGATCTGGAGCGGCTGGTCGGCCAGCGAGCCGTTGAGAGCGTAAGGGGGCAGCGAGTTCCAGCGCAGGAAGCCGCTCAGGATGGCGGATAGGAGGCGGTGCTCGTCCTCGGGCCGCTGGGTCCACGCCGTCACCAGGTACGACAGCTTGTAGTGGCGCACCGGCTGGCCCCGGCCGATGAGCTTGCCTTCGTCGTCGCGGATCTCGGTGAAACCAACCGACCGGCGGGTCTGGTCCTCGCGGATGTCGTACAGGTAGGCGTCCAGGGTGGGCGCGTTGCGCCGGGCCGCCCAGTCCTTGGTAGGCGCCTCGAATGCCACCTCGACCGAGGTCCCCTGCAGCGCCTCCTGGCGGATGACCGCCTCGATGGCCTGGTCGACTTCCTGGATCACTGGGGCGACCTACCCTTCGTCATGGATCGACAGATGCAAGTCGCTCTTATGATCGATGTGCTCGGCGATCCATTCGGTGTTGAGGACCATGCCATCGAAATCCTTCCAGATCCGGTTGTCCCCCACGCAGCTGTAATCCCTGCACACGGCCGGACGGTCGGCGTAGACACGGCACCCGCCCGTCTCCGCGTCGTTGTGACAGCAGTAGCCCCTGGACGTACCCCGGATCATGTAGGGGTGGCCAATGTCCCATTTGACCTTGCCCGCTTCGACCTCCGACGGCGACAATGGGAACTTCAGGGCACAGCACACCGCGTGGCAGACGTGCATGCGCGCCGCGCAGTCGACCGGCTCGCCCGGCGACGTGCTGTTCTCCCGGCGCAGCACCACGCCCGGCCACCGGAATGCCAGCGGCTGGTCCCCGGTGTCGTCGGCTTCTGGCACCATCGGCGGGGCCGCCGCTTCCTTGGTCTCCTGGACCGGTCGGGCGGCGGCGTAGGCTTCGATGACAGAGGGGACCTGCTCGGCCTCGATCACCCCGTTGGCGGCCAGTGCCCCCGCTATCTCGCCGACGACGGTCTGGAGGGCCCCCAGGCTCTTGAAGGCGTTCTGCAGGCTGGCCTGCGTGAGCTGGCTGCCGCGCTCCATCTGGCGCGACAACTCTTCGATCGGGTCCGGCTCCTCGCGGCGAAAAAGCTCCAGCTCCTCGCTGTCCATCAGATCAGGCCGTGGCGCAGGGCAAACACGACCGCGTGGGTCCGATTGCGCAACTGGTAGCGACGGGTGACGCCTTGCAGCACGCCCTTGACCGTACGCTCCGAGTAACACATCTTGTCCGCAACCTCCGCCGTGTCGAAACCCTCGGCCAGCAAGCTCAGCACTCCAACCTCCCGCTCCGACAGGCCCTGCATGTTCAGGCCCCGGGGCGACAGTACCCGACGGTGGAGGGCGCCGATCTGGGCCATGAGGCGCCCGGCCACGTCACCGGGCAGGCTGGCCCCCCCCGAGCAGGCTTCGTTGATGGCCCGCACCAGGTGGGCGGGGTCGGCGTCGTCGCGGTGCACGATGCCCGACACCCCGGCTTCCACGGCGCGCATGAGGCCGGCGTCGTCGATGCGCGCCACCACCAGGACGACCCGCGGCACCCCATCGCGCTGGAGCGCGCCGATCACCCGTGCCGTCTCGGTGTCCACGTCGTCCGCCACCAGGACCGCCACCCGGCAGTGGTCTACGTCGTCGACCACGCTCAGTGCCGAGCAGCCCCGCAACAGGGCGGCCATCCCGTACTGGGAGACGGGATCGCCGGCGTAGACGAACACGGCGCAGCGCTCTGGGCCCGCCACCGCCGCCCCTGAGTCACCGATGCCCGAAAAATCCTGTATGCCGAGATCCCGTGTGACCGATTCGACGACGAGTTTCTCGGCGGCTGTGCCCCTGGACAGATTCATCGCAGTCAGGCTCGCATGACCCGCTTGACCAGCGCTCCACTTCCGCTCAACGGCGAGGGGACTCGCGAGTCGCCGGGTGTCGGCCGGGTGATCTCGGCCGACCGGCAGGTCAGGGGACCTCCACGTCCTCCTCGACGTAGCCGGCGTACCCCGTGCGCTCGAGCTCGTCGGCCAGTTCGGGGCCGCCGCTGGCCACGATCCGGCCCTTGGACAGCACGTGCACCCGGTCGGCGCGCAGCTCGGTGAGCAGGCGGCTGTAGTGGGTGATGGCCAGGACGCCCAGTGCCGTCTCCGACGTAGCCGCCTCCACCCGCCTGGCCACGGCCCGCAGGGCGTCGATGTCGAGACCGGAGTCGATCTCGTCGAGGACGGCGAAGCGGGGGGCGAGGACGCCCAGCTGCACCGTCTCGTTGCGCTTGCGCTCGCCACCGGACAGGTCGACATTGAGGGGGCGGTCGAGGAAGCTCTCGTCGAAGCCCACCCGGGCCGCCTCCTCCCGCAGGGCCACAGCCACCCCGGCGCGGCCTTTCCCCCCTGCAATCATCGACTCGGACAAGACGTCGAGGAGGGAGACTCCGGGCACCTCGATCGGGTACTGCATGGCGAGGAACAGCCCGGCCTGCGCTCGCCGCCACGCCGGCAGGGCCAGCAGGTCGGTGCCGTCGAGGCTCACCCGACCGCCGGTCACCTCGTAGCCCGGGCGTCCCATCATCACGTGCGACAGGGTGCTCTTGCCCGATCCGTTGGGTCCCATCACCACATGAACCTCGCCCGAGTGCACGTCGAGGTCGACGCCGCGCAGGATCTCCGTGCCCGCCACCGAGGCGCGCAGGCCCTCCACCACCAACGCGCTCACTTGACGGTCACCACCACGTCGTCGCCGTCGATCCGGACCCTGTAGGTCGGCACCGCCTTCGTCGCCGGCAGGCACTGCGGGTGCCCGTCGGCGAGGGAGAAGGTGCTGCCGTGCTTCCAGCATTCGATGGCCAGGTCGTCGGCGTAGACCTCGCCCTCCGACAGGGCCACGTTGGCATGGCTGCACCTGTCGCACAAGGCGTAGAACTCGTCGCCGATGCGTACCAGGCACACCCCGTAGGGACCGCCCTCCAGGCGCACCGCGCTGTCGGGCGCCACCTTCTCCCGCGGTATGCGCAGCTCCTCGCTCAACGGGCCACCTCCGCCGCCTCGGCCGCCTCGGCCGCCTCGGCCGCCTCCAGCTTGCGGGCCAGTTCGAGGCGCAGCCACGGGACCACGCCCGCCGCCGGCACCCGGGTGAGCACGTCGTCGAGAAATCCCAGGGTTATCAACCGGTTGGCGATGTCGGTGGGCACCCCCCTGCTCTCGAGGTAGAAGCGCTGGTCGTCGTCCACGGGCCCGACCGCCGACGCATGGCTACAGCGCACGTCGTTGTCCTCGATCTCGAGGTTGGGCACCGAGTCGGCGTGCGCCCCCTCGCCGAGCACGAGGTTGCGGTTGGTCTGCATGGCGTTCGTCCCCGCCGCGCCCTTCTCGACGCGGATGAGGCCCGTGTAGACCGAGTGCGACTGGTTGGCCACCGCCCCCTTGAAGACGAGGTCCGATGTCGTCTTGGGCGCCCGGTGGTCCTGGACCGTGCGCAGGTCAGGCATCTGGGCGCCGGCGCCGAACCATACGGCCAGCAGCCGCCCCGACGCCCCCTTTCCGACGAGGGCCGAGTCGGTGCGCACCCGGGCGTAGTCACCGCCGAGGGCCACCGACGCCGAAGTCATGGTGGCGTCGCGCCCGACCCGGCTGGCCTGAAGGCCCAGCTGCCACATCCTCGGCCCGAGCAGCTGCACGTTGGTGTAGCGGAGCTGCGCGGCGTCGCCCACGTCGAGCTCGGTGACCGGCGCCACCAGGGAGGCGACGTCGCCGGACGCCACCACCTCGATGACCGACCCGTCCGCGCCCGCCTCCGCGTGCACGAGGAGGCGGGGAAAAACAGCCGCCCCGTCCGCATCGACCCAGTGCACCACGAGCACCGTCGCGCCCGGCGCCGCAGCCCCACCGAAGCGGATCCTCAACGGGGCGGCGGCCAGCGCCGCGTTCAAGGTGACGTATGCGTCGGGCTCGCCGGAGACCTCCCCGATGGGCCACGGCTCGGTGCCGTTTGGGCCGGCGGTGCCGGCGGGGGTGTCGGTGCCGGCGGGGGTGTCGGTGCCGGCGGCCGTCTCTACGGTGACGGCGTCGTCGTCCGACTGGGTGATGGTGACATGCCCGTCGCGCACCACCGCCACAGCCGTGAGCTCACCCAGGCCGGCGATGAGCTCGACGAGCTGGTCGGGAAGGACCGCCCCTGTCGCGTCGCCGCCGCCTACGGGCGTGTAGCGGTCGAGCTCGAAATCGTCGATCCGGCTGTAGCGCCAGATCTCCTCCGCCGACGTCGGCAACTCGGCTTGTTCGAAGCGGGCAGCGGCCCGAGCCCGGGCCGTGATCAGCCAGCCGGGTCCTCCGAGTACATGCGACGTCGTGGGCAAGCTAGGCAGGATGGCTCCGGTGGTCGGGTATCGGCGTTGATGGGACGATTGGCGAGGCGATCAGCAGGGCTCGGCTGGCGCGGCGTGCCGCCTCGGGCCAGTTCCTCATTCTACGGGTACCCACGCGAACGCGGCGAACAGCGGCGGGCAACGTCACCAATCGGCGTAACAATGCAGCAAATATGGAACGAGCCCATTTGCTGTCGAGTTAGGGCTCACTGGGTGCCCCCAAGTGTGCAGCAAATCGACGCCGCCGGACAATGGTGCCGACTTGCGCAGAACCCACTACCCGCAGAACCCACTACCCGCAGAACCCGCTACCCGCAGACCCACTACCCGCAGACCCACACCGCAGACCCACACCGCAGACCGACCACACTGGCAACGCCCACCCGCGTCGCGCCTATCCTTGCCGCGCCGGCCGACCTCAGTCGTCGGGGGCGAGTACCACCCGGGTGTGGTCGTCGGGGTCGTAGCGGACAGCTACCGTCCCCCCCACCTTGACCTTGGCGCGGTCTTCGTGGCTCTGGAACGCATGGCGGACCTGCACCTCGAAAGCCTCGCCTTCGTCGGGCTCGACCCGCAGGTTGAGCCTGCTACGCACGATCGAACCCGTGGTGCGCTCGTCTACCACGGCGATCACCTTGCCCTTGCCGGGTGTACCGATCCGCAGCAGCTCCGGCGCCCGGGGCTCTTCGATCTTGGGCTCGGCGGCCGGCGGGGCGGGGGCGGGGCGGCGCTCGCGCGCCGGGCGGCGGGGAGCCGCGGGGCGCACCGGCCGAACCTGGGCGGTGGGACGCTGGGTCTGCATGGCCAGGCTCATACCGGCCACCGCGATGACCAGCACCACGGCGAGGGCGATCGCGGCGGTCACGGCTCGACTCTAGCGGTAGCACCGGTCGGAGTCGGGGGCGGGGCCGGCTCAGCCGACGCTGCCCTCCATCTGCAGCTCGATCAGGCGGCTCCACTCCACCGCGTACTCCATGGGCAAGGTGCGCGTGACCGGCTCGATGAAGCCATTGACGATCATGCTCATGGCCTGGGTTTCCGACAGACCCCGGCTCATCAGGTAGAAGAGCTGGTCGTCGCCGACCTTGGAGACGGTCGCCTCGTGGCCCGCCTGGGCGTCCTTCTCCCCGAACTCGATGTAGGGATAGGTGTCGCTGCGGGACTGGTCGTCGAGGAGCAGGGCGTCGCAGCGCACGAAGCTCTTCGACTTGCGTGCCCCCTCCTCGAAGTGGACCAGGCCGCGGTACGACGTGCGCCCGGCGTCCTTGGAGATGGACTTGGAGATGATGGTGGACGTCGTCTCGGGGGCGGCGTGCACCATCTTGGCCCCCGCGTCCTGGTGCTGGCCGGACCCGGCGTAGGCCACGGACAGCACCTCGCCGGAGGCCTTGGGCCCCATCAGGTAGACAGCCGGGTACTTCATGGTGAGCCGGCTGCCTATGTTGCCGTCGATCCACTCCATGTGGGCCTCGGTGTCGCAACGGGCCCGCTTGGTGACCAGGTTGTAGACGTTGTTGGACCAGTTCTGGATCGTCGTGTAGGTCACCAGCGACGACGGCTTGCAGATGATCTCGACCACCGCGGAGTGCAGGGAGTCGCTCGTGTACACCGGCGCCGAGCAGCCCTCGATGTAGTGCACCTGGGCGCCCTCGTCGGCGATGATCAAGGTGCGCTCGAACTGGCCCATGTTCTCGGCGTTGATGCGGAAGTACGCCTGCAGCGGCATGTCGACCTTGACCCCGGGGGGGACGTAGATGAACGACCCGCCCGACCACACAGCCGAGTTCAGGGCGGCGAACTTGTTGTCGTTCAGGGGGATGACGGTGCCGAAGTACTGCTTGACGATGTCGGGGTACTCACGCAGGGCGGTGTCCATGTCACAGAACAGCACCCCCTGCTCCTCGAGGTCCTCGCGGTTCTTGTGGTAGACGACCTCGGATTCGTACTGGGCGGTGACGCCGGCCAGGTACTTGCGCTCCGCCTCGGGGATCCCCAGCTTGTCGTAGGTGGCCTTGACGGACTCGGGAAGCTGGTCCCAGGCGCTGACCTGCTTGTCGATGGGCTTGATGTAGTAGAAGATGTCGTCGAAGTTGATGCCCGACATGTCCCCGCCCCAGGTGGGCATGGGCCGGCGCTGGAAGTGGCGCAGAGCCTTCAGGCGGCGCTGGGTCATCCAGTCGGGCTCGCCCTTCATCCAGGACATCTCCTGGACCATCTCTTCGGACACGCCCTTCTTGGGCTTGTAGACGTAGTAGTCCTCTACGTCGCTCCACCCGAGCTTGTAACGGCCGAGATCCAGTTCGGTGGTTGCCATAGGTCACACTCCTCGGAGATTTCTCCTACGCCGATAGTAACAACCCCTCGGCCCCTAGCTGACGGTTCCCGCCTGCGGTGTCGAAGTCAGCCGCCTGCGGGTGCCTCCAGGGCGGCGAGGAGCTTGGCCCCGTCGGGGGAACCGAGACCCGTGCACGGGTCCCAGCCCGCACCGGCCTGGTAGGCGCCGTTGGAGCCCTGGGTTATGTCGTGCATCGTCCCCTCCGGACCTGCCGTGTAGAGGCGGGGTTGGAGAAAGCCCACCGGTGCGCCGAGCTTGGCGTTGAGCAGGGCGACCAGCCCGGCCCACAGGGGCGCCACCGCGCTGGTGCCCCCGATCACCATGGACTGGCCGTCCACCCGCACCTGGTATCCCGTCTGGGGGTCGGCGTCGCCTGCCACGTCGGGCACTCCCCGTCCCCCCGGTGCCGTCCCTGGTGGCACGTTCGCGCCCTTCTGGTAGCTCGGCAGGGGGAACTGGGCGCTCACCCCGCCGCCGGTGGCGCCCCCGGAGGCACCGTCGTTCCACACCGTCTCGGAGGCGATCGCCTGCTTGCCGGCCCCGCCCGACGCACTCAGGGTGGTGCCCCCGCAGCCCAGGGCGTGGGGTGCCGACGCGGGGAAGTCGACGTGCGGCGCCCCGTCGCTCTGGCCGTCGGAGGAGCCGTTGTCGCCGGCCGCCACGGTGACCGTAACCCCGGCGGCCGCGGCGGCGATGAACGCCTGCTCCATCTGGTTCATGGCCTGCGCCGTCCATGTGTTCTCCGCCGCTCCCCAGCTGATCGACACGACGGTGGGGCGGTGGGTCGTGTCGTGGACTGCGGTGGACACGGCGTCGATGAAGCCCTGGTCGGTGTTCGGCGCGAAGTACACGACGATGGCGGCGCCGGGGGCCACCGATCCCGCCACCTCGATGTCGAGCATCACCTCGGCGTCGGGCCCGTTCGGGTTCCCGGGCGAGTTGGTGCCCCCGTCGACCCCGACGGCCGTCACCGACGGCGGGGTCTGGCCGATCTGGGCGAAGTAGGCGTCGATGTCCGCCTGCGCGAAGCCACCTCCGAGCTCAACGATCCCGATCACCTCACCCGTGCCCGGCCCACCGGCGGGAAAGTCGTACAGCGCCGCCACCTGCGGAGGCGTGAACGACGCCGGCGCGGCCGCGCTGGCGATCCGGTGCTGGGTGAGGGCCTGGGGTCGCTGGTCGAGGCCGAAGACCCCCACCACCGCACCTCCGATATCGGCGGGCACGGTCAGGGGACCCGACCGCGCCCGGTAGCGCCCAGCGGTGGGATGCTCCCGGATGCTCAGCTCGGTCCCGAAGGCGGCGGCGAAGTCGGCCAGGCGACCGGACAGCACGACCGCCCGCCGGGCGATGTCGACGCTGGTGACCGCCAGGGCGTGCTCGGACGCGAACGCACTGAGGGCACTCAGGTCCGCATCGCTCGGACCGTAGGTGGTGGCCAGTTCGTCCCTGCTCATGCGCCCCCGCTCTCGGGGTGGTCGAGCCGCCTCCTCGTCCACCCAGGCCAGATCCGGGCCCCCGGGATTCTGCCTGAGGTACACCGTGATGGCGGCGACCTCCTCGCCGTCGACCGGGGCCACGACGGGATGGGCCGCCTCCGCCCGCTCGCTACCTGCCACCGCCACGCGTTCGGACGCCACCTGATTCTCCCTCCGCTCGTTGCTCCGCCGCCCCAGTCAAGCGCAACCCGCGCCGGGGCGCACGCGCGAGGCGCGCCGGGCCGCACGAGCAAGCCGTGCCAGGCTGAACGACATGGCTGACGTCCCCACACCCCCGATGCCCCCCCGCCGGCCGCACCGCCTGGAGGCCCACGGCGAGGTTCGCGTCGACGACTGGTGGTGGCTGCGCGACAAGGACGACCCCGAGGTTCTCGCCCACCTCCGGGCCGAGAACGACTACGCCGACGCCGTGCTCGCCCCCACCGGGGAGCTGCAGCAGCGACTGTTCGAGGGCATCAAGTCCCGGGTCCAAGAGGACGACGTGTCGGCGCCGAGCCGCAGCGGGCCGTGGTGGTACTGGAGTCGCACCGCCGAGGGCAAGCAGTACCCCAGTCATTGGCGCCTGGCCGACCCGGAGCGGACGCGACGCCCCGCCGACGTCCTCGACGCCGCCGTAGCCGGCGAGGGCGACCTTGTCCTCGACGAGAACGCCCTGGCCGCCGGCAGCGACTACTTCGCCCTCGGGGTGTTCGACATCAGTCCTGATCACCACGTGTTAGCCTTCGCCACCGACTTCGCCGGGGGCGAGACCTACACGCTGCGCTTCCGCGACCTGCAGGCGGGCGAGGACCTGCCCGACGTGATCGAGGGCGTGTACTACGGCTCGGCCTGGGCGACCGACAACGAGACCTTCTTCTACGTGCTCCCCGACGAGGCCATGCGCCCGTTCCAGGTCTGGCGCCACCGCCTCGGCGACCCCGCCGGAGCCGACACCGTGGTGTTCCACGAGGTCGACGAACGCTACTTCGCAACGGTGGAACTGACCCGAAGCCAGCGTTTCGTGGTCATCCACACCGAGTCCAAGATGACCTCCGAGGCGCTGTGGATCGACGCCGGCGCCCCCGCCGGGCGCCCAACGGTGGTCCTCCCCCGGCGTCAGGGCGTGGAGTACGACGTCGAGCACGCAGTAACGGCGGGACGGGGCGACGTGTGGCTGGTACGCACCAACGCGCCCGGCTCCGATGGCACGCCGGCCACCAACTTCGCCGTCGACGTGCTGCCCGTGGTGGGTGCAGCCATCGCCCAGCCCGAGGCGTTGCTGCCCCACCGTCCCGAGGTGAAGGTGGAATCGGTCGACGCCTTCGCCGGCCACCTGGTCGTCGCGGAACGGGCTCTTGGCCTGAGACGGCTCCGGGTCATTCCCCTCGACGCCGGCGTGGTGGACCCCGCGGCGGACGCCGGCCACTTCGTCGACCAGCCCGAGCCCGTTTACACCGTGACCCCCGGGGCCAACCCCGAGTGGCACACGGCGACGCTACGTTTCGGCTACACGTCGCTGGTGACGCCGGTGTCGAGCGTCGACTACGACATGGCGACCCGCCGGCGCGAGGTGGTCAAGGTCCAGCCTGTCCTCGGTGGTTACCGTAGGGAGGACTACCGCACGGAGCGCATCTGGGCGGAGGCCGGCGACGGGACGCAGATCCCGATCTCGTTGGTCTGCGGGCACGACCAGGCGCTCGACGGCTCGGCGCCGTTCGTGCTCTACGGCTACGGGTCCTACGAGCTCACCATCGACCCCAGCTTCAGGGTTTCCCGGCTCAACCTGCTCGAACGGGGCGTGGGGTTCGCCATCGCCCACGTCCGGGGCGGAGGCGAGATGGGACGGCGGTGGTACGAGGAGGGGCGCCTGGAGCACAAGCCCAACACCTTCGGGGATTTCATCGCCTGCGCCGAGCACTTGATCAGCGCCGGCTACACCAGCGCCGACCACCTGGTGATCCGCGGCGGCAGCGCCGGCGGCCTGTTGATGGGGGCGGTGGCCAACCTGCGCCCCGACCTGTGGCGCGCCGTCGTCGCCGAGGTGCCCTTCGTGGACGTGGTGACGACCATGTCGGACGAGAGCCTGCCCCTCACCGTCACCGAGTGGGAAGAGTGGGGCAACCCCGTCGCCGACGAGGGCGCCTACCGGGTCATGCGCTCCTACTCCCCTTACGACAACGTGGCCGCGGCCCGGTACCCGAGCATGTACGTGACAGCCGGCCTCAACGACCCGCGGGTGGGATTTTGGGAACCAGCCAAGTGGGTGGCCAAGCTGCGGGCCGCAAGCGGCGACGGGGCGCCCGTGCTGCTCAAGACCGAGATGGGCGCCGGCCACGGGGGGCCGTCGGGCCGCTACGACGCATGGCGCGACGAGGCGCGGGTGCAGGCGTTCATCCTCACCGCGGTCGGCATCACCGAATGACAGGAGGGGAAAAGGCGTCCCCCCCAGCGGCTGTCACCGCCGTGTCGCGAACGTCGATCACCGCCGGCGCCACGGCGTCGCCGGCGGCGCTCGAAGCGCGGGCGAGCACGTCGGTGATCTCGGCGCCGATGAGCTCGTCGCGCTCGAGCAGCGCGTCGCGCAGGGCGGCGACCAGATGGCGGTTGGCACCGAGCAGGGTCACCACGTCGTCGCGGGCGGTGGCGAGGATGGCTTCTAGCGCGTCGCGGCCGGCGTCGTCGGCGAGGACCCGGGTCACGATGTTGGCGCCGGCCGGCGCGCCGGCGGCGTCGAGGGAGATCAGCGATCCCGCCATCCCGAACGAGCCGACCATCTTGGCCGCCGCCTCGGTGGCGGCTTGGAGGTCGCCGGCCACCCCAGTGCTCGTCTCGCCGAAGAACAGCTCCTCGGCGACCATGCCCCCCATGGCGATACGGATCAGGGCCTCGACCTCCGAGCGGGTGGCCGTCCAGCGCTCCTCGGTCTCGGAGTGTGCGAGCAGGCCGAGGGCGTCCTTGCGCTTGATTACCGACAGCACTTCGAGGGTCCGTCCCGGGGCCACGAGGTGGGCGACGGTGGCGTGGCCGGACTCGTGGGTGGCGATGGTGCGCCGCTCGCTGTCGGTGTAGGCGACGGGCTGGGCGAGGCCGAGCTCCTCCGTCATCTTGGCCCGCTGCACGTCCTCCCACCCCAGGCGGTCGCCTCCCCGGCGCAGCGCCCACACCAGGGCCTCGTCGAGCAGGTGCTCGAGCATCACCGGTGAGTAGCCGAAGGTGGTGGCTGCCAAGGTGGACCGCCTGGCGTCGTCGTCGAGCTCGGGCTCGTGAGCCTTGCGGTCGAGGTAGTAGTCGAGTATCTCGCGCCGGCCGTCCCGGCTGGGCAGGTCCACGGTGATGGTCCGGTCGAAGCGCCCCGGTCGCAGGAGGGCCGGGTCCAGGTCACCGGCGCGGTTGGTGGCGCCGATGATGAGGATGTTGGCAGGCGTCGGGCGGGGCTTGCGCAACCGGCGACCGGCGGGCAGCCAGCGGTTGACCACGTCGACCAGGGCCCCCGCGGCGCGCGCCGAGGCGGGCGGCTGGTCGAAGGACTGGAGCTGGATCAGCAGCTCGTTGACCACGCCGGCCACGCCTTCCCGGCCGTTTCCCCCCGCCCCCGAGCGCGATGCGCCGATGGCGTCGATCTCCTCGATGAAGCCGATGGCGCCCCCCTCCCTGCGGGCGTGGGACCGCAGCGCCTTGAAATAGGAGCGGATCTTGCGGTTCGTCTGGCCGTAGTACATGGACTGAAAGGCGGATGACGACACGAACAGGAACGGGACCCCCGCCTCGGCGGCCATTGCCTTGGCCAGGTAGGTCTTGCCCGTACCCGGGGGACCTTCGAACAGGATGGCACGGCGGGGGGTACCCCCCATGCGGTCCCGGAAGGTCTTGTGGGCCAGGAACAGGTTGAGGCTCTTGACCACCTCCTCCACCACCGCCGCCGCCCCGACGACGTCGGCGAGCGTCGTGTCGATCTCGTCGGGTCGGTACAGGACGTGCGGGCTGCGCCCGGCTCCGAGAAGCGGCAGGCCGATGGCGACGAGGAGGACGACCATCAACAGCACAGCCGGCGCGTAGGTGCCGGCCCCGGCGGGCAGGTGGGGCCAGAAGTGGAGGCTGAATGCCGACGCCGCGGCACGGCGGTGGCCCTGCGCGTACTCGACCAGGCCGTAAACGCACCTACCCACCACCGCGACGGCCACGAGGCCGAGGACGGCGGCGAGGCGGCGGAACCGGCGCAGACGGGCCGCCTCCCTGGAGTCGCTCACATCGGCCGAGTGCAGCACCGTCGCCTGTCCCAGCCTGGCCAACTCCATCGCCGTCTCCCTCTAGTACCCGTGCGGTATCACCATGGTTCCCCGCCCCGCCGGGCATGCCCTGCCCCAGTTCTCCTATTGCCGCGCTAGGCGGTTTGGCGTCATAGGGCGATACACAGCCCTTCGTACGCGGCTATCACCTCGGGACCCCCGCAGGCGGCGGACATCTGGGTGGCCTGGTCCAACAGACGGTCCATCTCGTCGTCGCCGTGGGAGGGGTCGTGATGGAAAAGGGCCACGGTGCGGACGCAGGCGGCCTGGGCGACCCGCAGCGCGTAGCCGGCGGTGCAGTGGCCCCAATGGGCCTTCTCGGCGAATTCGTCGGGCCGGTACTGGGCGTCGTGGATGAGCAGGTCGGCGCCGTCGGCCAGCTCGATCACGCTGTCGGCCACGTCTCGGGAGCCGATCGGCTCCTGGTGGTCGCTGATGTAGACGACGACGGCTCCGTCTCGCTCGATCCGGTAACCGACCGTCGGGCCAGTGTGGGGCACCTGGCGCACGCGCACCTTGGCGTCGCCGACCGCCAGGTCCTCGTCGTCCACCTCGTGGAACGCGATCGTCCCCCGTAGGTCGGACACGCGGACCGGGAAGTAGGGGGGACGCACCACGTCGTCGAACATCTGGGCGAGCGAACCTCCGACCTGGCTCGGCCCGTACACGTCGAGGTGGGCGCCGACCCTGTCAACGGGAGGGAAGAAAGGCAGGCCCTGCACGTGGTCCCAGTGGAGATGGGTCACCAACGCGCTACCGCGGAAGGTTCCGTCGCACGGCTGCGTTTCCCCGAAACGGCGCAGTCCCGTCCCCATGTCGAGCATGATCGGGTCGTGGCCCGAGGCGAGCAGAGCAACCGACGCGGTGTTGCCACCGTAGCGTCGGTTGGCCTCGGAGGGGCTGGGGCACGATCCCCGAACCCCGTAGAAGGTGACCTCCACCTTTCCCCTCTCGTCCCCCCGAGTTTACCTGCGGATGTTCAAGACCAGAGGTCGGCACCGTAGGGACGCGACCTCGCCGGCGCACCATCGCGCTTGTAGACCATTACCTTGCGGCGGAAGTAGCAGACCTCTTCACCCCGCTGGTTGACTCCCTTGCTCTCGACGGTCACGACGCCGCGGTCGGGTCTCGAAGCCGACTCGTGGATGTCGACCACGCGGCTCTCCGCGTAGATCGTGTCGCCATGCAAGGTTGGGCGCTGGTGCGTCAGGGTCTCCACCTCGAGGTTGGCGATGCACGAGCCGCTCACGTCGGGCACGCTCATGCCGAGCACGATGCTGTAGACGAGGTTCCCGACCACCACGTTGCGTCCCTGCACGGTCGAGTGCTCGGCGAACCAGGCGTCGGTGTGCAGCGGGTGGTGGTTCATGGTGATCATGCAGAACAGGTGGTCGTCGTACTCGGTGATCGTCTTGCCCGGCCAGTGCCTGTACACGTCGCCGACGACGAAGTCCTCGAGATAGCGCCCGAAGGGGCGTTCGTGGGTGGTCACCGGATCAGTCGACCACACCCACCCATCCGCCCGCTCGCCGGTACTGCCCGTTGTCTGCAAGGGCAGTAGCCTGCGGCGGCCGTGTTCGAGCTGGAGCTGCGCAACGACGTCTACAGGAGACCCCTCGCCACCGCGCTCGACCGCCTCGGTCTGCGGGAGGGCTGGCGATGCGTCGACGTCGGGGCCGGAGGCGGCGACGTCAGCGTCGCCCTGGCACGCATAGTCGGTCGCGACGGGCGCGTGTATGCGGTCGACGACGATCCTGCACGGCGCGACGAGGTGGCGGCGGCGGCGGCCGTGGTGGCCGGCGCCCAGGTGATCGCGTTGACCCAGGCGGCCGAGGAGCTCACCCTCCCCGAACCGGTGGACCTGGCCTTCTGCCGCTTCGTGCTCCTGCACGTCCACGAGCCGGCGGTCGTGCTCGGCCGAATGGCGGCCGCGGTGCGCCCCGGCGGGTGGGTGGTCGCGCAGGAGCCCGTGACCTCCGCCGGCCGCATCGCCGGTCTCGCGATGTCGATGCCCTCGTCCCGCCACCCCGATGTCGGAGCCGAGCTGCCGGCGTTGGCCCGGCGGGCGGGGCTCGAACTGGTGGACGCGTGGGCCGAGGCGCCGGCGTGGGCCGGTCCGGGACCGGTGGCTGACTACCTCGAGACGATGACCGACGTGGCCCCCGGCGACGACGCCGTGGTCCTGCCCCCCCTGGTCACCGTCGTCACCCGCGCTCGCTGAGTGAGCGCCGAGCCGGAGCGCCAACCCTGCCTTCGTCGTCTCTCGTACAGTTGCGGCGTGGCCGCCCCTATAGAGCGCAGCGTGCCCTCTCCGTGAGCGGGCTGAGGTGGCTCGCGGCGCCAGTACAAAGGCGAGCGTTGCTACGTCGACAATGCTGTCGCCGACTCGGACGGTTAACCTGGACCGTCGTTCCTCGGGGAGTCGACGTAGCAACGCTCGCCTTGGTAGGCATTGCGCTGGGCGTGGCCGGTTGCGGGAGCTCCCCCCCACCGTCTGCGTCACCGCCGCCGACGACCATCCCCGTGACCAGCGCGCCAACCACCGCGCTGTCCACCGGCACCCTGGCCAACGGCAGCCCGGTGATGGGGCCGGGGAGGGCGACTTTGTCAGGGAGCGTGCAGGGGCCGTCGGGAACGGTGGCGGGAGCCACTGTCGAGGTGCAACGCCTGGTGGGCGGCAGCGCCGCGCTGGTCATGCTCACCAGCCACCCGGACGGCACCTGGCAGCTGCCAGGGATCCTCGGTGGTCGCTTCAGCGTCAGGGCGTGGTTGGCGCCGGATCTCGCCCAGACGTCACCCACCACCTTGTTCCTGGCGGACGACGGGGACAGCGCGGTCACCCTTCGGATGGACAGCTTCTCGACGCCGCTGGTGCAATCTGCCGTCGCCCCCAATCCTGCGGTGGTGGCCGAGCCGTCCCAGATAGTCGTGCAGGTAAACAGCCAACAGGTGCAAAGCGACGGCACCGTGGCAACCGAGCCCGACCAGGGCCTGCTGGTCCAGCTCGTCAGCGCGGGAGCCTGGTCTATCCTGGCCCCGAACCCGACCCCCACCGACGGCTCGGGCGACGCTAGGTGGACCGCGACGTGTACGGCGACGGGAAGCCAGACTTTGCAGGTCCAGCTGGGCGCGGCCCCCCCGCCCATCACGACGCCTACCTTCCCCTCGACGACAACGACGACCGTCTTCGGCTCGCCGCCGTCGAACAGCAGCTCCACGACATCGACGACCACAACCACCTCGACGACCACGACGACCCTTGCCGGCTCGCCTCCTACACCGACGGTGACCCCCCAACTGGTGACGCTGAGCTCCCCCTACTGCGCCCCGCAGGTGCCGCCGGCGACGGCACCGATAACTACGCCGGCGACGACGCCGCCACCCACCTCGGCGTCGTCGACCACCACCACGCCGGGAACCGGGGCAGGGTGACGCGGTAGTGCCACGACCGCTCATCTGGGTGCTGGCCGGCGCCGTCTCGGTGGTGTGCGTGCCGGTCGTCGTGGCGGTGACTGTGCTGGCCACGATCATGTACCTACCGGTGTCCGGCCCCCTCCCCCGGCCGTTGAAGGCGAGCTTCGGTGCACCGGCGACCGTCGTGTACGACTCCGGCGGCCAGGTGATCGGCGAGTTCCGCGCCGCGGCCGGCAGCAACGTCCCCGTCAAGGACTCCGAGATCCCCGCCGTCGTCAAGGACGCGGTGGTGGCATCCGAAGATCACGGGTTCTTCCAGGAAGGCCCCATATCGGCAAGGGGCGTGGTGCGGGCGGCCTGGGCGGACCTGACGTCGGGTTCGGCGGTGCAGGGCGGCTCCACCATCACCGAGGAGTACGTGAAGCTGGTTTACACCCACGGCTCGCGCACCCTCGGGCGCAAGCTGCGGGAGGCGATCCTGGCGAGGATGCTCGCCCAGAAGATGACCAAGGAGCAGATCCTTTACAACTACCTGTCGATCGTCTACCTCGGGCAGGGCGCCTACGGCGTGGGTGCCGCCGCCGAGGCCTACTTCCGTACCCCGGTGAGCAAGCTGGACGCCTCGCAGGCCGCCACGCTGGCGGGACTGCTGCCCGCGCCGAGCCAGTACGACCCGCTGTTCAACATCAACGCGGCCGAGCAGCGCCGCGAGACGGTGCTCGCCCTGATGCGCAAGTACGGCTACCTGACCAAGGCGGCCTACGACCAGGCCATGGCGGAGCAGTTGGTCCAGGTACAGCCGGACTACACACCCCCCGGTCCCCTGACGCTCGTGTACCCGCTCCGACAGACCCCGACGAAGTATCCCTACTTCCTCGACTATGTCCGCCAGTACCTCGAGCAGCGCATCGGCTACAACGAGCTCTACAACGGTGGCCTGAGCATCCAGACCACCATCAACGCCAAGGACCAGGCTGCAGGCGAGGCGGCCATCGCCAAACAGCTCGCCGGCACCAGCCCGCCCCTGCAGATGGCCCTGGCGTCGGTCGAGCCCGCCACCGGCTACGTCACGGCCCTCGTCGGTGGCCGCGATTACAACGTCTCCCAGGTCGACATCGCCCTCGGGGGCTGCCCCCAGCCGTCGCCGCCGCCGGTCAAGGTGATAATCCAGTCCACCTGTCAGGCCCAGCCCAACTCGGTGGTGCTCGGTGGCGGGTCCGGCCGCCTGGCGGGGTCGTCCTTCAAGCCGTTCACCCTCGCCGCCGCCCTGGTCCAGGGGATATCCCCCCAGGCGCATTACTACGGGCCGGCGAGCTTTCAGACGCCCGGCTGCGGAGGGGTGTGCGTGATCCGCAACTCCGCCGGCGAGTCGGGCAACTTCACCCTGACGACCGCCACCTGGCAGTCGATCGACACGGTCTACGCCCAGGTGATCCAGCAGGTGGGGGTGAAGGCGGTGGCGGACATGGCCAAGCGCCTCGGGGTGTGGACCGCTTTCGACGAGAGTGACTTCGGCCTCTCCTACACGCTCGGCACCAACCCGGTGTCGCCGCTCGAGATGGCCTCGGCGTACGCCACCTTCGCCAACCAGGGCGTGGCCATTTCACCCTCCCCGGTGGTGCGGGCGGTCGACGATCAGGGCAAGGTGGTCTACGACGACTCGCACCCGAAGGGGACCCGAGTGCTCAGCGCGGCGGTGAGCGACACGGTGACGAGCATCCTGCAGGGCGTGATCCAGCACGGCACGGGCTTCCCGACGGCCGTGATCGGCCGGCCGGCGGCGGGCAAGACCGGCACGGCGAACGGGCCCACCGACGCCTGGTTCGTCGGCTACACGCCCCAGCTGTCGACGGCCACGTGGATGGGCTACGGCAACAACGACAACACGCCGTTGCTCAACATCAAGGGGGTAGGCGAGGTCTACGGGGCCTCCTACCCGGCTGAGGCCTGGCACGACTTCATGGTGGCGTCACTCGCCGGTGTCCCCGTCGAGACCTTCGCCAATCCCCCGCCTCTGCAAGCGGCACCGCCCCCCCTCACGGGCATCCAACCGCCGCCGCCGATGACACCGAGCTCGGGCACCGGAGCCGGCGGGGCTACTTCGCCGCCGCTGCCACCTCCTCCCACCGCGGTGGCGCCCCCCACGATCCCCGAGACGACGGTTAGCACCACCACTACCACCACCGTGGCGCCTTTCCCGACCTCGAGCGACACCACGCCCTTCTCGTCGCCGGCGGGATCCACGACCACGACCTCGCTGTACGGCGTCCCCTGAGCCGGCGGCGAGGAAGTTCTCCACGGCCACTGCCGCGCAGGCGCTCAGGTCGAGGGGAAGCTACCGCCGAGGCACACCAGGACGTCGGCGCACGCCTCTTGGATGGGCACCGCGGTGCTCGTCTGGACCGGGGATGGGGACGCCGCGGGCGACGAGTACGCCGACGAGTCCAATCCCAGCACGCTGCCGCTGGCATCGATCAGCGGACCCCCGGCGCCAGCGACGACAGGACGGGCGTCGTCCTCCAGCAAGGTGGCGCTGGCCTCCGACAGCTTGCCCGTGGTTATGCTCCCGCCCGGCCCGCCCGTCGCGTCCGACCCCGAGACCAAGTAGACCTGCTGGCCCACCCGCGCTGCGCTGGCACCGCTCGCGTGTAGGACGGGCTGGTTGCCTTCAGCGAGGACGAGCAGCGCCATGTCGTGGCCAGAGTCCCAGCTTCGCAGCGTCACCGTTTGGTCTGCGCCGCTGCCCTGGGCCACCGAAATGGCGGGAGCCGGTTGGTACGTCGCCGCCGCCACTACAGAGTAGGACGTGAGCAGGAGTGTCTCGCTCCCCGTCGTTGCCACTGCGAACGCCGAGCCCGTCGCCGGGTCGCCGTTGGTGTCGAGGGTGTGCACCGCCCAAACCGCCCCCCGCACCTGGGCGAGCAGGGCGGACAGCACGCCCGCGCTGCTGGGCGAAGCAGGCTGAGGCGGCTTCTTGGGGACCTGACCGGCCGCGCCGGCGGCGGGGGTGCTCTGTTCGATGCTGGCCACGTCGGAATGGACGTAGGAGGAGGTCCACAGGAAAGCCCCTAATGCGAAGGCAACGAGGACAACGACCACCACGACCAGGGGGATGAGCCAGCTTCGCAGGATGGCACCACCGTAGCGGTATCGGCTGCGGACCGGACCGTACCGTAAGTCGATGGGCCGCTAGGGCCCAGGGGCGCCGGCGAATTCAGCGAGCAGCTTGCGCATGCGCTCGATGGTGGCGTCGACGTCGTCGCGAAACCCGTGCAGCCGGGTGAGCTTGGCGTCGATGGTGGCCCGAAGCTCCTCCTGGAGGGCGATGCCCTCGGCGATGAGCTCGGCCCTGCGCTCCGCCGCGGTACCCTCCGCCCGGTACACCCGGCGCAGTTCGGCGAGGCGGTCCTCGTTGGCGAGCACGGCGCCGATCTCCTCCAGGTTGAGCCCTAGCAGGCTCTGCAGCTCCCGGATGCGCACGACGCGGGCCAGGTTGTCCTCGGAGTAGCGGCGCATCCCTCCCGGGGTCCGCGCCGAGGGGGTGATGAGCCCGAGCTGCTGGTAGTAGCGCAACGCCCGCTCGGACACGCCGGCATGGGCCGCCGCCTCGCCGATCCCCAGCAGCGGGGGGCCGGCCTCCTGGGCAATCACGCGCCCGTGCCGTTCTCGGTCGCGGCGGCGGTCCCGGCGCCGGCCAAGCCCTCCCCCACCTCCTCGCCGAGCGACTCGGTGGCGTGGACGTAACGACCGCCCCGCATGTGCGACGCCACCGCCGCGACGAAGCTGGCGACGGCCGCGAAGTCGAACGCCAGGTGCAGCCCGGTGGCGAACGGCTGCGAGATGAGGCGGGGAAAGAAGGACCTGCCCGTCAAGAAGGCCGCCTGCTGGTGAGTCACGTGTTGGAGGACCCCGGTCGGAGCGAGAAGCTGGTGGATCGGGTTGAAGCCCAAGAACGCCGAGAAGAGGCTACCGATCGGGGGCAGGTGGGAGATCTGGGTGGCCACCCCGGCGGGGACACCCTGGGCGGTGAGACCGGCGAAGAGATGTCCCGGCAGCCCCGCCGACAGACCCAGGGTGATGATCGTGAAGAAGACCCCGATGGAAAGGACCGACGCTGAATTCTGAAATGTGTTGAGCATGCCGGCGCCGGCGCCGCGCTGGTCGGGGGGGAGGCTGTTCATCACCCCGGCCTGGTTGGGCGAGAAGAACAAGCCGCTTCCCAGCGCGAACAACAATATGAGCAGGGCGAACCACACGTACTGGAAGTTCATGGGCAGCAGTTCCAGCAGCAAGAAGCTGGCGCCCGAAATCACCAGGCCGGCGGTGGCGAAAGGCCGGGCGCCGTAGCGGTCCGAGAGCACGCCCGAGATGGGACCGGCGATCAAGAACCCGACGGTCAGGGGGATCATATAGATGCCCGCCCAAAGCGGCGTGGAGGCAAACGAGTACCCGTGTTGGGGTAGCCAGATCCCTTGCAGCCAGATGATGAGCATGAACTGGAGGCCGCCGCGCCCGAGTGCCGACAGCAGGGCGGCGACGTTGCCCGCAGAGAACGCCCGGATCTTGAACAGGCGCAGTCGGAACATCGGGTTGGGGACCCGCATTTCGATCCAGGCGAACACACCGAGGGTGGCCACGCCGCCGAAGGTGGCGAGGAGCACCCCGGGGTTGGTCCAGCCCATGGTGTGGCCGCCATAGGGTTCGAGGGCGTAGACGATCCCGGTCAGCAGCGAGATGAGCCCGACGGCGAAGGCCAGGTTGCCCCACCAGTCGATCTTGGCGGGCATGCGGATCCCGTTGTCCCGCAGCTTCAGGTATGCCCACACGGTGCCAAAGAGGCCGAAAGGTACCGACACGAGGAACACCAGGCGCCACTCGACCGGCGCCAGCACGCCACCCAGGATGAGCCCGAGGAAGGACCCGCCGACGGCGGCGACACCGTTGATCCCGAGGGCCTTTCCCCGCTCGTTCTCGGGGAAGGCGTCGGTGAGGATGGCGCTCGAATTGGCGAACAGGAATGCCCCGCCCACCCCTTGGAAGATCCGCATGACGATGATCCAAAGCGCCCCGCCGGCGCCTTTGAGGAATGTCACCGACAGCAGGATCGAGAATACGGTGAACACCGCGAAACCGAGGTTGTACATCCTCACCCGGCCGTAGATGTCGCCGACCCGCCCGAGGCTGACGACGAGCACCGCGGTGGTGAGCAGGAAGCCCATGAGGATCCACAGGAAGTAAGAAGTGTTGGCCGGTGTCAGGGGATTGAGGTTGATCCCCCGGAAGATGTCTGGCAGCGAGATCAAAAGGATCGACTGGTTGATGGTCACCATCAGTATCCCGAGGGTGGTGTTGGACAGGGCGATCCACTTGTAGTGGTCACCCCGGCCCTCGATGGGTGCCGGGACCTGGCCGGCGGTTGCCACTGTTGCCATCCGGTGATGGTAGCGGCTCCCGGAGCGGTTGCCGACCTTGACGTCAAGGGCAGATCTACAGGGCTGTGCGGGGGCTCTAGCCTGGGCCCGTGCTCCCGGCTCCGAGCCCCGACCTGGTCGTGGCTGCCGCTGCCGCCTCGACCGCAGCGGACGTGGTGGGCGCCTGCGCCCGCCATCTCGCGGCCGGCGGGCCCAAAGCGCTGGATGATCACCAGGTGGTGGCCTACGACCTGGCCCACGCCGCCGCGGCCGTCGAGGTGTCACGGTCGGCGGTTGACTACGGGGCAGGCGGAGATACCGAAGCCCGTATCGCGTGCGCGTTCGTCGCCGACTCGGTGAGCGACCTGGCCGCCAGGGTGCTCGGACGGGCGGCGGGATGGGGGTTGGGGGACGGCCGGCGGGGTGACCCGGACCGCCCCGGTGCCTGGTCGCTCGGCGCGGCAGTGGCTGACATGGCGCCGTACCGGGACCCGGCGTGGCTTGCCGCCCTGGCCGACAAGCCGGGTCCACGCCACCTCGATTCCGACTTCGAGCTCGTGGCCGAGACCTTCCACCGCTTCGCCGACGAGCGCATCGCTCCCGTGGCGGAACGGATCCATCGCCAAAACGCCGACATCCCCGAAGACATAATCGCCGGGCTCGGCGACATCGGTGCCTTCGGGCTGTCGATCCCCGAGGCCTACGGCGGCTTCGCCACCGGCGGCGAACGTGACTTCCTGGGCATGGTGGTGGCGACCGAGGAGCTGTCACGCGCCTCGCTCGGAGCGGGAGGTTCGCTCATCACCCGACCCGAGATCCTGGCCCGTGCGCTGGTGCGGGGGGGCACCGAGGAGCAGAAACGGCACTGGCTCCCCCGGCTGGCCTCCGGGGAGGTGATGGTCGCCGTCGCCGTCACCGAGCCCGACTACGGATCGGACGTGGCCGCCATAACACTGGCCGCCATCCCCGACGGCGAGGACTGGGTGCTGAGGGGAACCAAGACGTGGTCGACGTTCGCGGCGCGCGCCGACGTGCTCATGGTCCTCGCCCGCACCGACGCGGACCGGGCCCGGGCCCACCGGGGCCTGTCCATGTTCGTCGTGGCCAAGGAACGCGGCGACGGGCACGGGTTCGTACTCCACCAGGCGGGCGGGGGGCGACTCGAGGGTAGGCCGATCGACACCATCGGCTACCGGGGCATGCACTCCTACGAGCTGGCCTTCGACGCGTGGCGGGTACCGGGGGCCAACCTGGTCGGAGGCGAGAAGGGGGTCGGGCGGGGTTTCTACTACCAGATGGAGGGCTTCGGCAACGGCCGGCTGCAGACCGCGGCGCGCGCCGTGGGCGTCATGCAGGCCGCCTACGAGGCGGCGGTCGCCTACGCCGGTGAGCGGGTCGTGTTCGGCCGACCTGTCGGCGACTACCAGCTGACGCGCGCCAAGCTCGCCCGCATGGCGGGGGCCGTTCAGGCCGCCCGCCAGTACATGTACAAGGTGGCGCGGCTGATGGCCAAGGGCGACGGCGCCCTGGAGGCGTCGATGGTGAAGGCCTACGCGTGCCGAGCAGCCGAGTGGGTGACGCGCGAGGCCATGCAGATACACGGCGGGATGGGCTACGCCGAGGAGTACCCAGTGAGCCGGTACTTCGTCGACGCCCGGGTGCTGTCGATCTTCGAGGGCGCGGACGAGACGCTCGCCCTCAAGGTCATAGCCCGCCGCCTCGTCGAGCAGGCCGTCTGAGGCGCCAGACCCTCGCCCCGCGAGCTACCCCGCTCTCGGTGCGCCCGAGCGGGACAGGCCGGCCCTCTCCCCGCGGGTCACGAGCGTCAGCGCCACCTTGCGCGACGCCTCGTCGATCATCTCGTCTCCGAACATCACCGCCCCCACCCGGTCCGCCTCGGTCGCGGCGCGGTAGGCGTCGAGTATGTCCCAGGCCCGGTCGTACTGCTGTTGGGTGGGCGAGAAGACCTCGTTCAATATGGTCACCTGGTCCGGGTGGAGTGACCACTTCCCGTCGAAGCCGAGGATCTGGGTCCTGGTTGCGTACTCACGAAACCCTTCCAGGTCGCGGATCTTGACGTACGGCCCGTCCACGACCTGCAGACCGGCCGCCCGGCCGGCGGCGAGGATCTTCACGAACACGTAGTGGAAGTAGTCCCCGGGATATCCGGGGATGAGCAGCCCCCCCGCCAGCGACGGCATGCCCATCGACGCCGAGAAGTCTACGGGTCCGAGGATTACCGTTTCCAGGCGGGGCGAGGCCGTGCAGATCTGCTCGACGTTGATCAACCCCCGCGCCGTCTCGATCTGCGCCTCGATGCCTATGTGGCCGCGGGGCAGGCCGGCGTTGGCCTCGACCTGGGTCAGGAGCAGGTCGAGGGCCACCACCTCGGCGGCGGTCTGCACCTTGGGGAGCATGATCTCATCGAGGCGCTCACCAGCGTTGGTGACCACCTCTATCACGTCGCCGTAGGTCCATCGGGTGTCCCAGGCGTTGACCCTCACGCAGAGGACCTTGTCCCCCCACTCCAGGCCCCTGACCGCTTCGACCACCCTGTCCCGGGCCGCCTCCTTCTCCGCCGGCGCAACCGCGTCTTCCAGGTCGAGGAAGACCATGTCGGCCGGCAAGGACGGTGCCTTGGCCAGGAACCTGTCGCTGGAGCCGGGGACGGAGTGACACGACCTGCGCGGCAGGGTGCGGGTACGCGCGGACACGGAGCCTGCCCGTCCTACTGCTCGTATGTGGGGATGATCATCCCCCGGGCCAGGGTGTGGCCGAACAGATTGAACCCGAGATACGCAGGCGTGGCGCCGCCGTCGATCCCGAGGCTCTCCACGTCGACGGCATGCACGGTGAATATGTACCGGTGCGGCCCGTGACCTTGTGGGGGCGCGGCGCCCACGTACCCGGCCACGCCTGCGTCGTTGCGCAACGTGATCGCACCCGCCGGCACCTGGTCACTGCCGGGGGTGCCGGCCCCGGTCGCCAGCTCGGTCACCGAAGCCGGGATGTCTGCCACCGCCCAGTGCCAAAAGCCGCTGTGGGTGGGGGCGTCGGGGTCGTAGCAGGTGACGGCGAAGCTCTTTGTCTCCGGTGGGAAGCCCGACCACGACAGCTCGGGTGAGGTGTCCTCGCCACCTGCGCCCATCGCACCCGACGCGTGGCGGGTGGCCAGGGGCCGGCCGTCGGTGATGTCGCTGCTGGTTACCGTGAACGACGGCTTCTCGGGAAGGAACTCGTAGGGAAGTGGTGGGCGCTTGGTCTCGGACATGACACTCCTTCGGATCTCGGTGAACGCGAGTCATTCCCTACCCGGCGTCGCGGAACAGCTCCGGGGCCGCCGGGCACGTCGCCGATGCCAGCCCCTCGGCCACCTCCACCGGGCCGCCCGGGCCGACCAACGCGTCGAGGAGGTCCACCGGGACCACCTCGCTGTCTCGTTCCCACGGCTCCCCGCCGGCGTCGAAGCGCTCGAGGAGCGCCTCCCACAGCCGGGAGGGCAGCACGCGCCCCGTCCCCGCGACCGCCCACACCGCCGCCCCGGAGCGCGCCGCCACGGCGGCGGCGGCGTGCGACCCCGGCGTGCAGAGCAGACCGGTCGGCCCCGCGGCGTGCGCTTCAAGCACCACGATGTCCACCACCACGGCGGCGGCTCCCACACCGGCGTCGGCGACGACGGCGACGTCGTTGCCGGCACCGGACAGGCGCCGGGCCAGGGCCGCACCCTCGCCACCCCCCTCGGCGACCAGCAGCTCGACGTCTGCGCGCCGGCGCAGGGCCGACGCAGCCACCTCCGGCCAGCCGATGACCAGGGCGGTGCCGTCGTCGGGGAGCACCGCCGCCAGGTGACGGTCGGTGGCGTCGTCCTCCAGTTCAGCCGCCGCCGCCCGGGCGGCTTCCACTGGGTCGGGCGCGCCGAGGACCCGCGCCGACAGCCACCACACCGGTCCGGCAGAAAGGTGGCGGCTGATCAGGCGCCGGCACGCGGGCACGAGGCCGGCGGGGTCGCTGCGGGCGATCGACGCCAGGGCGGACGCCGCCTCCACGGCGACGAGCGAGGGATCGGCGCCCTCGGCGCGCGCCACGTACCGCAGCCGTTCGATGGGGTGCATCAGCGACCGACGGTAGCGGGCGGTGGCCGGATCGGGCGGACGCCCCGCGACCGGTGGCACGCTCAAGAACCGGGTTGGAAGACCATGAGGTAGACGGCGGCCACCACGACGAGGTTGAAAACGCCCCACGCCCCCGACATCGCCCGCTCGAGGCGGTCGAGCTCGGCGGCACCCGGCGGGGAGGCGCCGGGGGGTATTACCGTGCCGGCCAGTTCGGCGGCCACGACCGCGTACCGGCGCTGCTTGCGGCGGATGAAGCCGTGCAGGATGCCCAGGTCCAGCACCCACAGCGCCAGGGCGGCCGACACCCACGCCTGGTCGAAGCCTATGGTTTTGCTCTGGCCGACGGCGGCCACCCCGAAGACAAGGGCGGCGACGATCAGCAGCTCGGCCAGTTGGGAAAGGTCACGGTTGGCACCCACCGCACCGACCGATGCGGCCGCGCTGCGGCGGCGTAACACGGCGAGGAACACACCGTTGTAGGCGAGATAGCCGAAGCCGCCGATCACGCAGACCAGGTGCAGGAATACCAGGAGCTTGAACCAGTTGCTCGGAGACGAGGCGGCGAGATCCATGGCGGCGACGGTAGCGGCCCGCCTACTTGAGGATGCCGCCCCTCGTCATGGCCTCGACGTCGAGGGCGCGGTCGACCTCGGCCTCGCTCAGCAGACCCCGCTCGAGGACCACCGTGCGAAGGTCCTTGCCCTCCGCCAACGACTCCTTGATCACCTCGGCCGTGCGCTCGTAGCCGATGTAGGGGTTGAGGGCAGCGCCGATCGACGGGGACGACAGCGCATAGGTCCGGCATCGCTCCACGTCCGCCTCGATCCCCGCTATGCACTTGTCGGCGAAGACCCGGCTCACCGCGGCGAGCAGCCGGATCGATTCGAGGAGGTTGCGGGCGATCACCGGGAGCATGACATTTAGCTCGAGGTTGCCCGCCGCCCCGCCGAAGGCCACTGCGGCGTCGTTGCCGATCACCTGGGCCACCACCTGCGACACGGCCTCGGCGATGACCGGGTTGACCTTGCCGGGCATGATCGACGAGCCCGGCTGGAGGTCGGGGATGCGGATCTCGGCCAGCCCGGCGTGCGGGCCGCTGCCCATCCAGCGCACGTCGGTGGCGCACTTGTACAGCGAGACGGCGACGGTGCGCAGCACGCCCGACGCCTCCACGAGGGCGTCGCGCGATCCCTGGGCCTCGAAATGGTCACGGGCCTCGCTCAGCGGTAAGCCCTTGTCGGCCACCAGCCGCCTGATCACACCCCTGGCGAAGGACTTCGGCGCGTTGATCCCCGTGCCCACGGCCGTCCCCCCGAGAGGCAGCTCACCGATGCGGGGCAGGGACCCCTGGAGACGCTCGACGCCGTGCTCGACGGCGGCTGCGTAACCTCCGAACTCCTGGCCGAGGGTCACCGGTGTGGCGTCCATCAGATGGGTGCGCCCGGACTTGACCACCGACTTGAACTGCCGGCCCTTCCTGCGCAACGCCCCGGCCAGGTGCTCGAGGGCGGGGATGAGAGCTTCGTTGATCTCGGTCGCCGCCGCCAGGTGGATGGCCGACGGGAACATGTCGTTGGACGACTGGGATGCGTTGACGTCATCGTTTGGGTGGATTTTCTTTTCCCCACCGTTTTTTCCTCTGACGAAGCGTTCGTTGGCGACGGTCGCCAGCACCTCGTTCATGTTCATGTTGGAGGAGGTGCCCGACCCGGTTTGGAACACGTCGACCGGGAACTGCTCGTCCCACCTACCCTCGGCCACCTCGGCCGCGGCGGCGGCTATGGCTTCGGCGGTCGCCTTGTCGATCACCTTCAACCTGGCGTTTTCCCAGGCGGCTGCGCCCTTGAGGACGGCCAGGGCGGCGATCAGCGAGCGCTCGATGCGGGCCCCCGAGATCGGGAAGTTCTCAACGGCCCGCTGCGTCTGGGCCTGCCATTTGGCACCCGCCGGCACTCGGACATCGCCCATCGAGTCGTGTTCGGTGCGGTAAGCGGCCCCGCTCATGGGTCGGCTTGCAGTCTCGTTTCCATGCCCTGACCGTACTTCCACTTCGGTCGGCCCACGAAGCTACCGATGACGTTGGCATGACCCGCTCGACCCTCCGGCCCGACGCCACGTCCACGGGAGACCCGCGTGTTCGCTGAACTGCTCAGGTGGCTCCTCCTCGCGGCGGCAACCGCTCATCCCGCAGCGGCGCCGAAGCCTCCCCCTGCGCCTGTCGCCATCACCGCAGCAGCGACGACACCGCAACCGGTATCGACGCTGCCGCGGACGACGCTGCCGCCTCGACCGGTTCCGACGACGGCGACCACGCCGAAGACGACGTTGGCGCCTCGACCGGCACCGACCACGCCGCCGCCTCCCCCCCGGGCGGTGGCCGCCGCCCAGCCGGCGCCGTGTGCGGTCGCCCTCGCGTACCTGGCGGCCCACGCCGCTCCGGGGTTCGCCCACTACTGCAGACCAGGTCTGGTGACCCTGTCCAACGGCGTCGTGGCCCACAGCTTCACCTGCTACCCGGGCACGCTGGCCCGGTGCCCCGACGGCGGGCCCGAGATCGTGATCACGGATCCGGGCTGCGTCGCCGCCTACGAGGACGAGGCCTCCAACAGCTTCTGGAACTTCGCCCAGACCAGCGGCTACATAGGGCCGGGCGCCGTCCAGAACGGAAGGGTGTGGGACCCGTTCGGAGAGTGCGTGGCTTGAACGACGCTGACTGCGTGACTCCATCCTCGTAGACTCCCGTCATGGGCTACGGGATCCATGCGGGCCGGTCGTGAAGGCGGCCACGATCGTCGACGGCGCCATAGTGGTGAGGGAGCACCCCGACCCCGAGCCGGGTGAGAGCCAGATCCTGGTGCGGGTGCACGCCGCCGGGCTCAACGCCGCGGACAGCATGCAAAGGCACGGCTACTACCCGCCGCCCCCCGGTGTTCCCGTCGACATCCCCGGCCTCGAGTTCGCCGGGGACGTGGTGGCCACCGGCCGTGGCGTGCGCCGATGGTCGGTCGGGGACCGGGTCATGTCGGTCGTCGGCGGCGGGGGGCAAGCGGAGCTGATCGTCGTCCATGAGCGCCAGGCGGTGGCTGTGCCCGCAGTGCTCGCATGGGAGGAAGCCGGCGCGCTGCCCGAGGTGTTCACGACCGCGCACGACGCCCTGTTCACCCAAGCTGGCCTCACCATCGGCGAGAAGCTCTGCGTGCACGGGGCCGCGGGCGGGGTGGGTACCGCCGCTGTCCAACTCGCGGTCGCCGCCGGGGCGCGCGTTGTGGCGTCGGTGCGCAAACCTGACCTGCGGGAGCGGGTCGCCGCCCTGGGAGCGACGGCCGTGGATCCGTCAGAGGCGCCGGCATACGGGCCCTACGACGTGATACTCGAACTGGTCGGCGCCCCGAACATGGGCGCAAACGTGGAGTCGCTGTCGACTGGGGGTCGCATCGCCGTCATCGGGGTCGGGGGCGGCAGCAACGCAGAGCTGAACCTCTTGGGCCTCATGGCCAAGCGCGGGCGCATCCACGGTTCGACCCTGCGGCCCCGTCCTTTGGAGGCCAAGGCACACGCCGCCCGCCGCCTCGAGGCCCAGGTGCTCCCGTTGTTCGACTCCGGAAGCCTGCACGTGCCGATCGAGGCCACCTTCGCCCTCGAGGAGGCGGCGGCCGCCTACGACCGCTTCGACGCCGGCGGCAAATTCGGCAAGGTGGTCATCACCATGGCCTGACGGTCAGCCGCCGAGGCCGGCGGCCCGCAACGCCACCTCGACCGCCAGGCCGGCCGCCGCCGCCGGCAGCCCGATCCTCAGCCCGATACGGGAGAAGTCCCGGGCGCGCACCTTCACCCCGAGGCGGCCGAGGGCGTCGAGCCACAGCAGGCTGGCGAGCGAACCGGTGACGATGAGGACCGGGCCCATGTTGACGCCGATGAGCACCGCCCACAGCGCCGGCGTCGGACGAGGGCCGACGGCGGGGAGGGTGACGAGCAGGGCGGGCAGGTTGTTGACGAGATTGGCGGCGACGCCGGTGACGGCGGCGGTGCGGGCCAGCGACGCCAGGCTGCTCCCCCCTATCAGGTCATGCACCGGGATGTGGCCGACCGCGGCGGCGGCCAGCACGCCGAGGGACGCCGCCACCAGGGCCGTGCCGACAGGCACGTCCTTCCAGGTCACCCGCCTGACGACAGCGACGAGCACCACGTCGGCGCCGAGCGCCACCATCCACGGCTCGATGCCCGCCGACCGGCCGGCGACGAAGCCGACGAGCACCGCCACCACGACCGCGCCCCCGACCCCAAGAGCCCGCCTCGTGTCGACCCTGCCGCCACCGATCGAGGGATTGACATCGGGGGATGGCAGGCTCACCGCTGGTTCGAGCGCGCCCGGCAGCGCCCGGCGGTAACACAACCAGCCCACCGTGCAGGCCGCGAGCGACGGCAGCCCGAGGTGGGTCACGAACGCGAGCGTCCCGGCGCCGGTCTCCGACTGGGCGATGAGATTGGTGAGGTTGGATACCGGCAGGGCCGACGACGCCAGGCAGGCCAGCAGGACGGGCTGGGCGGCGAAGCTGAACGGGTCGCGGCCCGATGTCCGGGCGAAGCGGACATAGAGCGGCGTGAGCAGCACCACGCCGGCGTCCAGGTTGAGCACGGTGGTGACGAGGGCGCCGAGGACCCACAACCCGCCCGCGCCCCGGCCCCGCCGGGCGAGGATCGTCGCCACCGTGGAGAAGAATCCGAGCCGGTCGAGCAGGACGGCCAGGGGGACGGCGGCAAGCAGGAAGCCGATCGCCTGGCTGAGAGGGTCCAAGGAGCGGCGGGCCGAGTCCGGCGAAATGGTCCCGGCCGCCAGATCGGTCGCGGCGGCGACGGCGGGAATCACCCACGCGGGCAGGCGGAACGGGCGCCCCACGGCGCCGGCCACCCCGGCCAGCAGGAGCAGGATGCTGAGGGCCGCCTGAATCAGCTCACCCGCCACTCCCGGCGGATGGCCGCCATGATCAGCGGCGTCACCCGGGCGGCGCCGGCCAAGGTGAGATGCACGCCGTCGCTGTCGCGCACCTCCACCGTCTGGCCCGATGGCCCCGTCAGGTACTGGGCGTATGACCCGCCGGGGGCGAGCGGCGGGCCCAGGTTGACCAGTTCGACCCCGGGATAGACGGCGGCGGAGGCAGCCACGGCACGGTCGATCACCGCGTCAGCCTGGTTGATCTTCGGGCGCGCCGTGGGGGGCAGCTCGAGCCAGATCAGCGTCCGGTCGGGAGACGCCACCGCTTGCATCACCGCGTTGACCCGACGGGCGTACTCCGTGGCCCAAGCCTGGGTCCCGAGCACCACCCGCTTTCCGTTGAGCATCATGTCCTGATCGTCGTTGGCGCCGAATATGACCACCACGACGTCGGGGTTCGCGGCGGCCACCTCCCGGGCAATGGCGACTGGCCAGTTGTAGATGTCGGGGCGGCCGAGGCCGGTACCGATCTGCACCGAGCTCGACACCGTCATGTCCTTGGCGCCTGCCTCCGCCGCCGCGAAGGACTGGGCCACCTCGCCCATCATCGAGTCGCCGGCCATCCAGACCCGCAGCGGCTGCTGGGGGTTCGGCACCCGCCGGGCGGGGACGGTGATCGCCGTTGCCGGCGTGGGACCGCCGGCCGGCGTCGCCGGGGGCAACGCCAGTCCCCTGCGCGGCGCCGGGGCAGCGGGCGTCGCCAGCGCCGGCGCCCCTCCGCTCGGCTCGAGATCGCCGATCCATCGGTGGGGAAGGTCGAGACCGGTCCAGTGGCTGACGGTCTTGAACGGTTGCACGAGCGCCAACTCGATGGAGCGGGACGCGCCGTAGGGCTCCTGGGCGACCGTGTCCACCAAGGTGTCGGCATCGAGCAGGGCGCATACCACGAGGGTGACTGTCACCAGGGCTATCACCCGTCCCGCGGGCACGAGCGCCCGCCCGTCGGCGGTCTCGACCCGGCGCCGGCGTACCGGCGGCCGGCGGACCGGCGGCCGGCGGACCGAGACGTTGAGCAAGCGGAGGAGGAGAACGACGAGGCGCATCCGGCTCAGAACCGGAAGTAGATGAAGGGGGTGACCCCGGCGGGACCCCAGACGTCGATCACCACGAGCGTCAAGGCGAGGGCGGCGACCTGGGCAGGGAGCCTCCAGCGCGAGAAGTGGGCCACCAGCGTGGCGCTGCAGCGGGCGGGGACGAACTGGACGGCCAGCGCGGCGACCACGACGAGCGCCACCACCGGGTCGAGTGGCGTCGGGCCCCAAGTGAACAGCCGGCCGAGCACCGTCAACGCGTTGGCGAACGAGGTGGCCCGGAAGAACACCCAGCCGAGGCACACGAAGTTGAACGTGAACAGCCAGGCCATGGCGGGACGCAGCCGTCGGGGGATTGCCACCCGGCGCGACCAGCGATCCTCGAAGTGGTCGGACCAGTCGCGCACCCGCTGCGCCACGGCCCAGCGCAGCACCGGTTGGCGCAGAACCGGTTCTCCTCCGCCGCCGTCGAGCCCCGCCGCGGGGACGCAGCGGGGTGCCCGCGGCCACACGTGGCGGGGTGCCCGCCACAGCGCGGCCGTGACACCACCCGCTACCAGCTCGGGCTGGGCGAGATCTTCCCCGTCGCGGCCGAGCATCCGGCGCGACCGGTGAGCCACGCGCAGCCGGCCCCCCACCAAGCCAGCACCGTGGAGGGCGCCCCAGGCCACGAAGGTCCACGCCGCTCCGTGCCAAAGGCCGCCGAGCACCATGGTGGCCATCAGGTTGACGTATGTGCGGCGGCTGCCCCGACGGTTGCCCCCCAACGGGATGTAGAGGTAGTCGCGCAGCCAGCGCGACAGGGTCATGTGCCAGCGCCGCCAGAACTCATGCAATGACCGGGCCGTGTAGGGCACATCGAAGTTCTGGGGGAAACGCACACCTAGCAGCAGCGCCAGCCCGATGGCGATGTCGGTGTATCCGCTGAAGTCGGCGTATATCTGGATGGCATATGCGTATATGCCGAAAAGGGCTTCGATCCCGCCGTGCTGGTGGGGAAAATTGAACAGCGGGTCAGCGGCCTGGGAGGCCATGTAGGAGGAAATGACCACCTTCTTGAACAGGCCGCGACCGATGAGCCACAAACCCCGTCCGGCGTCGACCCGGCGAGGGTCGATCCGGCGCCGGATCTGGGGGAGGAACTCCGAGGCTCTGACGATCGGCCCCGAAAGGAGGTGGGGAAAGAACGACAGGTAGACGGCGAAGTCGAGCAGGGTGACGGGCCTCAGCTTGCGCCGGTAGACGTCGATCACGTAGCTCAAGGCCTGGAAGGTGAAGAACGAGATACCGGCCGGTAGGAGGGCCTTGGGCACCGGGACGTGGAGCCCGAGACCGAGATCGTCGAGCAGGCTCGACGTGCTCGACGACAGGAACCCGATGTACTTGAACCAGCCGAGGACCGCCAGGTTGACCACTACGGCGGCGCGGACCAGCCATACCCGTTGGCGCCCGTCGTTGCGGTCGATGGCGAACGCAAACGCGTGGTTGACCACCGTCGACCCGATCAGAAGAGGCACGAAACCCCATCCCGCGCACCCGTAGAAAAACCAGCTGGCCGCCACCATGAACAGGCGCCACCACGTCCTGCGCTCCAGGAGGAGCCAGCTGACGGGCAGGACTATCACGAAGAAGACTGCGAAGGAGAGCGTGGGGAAGAGCATGTGGGTACCGGTCCCGGGTGTGAGCCGGATTTGCCCCCACCTGGGCCCGACGCGCCGCCAAACCGCAGGGGAAGTGTTCAGACAGGTTAGAGGTATGCGGCGGCGCCGTGAAGCCGGTCGGTGGCTCAGCCCGATCGGGTTGCTCAGCCGCTAGGTGCCGCGCCCTGTCTCCCGCTCGGAGGGTCGCTCGGGCGCGCCTCGTGGACCACGTGCACGGCCTTGGACCGGGCGAGGAAGAACACACCGGTGGCCATCACTGCCAGGCTGACGACTTCGCCCACCGTCGCACCGAGTGCCGAAGGAAGGCTCTCGCCGAAGGCGGCGGCACCGATGAGGATGCTCACCACCGGATCGCTAACAGTCATCGTGGGCAGTGAAGCGTCGAGGTCGCCCGCTTGGAAGGCGCTCTGGGCTATGACCATCCCCACCACGCCGCTCACCACGAGCGCCCAGACCTGCCAGCTGACGAGCAGGTGCACGACGCCGTGGCGCAGAAGCATGCCCGCCGTCTTGGTGAAACCGGCTGAGACCCCGTAGATCACGCCGGCAGCGCCGGACAGCAGCGCGGCGCGCTGGTGCGGCGGGCGCCCCCTCGCCCCCGCCACCAGCAGGGCGCAAAGAGCGCCGGCGCTGATCATGAGGGCTACCCAGGCCCCGTCCGTCGGGTGGCCGTGGCCGTGGGCCGAGCCGGCGATGACCAAGAACACGGCCAGCCCGGCGCAGACCGACGCCGCCGCCAGCCAGTCCCGGGCCGACAGGCGGGCACCCGACAGCGCCGCACCGAGCGGGAGGGCGAAAAGTAGGCCGCACACGAGCAGGGGCTGGACGAGCACGAGCGTGCCGCGATCCAGGGCGACGAACTGGGCGACGTAGCCGGCCACATCCGCGGCTATGCCCGCCAACCACAGCGGATTGTGGGCCAGGCGGGTGAGCAGCCCGAAATGCAATGACTTCTCCGCCGGAGCAGCCGCCGCGGCTCGCTGCTGCATGACCGAAGCCACTGCATAAAGCAGGGCGGCGAGCAGCGCTGACACCACCGCCACCAGCACCTGCGTACGCTACCAGTCGAACCTGCAAGCACTCGGGGCGGAGGCCGCCGAGGTGACACAATGGATCCACTCAGGGCGCGTGGTGGAACGGTAGACACAGCGGGCTTAAACCTCGCGGCCTACGGGCATGAGGGTTCGACTCCCTCCGCGCCCACAGCTGAGTGTTGCTGTCAGCCCGGCGTCACGACGGGGGTAGTGAGACCGTGAAGAAGTCTCGGGCCTCCTCGGTGGGCCCGAGGTAACGATCCGCTGGCCGTTGCATCTGAGGGTAGAGCTTCGACGGCGTGAGGGCGCCAGGATCAGCCGGGTCGGGGTGGGAGTAGAAATTGAAGGTGACCCATTCGGGGTTGATGTCGAGGGTCATGGCCCGCACGGCGCCGGCCCGTTGCAGTGACTCGGCGAGGGTGCGGGCGGTTAGCGCCGGCCCCGCCACATACACGAGTGCGCCGTCGGAGGTGACGCCGACACCGGAGCGGGCAACCACGGTCGCCGCCCCTAGGGTCGAGCCCCAGATGCGCGAGTCGTTGTAGGTGGCCGCCGCCGACACCTGGCCGTGGTCGACCATGGGGAGCAGGTTCTGCAGGACCGCGACCACGTTAGGGGTCATGGTGACGTCGGTGCCCCAGGTGCCGATGTCGACGCGCCCGCTGCTGTAGATCACCAACGAGGCGGCGCCCGTGCGCAGCCGCACGGCGACCCGACCGTCGAGGAAGATGCCCCCGCCGGCGTCTTGGAAGCGGAACCCGCCGTTGAAGGCGGCGGCCAGCGCAGGGCGCTCCGCGCTAGTGACGTAAGGCGGGTGGGCCCAGGTACCCCCCGGCTCGGTCAAACCCGGCATCAGCGCCACCTTCATGAGAGTCGGGTCGATCCACACGGCGCTGGTGATCTCGCTCGTGTAGACGGTGTCGGCCCTGAACTGCGCTTCGTACATCCCGTGCACACCGCCGCGCGACGGGCCGACCGGCTGCCACTGCCCTTCGCCGGGCAGGGCAGGCGAGACGACGAGGGGCACGGGACCAGGCGGGGCCAGGTGGCGGGGGGCGGTCGCGGGGCTCGATACGGTCGGTTGGCCGGGTTGCGGCACGGGGTTGAGGGCTTTGGGGCGGCCGCCCTTGGCCGGGGCGTTGTGGCTGTAGTAGAAGGCCTCGAAGTGGTTGACCACGAAGGCGGCATGATGGCCTCGCATCCAGTCGGCCCACTTGGCCGAGAAACTCTGATTGCCCGGCGTGGTCACCGCTCCGACCACGGACCACGCCGAGAACACGATCAGCGCGACCGGGACGACGAGCAACCGTCGCCAGCGCCAGCGCCGCCGGCGACGCGGGCCACCGGTTATGGCGGGCTCGAGGCGTCGTAGGCCTTCCAGTGGGTCTCGGGCGCCGGCTCCGGAGGGGTCGATGTACCGCTCGGGGAGGCCCGAAGCCCGCTCCGCGCGCCCGGACGGCAAGCTCATGTCGGGACCCGCTCGAGGAGGAGCGCCAGGGTCGGGCAGGTGGCGACGGCGCGGCGGGCGTGGGGGAGCAAATCGCCTGGGACCGGGCCGTCTTTGATGATTGGATAACCCCAGTCGTCAAGGGTGATGGCTTCGGGAATCAGTTCTGCGCACAACCCGTGGCCTTCACACGCGATGGGGTTGACCCTCAGGCGCCAACTCATCGGCGCGCTCTACCGCTCGCCGCGGGGGTCCTGGCGGCGGACGTCTGCGGGCCTTTGGCGCCGGGACAGACGTGGCGCTGGCGATGGGCGGATACGTCGGTGGAGAAGGTCCGCAGCGCGCTGGCCACCATGCGGACGGCACCGTCGGGGTGGTGGCACGCGCCGCGCCCGGCGACCTGCCACGCCCAGTTCTGGAGGCGTTCGACTACGTCCCGCCGGGCGGTACCCCTGGCCAGCTCGTCGGTGGCTCGGGCCATGGCCGCGAGGCCGTGGACGCAGGGACCGCACTGGCCGGCGCTTTCTTCGGCCAGGTAGGTCATGATCCGGGCTGTCTCGGCGACACCACACGCGCCGGCAGGGAAGGCCAGGACCACGCCGGCCCCCAGGGTGCCCCCCTGCTCGCGCAGGGCGGCGTCGCTGAGGGGCGTGTCCCATGCGGCGTCGGCGGGGAGCCAGGCGCCGGCGTACCCGCCGATGAGGAAGGCCTGGATGGGCGCGGTGGGCCCGCCGGTGTGGCGGACCAGCTCCGACAGGCGCATGCCTCTGGCCACCTCGTAGACCCCGGGGTGACGAAGCGCGCCCTGGACGGTAACCAGGGTGGAGCCGGGTTCCTCCGGCGGCCCGATGGCCCGGAACCAGTCGGGCCCGTGGCGGGCGATGAGCGCCATGTGGGACAAGGTCTCGACGTTTTGGACCAGGGTGGGGCGGCCGCCCACCCCGCGTTCGTAGGGCCGGGGGGGCACGAACGTTGGCAGGCCCGGTCCTTGGTTGAGGTAGTTCACCAGAGCGCTCTCCTCGCCGGCGATGAAGCGGTCGGGGACCGTGACCACGACCGGGCGGACGCGGTCGATGCGCTGGGCGTCGCGTTCGGAGACTGCGGACAGGAGCGCCGGGACCGAGGGGGCCAGGGCAGCCACTATGACCTGAGCGGCCCCTACGGCCTGCGCGGCCATCGCCGCTCCGTCGAGGACCAGGTGGGGGGCTTGTCCGAGCAGTACCTTGTCCTTGGCGCTGCCGGGCTCGCCCTCGGCGCCGTTGGCCACCACCACCCGGCGACCGCGCCCGGCGGCCACAGAGGCGAGTTTGCGGGCACTGGGGAAGTTGGCGCCTCCCCTTCCGCGCAGACCCGAGCGTTCGACGAGGTCGGTGAGCGCCGTGTCCGGTGAGTGGCGCCCGGCCGGCGGCAGCGGTCCGTGGTAGGCGAGGTGCTCTCTCAGCGACAGGGCCCGGCCGTCGCGGTGCAAACCCTCGAGCAGTCTCGGCAGGTGATGCGAGGCGGTCGACGTCACCGGCTGTCGCCCGTCCCTTGTCCGCCCGACCCCGCGCCTTGGCCCTGCAGCGTCCCTCGCAACGACCCCGACGACGGGTCGATCTGCAGGCTGATCGCCAGTTGAAGGGCGGGGGCGAAGCGGGCAGTGACCGAGGCCACCAGCTGTTCTCCGTTCAGCTCCACCACCCGGCCGCGGTACTGGCTGGGCGCGGCCGTGGTCCCGAAACTGACGGAGCTGGCGTCGAGGGAGACCCCGCCGCCGGCGGACTGGCCCCGCAGGACGATGTCGAGGGTCCCCGTCATAGCGCCCGATACCCGGGCGGTGATGGTGATCGTGACCTGTCCGGAGGGCGACGGGCCGGTCTGGGCGAGGGTACCCGCCAACACGGCGGAGAACGGCGGGGCAGGGACGGCCCCGGCGCCGGGCGACGATGGCGCCGGGGCCGAGCCGGTCCCCGAAGTCGTCGCCTCGGTGGACGTGAGCGGCCGGGAGCTGGCCAGCAGCGTGGAGGGCGTCCCGGCTCGCTTGGCCCACCCCGGCCGCAACGGGCCGGTGACGGCCCATCCCACCGCCGCGGCCACAGCGAGGACCGTGACCGCTCCGCCGGCCAGCCGCGGACCAGGCCGCGAGGGCCAGCCCTTGGCGAGACGCCACGCCACGGCAACGCCGACGGCGAGGGTGCAGGCGACGGCGATTAGCTGGACCCAGGCCAGGCGGGCGTCGGTGCCCGTTCCCAGCCCGTGGAGCACGGCCACGGGCCACGACACGTAGGCGGCCCAGTGCACGGCCCGCCAGGTCCGGTAGCCGAGTCGACCCCGCAGCAGGCTTGTGACCACCAGGGCCACGATCAGGTCGAAGGCGAGGGTGCCGAGACCGAGCCAGATGGGTCTGTAGCTGGAGGCGAACGGTACCACCACAGCCGCCCAGCCGACCGGGGCGAAGGTGTCGAGCTCGGCGGTGATGATGTGGATGGCGAGCACTACCACCACGAGCAGCGAGACGTTGCGGTGCAGCCCGGCGGTGGCGAAGCGCGGCCAGCTCGGGCGGGCCCAGCGGCTGGTGTTGAGCACCCCCAGGGCGACCGACGCGGTGAGCAGGATGAGCGCCACCAGGCCCGTGCCCCGCGTCAGGTACCACAGCGGGCTCGGTCCGGCGGCGGCCAGCAACGGTGAGATCATGACGGCTCCGCCGGCCACCCGCCGACCGTCCGGATGTGACCGTCGTGGGCAACCAGCCGGCTGGGCAGGCCCATGGCCTCGAGCCAGTCCGGCGCCCCCTCGCCGCGCACCAGCGCGGCCGTGGCGGCGGTGTTGGCATCCACACAGCTGCTGGCGGCGACGCTCACGGTGCGCCACGGTCCCGCCGCCGGCCGGCCCGTAGCCGGGTCGACGATGTGATGGAGGTGGTCGTCACCGCGCCTCCACGCCCGCACGACCGTCGAGGAGGTGGCCAGCCCACCGCCGTGCAGGTTGACTGTCTGACCAGGGGCGTCGACCGGGGCGCGATGATCGTCGGTGACCCGCACAACCCAACCCCCCGGCGGTGCTGTCCCCGCCATGGCCAGGTCACCGCCCAAGCCGACCAGCACCCCGGCACCGGTCGCCGTCCACGCTCGTAGTGCGGCTCGATCGGCGGCCAGAGCCTTGGCGGTGGCACCCAGGTCGATCTCCACGCCCGCCGGCAACCGGACTCGCCCCCCGACCTCGTCCACCTGGACCTGCTGCCAGCCCGGCACCGCGGCGACGGTCACCTTCAACGGCGGTCCGGTGGGGGCGAGCTGGGCGAAGTCGCGGTCGTAGCCGAGAAGGCGAAGCGACGTCCCGACGGTGGGGTCGACGGCGCCGTCGGTCTGGCGCGCGGCCCGCAGGGCGACCGTTACGGCGATGACCAGCAACGGGCTCACGTCGACCCAACGCCCGGCGGAGCGGTTCAGCCCGACGAGCTCGGAGTCGTCGCGGAACCTGCTGCAGGCGGCGTCGATGGCGCCCAGCTCCTCGTCCAAGACCGTGCGCGCCGACGCCACCGCCTCCGGTGGGTAGGCGATCAGGACGGCGGTGGTGCCCAGCGCCGGGAAGCTATGCGCGTCGAGGGTCGTCATGAGCCCCCGGATATCACCGGTGCCGGCGGGGGCGCCGGGAGCGTGGTCGCCGCAGTGGTCGGGGGGCCCGCCGGGGCCTGCAGACCGGGGGCGGTGGTCGACGGCGGGGCCGGAGCCGTCGACGGAGCGGTCGACGTAGACGAAGGCGAGGTGGTCGCACCTGGCCGGTTTTGAGCGCCGGCGGAGCGCCCCGGCAGGGCCTGGGATACGACCGCGCTGAGCGCTCCTACGAGGCCCAGTGCGCCCACGGTCACCCATGCCGTCGCCCGGCTGACACGGTCCAGCCCGGCGTCGCGTCTCAGTCCTGCCGCTCGATCCCTCATATACAGCCAGTATGGAAAGCGACCACTGAAAGCCGGCTGAACGCAGCTCCTTCCCGGAGAGGTAATTACCGGAAGTACGCAAACCTCTTAGCCCGTATTCATCTACTACCCGGCACTCCATGCCACGATGGGACGGCGGATCTGTTGATCGCGAAGCGAGGTTCATGCGCGTCCTGGCAGTGGAGGACCAACGACGCTTGGCTGCTGCCCTCAAGCGGGGCCTGGAAGCCGAGGGTTTCGCCGTTGACGTCGCCCGAGACGGGGAAGAAGGATTGTGGCTGGCCCGCGAGCGGCCCTACGACGCCGTCATCTTGGATATCTTGCTCCCCAAGCTCAACGGCTACCAGGTGTGCGCCCACTTGCGCGCCGAGGGTAACTGGACGCCGATACTGATGCTCAGTGCCAAGTCCGGCGAGTGGGACGAGGCGGAGGCCCTCGACACTGGCGCAGACGACTTCCTGGCCAAACCCTTTTCCTTCGTGGTCCTGGTAGCCCACCTGCGGGCGCTGCTGCGGCGCGGAGTCCGCGAGCGTCCCAGCGTCCTCACCGCCGGGGACCTCTACCTCGACCCCGCCACCCACGTGTGCCGGCGGGGAGACAAAACCATCGCGCTAAGTCCCAGGGAATTCTCCCTCCTCGAGTTCTTGATGCGGCGCGAAGGCCAGGTCGCCTCCAAGGCGGAGATCCTCGATCACGTGTGGGACTACGAGTTCGAAGGCGACGACAACATCGTCGAGGTATACGTCCGTTACCTGCGCCGCAAGATCGATCTTCCCTTCGAGCGCGAGGCCATCGAGACCGTCAGGGGTGCGGGTTACCGATTGGCCGCCGACGGTGGGTGATCGGCCGGCCAGACGACGCCACCTCGTGCGCGTGCGTGGTGTCGCCGCCCGGTTCGGCTCGGTCCGGGCGCGGGCGACGCTGGCCTCGGTGGTGGTGGTAGGCGCCGCTCTGGCCGTGGGGGCGCTCGGGCTCATCAGCATGCTCCGCGCCTCCCTGCAAGAGGGAGTGGAGACCGCGGCGCGCGCCCAGCTCAACGACGTTGCTTCGCTGTTGCGTGTGGGTCAGCTGCCTGCGGAGCTTCCGCCCGCCGAGGGAGACACGTTCACCCAGGTGGTCGGGCCGAACGGTGAGGTGTTGGCCACCAGCGCGTCCCTGCTCGGGACCGCCCCCATCAGCCACCTGCACGTGGGCGAGGACGGCGCGGTGATCGGCGCCATCCCGACGCTTTCGGCCAACGAGCGCTCCGGCCCTTCGGACCCCGAGGGGCCCTACCTCCTCCTCTCCAAGGCCTTCGCGGCGCCGCCCGGCGTTCCCGCTGCGAGCGGTCCGTTCACCGTCTACGTCGCCGGCTCGCTACGCCCGGTCACGCAGGCCACGGCCACGGTCGGTCTCGCTCTCGCCACCGGCCTACCCGTCTTGGTTGCGTTGGTGGGTGCCCTGGTGTGGATCTTCGGCGGCCGCGCGCTACGTCCGGTGGAGTCCATCCGGGCCGAGGTAGCCGACATATCCGGCCGCGACCTGCACCGCCGGGTGCCCCAACCCGCCTCCTCCGACGAGGTGGCCCGCCTGGCCAGGACCATGAACGAGATGCTCGACCGACTCGAGTCGTCCGCCGCGGCCCAGCGCCGGTTCGTGGCCGACGCTTCCCACGAACTGCGCAGCCCGCTCGCCGTCCTCCAGGCGACCCTCGAGGTGGCCCTCGCCCACCCGGAGGGTTCTGCGTGGCCCGCCGTCGCATCCGACGCCTTGGACGAGGCACGCCGGCTTCACCGCCTGGTCGAGGACCTGCTGGTACTCGCCCGGGGCGAGGAGGGCAATCAAGCCAAGCGCTGGCAGGCGGTGGATCTCGACGAGCTGGTCCTGAGGGAAGGGCGCCGGCGCCGGGCCTCGAGTGCCCCGGTACAAATCGACCTGCACCGCGTCTCGGGAGGCCGGGTGAAAGGTAATCCCGACCAGCTGGCCCGGGTGGTGCACAACCTGATGGACAACGCCCAGCACCATGCTGCCAGCCTCGTACGCGTCGAGTTGACCACCAGCGCCGGTACGGTCCTGCTGGTCGTGGCCGACGACGGAGCCGGCATCGCGCCGGGCGACCGCCAGCGGGTGTTCGAGCGCTTCGCCCGGCTGGACGAGGCGCGCAGCCAAGACGACGGGGGCACCGGCCTGGGACTCGCCATCGCCAAGGACATCGTCGCCTCCCACGGCGGCGCCATCGAGGTCACCGACAGCGCCGTAGGAGCCAGTTTCGCCGTTCGCCTACCGGCGGTCGAGACCAGCCCCGCCGGATCGGGCGAATGAGTGGTTTCAGCGGCCGCGGCCCGGGTCCCAGCCGGCGGCACCGGTAGTGCGATCACCTCTCGACGCGGCGGCGGTCTCCGATGGGCACGCCGGGGGCGGGGTTGGCTCGCTCCTCTGCCATCTTGTGGGGGGCCTGAAGCAGGCGGAGGAGGGTGACCAAGCCGATGCCGCCGACAATGTTGCCGAAAGCAGCAAAACCAGCCGTTTTCGCCCAGTCGAGGTAGCCGAACGGGGCGTGGCCGGTGTGGAGGGCAGCAAACATGAGCAGCGAGTTGACGATGGCATGATCGAGCTGGCCGCCCCCGAGCAGGAAGCCGGCTGTTACTGCGGGTATGACCTTGGCGAACTGAGAGGCAGCGCCGCGCTGCATCCAGGTCATGAGGGTGATCACCGTTCCGCCCAGCACGGCCAGAGAGAACGCCCGTAAGCCGAAGCCGAGTTGCACGTAGTGGTAGCCCGCCTCGACCGCCGATTTGGCCATCTGGGGATAGCCCTTCATGATGAACCAGGTAAAGATCCATCCCCCGGCCATGTTGGCGACGAGGGTGCCCGCCCAGAGGCGCAGGAGCATGCGCATGCGGGCCTGGCGGGCGATGACAGTCGAAACCGGGACGAGGAAGTCCTCGGTGAACAGCTCACTGCGGGCCAGCGCCAAGGCGATGAAGCCGATCGAGAAGGCTAAACCGCCCAGCAAGGTGTCGTGGGTAGCGTGTTCGACCAGCAGCAGCGCCAGCACCCCGGTACCCACGTCGATACCACCTACCGCCCCCGTCGACAGAAGTGGCAGCAACGGCCGCGACATCCTCCGCCTGCCCTCGTCGACGACACTCAGCAGGGTCGCTTCGACGTCCTGCTCTGCAACAGAGGAGTCCCGGGCGGGGTGCGAACCCACACCGGGGCGGTCCTCGGACTGCGATCCATCAGGGTCGCGGGGAGGCATGGACCACTCAGCCCTTCACGACGTCGTTCGGGGGAAGCTGAGCGGACGGCGCCTCGCCGGTGTCGACGAGGCCTTGGGCCACCTCGCGCAGCTTGACGTTGAGCTGCTGGGAGGCGCGGCGCAAAACGTCGAACGCCTGATCTGCGTTGATGCGCTCGCGCTCCATGAGGATTCCTTGTGCCTGCCCGATGACCGCCCGGGTGTCGAGGGCGGCTCGGAGGTTCTCCGCCCGGCGCTCCTCGTCTTCGCGGGCACCGACCGAGACGAGGGCGGCGCCGGCCAGCGCGGATAGGGCCGTCGTCTTGCCCCGGTCTACGACCCCGAAGGCGCTTGGGTAGCGGCTGTAGAGGACGAGGGCGCCAAGGGTGCCGTCGTTGGCGACGAGCACGGCCAGGACGCTGCGTATGCCCGCGTCCACTGCGCCGGGCCCGAAGCGCGGCCAACGGCGGTCGTCGGCGAGGTCTGCGGCGTACACGGCGCCCCCTTGGGCGATGGCATCGAGGGCGGGGCCCTCACCGGTGTCCCGCTGTAGGGCGTCAACGACCGCCACCACGGCGTCGCTTTGCACGGGAGTGGCCACCGGCCGGCCTCCCATCAGCCAAATGCCGGCACAGTCGCATCCCTCGACGGTGGCCACAGCCAGGTCGACCACTGCCTGCCAGGTGGCCTTCAGCCCGCCGGCTGCGAACAGGGACCGGGCGGTCTCGGAGAAGGTGGTGAGGAGGTCGGAGGTGGGGCCTTGCTCCGGCGTGGGGTCCTGCTCTGTCGAGATTTTCTCCGTGCTGGCCATGGTTCCCCGATTTTCTCAGACAGGCGTTTGTATGTCGTCCTGAACCGCGGTAAATTAGTCGTTACCTTCGACAGTGAGGGTTCCGCAGGCGGGGTCCGTCTCGCCGCCGCGACCTGGGGCGCCACGACCTCGTGTCGAGTGCTTCGTTGTCGGTTGATCACCGTTACCCCGAGTTCATTTTGGGCGCCCCCTCTCGCCCTGGGACTCCGTGCGGGCCGTGATCGACCGTCCAGGAACGCGGCGGAGGGCGGTCCCCTCCTCGGCTGGCGCCGTTCGTCTGCGGTGCCCTGCAACCCAGCCCGCACGACTACGACGTGGTCGCCCACGCCCTGAACGAGCGCTTCGTCGAGCTCGGCGGCAACCACCCCGTCGCCTACTGGGCGGACGGAAGACCCACCGAGGAGGAGCGAGCCTGACCCGACATCGCCGCCCTCAGCGCCTGCGGTCGGCACCTACAAAGGCGGCGGCGGCCGGCGGCCCGTAGGCGCGGTGGCGCACGAGCGCGTGGTGCGGCGGGGCGTGGTCGAGGTACGGCCCAACCCGGCCGAGCAGCACCACGCCGAGCAGGGCACCGCCGGCCAGGCTGGCCGCCACCAGCCATTGGCGCCGGCCCGCACCGGCTATCTGGCGGCGGGACCTGTGCATCCAGTCGAGCGGAGCCAGACGGGCGGTGTCGAGGGCGTGGCCGAGGACGTGGACGGTCATGGCGACGAACCAGACGACAAAGCTGGCCTTGTGCAAGGTCAACGCCGCCGGCCGCAACGACGAGGGAGCGATCATCAAGGCGATCCCGCTGGCCAGGACCACGGCTGTCGAGATGACGACGACCGGCCCGAGGACGCGCAGGATCAGCGGGGGGGGACCCTTGGCGCGGTAGGCACGGACGCCCCGGTAGTACCCAAGGGCCCGCCATGTGGTGCTGGCGGTCTTGACCAGAGCCGGGGGCAGCAGCAGCATCCCGACGAAGACGTGCAGGGTGAGGAGGGACCGCACGCTCACGAGGGTCACCCCCTCGACGGCGAAGAGGACCAGCAGCACGGCCGCTGTCGTTCCCGTGAGCCGGGCGTTGGCCTCAGCGCGGTCGGCCATCGCCCTGCTCCTCTCCCGGTTCGCCGCTGCCGATGAGCACGCTGTGCTCGCCGCTACCGGGAGGCTGCTTGCGCCAGCCCTGGCGGCGCCAGATCCTGCGGGCGATCAGGGCGACGATGAGGACGGCGGCGGCGACACCGAGGTAGGTCCCGTAGCGCACGATCTGGTTGTAGATGGTGGTGATGTGGCCACCAGCGCCGTAGCCGACCCCCGCCCAGACGCCTACCCAGAGAACCGCACCCAACGCGTTGAAGGCCAAAAACCTGAGCCAATACATCCCCGAGATCCCGGCGATCACGCCGTTGGCCTGGCGGAGCCCCTCGACGAAGCGGGCGATGGTGACCACCTTGCCGCCGTGGCGTTCGAAGAATCCCTGCGCCTTGTCCATGCGCTCGGCTGTGAGGAACACGTAGCGGCCCCACCGCAGGACCATGGCGCGCCCGCCGAAGTGGCCTATCGCGAAGCCGATGTTGTCGCCGATGACGGCGGCCACCACGGCGATCACACCGACGGCGACGATGTTGAGCCGTCCGGCGCCGGCATATACGGCGGCGGCGATCAGGATCGTCTCCCCGGGCACGGGTACGCCGAAGTCCTCCAACAGCACGAAACCACCCACGGCCACGTAGCCGTAGTTGTTGAGCACGGGGGCAAGCGTGTGCAGGAACCCTGGAAGCTGGGGGCTGGTCATGCCACCCCCCGGGCCGTGGTCAGCACCGCGGCGGCCAACTCGACGGTCACCACCGCCCCGCCCTCTGCGCCGTTGGCGGCGACCGCGCTCCCGCCGTGCGCCTCGGCGATGGTGCGGACTATGGCCAGGCCGAGGCCGGCGCCACCGCTGCGGCGGGTCCGAGCGGCATCGGCGCGGCTGAAGCGCTCGAACGCGGACGGCAGGAACTCGGGGGGGAATCCCGGGCCCGAGTCGCGCACCGAGAGCCCGAGGCGGTCGGCGTCGGCCACCACGGTGACGGTGACGGTGCCGCCCCGGGGGGTGTGGCGGACCGAGTTGTCCAACAGGTTGGACAGCAGGCGCCCGACCCGCTGGGCGTCGATGTCGGCCACCAAGTCGACGGGGACGTCGACGACCAGAGACACCCCCGTGGGCGACGCCGCCCGCCGGGCGGTTTCCACGGAGCGCTCGACCAGTTCGGCGACCTCGGTGGGTTGGCGCTGCACCATCGTCCCCGACGGGTTCCCCGTCGCCAGCACCAGCAGGTCGTTGGCCAGACGGCCGAGGCGGTCCGCCTCTTCCGCGGCGTGACCGACCGCGGCGCGCAGCTCGTCCGCCGAGCGGCCCGGCCGGTGCGCCAACTCGAGCTCCGTACGAAGGATGGCGAGAGGGGTACGCAGCTCGTGGCCTGCGTCGGCGACGAAGGAGCGCTCGCGCTCGAGGGCGCCGCGGAGGCGACCAAGGAGGTCGTTCATGGTCCGGCTCAGGGCGGCGATCTCGTCATGGGTCCTGACCTCGGCGATACCGCTCGTCGAGTCGTCCGCAGACAGCGCCGCGGCCTGGCGTCGCATGCGCTCGACGGGACGGAGCGCGGCCGTGGCGAGCAGCCAGCCGGCCAGGCCGGCGAGAAGCACGGCGAAGGACCCCGCCCACGCGGTGACGTCGGTTATGCGGTCGAGGGCGTCGTTGGTGGGCCGGAGCGAGGTGGCCACCAGGAGCACCCCCCTGCCGTCCGCCAGGGGCACCGGCCCGGCCAAGACCCGCACTTGCGTCGAGTCGACGTCGTGTGCGACACGGCCGGAGACGTGGGCGTCGAAGGTGCGGGGACGCCCGGGCACCGGGGCGAGCTCGGCCGCTCGCAGCAGCGGGCGGGCTCCCGCCGCCGACGAGGAGGCGAGCAATGACCCGTCAGGCCCGAGCACCTGGGTGAGCTGGCCGCCCTCCGACTGGCGCGCCACCGTCGCCGTGAGCGTATCGATGGGCGCCGACTCCAGCGCCGGGCGCAGGCTGAGGGCTCGGGCCGTGAGCTCGGCGTCGATGGTCGTATGCAGCTGAGCCGTCAGGACGCGCAGGTATATCAAGCTGCCGGCGCCGATGACCGCAGCGGCGGCCAGGGCGAAGGCGAGGGTCAAGCGGATACGGATGGGCACCGTCAGCCCGCCCTGAGCCGGTACCCGGCCCCCCGGACGGTCTCCAGATCGTTGCGGCCGAAGGGCCTGTCGACCTTGCGGCGCAGGTAGACGACGTACTGGTCGACCACGTTGGAGGTCCCCCCGAAAGCGAAGTCCCACACGTGCTCGATGATGCGGGTCCGGGTTATGACTTCCCCCGGGTGCTGCATGAACAGCTCGAGGAGCGTGAACTCCTTCGGTGACAACGACAGCGGGGTGGTCCCCCGCCAGGCGTGCCAGCTCGCCCGGTCCAGGCGCAGGTCGCCAACTTGGAGCACGGCGGGTCGGGCCTCGTGTCCCCGGCGGGTGAGAGCACGGATGCGGGCGACCAGCTCCGCGAAGCTGAACGGCTTGAGGAGATAGTCGTCGGCGCCCACGTCGAGACCGCGCACCCTCTCGCTCACCTCGGTGCGGGCGGTGAGCATGAGCACCGGGGCCCAGCGCTCCGCCTCCCGAAGCCGCCTGCAGACCTCGAAGCCGTCCAGACCGGGGAGCATGACGTCGAGGACGATGGCGTCGTAGTCTGCCTCGATGCCCCTCCACAACGCATCCTTGCCGTCGAGGGCGACGTCGACGGCATAGCCGTCCTCCTCCAGACCCCGCCGGAGCAAAGCGGCCATTCGCACCTCATCCTCGACGACGAGCACGCGCACTGCCACGACCGTACCTACCGTTGCATGTGAAAATGATGTGAGCACGGAGCGCCGTCAGGCGCTCAGGCTGAGAATGTTCACATCATCCTCTCACCGGTCGCCAACGTGGGTGGGGCCACAATGGGAGTTGTGCCAGGGTCCGTGGACCAACTCGTAGCGGGCTACGGCTACTTCGCCTTGGCGGCCGTGGTGGGCCTGGAGAGCCTGGGGCTCCCCGTGCCGGGCGAGACGGCGCTGGTGGCAGCGGCCATATACGGGGGCGTGACCCATCGCCTGAGCCTGGCGGCGATCGTCGCCGTGGCCTTCGCAGCCGCCGTCATCGGTGACCAAGTGGGCTTCCAGATCGGGCGGCGGGGCGGGTCACGGGTCCTGGGAGCCATCGCCGGGCGGTCCCGGCGAGCGGCCGTCAACGTGGCCGTGGTCCGCCGCCTGTTCGTGGACCGCGGCACCCCCCTGCTCATGCTCGGCCGTTTCATCTCCGTGGTCAGGACCTACGTCGCCATCGGGGCCGGCGCCAGCGGCCTGTCTTGGCGCCGATTCACCGCCGCCAACGTGGCGGCGTCGGCGCTGTGGGCGTCGACGTTGGCGGTCTTCTCCTACGTGGTGGCCCGCCTCACCCGCCACGCCGCCGTGATCCCCGAGCTGGCCGGCGGCCTGATCGCCGCCATCGCCACCGGCCTGGGCGTAATCTGGGTCAGGCGCGCCAAGTCGGCACTCTCCGAAGACGAAATCGGGGTCGAGGCGACCAAAGAGCCGACCCGTTGACGGCGCGCTGGTTTATTTTTCCGATCGACGGCCTCCCGGTGGTGGTCCGGGCGGTGCTCAGCCCTTCTTGGTCTCCCAGAAAATCTTGTCGATCTCAGCGATCTGGTTGAGCAGGTCGTCAGCCACGGCGACGTCGTTGGTCTTCTTGGCCTCGCCGGCGGCCTTGGTCGCCTTCCAGAACAGCTCGTGCAGCTCCGGGTACTTCTCGAGGTGGGGAGGCTTGAAGTAGTCGGTCCAAAGGACCCACAGATGATGCTTGACCAGTTCCGCCCGCTCTTCCTTGATGACCACGGCACGGGTCTTGAACACGTTGTCGTCAGAGGAGTTGAACTTGTCCATGCAACCCTTCACCGATTCTGCCTCGATTCGAGCTTGGGCGGGGTCGTACACACCGCAAGGAAGGTCGCAGTGGGCGTGGACGGGGCGGGGTTCGCTAACCCGGTCGGCGAGGCAGAGCAGGCGGGACAGGGTGCTCATGGTCGAGACTCCTTGGGAGAGATGGCTTCCGAATCCGACCATACCCCGCAAGAGGCGCGGTCCGATCCTCCGCTGCGCCGGCTTCGACGCCGCCGGGCTGCTCGGCGCCCCCGGTTGTTCCAGCGGGTCCAGGTGGTGGGGCGCAGCATGCTGCCCGCCATCGCCCCCGGTGACCGCCTGGTGGTAGTGAGGCGGCTCCGGATACGGCCCGGGGCGGTGGTGGCCCTGGCCGAACCCCGCCGGCCCGGCGGCGCGGCCGGCGACCGGATCCCGCTCACGCTCGTCAAACGGGTCTCAGCGGTGGAAGGCGACGCCGTGTGGGTGCACGGCGACAATGCTGCGGAGAGCACCGACAGCCGCCACTGGGGGCCGGTCCCCCGTCGCGCCATCCATGGCGTGGCGATCTACCGCTACGCCCCCGCATCACGCGCCGGCCGCCTCCGTCCGCGGTAATCCCTCCAGCCCTACGGCACTACGCTTCGAGGGTGACCGACGGCCGCACCGAGGAGCGCCACGGCACCGACGCCCTCCCCGCCGAGCGCCGCGGCACCGACCTCCTGCCGCTGCGTCTCCCCGCCGAGCCCGAGTCTGTAGGCACCCGCCACGGCGACGTCGACGAATGGGGCAGGTCCGAGCGCACGAGGCAGGTCCTGCGCCGGCTCTACGGCGGCGTCTACAGCCACTGGTTCCGCGCGGAGTGGGAGGGCCTGGAGAAGATCCCGACCGCGGGTGGGGCGCTGCTGGTGGCCAACCATGCCGGCGCCATCCCTGCGGACGCCCCCACCATCATGCACGGCATCGAGACCGAGCTCGAACGGCCCGTGTACGGCCTGGCCGACTACTTCTTCCGGGCCATGCCCGTCGTCGGCACCATGTGGTCCAGGGGTGGCGGGGTCGCCGCCCACCCCGACAACGCCTACCGGATCCTCCACGACGACCACCAACTCGTCCTGGTCTTCCCGGAGGGCACCAAGGCCACCGGAAAGTACTACTCGCAGCGCTACCAGCTGAGCCGCTTCGGCCGGGGCGGCTTCGTCGAGATCGCCATGCGGGCCGGGGTACCAGTGGTACCTATCGCCGTGGTGGGGGGGGAGGAGACCATGCCGATGATCGCCAAGTCCTCCCGGCTGGCCAAGCTTCTGCGGGTGCCCTACGCCCCCCTCACCGCCAACATGCTCGTGTTCGGCCCCGCGGGGCTGGTGATTCCGTTCCCGGCCAAGATGCGCTTCAGGGTGCTCGACCCGGTGCATTTCGACGTCGACGCCGACCAGGAGCGCTACCCACGCAGCCGAATTCTCAACGAGTCCGAGGAGATCCGTAACCGCATGCAAACCGAGCTCTACGACATGTTGCGCCAGCGGCGCAGCGTGTGGTTCGGCTGAGCCGTGCAACGCCAGCGGGTCCTGATCACCGGGCTGTCGTCGTTCTGGGGGGGCCGCACGGCCCAGGCGCTCGAACGCCTGCCGTCGGTCGAGGTGGTGGTCGGCATCGACACCGAGGAGCCGGTGCTCCAGTTCGAGCGCACCGAGTTCGTCCGGGCGGACGAGACGTTTTCCATCCTCAACCGTCTGGTCCGTGCCATCCGGGCCGATACCGTCATCCACGCCGGGCTCGTAGTCGATTCCACCAGGATCGGCGGTGGTCGGATCCACGAGCGCAACGTCATCGGCACCATGAACCTGCTCGGGGCCATCGAAGGCGGAGACAGCCCGGTGCGCGCCCTGGTGGTCAAGTCGTCGACGCTCGTGTACGGCTCCTCGGCCCGCGACCCCACCTGGTTCACCGAGACGACGGCCCGGGCGGGATCGGCCTACACCCCGGTTGAGCGCTCGCTGCTGGAGGCCGAGAGCTACCTGCGCGACTACGCGGAGGACCACGCCAACGTGGACGTCGCCGTCTTGCGCTGCGCGAACGTCCTCGGCCCCAACATCGCCACTCCGGTGTCCAAGGCCCTGTCCCTGCCACTGGTGCCAAAAATGGCCGGATTCGATCCCCAACTCCAAGTCGTCGAGGAGGACGACGTGGTCAGGGCCGTCTGCTTCGCCGTGCAGCGCCGGCTGGACGGTGTGTACAACGTCGCCGGCGACGGCCGCCTCCCGTGGAGTGAGATCATCGCGATCGCCGGCAAGCGGGCATTTCCGCTGCCGCCCGCGTTCACAGCGACCGCGACGGGACCCCTCGGCCGCCTCCACCTGGTCGACCTCCCTCCCGAGCTGCTGGACCTGTTGCGCTTCGGGCGCGGCGTCGACAACTCCAAACTGAAAGCCGCCGGGTTCAACTACCGCTACAGCACGGCCGGCGCCGTCGAGCATTTCATCGGCGCGGCCCGGCTGCGCCGCACGGTCGGCGAAACAGAACCCAGGTACCGCTACGAGAGTGACGTGGAGGCCTTCTTCCGGCACTCACCGGCAGTGGTCCGCCGCGACTGAGCGCCCGGCATGTGATCAGGGCTCGATCCAGTCCCTCAAGTAGACAGCGCGGCGGACAGCCCATTCCTCGGCGGTGATGGCGTAGCGCACGTGGTCCTCCCACACGCCGTTGATCTCGAGGTATCGCAGCGCGGTGCCCTCCTCGCGCAACCCCACCTTCTCGACCACGCGGTGACTTGGCATGTTCCTCGGGATGATCGACGCCTGGAGCCGGTGGAGGGCGAGATCCTCGAAGGCGAAACGGCACAGCACCACCAGCGCCTCGGGCGTGTAGGAGTGACCGGCCATGGCCTCGTCGATCCAGTATCCGACGTAGGCGTTCTGGAACGGGCCCCGCTGCACCGACGACAGATTGATCTCGCCGGCGAAGCGGTCGCCGACGAAGATCCCGAAGCCGTAACCGACACCCAACTGGCGCTCCCGCTCGCGGGCGCCGCACCGGGCGGAGAACACCCGCCGGTCATCCGAGGCGTCGGGCTGACCGGGCACCGGGCGGGGCTCCCACCTGACCAGCCAGTGCCGGGAGCGGGTCCGGACCTCCCGCCACGCCTCGAAGTCGTGGACGGCCAAGGGGCGCAGTAGCACGCGGCGCCCAGTCAGCTTGAGGGACACCCAGTTGTGGTGGGGGGCCCACGTCATTGCCCCACTCCGTTCATCGCGGTGATGCTACCGGCGGAGAAAGGTGACCGGCCCAGCTGACCGGCCCCGCGATCAGTCCAGGAGAGTGGTGACCAGGCCGTCGAGGATGTCGGCTTCTGACGTCAGGCAACTCTCGAAACCGAAGTGCTCCATGAGCGCGGCGAGGACCACGGCACCACCGACGATCACCTCGGCGCGCGCTGGTTCGACCCCGGGGCGTTGGGGGCGGAGGCCGGCGGGCAGGGAGGCCAGGTCGGCGAGGATCGCCTCGACCGACGTCCGCTCGAGGACGTGGTGATGGACCCTGTCCCGGTCGTAGGTGTCGACGCCCTGGTCGACGGCGGCCAGGGCGGCGACGGTGCCGGCCAGGCCCACCAGGGTCGCCGCCCGGCAGGTGGCGGGAAGGTCGCGGCTGACGTCGTCGAGGAGCGCCTTCACGGCCTCGCGCCCGGCGGCCAGCTCGGCGTCGGTGGGCGGGTCGCTGGTAAGCCAGCGCTCGGTGACACGCACGCAGCCCACGTCGAGCGACACCGCCCCCACCACGGTCCTGACTTCTTCGGGGCCTCCGCTGCCACCCACGACGATCTCTGTGGACCCGCCGCCGATGTCGGCTACGAGGTACGGCGCGCCGGTGCCGTCCAGCTCGGCGGTGGCGCCGGCGAAGGCCAGACGCCCCTCCTCCTCCCCGCTCAGCAGCTCCGGGCGAACCCCGACCACCTCGGTGGCGGCGGCGAAGAAGTCCTCCCTGTTGGCGGCGTCGCGAGCCGCTGACGTGGCCACGACCCTCACACGTCTCGCACCGTGGCGGTCCATCACAACCCGGTACTCGCGGAGCACGTCGACGGTGCGCGCCACCGCGTCGGGGGACAGCTCCCCGGTCCTGTCGACGCCGTGCCCCAGGCGGGTGATGCGCATGAGCCGCTCGACGCTGCACCCTCCGGCGTCGGCGACGAGCAGTCGGGTGGAGTTGGTCCCGCAGTCGATGGCGGCTACCGGTTCGCTCACCAGACGGGCTGGTCGAGGCGGGCGGCGACCCAGCGGCCGACGGGGTCGTCCCCGCCCGCCAGGTGCCAGGCGTAGTGGGCGTGCAGGCATTTCACGCCCTTGCGTGTCCCGCCCACCCCACCGCTCGGCCTGGGGCCCGACCACCCCGACGCTATGGCGGCGTCGCGCTCGGCTGCGTAGCGGGCGTGGGCGGCGGCGACAGCTGCTGGGGCGCACGCGGCCGCGGCGGCCCGGACGCCGCCGGCGGACTCCAGACGGTCGACGGCCAGGCACGCAGCGGCGCCGACGAGCCAGTAGCGCGTGGGCATGGGGGTGCCATCGCCGAGGAACGGGGCGTTGCTTATCACCAGGGGGGCCCCGGCGCCGTCGCGCACCTCCACCTCGAACTCGCCCCGCGGCCGATGCCCGAGCAACTCGGTCACCCGTTCGAGGTCGGCGACACCTACGCCCGCCCCGGGGTCCCCGACGGCAGGCGCGGGGGTCACCGTCTCCGGCGGCGGACGACCAGCAGCACCAACAACAGGATCGCTCCCCCGCCGACCAGGGGCAACAGGCGCTTGGCCACAGAGGCGCCGGCTGCGTCGAAGAGGTCCACCGGCTCGACCTCGGGTGCCGTGATCGTGCGCACACCGCCGGACGTGGCGGCACCGGCCGGCGTGGTGGCAGGCCTGGAGGGGTTAGGCGCGGTAGCGGCCGGGGGGGCGGAGGCGGCCGGGGCCTCGGCGCCGGGCCCCGCTGGTGTGGGAACACTTTCCTTGTCCGGGGCGCCGTTGGCCGCCGCCAAATCGGCGGGCGCAGGGCCGGCCGGCGCAGGGGTCACGGGCGTCGACTTGGCGCGCGCAGAGGTCGCCGGCGCAGGGCTGGGGGGCGCCGACTTGGCCGCCGCAGCGGTCGCCGGCGCAGGGCTGGGGGGCGCCGACTTGGCCGCCGCAGCGGTCGCCGGCGCAGGGCTGGGGGGCGCCGACTTGGCCGCCGCAGCGGTCGCCGGCGCCGATTTGGCAGGCGTAGAGGCGCCTGCCGCGGCATCGCTCGTCGCCCCTGCGCTGCTCGCGGTGCCGTGCGCGGCGATGTCAGCCTCGAGGGCGGCGACGAACTGGCCGATCAGCTTGTGGCTCACGTCCGACAGCACCCCCCGGCCGAACTGGGCGACCTTGCCGGTGACGGTCAGATCTGTCTTCACCGTCACGCGCGTGCCGTCACCGTCGGGCTTCATGGTGGCGGTGATGGTCGCGTTGGCGTTGCCCTGACCACGGGTGTCGCGTCCCGTGCAGCGCAGCACCACGCGCCCGGCCGTCTCGTCCTTCTCGACGAAGGTGGCCGCGCCCTTGTATTGGGCGGTGATCGGGCCCACCTTCACCTTGACGACGCCCCGGTACTCGTCGCCGGCGATCTCCTTGAGCTGGGCGCCGGGCAGGTGGGGCGCTATGCGCTCGACGTCGGTGAGGACCTTCCAGGCATCGGCGACAGGGACGCCGACTCGGAAATCGTTGATCAGATCCATCGGGCCAGGTCCTCCACTGTGTCGATGTCTGCAGGGTCGCCCTCGCACGCTACTTCGATGACGAGTTCTGGACGACCCAAGATCAGCCCTCGCGCTCCTTCGTCACCAGCGACGGGAAGCGCGTCCCACACGTCGTGGCGCAGCAGGACCGGGTTGCGGCGCCGGCCGCCGTAGGTGGCGACCCCGACGGGACCGTCGACGGCGGCCACCCGGCGCCACGCCGCTGGGGCGATGAGCGGCTGGTCGGCCAGGCCGACCACTATGGCGTCGATCCCCCGCCGGCGAGCCTCTCCCACGGCGACCGCCAGCGAGGTGGCCTGGCCCCGCTTCCACTCCGGGTTGGCCAGCACCTCCACCCCGCCGGGTAATGCAGGAGCCAGGTCGGTGGCGCCGGTTACCACCCAGGTGGGGCCGATGCCCGCCTCCACCGCGTGGCGCATCGCCCAGGACGCCAGCGGCCGGCCCCGCCAAGGGGCCAACAGCTTGTGCAGGTCGGCCGCAAATCGGCTCCCTTCGCCGGCTGCGAGGACCACCGCGGCCCGGGAGGCCACCGATTGGGGCTGGTTGTTGTCACGCGGCGACATCTGATCCCAATACGATTCCGGTGCTCAGCGGGCGGCGGCGCCGGCACCCGATCTGCTCAGGTCGGGGTGGATCGGCCCCTCCTGGTCGCGCAGCGACGGTGCCGCCTTGCCCGTGTGCATGGAGATGATCTCCGCGCAGATGGACACCGCCGTTTCCTCCGGGGTGCGAGCGCCGATGTCGAGGCCGATGGGGCCCATGAGGCGGCGAAGGCCCGATCCTGTGACCCCCGCCTCCATCAGGCGGTGCACCCGCTCGCCGTGCGTGCGGCGCGAGCCCATGGCCCCGAGGTAGCCGACGTCGGTCTCCAGGGCGGCGACCACGGCCGGGACGTCGAACTTGGGGTCGTGGGTGAGCACGCACACCGCGTCGCGGGGACCGAGGTCGCGACCCGAGGCCCGCAGGTAACGATCGGGCCAGTCGACCACCAACTCGTCGGCCATCGGGAACCGGGCCCTGGTGGCGAACACGGGTCGGGCGTCGCAGACCGTGACCCGGTAGCCGAGGATCTTGGCCACCTTGGCCAGCGCCGCGGTGAAGTCGACGGCGCCGAATATGACCATGCGCGGCGGGGGGGCGAACGACTCGATGAACACGGACACGTCACGCCCGCGGGCCTCGCCGTGGCGGCCGTAGTGGCGGGTGACGGTGAGCCCGGCGGCCAGTTCGCCCCCGGCGTCGCGCGCCACCACCCGGTCCAGATCTGAGTCGCCGAGGCTGCCGCTGATCGCAGGGTCGGCCTCGGGTCGGATCAGGAGCTTTCCCCCGAGCAGGTCGTCAGGGCCTTCGACCACCTCGGCCAGGGCTACGGGCGCCTCCGTCCGTAGCGCCTCCGAGAGCAGCTCGAACAGGCTCACCAGTCGAGGGACTCCACGAAGACGCGGATGGTCCCGCCGCACGTCAGGCCGACGGCGAAGGCCTCGTCGTCTGAGTAGCCGAAAGTGCACAGCTTGGGACGCCCGTCGCCCTCCAGCACCGCCAGGGCCTCGGTGACCACGGCGCCCTCGACGCACCCGCCCGACACCGAGCCGGCCACCTCGCCGGCGTCGCTGACCGCCATCGTCGCCCCGGGCAGGCGCGGACCTGACCCCTCGATGCCGACGACGCGTGCCACCGCCACCTTCTTGCCCTCTGCGCGCCACCGCTCGATGTCTGCGAGGACCTCTTTCATAACGGGCTTTTCCTTTCCCCTCTTCCTCCAACCACCGCGGCCAGATGTTCGAGCGATGCGAGCGAATGGCCCTCCACGAAATCGTCAACCCACGGGAGGGCCGCAGCCATCCCACGGGCCAGCGGCGCGTACCCCGGTGTCGCTTTGAGGGGGTTCACCCACACGATGCGGTGGGCGACCCGGCTCAGGCGTCCCATCTGGGCGCCCAGTTCGTCGGGGTCGCCGCGGTCCCACCCGTCGGACAGGATGACCACCACCGCACCGCGCGCCATGCCCCGCGTGCCCCAGCGGTCGTTGAACTCGCCGAGCCCGTCACCGAGCCTGGTCCCTCCCGACCAGTCGGCGACGGAACCGCCGGCGCCGGCCAGGGCGGCGTCGGGATCGCGCCACGACAATGGCCGGGTGATGCGGGTGAGGCGGGTGCCGAGGGTGAATACCTCGACCATCCCCGTCCCCCGGGCGCACACCGCGGCGTGGGCAAAACGCAGCAGGCCACGGGCGTAGGGCTCCATCGAACCCGAGATGTCGACCAGCAGCACCAGGCGCCGGGGGCGGGGTGCGGGCGCACGCCACGCCCGCCGGATCGGCTCACCGTCGCTGGTGAGGGCCCGGCGTACGGTCCGCCCCACGTCGGGGCGCCCCCGGCGGCGCTTGGTGGGGCGCAGGCGCCGGGAGCGGCGCTGCTCGGTGCTGACCCGTAGGGCGGCGAGCAGGCGGCGGCCCTCGGCCCAGTCCGACGCCGTGAAGTCCGAGAAGTCCTGGTGACGCAGCACCTCGGTGGCGCTGTAGCGGACGGTGAGCGTCGGCTGAGGGTCTTGTTCGCCGTCGGGATCGGGGGGCGGGGCCTCGCCCTCTTCGCCGGTGTCCAACTGGACGACCACCGGTGACGCCACCACCGGGGTGATCACCGGCTGGCGCCCGAGCCAGAAGGAGGCGAAGGCGCCGTCGTAGACGGGTATGTCCTCGGGTCGGTGGACGAGGGTGGCCCGGCCCGCCCAGTACACGGGACGGCGGGACTCGAGGCCCACGTGCCCGAGCGCCCGGGCGAAGGTGACGACATCGCCGGCGGGCACGTCCAGGCCGGCGCCCCGCAGGACGCGGGCGAAGGCCACAACGAGGCGCTCGGGGGGCGTGACCGGGGCGGATGGCAAAGAGTCGGGGGGCGTGGCAGGGTCCGGCACGGCTCAGCCGCCTCGCAGGACGGCGGCGCGCACCAGCTCGTCGATGCCGGCGGCACGCACCCGCTGCTGATCTTCCTGGTACTTGAGCACGGCGCCGAGGGTGACGTCCACGGTCCGGGCGTCGATGGCGCTCCGGCCGAGGGCGGAAACCGCGGCCGCCCAGTCGATCGTCTCGGCTACGCCCGGCGGCTTGTAAAGGCCGAGCCCCCGCAAGGCCTCGACGGCGCCGGCGATCTGGCGGGCCAGACGGGGCAGGGCTTCGGGGGCGCGCAGCGCCACGATCGCCACCTCACGCTCGAAGCTCGGATGCTCGACCCAGTGGTAGAGGCACCGGCGCCTCAAGGCGTCGTGGACGTCGCGGGTGCGGTTGGAGGTGAGCACGACGAGCGGAGGCACCTCGGCGTGCACGGTCCCGATCTCGGGGATGGTCACCGCATACTCCGAGAGGATCTCCAGCAGGTAGGCTTCGAACTCGTCGTCGGCACGGTCGATCTCGTCGACCAGCAATACAGGCGGAGGCCCTTCCACCTTCTCAAGGGCTCGCAGCAGCGGGCGGCGCACCAAGAACCGCTCGTCGTACAACTCGTCCTCCGCCTGGCGCGCCGATTCGCCCGACGCCTCCACCGCCCTCAGGTGCAGCAACTGGCGGGCGTAGTCCCACTCGTAGGCGGCCTGGGACAAGTCGATGCCTTCGTAGCACTGGAGGCGGAGCAGCTCGCCGCCGGTCCAGCGGGCCAGGACCTTGGCCACCTCGGTCTTGCCCACGCCGGCTTCGCCCTCCAACAGCAGGGGGCGGTGCAGGACCATGGCCAGGTACACGGCGGTGGCCAAACCGTCGTCGGCGAGGTAGCCGTGGGCGGTGAGGGCGGCGACCACGTCGTCCACCGAGCCCGGGGGCGCAGCCGGGATGCGAGGTGCCGGGGATGCCGGCGGTGCCGGGGATGCCGGCGGTGCCGGCGGTGCCGGCGGTGCCGGCAGTGCCGGGGATGCCGGGGATGCCGGGGGTGCCGGGGATGCGATGTCGGGGGCGGCCATCGTCTACAGGCTAGGGGTGGGCGAGGCGCTCACCGGCCGGTCGGGCCGCCGGAAAGGGCCGGGAAGGGCGCGAAGGGCGGGGGCGCAGCCATTCTGGGGACGCAAACCAGGACATCGTCTTGGTTTGCGTCCCCAGAACGCCCGCGACTGCGACTGCTAACGGCGCTTTTGGGCGGTGATCCCCTCGGCGAAGGCGGGCCGCCCCATCGACCACACCTGGGCGTCGAGCTCGATGTCCACGGCGGCTCCGAGGTCGGCGGCGGCGGCGGTCTCGGCCATTGTGCGCTTGGCCCGTCGGACGATATCCGGGTCGAAGGCCGCCGCCCGCTTCGCCATGGCCCGCGCCGCGTCGAGCAGGCCGGCGTCGTCGACCACCGACCACACCAGGCCCACGGCGGCGGCGCGCTCCGCGGGCAGGCGCTCACCGAAGAGCACGGTTGCCGCCACCGCCTGGGGTCCCACGATCCGCTGCGCCATCCACGTATGACCGCCGCCAGGGTGCAGGCCGAGCTCCAAGAACCTGGTTTCGAACCGGGCGGAGCGGCCGGCGATGCGCACGTCGCAGGCCAGGGCCAGGTTCATGCCGGCTCCCACGGCGGGACCGTTGACCGCAGCCACCGTGGGCAGCGGCGAGCGAGCCACGCGCAGGAACGCCTCGTAGATGAACCTGAGGCGCTCCCGTCGCGTTCGGTCACCGGTGTCGGGGGCGGCGAGATCGCCGAGCGCGCCGCCGGCGCAAAACGCCGGGGGAGCGCCGGTGACGACGAGCGCGCCGACGTCGTCGCGCGACTCGAGGTCGTCGAGGGCGGCAATGATCTCGGTTATCAAACCCTCGCTCAGGGCGTTTCGCCGCTCCGGGACCTGGAGGGTGAGGACCGCCACTCTGTCGGCGACCTGGCAGTCGAGTTCGTTCGGCAAGAGTCATGATCCCTTCTCGCTGCCCGAGCCTGCCGGCGCGAGCCGCGGGACGCGCACGCTAGGCACTCAGGAGCGCCGGCCGGCCTCCTCCAATGCCCGCCGCACGAGCACCTCGGCGAGGTGACGGCGGTACTCGGGGCTGGCGTTGAGGTCCGCGGGCGGGTCCAGGCCGTCGGACGCGTGGCTCGCCGCCTCCGCGATAGACGCACCACCGTCGAGGGCGGCCTCGACGGCGCCGGCCCGAAGCGGGACGGAGCCCATGTTGACCAGGCCGATCCCGGTGGAGCCGTTGCGGACGGCGGCCACCCCGACGATTGCCCAGTCCTGGGCCCTCCGGTTGAACTTCTGGAACGACCAGCCCGCACCCCCAGCCTTGGGCACGGTGATCTCCACCAGGACCTCGTCGGCGGCGAGGGCCGTCTCCAAGAAACCCTGGAAGAAATCGTTGGCGGCGATGCGACGTTCCCCCGACGGACCCACGACGGTGAAGGTGGCACCGAGTGCGAGGCACGCGGCGGGCAGGTCCGAGGCGGGGTCGCCATGGGCCAGGGAGCCTCCAATCGTGCCCCGGTGGCGCACCTGAGGGTCGCCGATCGTGCCGGCGACGTGGGCCAGCAGTGGTACCTCGGCGGCGAGGACGTCGCTGTGCTCGAGGTCATGGTGGCGGGTGAGCGCGCCGATGGCGACGGAATCACCGGCGTCGCGTATGTACGACAGGTCGCGTAGGCCTGCGATGTCGATGAGGGTGGCGGGGGCGGCCAGACGCAGCTTCATGAGCGGGAGCAGGGAGTGGCCCCCCGCGATCAGCTTGGCGTCGTCACCTCCCTCGCCGAGGAGCCCGATGGCCTCGTCGAGCGACCCGGCCCGCTTGTAGTCGAACGCGGCAGGAATCATCGGTCCTCCTCGGACTCTTCCGGCGTGGCAGGGCTTCCGGGCGTGACGGTACCCCCGGCGGTGGGATCGTCGGTCCGCCGGGGCGCCTCGTCGGCGCCGGCGGACCGCCACGCGTCGCCCGCGGTAGCGCCGTCGGAGATGGTCGGGGCGCCGTCGCGCGTACCGGTCCTGGCGGCCTGGATGGCGGCCCACACCCGCTGGGGTGACGCCGGCATCTTGATGTCGGTGACCCCGAGAGGGCTGAGCGCGTCGACCACGGCGTTGATCAGCGCCGGGGCGGAGCCGATGGTGCCCGCCTCGCCAACGCCTTTCACCCCGAGCAGGTTGCTCGGGCTCGGCGTCACCGTCGTGCCGGTCACGAAGCTCGGGAAGTCCGGGGCGGAGGGCACCAAATAGTCGATCATGGTGGTGGTGAGCAGGTTGCCGTCGCCGTCGTAGACGGCCTCCTCCCAAAGCGCCTGGGCCACGCCCTGGACTATGCCACCGTGGATCTGGCCCTCGACGATGAGGGGGTTGACCTGGTTGCCGCAATCGTCGACGGCCACGTATTTCTGCAGGTCAACCGAGCCCGTCTCGGTGTCGACCTCCACCACGCAGATGTGGGTGCCGAACGGGAAGGTGAAGTTGGGCGGGTCGAAATGCATCGACGCCTCGAGATTGGGTTCCATACCGTCGGGGAGGTTGTGGGCGGTGAACGCACCGAAGGCGATGGCGCCCAGCGGGATCGTCTTGTCCGGCGAGCCCCGCACCGTGAACGACCCCCCGGACAGCTCCAGGTCCTCGGCCGCCACCTCGAGTTGGTGGGCAGCGATCTGGCGTGCCTTGTCGATGACCTTGTCGGTGGCCATGGCCACGGCGACGCCGCCGACGGCGAGCGAGCGCGACCCGTAGGTGTCCATGCCGTAGGGCGACACGGCCGTGTCGGAGTGGAGCACCTCGACGTCGTCGGGGCCGACGCCCATGCGGTCCGCCACGATCATCGACCAGGAGGTCTCGTGTCCCTGTCCGTGGGGCGTGGTCCCGGTGACGACCTGGACCTTGCCTGTGGGCAGGAGCCTGACCGTCGCCGCCTCCCAGCCGCCGGCCGAGTAGTTGAGCGAGGCGAGGGCGCGGGAGGGGGCCAGCCCGCACATCTCCATGTACGACGAGACCCCGACGCCGAGTTGCCTGATTGAGCCCGCCTGCCGGCGCCGCTCCTGCTCGGCCCGCACGTCGGCGTAGCCGGCCAGGTCCAGCGCCTTGTCGAGGGCCGCTTCGTAGTTCCCGCTGTCGTAGACGAGCCCCGCCGCGGCCGTGTAGGGGAACTGATCGGGCTTTATGTAGTTGCGCCTGCGCAACTCGGCCGGGTCGACTCCGAGCTTGGCCGCCAACTCGTCCATGGCCCGCTCGATTGCGTAGGTCGCTTCGGGGCGCCCGGCGCCGCGATATGCGTCGGTAGGCGTCTTGGTGGTGAACACCGCCGTGCACGTGAACGAGTACGCGGGGATGTCGTATACCCCGCCGTAGAGGAACCCACCGAGGAGGGGGACGCCCGGGGTGACGAGCATGAGGTAGGCACCCATGTCCGCGAGGATCTGCACCCTCGCGGCGGTGACCCGACCGTCGGCGTCGGCCGCCAGCTCTATGTCCTGGATCTGCCCCCGGCCCTGGATGGTCGACAAGGGCGTCTCCGAGCGCTCCTCGATCCAGCGCATTGGCCTTCCCATGCGCTTGGCCAGCGCCAGGGCGAGGAGCTCCTCGGGGTACACGTTGAGCTTGGAGCCGAAGCCGCCGCCCACCGCGGGGGCGACGACGCGGAGTTTGCTCTCGGAGATCCCCGATGTAACCGCCAGCATCACCTTGAGGATGTGAGGGATCTGCGTGGAGGAGTAGACGGTGAAATCCCCACCGAAGGGCTGTGGCACCACCAGCACGCCCCGCGGCTCGATGGCCGACGGGATCAGGCGCTGCTGCAGGTAGTGGCCCCGCACGGTGTGCGCGGCGTCGGCGAACGCCCGCTCGACCGCCGCGGGATCGGGGGCAAGCTCCCAGACGTAGCTCTTGTTGGTGCCGATCTCGTCATGGATCACCACCCGGTCCGACAGCGCGTCGTTGAGGTCGACGACCGCCGGCAGCGTCTCGTACTCCACGACCACCGCGTCGGCTGCGTCGCGGGCGGCGTATTCGCTCTCGGCCACCACCACGGCGACCCCGTCGCCCAGGTAGCACACCTTGTCGACGGCGAGGGGGTAGTGGGCGGGGTTCTTCATGTCAGGGGTGACGGGCCACGCGCAGGGCATGGGCGCGGCCCACTCGCCTCTAAGGTCCGCGCCGGTCAACACTGCGACCACGCCGGTCATGGCCCGGGCGGCGCCGGCGTCGATCGAAGCGATCCGGGCGTGGGCGACGGTGCCGCGCACGACAGCGAGATGCAGCGCCCCGGGCACCACCAGGTCGGCGATGAACCGGGACTCGCCCGTCAGCAGCTTCGGATCCTCCTTGCGCAGCAGCCTGGTGCCGAGGACCCGGGCTTCAGCGGGGGGGACCTCGGTCGCGGTCATGACGCCGCCCCGCTCGCCGCCCCGCTGGGCGCCGGCGCTGGAGTGGCGCCGCCCGCCGCAAGCCGGCCCTGGGCGGCGGCGAGGACGGCTTTGACGATGTTGTGGTAACCGGTGCAGCGGCACAGGTTGCCTTCCAGACCCTCGCGCACCTCGGCCTCGGACGGATCGGGGTGCTCGTCGAGAAGAGACACCGCGGCCATGACCATCCCCGGGGTGCAGTAGCCGCACTGGAGGCCGTGATGCTGGCGGAAGGCCTCCTGCATGGGGTGGAGCTCGCCCCCCGACGCCAGCCCCTCGATGGTGGTGATCTGAGCACCGTCGGCCTGCACGGCCAGGATGGTGCACGACTTGACCGACTCACCGTCCAGGTGGACGGTGCACGCACCGCACGACGAGGTGTCACAGCCGATGTTGGTGCCCGTGAGCCCGAGCACGTCGCGCAGGTAGTGGACGAGCAGCAGGCGGGGTTCGACCTCGTGCTCCCCCGCGGCGGCGTTCACGGTCATCGAGACCCGCATGGTCCCCCCTCCCTCGGAGTCCAGTGTTACCCCTGATGTTTTACTAGGTCTGTCGAACCGGCGGCGCTCGGTCAGCCAGGATCCGCAGGCGATGGAACCGCGTCGCGGATCGCGCGCCAGATCTTCTCGGGGCTGGCAGGCATGTCGAGGTGGCGGACCCCCAGGTGAGCGAGCCCGTCGACGACTGCGCTTTGCACCGCCGGCGTGGAGCCGATGGTGGCGGACTCCCCGATACCCTTGGCGCCGAGGGGGTTCATGGGTGTCGGCGTCTCCATCGCCACCAGCTCGAAGCTCGGCAGGTCCGTGGCGCAAATGAACGCGTAGTCGGCCAGGTTGGCGGTGACCGGGTTACCGTCGGGGTCGTAGCGGACCTCCTCGAGCAGCGCCTGGGCGGCTCCCTGGGCGAGGCCGCCGTGGCGCTGGCCCTCCGCCAGCAGCGGGTTGAGCACGGTGCCGGCGTCGTCGACGGCGACGATGCGCTCCAGGCGCACGGCGCCGGTCTCTGTGTCGATGTCCACGACCGCGACGTGGGCGCCGAAGGGGAAAGTAGGACCTGCCGGTGCCGAATCGTGGTCGACGCGCAGTCCGCCCCGCTCCGCCGCCGACGTGGCCACGTCGGCCCAGGACCGGCCGACTGTCGGCGTCCCGGCCACGTGGAACCAGCCTTGCGCCTTGTCCAGCACCACGTCGTCGACGCTCGCCTCGAGTAGCTCCGAAGCCAACTCCCTCGCCCGGCGCACCACCTCTATCGACGCCTCGTGTACGGCGACGCCCGCCGACTGCAGGGAGCGGGACCCCATGGTGCCTCCACCGCGGGCGACCAGGTCTGTGTCGCTGGCCACGAAGCTGATGCGCTCCATCGGGATCCCGAGCTGGTCGGAGGCGATCATCGACCACGCCGTGCGATGCCCCTGCCCGTGCGGCGAGCTGCCGGTGTAGACCACGGCGGCGCCGTCGGGGAGGATCTCCACGGCCCCGAAGTCGCCCGTCGGCCCCCCTCCGTTGGTGACCTCGACGTAGGTCGACACACCGATGCCCAACTGGTGCACGTCGCCCGCTTCCCGACGCCGGCCCTGGTCAGCCCGCAACTCGTCGTAGCCGGAGGCTTGCAGGGCCAGGTCCAACGCCCCGACGTAGTCACCGACGTCGTAGGTCGTGCCCGCGGATGTCGTGTAGGGCCACCCGCCGACGATGAGGTTGCGCCGGCGCACCTGCGCCGGGTCCATGCCGATCTCGGCCGCGAACAGATCCATGGCCCGCTCGATCGCCGCGGTGGCCTCGGGGCGCCCGGCGCCGCGGTAGGCCACCACCGGGGTCGTGTTGGTCACCACCGAACGGGCCGAGAAGGAGACCTTGGGGATCGCATAGGTCCCTGGCACCATCATCGCGGTCAGGAAAGGCAGGATGGCGCCGATGGCCGGGTAGGCGCCGGCGTCCTGGGTCACGCTGAGGCGGTAGGCGAGCACTTGGCCGTCCCGGTTGCCCCCGATCTCGAGCTCCTGGCGCTGGGCGCGCCCGTGGCCCAAGCCGACCATGCTCTCCGATCGGGTCTCGGTCCAGCGCACCGGGCGCCCCGATCGGCGGGACAACCAGGCGAGCAGGGCCTCCTCGAGATAGCAGTCAATCTTGGCGCCGAAGCCGCCTCCGACATCGGGGACCATCACCCGTACCTGCTCCGGAGACAGCCCGTAGATGCCGGCGATGGCGTCGCGCGCCGCGTGGGGAGCCTGGTTGGACAGCCACATGACGAGTCGCCCGTCGTCCCATTTGGCAGCCGCGGCCCGCACTTCGAGGGGGGCGGGCGCGACACGCTGGTTCACGACGGTGCGACGGACCACCACCTCGCACCCACCGAACAAACCGCCGGCCGCCTCTCCCCCACCGGTATCGGGAATGGTGAAAGCCACGTTCGTACCAACATCAGGGAACAACAAGACGTCCTCGCGCACCGCATGATCCACCTCGACGACCACCGGCAGCGGCTCGTAGTCGACGAACACGGCCTCGGCCGCGTCAGGCCCCTGGTAGCGCTGCTCGGTGAGGATCACTGCCACCGCCTCGCCGACGAAACGGACCACCCCGTCGGCCAAGAACGGCCGCGCCATGGCCTCGGGCGTCATACCCGGCATGCCCACCACCGGGGCCAGGTCTATGTCGGCTCTGGTGAAGATGGCGACGACCCCGGCCTGGGCCCTAGCCTCCTCGACGTCGAGGACGACGATACGGGCGTGGGCGACGGTCGAACGCACGTAGGTCACCCACAGGGCTCCCTCGAGGTGGAGGTCGTCGGTGTAGGTGCCGCCGGACGTGAGGAACTTGGGATCCTCGACCCTGAGGACGCGGTTACCGAGGATGCTCACGCCCGGCTACGTTAAGCGGCGCGGGCGGGGCGGTCGTGGCGACCGGCGGGACGATGGCATACGCATGCTCGCCGGGCATCACCAGGCCGTAGTCCTGACGTGCGATCTGGCGGATCTGGGCGTCGGTCTGGAGTTGGGCGGCGCGTTGGGCCAGCTTGGCGTTTTCCGCCGACAGGTCCTTGATCCGGGTCTGTGCCACCGTGACCTGGTGGCGCTGGCCGAGCAGGGTGCGCACGGGGAAACCGAAGACGAAGACGATCCCCGTGACCGTCACCACCGCCAGGACCACCTTCGTGGCGCGCCTCACAGTGGGCCGATCCCGTAGCGCGCCGCGTCACCGAGCCCGGCCTCGATGCGCAGCAACTGGTTGTACTTTGCCACGCGGTCGGAACGGGCCGGAGCTCCGGTCTTGATCTGACCGCATCCTGTCGCCACCGCCAGGTCCGCGATGGTGGTGTCTTCGGTCTCGCCGGAGCGGTGCGACATGACCGAGCGGTAGGACGACCGGGTGGCCAAGGCCACCGTTTCGAGGGTCTCGGTGAGGGTGCCGATCTGGTTGACCTTGATCAAAATCGAGTTCGCGGCGCCGACCTCTATACCCCGCGCCAACCTGGTGGCATTGGTTACGAACACGTCGTCACCGACCAGCTGCACCCGCTCTCCCAGACGCCCGGTCAATCCAATCCAGCCGTCCCAGTCGTCCTCGGCCATGCCGTCCTCAACCGACACGATCGGGTAGCGGTCCACCAAATCGGCGAGGTAGTCGGCGAACTCCGCACTGGTCAGGCTCCGTCCCTCGCCAACGAGGCGGTAGCTACCGTCGGTGAAGAGCTCCGTGGCGGCGGCGTCGAGGGCCACCGCGATCTCGTCCCCCGGGACCCGACCCGCCGCTTCGATGGCCTGGACGAGGACCTTGACGGCCTCCTCGTTGGAGGGCAGATCGGGGGCGAACCCGCCTTCGTCACCGATCGCCGTGGACAGGCCCCGCTGGCCCAGGACCCCCCGGAGGGCGTGGTAGGTCTCCGCCCCCCAGCGCAACGCCTCGGCGAAGCTGGCCGCGCCAACGGGCACGAGCATGAACTCCTGCACGTCGACGTTGTTGTCGGCGTGGGCCCCCCCGTTCAGCACATTCATCATGGGCACGGGGAGGATGTGGGCGCCGGCGCCCCCCACGTAGCGGTAAAGAGGCATGCCAACCTCCTCTGCGGCGGCGTGGGCCACGGCGAGGGACACCCCGAGGATGGCGTTGGCCCCCAAGCGGCCTTTGTTGTCGGTGCCGTCGAGATCGATGAGGGCGTAGTCGAGACCGCGCTGGTCGAGCGCTTCGTAGCCCTCGACGGCGTCGGCGATCTCCCCGTTCACGTGGTCGACCGCGGTGGTGACCCCCTTGCCGCCGTAGCGGGCGCCTCCGTCACGCAGCTCGACGGCCTCGAAGCTACCCGTGGAAGCGCCCGATGGGACCGCGGCGCGCCCGGTGGCCCCCGAACCGAGAGAGACATCCACCTCCACGGTCGGGTTGCCCCGGGAGTCCAGGATCTCCCTTGCCAACACTCGATCGATAGTGCTCATGTTCGTCCTGTGACTGCTGTGGTTGTTGGGGAAAATGTAGCCGATGTGGCTGCCGTGGCCATGGCACCCGTGCTGGGGGTGCGGCTGGGCCGCTGGGGTGAGTGCCGGAGGACGGGGTAAGTAAGGCCATGCCCGATCTGCGACCGGGGGTCCTGCTCGACATGGACGGGACCCTGCTCGACACCAACTACCTCCACACCCTGGCGTGGTCGCGTGGCCTCGCCGACGCCGGCGAGTGGGCGCCGATGCACGCCATCCACCGCCTCATCGGCATGGGCGGTGGCACGTTGATGAAGTCGCTGCTCGGACACGAGAACCACGACGCCCGTGACAGCCAACACCGCCACTACGACGAGCTCAAGGGCGAGATCCGGGCCTTTCCCGGGGCGCGCGAGCTGCTGCGGGCCCTGCACGGCGCCGGCCTGGCCGTGGTGCTGGCCACGTCGGCACCCCAAGACGACCTGGACGCCATGCGCAAGGTGCTCTCAGCCGAAGACGCCATCGACGCGGTGACGGGCGCCGACGACGTCGACGAGTCCAAGCCGGCGCCCGACATCTTCCTCGCCGCCCTGCGCGCCGGAGGCGTCGACCCGCGCCTTTGCCTGGTGGTGGGCGACTCGGTCTGGGACGTGGAGGCCGCAGACGCGGCGGGCGTGGCATGCGTGGGGGTCGAGTCGGGCGGGTTCAGCCGCCACGAGCTGATGGAGGCGGGAGCGATGCACGTCTACCGCGACGTCCAGCAGTTGCTCGACCACCTCCGCACCGGCCCGTTCGCCCCACTGCTCGCCGCCGCGCGCGGCGGCCAGCCGGCGGGGTGACCGGTCAGAGCTTCCGGCTCTTGACCTCCTCCCACAAGGCGTCCAGCCCGTCAGGGTCGATGTCTGCCAGGGTTAGGCCGCGACTGGAGGCCAGATCCTCCGCGGCATCGACACGGTCACGGAACTTGGCTGACGCCTGACGCAGGGCCGACTCGGGGTCGACGCCGAGGTGGCGGGCCACGTTGACAGCAGCGAATAGCAGGTCCCCGAGCTCGTCACTCGCCGCACCGACCGCATCAGCCGGGCCGGCATCGGCCGGGCCGGTATCGGGCAGGCCGGCGCCGAGTTGGACTCGCAGCTCGGCCAACTCCTCGGCCACCTTGTCCATCGGCCCGCCCACGTCGTGCCAGTCGAAGCCCACCGAAGCCGCCTTGCGCTGCAACTTGTGGGCGTACAGCAGCGCCGGCAGGTTGGCGGGGACCCCTTCCATGGTGCGGGTGCGCCCCTTTTCGGCCCGCTTGATCTTCTCCCAGTTGGCCATCACCTCGCCGGTTGTGGTCGCCTCGACCGTCCCGAACACGTGGGGGTGGCGACCGACAAGCTTGTCGTGGATGCCACGGGCCACGTCGGCCAGAGTGAACCACCCTTGCTCCGCGGCCAGGGTGGCGTGGAACACCACCTGGAACAGCAGGTCGCCCAGCTCCTCCTCCAGGTGCTCCACCGCCTCACCGCCAGCCGCCTCACCGCCGGCCGCCTCACCGCCGGCCGCCTCACCGCCAGCCGCCGCAGCGCCGGCCGGCCCGGCATCGACCGGCAGCTCGTCGATCGCCTCGAGCACCTCGTAGGTCTCCTCGACCAGGTGGCGGCTGAGGCTGCGGTGGGTCTGCTGGCGGTCCCACGGGCAGCGCTCGCGCAGGGTGCGCACCAGTTCGGCGAAGCGCACCATCTCCCCGGCCACCGGGGCCGCCAGCCCGGGGATCCACAGCGTGGTCAGGTGGTCGGGTTCGACCTCGCGGTCGAGGGCGGTCCACTCCACGTTGCGCACCGACTCGTCGGGCAGGCCGAGGTGGTGCAGCACGGTCACGTCGGGGCCGCCGCCCTCCTCGAGCGCCAGCTTGATGTCGGACAGGACCGTCCGGGTGTCGCACTGGGCAACCAGCATCGGGCCGGGGTAGCCGGCCGCCTCGACCGCGAAGCGTTGGCCGTCTACCAGGCGGACCCCAGCGGCGAGGGGATCCACGCCGAGGCGTTCCCATGCCAGGTCGAGAAACGACAGCGCCGGCACGATCAGCGTCTCAACCCTCGCGTCGGCGCGCAACAGCTCCACCGTGCGCTCCGCCACCAGGGGCGAACCGGGCACGGCGTAGACGATCTCTCCGAGCGCACCGTCTCTGACTACGGAGTGTGCAGAACCCATGGCTATATCCCCGCAAACTGCACAACCGCCACCCCGGCTGGCGGTCCTGGCCGCCTCCACCAGGCGCTCGACGATCAGCGCGTACACGTCGTCGAGGGCGCCGCCGGACTCGTAGACGTCGTCGAAGCTGGTGGCGCCCGGCACCGCCGCCGCAGTCGGGTGGCGAGAAGTCCGCAAGAAGCGCAGGGGGATACGAGCCACTGCGTCAGGGACGCCGACCCCGAGAAGTTCCGGGTCACCGGGGCCCAGGCCCACCACCACGACCCGCCCGCCCGCCGGCGAGCCCTCCCCTGGCGCGCAGCCTTCCAACACCACCCGTCCCCGCCGGCTACGAAGACGGCGCCGACGACGCGGACGGAGAGAACGGGTCGTAGCTCGGGACGGTCCCCGCCGGCGAACCGGGCGCGGCGGCCGGCACCGGCACAGCGACTATGCCGGGGATGGTCCCGTCCGTCGCCCCGCTGTCCCAGCGGCCGTAGGACGGTTCCACGTCGACGTGGGCCCTCTCCTCGAGCGTCACCACCGCCGAGTCGATGAACGGCTCCCTCTCCAGGATCGCCGCCTCCAGGGCCCGGGCGACGGGACCTCCGAACGGCTCGGTGTCGCGGCTGACCACGGCGACGACGTCGTAGCCGGCCGAGGTCCGTAAGGGTGCCGACGCCCGCCCGGGGGCCAGTCCCATCACCGTGGTCATGAACCGGCCGCCCCGGGCCTCGAGGGCCGCCTGGCTGTAACAGGTGAGCCCCCCACCGCTGACGCCGCGGCCGATGGCGCCGGGGAGGGTGGCCAGTGAGTAGCCCCCGGCGTCGTACTTGACACCGATCTCGGAGGCGAGGGCGAGGCCGGTGGCGGGGTCGAGGCGTTGTTGGCCCCGCCCGACGGCGATCGAGATCTGGCGCACGCAGACCTGGCTGTAGAAGTCGGCCAGATAGTGGGAGTAGACCTGCTGGAGCTGGGCCGCGTCCGCCCCGGGCTGCTCGAGCTCGGCGTGCTCGGCCAGCCGCCGGACCAAATCGTCCCGGTAGGCGACGGGGACTTGGGCGAAACCGGCCGGGCTCATCTCCGCCTCGAGGACGCCGCGCGCGGCGTCGAGCATGGCCGCTCCGGGCCGTTCGCCGTCGGCGACCACCGCGGCGTGGATGACCGCCGCCTGCACCAGGTTGTCGAGCTCGAGGTCGGCCCAGGCGATGGTGTGCGTGCCGCTTCCCGCCCCCGTGGGAACCACCCGGTTGCCGGTGGCCTGGGTCTGGATGGTTTGGACCAGATCCATGTAGGCCCGGCTCTGGTCCCCGTATGCGATCTCCTGGTTGAGGGCCGTCTGGCTGATCTCGGTCCCGTTGACGGTCGCTGCGTACGGCGCCGAGTTGCAGGCGGTGAGGGCGGCGCCGGCCACCACCGCCGCCGCGGCGCCGGCCAGCAGGCAGAAGGGTCGTCTCACGGCGTGGCGGATGCTACCGACGGCGGGACGAGGGCCGCCAGACCTTCGGCGAGGGCCTTGGCGTAGTCGCCTCCCCGGGCGAGGGGCAGCACGAGCTGGCCGATGTCCTCCTTGTAAACCGCCTTGGGCCACAGCCGTTGAAATCGCACCCGCTCACTGGCCTTGAGCGCCAGGGGTGCCAGGCGCGCAGTGGCGCCCCCACCGGAAAAGCCGCCACCCGACAAGCCGCCACCCGATCCCCCACCTGCCCCGGTGACCACGCTGACCTCCCGCAGTCCCAGGCGGGCACACTCGGCACGCAGGTGGCCGATTCGCAGCAGGGCCTGGGCCGGCGCCGGCAGGGGCCCGTAGCGGTCGACCCACTCCGAGCGGATGTCGTCGACCTCGGCGTGGGTGGTGACCGTGGCCAGGCGCCGGTACGCCTCCAGGCGCAGGTCCTCCCGGCTGACGTAGTCGCCGGGCAGGTTGGCGGTGACCGGCAGGTCGAGCTTGATCTCGGCGGGCTCGCGCCGCTCCTCGCCTTTCAACTCAGCCACCGCCTCGCTGACCATCTGCACGTACAGGTCGTAGCCCACGGCTGCGATGTGGCCCGACTGGTCACCGCCCAAGAGGTTGCCGGCACCCCGGATCTCCAGGTCGCGCATGGCGATCTTGAACCCCGATCCGAGCTCGGTGTGCTCGCCGATGGTGCGCAGGCGCTCGTAGGCCTCCTCGGACAGGACCCTGTCGGGCGGGAACAGCAGGTAGGCGTAGGCCCGCTGGCCGGCGCGGCCCACCCTGCCCCGCAGCTGGTGGAGCTGTCCCAGCCCCAGGCGATCGGCGCGATCAACCACCAGGGTGTTGACGGTAGGCATGTCGATGCCCGACTCGATGATCGTGGTACAGACGAGTACGTCGTAGCGGCCTTCCCAGAAATCGAATACGACTTTCTCCAACGCCGCTTCATCCATCTGGCCGTGAGCGACCGCGATACGGGCCTCGGGCACCAGACCCCGCAGCTCCGCTGCCACCTTCTCGATGTCGGCCACGCGGTTGTGGACGAAGAACACCTGCCCTTCTCGCAGAAGCTCCCGGCGGAAAGCCTCGGCCACGGCGCGCTCGTCGTACTCGCCGACGTAGGTGAGGATGGGTTGGCGCTCGGCCGGGGGGGTGTTGAGCAACGTCAGGTCGCGGATGCCGGTGAGGCTCATCTCCAGGGTCCGCGGGATGGGCGTGGCCGTGAGGGTGAGCACGTCCACGTCGGTGCGCAGCTTCTTTATGGCCTCCTTGTGGGCGACGCCGAAGCGCTGCTCCTCGTCCACCACCAGCAGTCCCAGGTCCTTGAACTTGGTCTCCCCCGATATCAGCTTGTGGGTCCCGACGACCACGTCCACCGAACCGTCGGCGAGCCCGTTGGTGACCTGGCGGGCCTGGGCGGGGGTCAAAAAGCGCGACAGCATCTCGACGCGCACGGGGTAGCCGGCGAAGCGGTCGGCGAAGGTCTGGAAGTGCTGCGAGGCCAGCAGGGTGGTGGGCACGAGCACCGCGACCTGCTTGCCCCCATTGACCGCCTTGAACGCGGCCCGGATGGCGATCTCGGTTTTGCCGAAGCCGACGTCGCCACAGATCAACCGGTCCATCGGGGAGGCGCCCTCCATGTCCGCCTTGACGTCGGCTATGGCCTTGGCCTGGTCGGTGGTCTCGACGTAGGGAAATGCATCCTCCATCTCGGTCTGCCACGGTGTGTCTGGGCCGAAGGCGTGGCCGGCGGCGTTGACCCTGCGCTGGTAGAGCACCACGAGCTCCTGGGCGATGTCCCGGACGGCCTGGCGGACCCGGCTCTTGGTGCGCTGCCACTCCGAGCCGTTGAGGCGCGACAGCGCCGGCGACTCCCCGCCCGTGTAGGGCCGCAGGAGGTCCACCTGGTCGGACGGCACGTACAGCTTGTCGCCGCCGCGGTACTCGAGGAGTAGGTAGTCCCGCTCCACCCCGCCGATGCCGCGACGCACCATTCCCCCGAAGCGGCCCACGCCATGCGTGTGGTGAACGACGTAGTCGCCGGGCTTCATGTCGTCGAAGAAGGTCTGGGCGGGACGCGCCCGCGCCCGTGCCTTGCGGTGGGCGCGGCGCCGGCCGGTGACGTCGCCCTCGGCGACCACCGCCAGCTTGAGCGCCGGGTACACGAAACCCCTGTCGAGGGGCTGGACCACGACGCGCAGCCCGGGCCTGGTCAGCTCCCCCTCGGGTACGTCGCCCTCGAAAAAGCCGGCGGTGAACCCGTGGTCGCGCAGCAGCCCGGCGACCCGGGCACCGCTGCCCCTGCCCTCCGTGCACACGGTGATGCGGTACCCGTCGGCGACCAGCCCCCGCAGCTGGGCGACGAGGCGCTCACCGTCGCCGACCACCGGGTCCCAGCCCGCGGCGGCCATGACCGTCGTACCCGGCCCCTCCGGCGCAGGCGTGAGCGTCCATGCCGAGGCCTGCGTGCGCGCCAGGAGGCGGTCGAACGGCAGATGGAGTCGGGGAAAGGCCTCGCCCGCGGCGCCCCACGTCTGTGCCAGGGTCCCCCCCAGCGCCGCTTCCTCGTCGAGCAACTCGGCGGCGCGGTCCCTCATCCGGCGGGGCTCGACGAGCAGGATCTGGGCTCCGGGCGGTACCAGGTCGAGGAGGGTGTGCTCGTCGGAGGTGAGCCACGGTAGCCACGACTCCATGCCGTCGAAGACCAAGCCCTCGGCCAGGCGTTCCCAGCGGTCCCGAGCCCAGGGGGCCTCGCCGACCAGCTTGGCCGCCCGTTCCCTGACGTCGGCGGTGGGCAGCAGCTCCCGGCACCCGAACAGCTCCGCGCACACCAGTTCGTCGGTGGAGCGCTGGTCGGCCACGGAGAACTCGGTCAGGCGGTCCACCTCGTCGCCCCACAAGTCGATGCGCACCGGGACGTCGCCGGTGGAGGCGAACACGTCGACGATCGACCCCCGCACGGCCAGCTCCCCGCGATGCTCGACCTGGTACTCACGCCGGTAGCCCATGGACACCAGGCGGGCGACGAGCACCTCGGGGTCGATCTGGTCGCCCTTGCGGACCACGACGGGGTCGACCTCGGAGACGTGGGGGCCGAGGCGCTGGAGGAGGGCACGGACGGGGGCGACCAAGATGCGCGGCATGTGCCCCGCGCCCGGGCCCCGGAGCCTCCAGATGGTGCGCAGTCGCCGGCCCATGGTCTCCACGCTCGGGCTGACCCGCTCGAACGGCAGCGTCTCCCATGCCGGGAACAGGTCGACGTCGTCGCTGCCGACGAAGGCGACCAGATCGTGGGTGAGGCGCTCGGCGTCGGAGATGGTGGGGACCGCCACCACCAAGGGGTGGCGGCCTGACGCGAAGGCAAGGCCGGCGACGGCGTAGGCGCGGGCGGGCTCGGGGACGGCGATCACCGCGTTGCGCAATCCGGCCAGGCTGGCGAAGCCGTCGTCGCTGCGCAGCAGGGGCAGCAACGGGCCCAACACCGCCTGACCGGGCACCGCCAGCGCGGAAGCCGTGGGGCCGCTCAGCGGGGGAGGCATCTCACCCATTGAACCGGTTCTGGGCGGCAACGACACCTTCGGCCAGGACGCATTCGACCGCGTCAGCAGCGAGCTCTATTGACACGTCGAGCTCGGTCCGCTCCCGCTTGGACGGGGGTCTGAGGACGTGGTCGACGCCTTGTTCCTTGCCCCCGGGGGGCTTGCCGATACCGATGCGGATGCGTGCGAAGGCGTCGGAGTGCAGATAGGCCTTGATCGAACGAAGCCCGTTGTGGCCCGCCAGTCCCCCACCCGCCTTGACCTGTAACTTGCCGATGGGCAAGTCGAGCTCGTCGTGGACGACCACCAGGCGGCCGACGTCGGTGATCCCGAAGCGGCGAACGAGGAGGGCGACCGAACGGCCCGACTCGTTCATGTACGTCTGCGGGAACGCCAGGGCGAGGCGAAGCGGGCCGTGCCCCCCGCTCAGGGGGCCGCTCGGGCCCTGCCCCCCGCTCGAAGGGCCGCTCGGGCCCTGCCCCCCGCTCAGGGGGCCGCTCGGGCTCACCTGGACCTCGGCGACCAGGGCCAACTCCTTCCCCCGCTTCAGGCGTGCGCCGTGGCGCGCCGCAAGCAGCTCAACGGTTTCCGCGCCCGCGTTGTGCCGGGTGCGGGCGTACTCGGCGCCGGGGTTGCCCAGCCCGACGGCCAGCAGGTCAGCCGGTGTCCCCCGGCGTTCGCCGCCGCGCCACACCTGATCAGGAGTCGGAGCCGGCGCCGCCCTCGGTGTCGGGCCCCTCGTCGCCCGCCGCCCCCTCGGCCGCAGCTTCGGCAGCCTCGGCCGCCACCTCGGCGTCCACCGCGGAGGTGGTGGCGATGACAACTGTCTCCTCCGCGTCGACCTCGGTGGTCACTCCGGTGGGAAGGGACAGGTCGCCCACCCGGATGCTGTCGCCGATGGCCAGGTCCGAGATGTCTACCTCGATGTGGCCCGGGATGGCACCTGGGGTGGCGAGAATGGTTAGCGACGTGAGGGGCTGGGAGACCACGCCGCGGGCGGTCTCGACGGCCTTGGCCTCACCGGTCAACACGATCGGCACCTCGGCCGAGATGATCTCGTCCCGGCGCACGATCTGGAAGTCGACGTGGGTGACGGTGTTGCGAACGGGATGGCGCTGGAGCTCACGCGCCAGGCTCAGCAGGCGCTGGCCGTCCACCTCGACCTCGAGGAGTTGGTTGAGGCCGGCCTCCGTCGACAAGGCGTGACGAAGCTCGCGCCCGTCCACCGACACAGTCATGGGGGCGGTGCCGTGCCCGTAGATAACGGCGGGGATACGCCCGGCGATGCGGAGCCGCCCCGATGCCCGGGTCCCCGTTGTGCGACCGGTTTCGGCCACGAGGGTGATCTCTGCCATCTTGACGCGCTCCTAGGGCGATGTAGGTCTGCGGGGCCCGTGACATGCTACTCGACGGGTGTCCGGCTGGTGGCAGTCGTCATCTTGACGGTCCTCTGGGGTCAGCTGGGCACACCGCAGTCGTCATCTTGACGGTCCTCTGGGGTCAGCTGGGCACACCGCGGTCGTCATCTTGACGGTCCGCTGGGTCAGCTGGTCACACCGCGGTCGAAGAAAGGTTCGCCGTTGGTCGTCAGCCAGCGGGCCAGGGAGCCACCGTCGGCGACGATCAGGTCCACCGGCAACTCGCTGTGGCGGCGGGCGACGGCGGCGGCGCTCTCCATCACCGCCGGGGTGTCGCCTCCTGCGTCCAGCTCGATCCCCACCAACGGATGCGGCGGGCGGCCGTCGGCCCGGCGGTAGATCTGCGCAGAGTAGGCGCGCCAGATGCTCGGCTCGCTCCGGAGGTGGTCGGCGAGGGCGTCGAGCAGCTGGTCGGGGCGCTGCGCGGGGAGGCCCAGGAACACCTCGTCGCCCTCGGGCGCCACCGACGTCGATGAGGCGTCCGCCGCCGGGGACCGGTGTCGCGCCAGTTGCTCCACCTGCGTGCGGTCGAGGCGGTAGGAGTGGGGGGTCCCGGGGTTTACGACCACTTCCACGCCGGGGGGGGCGCCGGCCATCACGTCGCCGGCGGGGAGCGCCAGCCAGCGCTGATGGGCCTCGGCGTGGGCCTCCAGGAGCGCCTGAGAGGTGAACACAGCAAGGATCGTCGTGTTGCCGACCCTGGTGAGGAGCAGCCGCAGGCTCTGCTCAACCGAACCGCCCTCCCCGGGTCCTGCCGGCGGCGTTTCCCGGCTGCCGACCACCCAAACCCGGGCCTGTGGGAGCAACCGCAGGACGTCAACGGGCTGACCCCCGCCGCCCGCCGCGGCGCCGAGCGCTGCTTCCAACTCAGCACCATCGGTAGGCATGAGCCCTCAGGGTAACTGAGATCCCTGAGCCCAGAACCGCAGCGCCCCGGTGGTGAACCCCTGGAGGTGGGGGCGGCGGTTGCCGAACTCCTCCCAGGCGAACACCAGCTGGGCGAACGAAGGAATGGTCAGGCTGCGCTCGTCACAACTTACAGGGCCAGGATCGGTAGCCATCAGCAATAGGTGCTCGTCCAATTCCAAGATGATCCGGCGGCTGGCTGACCCAGACCACGTCAGCTGGTGCAGGTCCCCGTGAGGACGACCGAACCAGCCTGTCGGCAACTCCAAGCTGGCCAGCTTGACCCGCTCGAACCACTGGACCACGCGCTCGTCTGGCGAGGTGCTCATCTTCCGGTGCCTATGAGCCAGTCGGGGTCCACCTGAGGTATGTAAACCTGACTCCCGCCGCCGAGGAGCGAGCCCCCACCCTCGAGCGGCTGGGGACCGACCACCCCTTCGAAGACCTCGGCGCCCTGGGGCACCCGGATGATCGAATAGTTCTCCGCGGTGTTGCCCCACGCCGGGTTGAGGGCATTGTCGAGCTGGGATTGCAAGGGACCCGCCGGCTCGATGCGGGACCAGAAAGGCGACAGCGGACCGGACCTGCCGCCATAGGAGTGGTACAGCGTGGAGTCTTCTTCCAGCAGCTTCTGGTCGTACGTCGAACTCCGGAAGGTACTGGCGACGTCCTGCCCGAGGGGGCCCGGCCCGTTGTACGGTCCCCACCGGATCGGGAGCTGAGGGTCTCCGGCCCCCGTACCCCCCGTGCCCACCGCGTCCTCCCCACCGCTCGCCGCCGCGTCCTCCCCACCGCTCGCCGCCGCGTCCCCGGCACCGCTCGCCGCCGCTTCTGCGGCGGTGCCCGACACGTCTCCGACCAGGGCGGTGGTGTCAGCCACCTCGGCGGCATCAGTGACGGGGTCCAGGCCGAGCTGAGCGGCGTTGACCACGGTGAGGGCGACGCCGGCGAGGCCGAGGCCGATCCCGACCACGAGACCCTCATGGTCCTCGCCCCAGTGCCATACGTCTTCGGCTCCGGCCACCACGTCCTTGCTCACCGCGTGCCAGGTGCCCTCGGCGACATTGCCGACGTCGTCGAACACCGCCGACAGCCACCCGCGGTGCGGGTTCTCGATGCCCGCCGCGCTGGCCTCGTGGAGGCCCGACGCACACACGGACGAGGCGCCACGTGCCTGGTCGATCGCCGTGTCCTTCATCCCCTGGGCGGCTGCCATCTCGGCGTTGGCCGCCGCCAGGCAGGAGTTGGCCGAGGCCAGCTGGACCTGCGCCCCCAGGTAGCCCGCCTGCAGCGCCTGCACGTTGGCCACATCGGTAGGGGCTGGGGTGGCCGTCGACGCAAGCGCCGTGCTCGCCTGGTTGTAGGCGGAGGCGGTCGACCACGACGCCGACTGGGCCGCTTGGACCTGAGTGGCGGCGGCTTCGATAGCCTGCCGGGCCGCCTGGGCCCGGGCCAGGGCGGTGACGGCGAGGTCATGAGCGGCGCGCAGCTCCGGCCAAAAGGCGCCCAGCGCCTCGGCCGCATCCCGGTAGGAGGCCACCAGCTTGTCCAGCTGGCCGTTAAGCTTGGTGACGTGGGGATGGAACCGCTGGGCGGCGGGACCCACCCACACGGAGTCCGCGTCCTGGCCCACCGCCCGCACCAACTTGTTTTGCTGGTGCACCTCGTCGGAGAAGTTGAAGAACCGTGACGTGATGGCCCTCACCGCGTCGGGGTCGCCGGGCACGGGGTTGCCGCCGAACACTGACCAGTCGTAGACGTCTATACCGGTCACCAGAATTCAAGCTTATGCCCCGGCGCCCGAAGTTGGCGCGGTCCCTGTTCGGCCGTCGGGTCGGAGGTAGCTGCGATAGGCGACTTGGCGCCCGGCCCTCACGTCTGGTTCTCCCCGCCGAATATGTCGGATACCGATCCGTCGGCGAACACGGCGTCGATGGCGTCGGCGAAGACCTTGGCCACCGAAACCACCTCGATCTTGTCGATCTGCTTTTCAGCCTGGATCGGCAAGGTGTCGGTCACCACCACCCGGGAGATGCGTGAGTTTTTCAGGCGGTCGATCGCAGGCTCGGACAGCACCGCATGCGTCGCCATCGCCCACACCTCTGTCGCGCCCTGCTCGTAGAGGATGTCCGAGGCCGCGCAGATCGTCCCGGCGGTGTCGATCATGTCGTCGATCAGGACGCACATGCGCCCACGCACGGCGCCCATGACGTCCAGGGCCCGGACCTGGTTGACGGCATCTTTGGCCCGGCGCTTGTAGACGCTGGCCACGTCCACCTCCTCGCCGGCGTGGCGGGCCGCCTGCTCTGCCATCTTGGTGCGCCCTGTGTCGGGTGACACCATGACGAAGTCGCCGCTGGGCGCGTGTTCCCGCAAATACCTGGTGAGCAGGGGCACCGCCGTCAGGTGGTCGACGGGACCGTCGAAGAAGCCCTGGATCTGGCCAGAGTGCAAGTCGACCGACATGATCCGGTCCGCCCCTGCGGCAGTGAAGAAGTCGGACACCATCCGGGCGGTGATGGGCTCGCGGCCCTTGGACTTGCGGTCCTGGCGGGAGTACCCGTAGTAGGGGCACACCGCGGTTATGCGCTTGGCCGACGCCCGCTTGGCCGCGTCAATCATTATCCACTGCTCCATCAGCGAGTCGTTGACCGACCGGCTCGGCTGGCTCTCTCCGGGCGCGACAGGCGTGCGGCAGTGGGTCTGGATGATGAAGACGTCGGCACCCCGTACCGACTGCTCGAAACGGGGCCGGACCTCGCCGTTGGCAAAGTCAACCAGGTGGGCACCGCTCATGTCGAGCTCGAGATGGGAGGCGATCTTCGCGGCCAGGGCCGGGTGGGACCGCCCCGAAAACAGGTGCAGAGTGCGCTTGGGGACCAGTTCCATCAGGCGGGTGCCTCCCCATGATTGAGTGTGTCAGCGTTCGTCGAGTGTGTCGGCGTCACTGCCACCAGTGAAGCACGGCCCTGTGACGGTTCCAGGCGCGACATGCGATCCCGGGGGCAGCGTGGCCCACGGACCCACGATGGCGCCCGCGCCGATGTCAGCGCCGCGCCCGACGGTGTGGGATAGGACTGCCCCGTCGCCGACCGTGCAGTCGGTCAGCTGGCAACCCGGTCCGACCTCGGCGCCTGCGCCGATGACGGTCCGAGCTTGGAGCAGGGTCCCCGGGAACAGGGTCACGTCGATGCCGATGCGGACCTCAGTGTCGACGTAGGTGTGCTCCGGATCCAGCATGGTCACACCGCGGCGCATCCAGCGCTCGTTGATCCGGTCCCGCAGCACCGCCTCGGCGACTGCCAGCTGGGCCCTGTCGTTGACGCCGGCCGCCTCCATTGAGTCGTCGGCGACCATCGAGGTCACCGGGTAGCCGGCGTCGTGAAGGACGGCCAGGGTGTCGGTCAGGTAGTACTCACCCTGGGCGTTGTCGGGTGACAGGCGTCGCAGCGCCGGCGCCAGCACCGAACGGCGGAAGGCGTAAATGGAGGTGTTGACCTCGTTGACCCCCAGTTCGTCGACGCTGGCGTCGGCCTGCTCGACGATGCGCGCCACGCGCCCGTCCTTGCCCCGCACGACCCTTCCGTACCCGGTGGGGTCACCGAGGCGGGCGGTGAGCACGGTGGCGGCTGCGTCGTTCCGCCGGTGATGCCGGACCAATGCGGCGAGCGTCGCCGGTCGCAGCAGGGGGGTGTCGCCGGGCAACACGACGATGTCGCCCCCGTCGTCGAGGTCGTCGTCATCGACCGCGAACGCGCTGAGGGCGACAGATACGGCGTCGCCAGTGCCGCGCTGCACATGCTGGTCGACGAATTCGATGGCGAGGCCCGGCGGGGCGGCGTCGGCCAGGGCCTTGATCACGAGTTCGGCGCCGTGGCCCACCACGACGACCGCACGGTCCACATCGAGCTCGGCAAGAGCGTCGAGGACGTGGAGGACCATGGGACGGCCGCACAGCGGATGGAGGGGCTTGGGGCGCTCCGATCGCATCCGGGTGCCCTCCCCGGCGGCGAGCACGACCGCCGACACCGGCCGGCGGGCGCTGGCGACCGAGGCGGGGCGACGACTTGGGGAATCACTCACCGGTCCCCTTTCTAGTTGGGGCGGGGACCCGACCGGGGTCGGCTGGGCCACCGGCGGCGGCCATCGGCAGGTGCTCGATAAGGCCAACCCTTGACAAAGTTCGCTCAGCCGGCAATCAGGACCTATGATCCGGCCGACAAACGGGAGCCCGCCAGCCCACGGTGGGCCCGTCACGCGAGGGGCGACACGGAGGGTTGGGCAATGTCCGAATTGCACCGATCCGCCGGGGGAGCGGTGGCCACCGTGATGAGGAAGCGACCCGAGCGCGACCTCGCACCACCGATCACGGTTTCGATCCTCGGGCGCGACGCCATATTGCGTAGCGGAGTGGCCACATACCTGCGGGCCTGCCCGGCGGTGGCTGTGGTCCCGGAAAAGGCCACGAGCGCAGGGGTGGTGCTACTCGCCACAGACCTCATCGACCGGGAGGCCGTCGCCGCCCTGCACGCCGTCCGCCAGCGCGGTGTCGCCGGGATCGTCGTGCTCGCCAGCCGACTCGACGCCGACCAAGGGGCCCGGGCGGCCGCGGCCGGGGCTTGCGCGTGGCTGGGCAGGTGGGCCGCTACGCCCCGTGCGCTGGCCGAGGCGGTGGCTGCGGCCGCCGCGTGCAGCCACCTCGCCGACGACCACACCCGCACCTGGTCGGCGGCTTCAGCCGGCCGCCTGGCCGCTTCGGATGCCATCAGCCTGTCGGGACGCAATCTCGACGTTCTGCGCCGCGTCGCCGACGGCCAGAGCTCCGCTGTCATTGCCGAGGACCTCGCCTACTCGGAGAGCACCATAAAGGGCATCGTGCACGAGGTCGTCGCCGCCCTGGGGGCCAAAAACCGGACTCACGCGGTATCGATAGCCATCCGCCGAGGCGTTATCTGACGCTGGCCTGAGCCCGCACGCGCGAAACTGGGGCGCCGATGGCCGGTAGTTCAATCGGCAGAACGCCTGACTTTGGATCAGGAGGTTGGAGGTTCGAGCCCTCCCCGGCCAGCTGCAAAAGCCCTTTTGGCAAGCCAGTTTCTCCATACCGTCTCACCTCGCTGGTAGGCTGCCTCCCCAAATACCCAACACTAAACCCAACAACCGCGTTGGGAAGGGGAGGAGCCATGGCCGGCAGCCTGCGCCCGGTGAGCGGCCGCAAGGACACCTGGGAGCTGCGGATATACCTCGGTCGCGACGCCGAGGGGCGGGTTCGCCACCGTCACGCCACCTTCCACGGCCGCCGCCGGGCCGCCGAACGGGAGCTTGCTCGCCTGGTGGCCACCCAGGACGCTCGACCAGCACCCGTCCCCGAGGAGCCTGTGCGCTGGGGGCCTACCACTACGGTCAACGATGCAATAGCGGCGTGGCGCGACAACGGCTGGGATGACCTGTCACCCAAGACCTCCCGCCACTACGAGGGCATCTGGCAGGTCCACATCCAAGCCTCGATCGGCCGGCGGCGCATTGCCGGCCTGAGCACCTATGACGTGGAACGTTACTACCGCTCGCTCAAGGCAGCGGGGCAGGGCATGGCCACCGTGCGCCAGGTCAAGGCGGTACTGCACCGCTCGTGCCGGCTGGCGCACAAGTGGAGCGGCGGGACGCTTCCCAATCCGGCCGCCGACGCCGAGGTGCCCGCGTGGGCCCTCGACGAACGCCGGGCGGAGGTCCGGGCGCCCAACGCCGAAGAGGTGTGCCGCCTTCTCCAAACCGCCCGCGCCGATGGAGACTCACGCTTCGCCTGCTTTCTCAGGGTGCTGGCCGCCACGGGCATGCGCCGCGGCGAGGCGTGTGCCCTGCGATGGTCGGACCTCGACCTCGAAGGGGGGACCGCCAAGGTGGACGAGAGCGTGATCGCCGCACGGGGCGGCGCACTCGTCAAGGCTCCCAAGACCCGAGCCAGCATCCGTCGGCTGTCCCTCGACGCCGCCACCGTCGCCGCCCTACGGGATCGCCGTGAAGAGCAAGCGGCGCAGGCCGCCAGTTGCGGAATGACGCTCGGCTCCGAGGGCTTCGTGTTCTCCGTCGCCCCCGACGGCGCCGTGGCGCCACATCCCGACGCGACCACTCATGCCTTCACCCGCCTGCGCCGCAAGGCGGGCATCGCCGCCGACATCCACATTCACTCCCTACGTCACTTCCACGCCACGGCATTGGTCAAGCGCAACATCCTGAGGGCGTTCACCGAAGGCATTGCCCCCAAGCCGGAAACCACGTTCGGCAACGTCAAAGCCGACGTCCTGGAACGATTCGTCCCCGGCTACCAGCGGGCCAACTTCGTTGACATCATCGAGAACTCGGACTGGCCGGAATAGGCGCCCCGCCATGGACACATCCAACCAGGCGTGCGGCCCCGGCGCTCTGCGTGGCCGATCACCTGAGCATCGGGCCACGCCCCACGGTCTGAGCGCGCCCGACACCGCAACCGACGCCGATCAGGCCGCTGGCGCGGCGCCGTGCCCTGATCCCCCGCACAGTGCACGGCTGCGTCAGCCTATGGGCGTCGTCGCTGACCAGCGTGAGATCTCCCGCGGCGTACACCGGGGGGTGCTCTACGAGGCCCGGATTTCGCGGGCCCTCGGGCGGCGCTCAGCCGCTACCGTGGAGACCGACCTGCGGGTCGGCCGCCGCTTTCGAGAGCCAATCGAGGTGGGCGCCAACTACGTCGTCTGCGAGCGGCTGGCCAACACGGCCGGCCACGCGCTCGCCTCGGTTGTCGAAGTGAAGGCGGAGGCCTCCGCCGGCATGCTCCCAGCGGGCGTCCGTGACGACAGCATCGGCGGCGCCGACCCGGTGCGCGGCTCGGGACCGGTCGGGC
>DASZKW010000015.1:0-35726 GCA_035552775.1 Acidimicrobiales bacterium | reverse complement strand
CCCGCAAAAGTCCTGGTCACAGCTACTTTATGTGCATCCCGGTGATGGCCCTGGCGATGATCAGGCGTTGGATCTCGGAGGTCCCCTCGAAGATGGTGTAGATCTTGGAGTCGCGGTGCCAGCGCTCGACGGGGTGCTCCTTGATGTAGCCCGCTCCCCCGAGTATTTGGATGGCCTCGTCGGTGACATACACGGCGGCCTCGCCGGCGAACAGTTTCGACTGGGAGCCCTGGGCGGCGTCGAAAGTGTGCCTTGTGCTGGCCATCCACGCGGCGCGCCACACCAGGAGGCGGGCGGCGTCGATGCGGGTTCGCATGTCGGCGAGCTTGAAGGCGACGCCCTGGTTCTCCACGATGGGCCGGCCGAACTGCCTGCGCTCCTTGGCATAGTCCAGCGCGTACTCGTAGGCGGCCCGGGCGATCCCCACCGCCTGGGCCCCGACGATGGGTCGGGAAGCCTCGAAGGTGGCCATAGCGGCCTGGGACCGCGCGCCCCTCTTGCCCTCCCGAGCGCGTGCCATCCGCTCGTCCAGCTTCTCTTTGCCTCCGAGCAGGAGGCGACCGGGGATGCGCACGTCATCGAGGACGACCTCGGCGGTGTGCGACGCACGGATGCCCATCTTGGAGAACTTCTGTCCCTGGGACAGGCCCGGGGTCGCGGGGGGGACGACGAAGCTGGCCTGGCCCCGCGAGCCGAGGGCGGGATCCACCGACGCGACCACCACGTGGATGTCGGCGATGCCCCCGTTGGTGATCCAGGTCTTGGTGCCGTTGAGCACCCACTCGTCTTTGGCCTCGTCGTAGACAGCCTTGGTGCGCAGAGCGCTCACATCGGAACCGGCGTCGGGCTCGGACACGCAGAACGCAGCCACGGCCACCTTGTCGGGGGTACCGAAGCACTGGGGGAGCCACTCCCCGATTTGCTCAGGAGTGCCGTTGGCGAAGATCCCCGACACCCCGAGGGTCGTGCCGAAGATGGCCAGGGCGATGCCGGCGTCACCCCAGGACATTTCCTCCATCACCGCGGGCAGGAGGACACCTGTGGGGTCGGCGAAGCACTGGGCCACGAAGTCGAGCGAATAGAGGCCGATCTCCGCCGCCTGGGCGATGATGGGCCACGGAGTCTCCTCGCGCTCATCCCACTCGCGCGCAGCAGGGCGGATCACCCCCTCTGCGAAGTCGTGGACCCACTTGGTGATCTGGAGTTGGTCCTCGTTGAGATCGAGCGAGAAGTCGCTCATCGGGCCTCCTGACGCCAGCTGCCTGTACCGCTATGTTACTTTACAGTAACATCCGGGGTGGCTTGACCGCCAGTAGCGGTCCACCCCTTCGGCCGGCTCCCAAAGCTGAAGGCGGTGGCGAGGGCGGCCACGGTCAGACCGGCGCCAGCCACGTAGGGCACGCCGGAGGCAGCGCCCCCGAGGAGGGCACCCCCGAGAGCGGGCCCGACGACACGCGCCAGCCCCCCGGCGGACTGCTGGGCGCCGAGGACCTGGCCCCGCCTGCCGGGGTCGGCACGACCGGCCAAAGCCGACGACATGGTGGGTTGGACCAACCCCTGGCCGGCGGCGAGCAGGACCAGAGCGGGCGCGGCGAGGAGCCAGGACCGTGCCGAAGCCAGAAGGCCGAGGCCCGCGGCGTTCAGGGCGAGGCCTGAGCGCAGAGTCCCGAGCTCTCCGAGGCGGTCCACGGCGACGCGGACCAACCCTCCCTCGACGACGACGATGACCACGCCGACGGCGGCGAAGACGGCGGCGGACGAGCCGATCCCGAAGCCCAGGTGCCGCCGGCCAAACAGGGCGAAGGTGGCCTCGAATGCGCTGAACGCGACCAGGGCACAGAAGGCCACCCCGATGAGGGGGGCGACTGCCCGGGCGCCGACCGAGCCGGCACCGACCAGACCACCGAGAGGGTTGACGCCGCGTCGGCGGACCCGATCCCCGGGGGACGAGGTCTCGGGCAGGCGGCGGATGGCGACGACCGCGTTGACACCCGAGATGGCGGCGGCGAGGAGAAAGGGCACCCGTGGACCCCCGAGCGCCGCCAGAGCCCCTATGGCCGGCCCCGCCACGAACCCGAGCCCGAAGGCGGCGCCGAGCAACCCGAACAGGCGAGGCCGCTCGCTCGGCGGCGCCAGGTCGCTGACCGACGCCTGCGCCACCGAAACGCTGGCACCCGATATCCCGTCCACGACCCGGCCCACGAAAAGCAGCACCAGGCCTCCGGCGACTCCGGTGAGCAGGCTGCCGACGGCGGTGCCGGCGAGGGAGACGAGCAGCACCGGCTTGCGGCCCACCCGGTCCGACAGCCGCCCCCACAACGGCGACGCCACGAAGGACCCGGCGGAGAACGCCGCCACCAGCAGGGTGGCCTCCAACGACGAAGCATGGAAGCGCTTCGCGTAGATCGGAAGGATGGGCAGCACGATCCCAAATCCGACCAGATCGACGGCCACGCTCACCCAGATGATGGCGAACCCCGGCGGCAGCGGTGCACGCGACCGGCGGGGACTCATCTCCGCCAGACAAGGCGGCATCCCGGACCGGCGTCAAGTCGGGCGGTACGCTGCCCGTGAGCATGTGCACCGATATGACCGCAGCCGAGATGGGCGCGGCGTGGCGGCTGGCCTACGTTGGCACCCGAGACCGCCAAGCCGCCACCGCCGCGGTCACCGAGGCGCGAGTGGACACGCCTGCCGGCGACGCGGCCGCCCTGCTCGGCGCCACGTGGTCGCTGGTGCACGCCGTCATTTCACACCCGGGTGTCGGCGGCGGGCCGGCGCACGGCGGCCGGCGCCCGCCGCCGGGACACAGCGCCGACCCTGCGGACGTCTCCGCGAGCGGTTCGCTGGACGCGGCCTTCTGGGACCTTGGTTACAGGCAGCGGGGTGCCCTGTGGATCACCGAGGTGGAAGGGCTACCGCTGCGATCATCCGTCTCGGTGCTCGGCATCGGCGAGGCGGGGATCCTTCGCCTGCTGGAAGAGGCGCGCCAGGGAATGGTCACCATCCCCCCTCGCCCGGGATGCCCCCCGATCGCACGTCTCGGCCGGTACGCCGTCGGGGACCTCGACGCCGTGGACGCCGCCGCCGTCGACGACCACGTGGTGCGCTGCCCGACGTGCCGGGCCCGCTGCGCCCAGATCGAGGGCACCTCCGATCTCGCACCTGCGCTCGCGGTGATGGTGCCCGGGCCGCCGATCGACCTCGGCCGTCCCGCGGCCGCCGACGGCACCGGCTACGACGAGCAATTTGCGGCCTTCTTCGGCACCGGCACCGCAGGCGACGACGCCCCGACCGGCCAGATCGCCGCCGTTGCCGGCGGCCGGCGGGGGCGGGTGGCGTGGCTGTCGGCCTGCTCCGCCGGGGTTTTCGTCGCCGGCATAGCGGGGGCGGTAGCCGTCCACCCCGCCCGGTTGGCCTCACAGCTTCACGACCCTCCCCCAGTCACTTCGCTGACGCCGCCGCCATCCTCCCGCACCACGATCACCCTGCCACCGACGGTCCTGCTCGTGCCGTCCACCACCGCTTCGTCGTCGACCTCCACGACTTCTTCGTCGACGACCACACCCGCGACGAACCCCGTAGCTCCTTCCACCGCGGCGGCGCCGGCGCCCACTGCGCCGTTGCTCATCCCGGCGACCACGCTGGCGCCCCCGGCCGCCCCCGCACCCCGGCCACCTACCGGTACCACCTCCACCACGACCGGACGGCCGTCGCCGACCACCACGACGACCGGGCCTACGTCCACCACATCCACAACCGGCCCGCTCCTGGGGACGGGCTGACCGCCGCTCAGGCCCGGGGGGGAAGGACCATCGCCAGCTGCCGGGATTGGGCGACGGGGCGCCCGTCGCTGTCCCACAGCTCGCCGTCCTCCTCCAACAGCCCGTCGATGAGGAGCCGGGTTCGGAAGCGGCCTAACAGCCAACCCGGCGCGGGGCGGCCCCGCACGTGGGTGGTCAGTTCGATCGTGGGCACCCAGCCCACGTCCGACGCACCGATCACGGTGGGCGGGTAGGCGTCCGCGAAGGTGAGCAGCGACAGGACCGACGGCTCCGGGCCCGGCTGGTGGCCTCCCGGTCCGGCCGGGCCCGGCTGGTGGCCTCCCGGGCCGACCGGGCCCGGCGCAAAGCGGATCCATCCGTTGATCTCGAAAGGGCCGTCCTCGGCCCCCCGGCCGCCCCACGGCGCGTCGGGGGACACCCGGAGCTCGATGCGCCCCGCGAAACCGCTGCTGTCCGTGGAGGCGCCGGCCAACTCCCCCAAGCTGACGCAACGGTCCGGGGGGGGCAGGTCGGGGGGGACGGCCGTTACCCGGGTCGGGCCCCGGCGGGCGCCGAGGTCGCCGAAGGCACCCACCAGGCTCACCCGTTCCCTGCCCCCCTGGAGCAGGGCCGCCCTCACTGTGGAATAGGTCCGGCCCGGTTTCACCACCTCGGTGCGCACTGTGACCGGGCCGGGGACGGGTGGGGAGAGGAAGTGGGCGGTCACCGACCACGGGTCGGGCTGGCCGGAATCGGCCTGCATGGCCCTGGCGGCCAGGGCCACCAGGTACCCGCCGTTGGGGTTGGAGCCGATGCCCCAGCGGCCGTGCACCTCACCGATCCAGCCTTCCTCGCTGCGCCTGACGGAGGTGTCGTGGTCGAACTCGCTCAGCGACAGGTCGCTCGGCGCCGGATGGTCTTCGCTCACCGCCGGATGGTGGTACCGCCGGCGCCGTCCTCGACGATCCAGCCGCCAGCGACGAGCTCGTCTCGGATCTGGTCGGCGCTCGCCCAGTCCCGCCGGGCCCGGGCCTCGTCACGCTCGCGCGCCTTGGCGGCCACGTCGGCCGGGACCTCCTCGGGGGGGCCGCTACCAAGGGTCAGCCCGAGGGCTCCCTCCCCCAGCTCGAACACGGCCGCGGCCAGGGCCGTGGCCCGATCCTCCTCGGCCGCCCTCGCCGCCTTGACCAGGTCGAACAGCTCGCCGGATGCCCCCGGGGTGTCCAGGTCGTTGTCCATGCGGTCCCGGAAGCGGGCCACGGCACCCGCGTCGGCGGTCGCTCCCCGGGCGCCGGTGAAGTCCCGTTCAAAGGTGTCGAGGCGGCGCAGGGCCTCGTCCGCCGCCGACAGGTTGTCCTCGCTCACCGTCATCGGACCGCGATAGTGCGATTGAAGGACCAGCAGGCGCAGGGCCCTCGGATCGTGGGCATCGAGCAGGTCGACCAGGGACAAGGCGTTACCCAGCGACTTGCTCATCTTTTCCCCTCCCCTCGATTCCACCATGCCCGAGTGGACCCAGTGGCGGGCGAAGGCGCGCCCGACCCCGACGGCCTGGGCCCGCTCGTTCTCGTGGTGGGGGAAGGCCAGGTCGTTGCCGCCGCCGTGCAGGTCGAACCCGTCGCCCAGCAGATCGAGCGCCATCACCACGCACTCGGTGTGCCAGCCCGGGCGGCCGTCCCCCCACGGCGACGGCCACCACGGCTCACCCGGCTTGGCCAGCTTCCAGAGGGCGAAGTCGAGCGGCGACCGCTTGCCCGCCTCATCGCCGACGTCCACCCGGGCGCCGGCGCGCAACGAGTCGAGGGACTGGCGGGCCAGGAGGCCGTAACCGTCGATCGACCCCGTCGCGAAGTAGACGCCGTCGCCGCCCTCGTAGGCGTGGCCCCGCCCCACCAGGTCGGCAATCAGGGCCACCATGTCGCCGATGTACCCGGTGGCGTGTGGGATGTCGTCGGGCCGGTCCACGCCCATGCGTGCCATCGCCTCCCACCACAGCGCCTCGTAGGCGGCCGCCACCTCGCCGGCGCTGCGCCCTTCGGTCGCCGCCCGGGCGATGATCTTGTCGTCGATGTCGGTGACGTTGGACACGAAGCGCACCTCGAAGCCGCTCCAGGTCAGGTAGCGCCGGATCACGTCCCAGACCAGGCTGAAACGGCCGTGGCCGATGTGGGGCTCCCCGTAGACCGTGGCCCCGCACACGTACATCGACACCTGCCCGGCGTGGCGCAGGTCGAGGTCGGTCACCCTCCCCAATCCGGTGTCGAACAGGCGCAGCACGCCAGTACCGTAGCGGCACTGTGGCCCCCGACCTTCCGGAAACGAAAGCGGACATCCCCGCCAAACCGTCGCTCGACGGGCTCGAATCCAAGTGGAGCGCCCGTTGGGAGGCGCAGGGCACCTACCGCTTCGACCGATCGGCGGGGCGCGACCAGGTCTACGCCATCGACACCCCGCCGCCGACGGTCAGCGGGTCGCTGCACGTCGGCCACGCCTTTTCGTACACCCACACCGACACGATGGCCCGCTTCAAGCGGATGCGAGGCTTCCACGTCTTCTACCCGATGGGCTGGGACGACAACGGGCTGCCGACGGAACGCCGGGTGCAGAACTACTTCAATGTCCGCTGCGACCCGTCGCTGCCCTACACGCCCGGCTTCACACCGCCGGCGACCGGTGACGCCAAGAAGGGTGACCATCCCGTGGGGGTGTCACGCCCCAACTTCGTGGAACTGTGCGAGCGCCTGACCGCTTCTGACGAGCAAGTGTTCGAAGCGACGTGGCGCTACCTCGGCCTTTCGGTCGACTGGACCCAGACCTACACCACGGCGGGGGGACGGGCCCGGCGGGCGTCGCAGCGGGCGTTCCTACGCCTCCTGGCGCGCGACCAGGCCTACACCGCGGAGGCGCCGACCCTGTGGGACATCGACTTCCGCACCGCCGTCGCCCAGGCGGAGCTGGTGGACAAGGAGGTGGCGGGGGCGTACCACCGCCTCGTGTTCCATGCCGGGTCGGGGTCAGGTGGCGGCGGCGGGGTCGGGGGCGCGTCCGGGGTCGGGTCTCAGTCAGCGGCCGGCGAGTTGTTGATCGACACCACCCGCCCCGAACTGCTGCCCGCGTGCGTCGCCGTCGTCGCCCACCCCGACGACGGTCGCTACCAGGCGATGTTCGACACGGTGGTGACCACCCCGATCTTCGGCGTCGAGGTCCCCGTCGTCGCCCACCCGCTCGCCGACCCCGACAAGGGCACGGGGATCGCCATGATCTGCACCTTCGGCGACGTCACCGACATCGTGTGGTGGCGCGACCTTGGCCTGCCGGTGCGCTCGGTCATCGGGCGCGACGGGCGCCTGGTGGGCTCCGCTCCGCCTGGTATGGCGCCGGCCGGCGCCGCGATCTACGAGGCCGAGCTGGCCGGGCGCACCGTGCGCCAGGCCCAGCGCCGCATGGTCGAGCTGCTGGGCGAGTCGGGGGAGCTGCGCGGTGAGCCCCGGGCCATCACCCACCCGGTGAAGTTCTACGAGAACGGCGAACGCCCCCTCGAGATCGTGACCAGCCGCCAGTGGTTCATCCGCACCCTGGCGCAGCGCGACGTGCTGGCGGCGCGGGGCCGGGAGCTGAAGTGGCATCCGCCGTTCATGCAGGCCCGCTTCCAGAACTGGGTGGAGGGGCTCACCGGGGACTGGCTGATCAGCCGCCAGCGCTTCTTCGGGATCCCGTTCCCCCTGTGGTACCGGGTGGGCGACAGCGGGGAGCCCGACTACTCGGCGGCGCTGGTGCCGAGCGAGGACCGCCTTCCGGTCGATCCCACCACCGACGTTCCCGACGGGTTCTCGGATTCGCAGCGCGGCGTCCCCGGCGGCTTCGTCGCCGACCCCGACGTCATGGACACCTGGGCCACGTCCTCGCTCACCCCCCAGATCGCCGGGGGCTGGGAGGACGATCCCGACCTGTTCGGCCGCCTGTTCCCGATGGACCTGCGGCCCCAGGGCCACGACATCATCCGGACCTGGCTGTTTTCCACCGTGGTCCGCTCCCAGCTCGAGCACGACCAGCTCCCTTGGCGCAACGCCGTGCTCTCGGGGTGGATCCTCGATCCCGACCGCAAGAAGATGTCGAAATCCAAGGGCAACGTGGTCACCCCCATGGCGCTGCTCGAGGAGTACGGATCGGACGCCGTGCGCTACTGGGCGGCCAGCGGGCGCCCTGGCACCGACACCGCCTTCGACGAGGGCCAGATGAAGGTGGGACGCAAGCTGGCCATCAAGATCCTCAACGCGTCCCAGTTCGTCCTCGGGCCGCGGGGACTCGACCTGGCCGGCGCCGGCGGGCCGGCGGCCGGCGGGGAGGCGGGGCCGGCGGTGACGCCCGGCGATGCCGGGGAGGCCGTTGACCGGGCGGTGCTCGGCGGGCTGAGCCGGCTGGTCGACGAGGCGACGGCGGCGTTCGAGGCCTACGACTACACCCGCGCCCTGGAGCGCACCGAGTCGTTCTTCTGGGAGTTCTGCGACAACTACGTCGAGCTGGTCAAGCGCCGGGCCTACGGCGACCTCGGCTCCCGACGGGCTGCCTCGGCGCGAGCCACGCTGACCACGGCGCTGTCGGTGCTTCTGCGCCTTTTTGCCCCATTCCTGCCCTTTGTCAGCGAAGAAGTGTGGTCGTGGTGGCACCCTGCCTCGGTGCACCGGGCACCTTGGCCGACTGCCGCCGAGTTCGCCGCCGGCGACGGCGGCGAGGCCGGTGGCGCCGGCGAGGGCGGCGAGGCCGGTGGCGCCGGCGAGCCCGGTGGAGCCGGCGGCGGACCGTCCGTCTATGCCGCCGCCAGCTGGCTGCTCAAGGAGATCCGCCGGGCCAAGACCGGCGCCGGCCGCTCCCAGCGTGCCCCGGTGGCCCTGCTCACCGTGCGCGACACCGCCGAGCGCATCGCCTTGTTGCGGGCCAGCGAGGACGACCTCCGCCAAGCGGGGAGCGTGGCCGAGATCGACTGGGTGGAGGTGGGCCAGGCCGGCGCCTCCGTGGAGGTGGAGCTCGGCGCCGGCTAGCGCTGGGGGCCGGCGCCGGCTAACGGTGTGGTCCGGCTAGGGCTGCGGGCCGGCTAGCGCTGGGGGCCGGCTAGCGCTGTCGGTGCCTCGAGTTGGGGCGTTCGCCCCCCTCATGGACGCGACACGGCTCATTCTGGGGACGCAAACCGAGAAATAGTCTCCTTTTGCGTCCCCAGAATGGGCGGGCCGGGGGGGCTCCACCGCCCACCGCTCCGGGGGGCTCCACCGCCCACCGCTCCGGGGGGGCTCCACCGCCCACCGCCCGGGGGGCTCCACCGCCCACCGCTCCGGGGGGCTCCACCGCCCACCGCTCCGGGGGCCGGGGTCCCTGACGCCGGGTCGAGCGCCCAACGCAAACACTCCCGCCGGCGTGGCAGGATGGAGCCGGGCTCGCCCGGTGCCCCAAGCCGTGCTCCGCAGACGTCGGCGACGAGGAGACGGCATGGCGAGCGGCGACCCGGCGGTACCTGTCGGTTTCCCCGGCTGCCGGCGCTGTACGCTGCGCCACCTCGACCGGGCGGGGGTCTGCCTTCGGTGCTACGGGCGCTCGACCGGCGGACCCGTCGCCGGGCGGTTCTGTGCGGTGTGCGGCCAGGGCCTCCCCGCCGGCGGTGAGTGCGCCAACCGGTGGTGCGGCCGGGCCGACCGGGCATTCTCGGTGGTATTCGCGGTCGGCGGTTACGAAGGGGCCTTGCGCCGGGCGATAGTCGACTACAAGTACCGCAACGAGCGGTGGTGGGCCGGGGTGTTCGCCCGTCTGCTGGCCGGCTACCTGGACGGTCACCCCACCTGGTTCGAGGAGTTCGACCTGGTGGTCGGCATGCCGGGCTACGTCGGCCCTGGTGCGCGTCGCGGCTGGGACCACATCGCCCTGGTGGTCGACCACCTGGCCGAGCTCGAGGCCGGCTGTTGGCATGTCGCCCCCGGCGCGCTGCAAAAGGTGACCGAGACAGAGCCGATGAGCGGGCGCTCCCGCTGGGCGCGCGAACGCGCCGCCCAGGGGCCGCTGCGCCGGTCGCTGCGGGTCGCCGATCCGGGCGCGGTCGAAGGGGCGCGGGTGCTCGCCGTCGACGACGTGCTCACCGAGGGAAGTTCGTTGAACGAGGTGTCGAGGGCGTTGCGCCTGGCGGGGGCGGCCGAGGTGGCTGGGCTGGTGCTGGCTCGCCCGCCGTGGCACGGGCCACCGGGGCCGCCAGCACGTGCCCGGTAGATCAGCACCGGATCAGTAACGTCGGCGCGGTGGCTGAGCTCGCCAGGGTTGCGGTGGCCGAGGTTCGCACGGCCGTCCCGTCTGGTCTCGGGGTCGAAGCCGGCATGATGGTCCTGCGCGAGGAGGGCGAACCGCACAGGACGCTGCGGATAATCATGGCTCAGCCGGAAGCCAGGGCCATCTACGCCGCCTGGCATGCCACGCTTCCCGTACGGCCGTCGACCTGGGACCTGTTCGTGTCCGCGATCGCACTGCTGGAGGGGCGCATCGACAGGGCAGTGATCACCGCTGTAGAGCAGGAGCGCCACTTCTTCGCCGCGATCGAGTTGGAGCACGCCGGTCAACGACGGACGATCAGCTGCCGCCCCTCCGATGCCGTCGCCCTGGCGCTGCGTGCCCACGGGGCCGAGATCTTCGCCGACGAGGAGGTGCTGGCCGCGGCGGGAAGGCTGGCCGACGGCACCAAGCCGCCGGCCCCACAGCCGCCGGCCCCACAGCCGCCACAGCTGCCCGACAGCGGGTGACGCGTGTCGAAGAGGCAGGCCGGCTTCGTGCGTGGTACTAAACAGGCCATGCAGATCGAGGTGATCGTCGAGATCCCGAAAGGGACCCGCAACAAGTACGAAGCGGACTCCTCCGGTGCCATCTGGCTGGACCGCCTGCTGTTCACCTCGACCCGTTACCCCGCGGACTACGGCTACGTGCCCGACACGCTGGCTCTCGACGGGGACCCGCTCGACGCCCTCGTCCTTCTCGAGGAGCCGACGTTTCCGGGCTGCCACATCAAGGCGCGCCCCGTGGGGGTTTTCCTCATGCGGGACGAAGAGGGCCGCGACGCCAAGCTCCTGTGCGTGCCGGCCACCGACCCGCGGGTGGAACACGTGACCGAGCTCGAGCACGTGCCCGACCACGAGCTGGCAGAGATCGCCCACTTCTTCACCATCTACAAGGCGCTGGAACCGGGGAAAGACACCCAGCCCGGCGGCTGGCAACCACGCCAGGTCGCCGAGCAAGCCGTCGCCGACGCCCGGTCCCGCCACGGGGAGCGCTGAATCCGTTGAACACCGGACCATCGTGGCGCCGGTCCCACCGGCGCCTCGTCCAGGGGAGCCTGGCCGCGGCCGGCGTGACCATCGCCGGCGGTCTGGCGGTCTTCGCCCGCTTGGCCCGCAAGGCAGGCCGGCGCCGCCGGGAGCTGCTGAGCGCATCGTCGCGTCCGCTCAGCACGCCCCCCGAGCAGACCCAGAAACCGCCACCAGGCGCACCGCTGGGCCACCACCCGGCGCCCATGGCTGGCGCGGCCACCACCGTGGGGGTGAGCACCACCGGTAAGTTCGCCCGGAACCTGGAGCTGGCCCGGATGACGTCGCGGATCGGGCGCAGCGCGGCGCTGTCTACGTCACGACAGGTCTTCGCCTCCGCCGGCCGGCGCCAGGAGTTGAGAGTGCAGCGCCAGCTTCGCACCACTGCTGAGGTCGTCGAGACACTCGGGTCCATGAAGGGGGCGTGGATGAAGATCGGCCAGATGGCGAGCTACCTCGACGCGGGCCTGCCCGAGAACGTGCGCCACTCGCTGGCTGCGCTGCAAGCCGAGACCCCTCCTATGGCCCCCGAGCTGGCCGCTTCCGTCGTCCGAGCGGAGCTCGGTGCGAGCCCGGAGTCGATCTTCGCCGAGTGGGACCCGGTGCCGATCGCCGCGGCCTCGATCGGCCAGGTGCACCGGGCCATCACGGCCGACGGTCGAGCGGTGGCGGTGAAGGTGCAGTACCCGGGCGTGGACGACGCCATACGCGCCGATCTCGACAGCGGGGCCAGCCTGCTCAACATGATCAACCGTCTGTTCCCCGGCTTGGACGCCGAGGCGCTGGCGGCGGAGTTGCGTGACAGGGTGGTGGAAGAACTCGACTACGAGCTCGAGGCAGCCAACCAGCAGACCTTCGCGGACCGCTTCGTCGACCATCCGTTCATCCATGTCCCCCCCGTGGTGGCCGAGCTCTCCACCGCCCGGGTGCTCACCTCCGGTCTGGTTGACGGTGCGCACTACGAAGAGGTACGAGACTGGCCCCAGCAAAAGCGCGACACGGCTGGCGAGGCCATATTCCGCTTCGTCTTCGGCTGCCTCTACCGAATGCAAGCCTTCAACGGCGACCCACACCCGGGCAATTACCTGTTCCACGGGAGCGCCGGGGTGACATTCCTCGATTTCGGCCTGGTCAAGTGGTTCACAGACGGCGAAGTCGCGCTGTTGGCCGAGATGGTCAAATCGCTCGTCACCACCGCCGACCCCCGCGCCTTCCGCTCGGCGGTGGAGTCCGCCGGGTTCTTGTTACCCGACCCCAATCTGAGCGACGAGCAGGTCACCGCGTACTTCCGCCAGTACTACGAGCTGGTGCTGGCCGATGGACCGGTCACGTTCTCCCCGAGCTACGCCTCCGAGACGCTGCGCCACTTCTTCGACGCCGGCGACCCTGTGGTGAAGCGGGCCAACGTCCCGCCGCCGTTCGTGGTCCTCCAGCGCATCAACCTCGGCCTGTACGCCGTGCTCGCCGGCCTCGGGGCCACCGCGAACTGGCGGCGGATCGCCGACGAGATATGGCCCTGGGTCGGCGCGCCCCCGTCCACCCGGCTCGGGGCGCAGGAAGCAGAGTGGGCCGCGGCCCATCCAGACGCCGCCGGCCCCGCTCGGCGCCCTGCGTGCCGGTGGCCGGTGGCCGGCGGCCGGCGGCCGGCGGCCGGATAGAAACCTACGCGAGGGCAAGCACCTCGTCGAACCCGGCGCGCATGCACGCGGTCAACGTGTCGGCGTCCGGCGTGGCGACGGGATCCATGTTGATCCCCACCGCGACGCTGGCGTGGTGGCTGAGCAAGGTGAGATTGAGCCCTGATCCGCTTCGGGGGCCGAACGCGACCAGTGATTCGATCTTGGCTCCGGCCAGCCAGAGGGGCACAGGGGAGCCCGGCACGTTGCTGGCGATGACGTCGGTGCTGTGCATGACGCGCCTGGCCGCGGCCGCGGTAGCGGCGGGGGGCAGGTGGTTGACCACGGCGGCGGCCGCCCCGAGCAGGCCGAGGGCAGGTTCGCTCCGGGCGACGGCTACCAGATCCCCGAGGGCGCCGACCCGTCGGGCGGGGTCGGTCATCTGCAAAGGCACGCTGAGGCGAAGCGGGGCGAACAGGTTGCCGACGACGTCGTCGGTGCCATCGCCGCGAAGGTCGACCGCCATCCCGAGGCGGAGCTCCTCGGGGTGGGCGCCGTGCTTGTCGTGGTAGCGACGCAGTCCCCCCGTGACCCCGGCGAGGAACGCGTCGTTGACCGTGCCCCCCGCGGCCCGGCCGGCAGCGCGCACCACATCGAGGGGGTAGGTGAGCACTGCCAGGCGTGTGCGCAACGAGCGCCCGGTCATCACCGGGCTGAAGGGTCGGCCCCCCGGAGCACCCAACCTCCCCAACGAGCGCAGCAGGTCGACGGCCTCGCGGGCGTGGACCTCTGGGGTCGCCACGGCCCGGCGCAGCCCGCGGGCCAGCCGGGGCAGCGCCCGCTGGGCGGCGGCCAAGGTGGCGCGCACCTCGTAGTCGAGGTCATCCCACGCCCGCTCGACCCCAGATGCGCGCTGCTCGTCGGGAGGAGCGGGCGGGGCCTCGCGCCTGGCCTCGGGACCCTGTCGCCGCTTCAGAGGGCTGCTCGGGCCCAGGTCGAACAGCGTCATGGCCAGGCGGACAGCGCCCACACCGTCGGTGAACGCGTGGTGCAACCTCGCCACCAACCCGGCGCGGCCGCCCTCCAGTCCTTCCACCAGGATCATCTGCCACGGGGGCCGAGCCCGGTCCAGCCCGTCGGTGACGAGCGGCTCTACGAACGCCATCAACTCCGCCAGTCCCCGTCCGCCCGTCGCCCCACCCGGGCGCCCACGGCACGGCGCAACGTCGCGCTCAGAGGACCGCTTGGCGCCAGGAAGCGCGACGGTCCGCAGGTGGTAGGCGAGGTCGAACCCGGGGTCGGTCTCCCACAGCGGCGGGGCCATACCGAGCGGCCCCGGCACCACCCGCTGGCGTAGCCGGGGCAGGAGCCGGGTGGCGCCCTCCATGTGTTCCGCCAACGCAGCAGCGCCCGGCGAACGCTCCAAGACGCCCACGACGACGATCGTCGCCCCCAGCATGGGGTCCGCCTCTAGCGCCCACATCACGGCGTCGACTTGGCCCATGCGGTGCTCGAAACGCAGCGGTTTCACCATGGGCGTCGCCGCTGTCAGACGGTGAGGAGGCTGTCCTCGGAGCCGAAGTCGTTGTGGGCGTAGCCCTCCGCCTGCCAGTCGTTCTCCCAGCGCTCCCCGTCGATGAGGAACCGGTACCGGTAGGTATTTGCGGCGGGCAGGGAGACGGTGACGCTGAACCGGCCGTCCTTACGTCTGGTCATGGGGTTGGCGTCAGGGGACCAGTCGTTGAAGTCCCCGGCCAGGGAGGCCGTGGTGGCCTCCATCTCCGCCGGCAGCTCGAAGGTCACCCGGCAGGTCTTGTTTCCCTTGCCATAGGACTTCTTGATCACAGCTACACCCCTACCAGCTGAGCAACCAGATCAAACGCCTGGCCGACGGTGGTGAGATTCTCGGGATCGACGTCGGGGATCTTGATGGAGAAGGCATCGTTGAGCGCGAGGGTGATCTCGACGACGGCAAGGCTGTCGGCGTCGAGGTCCTCGCCCCAGCGGGCTTCTGGGACCACGGCAGAGGGCTCCACGTCGAGCACCTCGGCCACACACTCCTGGAACGTCGCGAACGCTTCAGCCTGGTTCATCGGCGCGCAACGGTAGCAGCGACCCGGGCGCGGGCGGAGCACAGGGCGGCGTCGGGGTACCAGCCCCTGTACATTGACGCGCCATGCCGGGTATACTCGATGGCAAGCGCATACTCGTCACCGGGGTGCTCACCGACGACTCGCTTGCCTACGCCGTGGCCGAACTGGCCCAGAACGAGGGCGCCGAGATCGTGCTCACCGGCGCCGGGCGGGGGATGTCGCTGACCAGGCGGGTAGCCAAGCACCTCCCCTCGCCCCCCGACGTGCTCGCCCTCGACGTCAGCGTGCCCGACGAGATCACGGCCGTGGCCGAGGACCTCAAACGCCGCTGGGGATCCCTCGACGGCGTGCTGCACGCCATCGCGTTCGCACCCGGTGCGTGCCTGGGGGGCGGGTTCCTCGACGCCGGGTGGGACGACGTCAGGGTGGCGGTGGAGATTTCCGCTTACTCGCTCAAGGTCCTGGCCGCCGGCTTGCGCGAGCTGCTCGTCGCCGCCGGGGGTGGGTCGGTGGTCGGCCTCGACTTCGACGCCCGGGTGGCGTGGCCCGGTTACGACTGGATGGGCGTGGCCAAGGCCGCGCTCGAGTCGACCTCGCGCTACTTGGCGAGGGACCTCGGGCCCGATCGGATCAGGGTCAACCTGGTGGCGGCCGGGCCGGTGCGCACCCTCGCCGCCAAGTCGATCCCCGGATTCAACCTGTTCGAGGACGTGTGGGACGACCGGGCGCCGCTCGGCTGGAACGTCGCCGATCCGTCGGCAGTGGCCAAGGCGTGCGTGGCGCTGCTATCGGACTGGTTCCCGATGACCACGGGCGAGATGGTGCACGTGGACGGCGGCTACCACGCCATGGGGGTCTGAGTGGCCGAGGAGTCCCCAGATGGGCGGGTCGTGCTCGTGACGGGAGGCAACCGCGGGATCGGGCGCGCCATCGCCGACGCCTTCGCGGCGGCCGGCGACAGGGTGGCGGTCACGCACCGCCGCGAGCCCGTGGAGGGCTTCGTATCGGTGCGCTGCGACGTCACGTCGGGCGAGGACGTGGACAGGGCTTTCAAGGAGGTCGAGGAGCGACTCGGCCCCGTCGAGGTCCTCGTCGCCAACGCCGGCACCGCCACCGACAAACTGCTGCTGTCCATGGACGAGCACGACTTCACCACTGTCGTGGACACCAACCTGACCGGCGCCTACCGGCTGGCCAAGCGGGCGACGTCGAAGATGATCCGGGCCCGGCGCGGCCGCATCATCCTCATATCGTCGGTGGTGGCCATGTCGGGCTCCCCGGGCCAGGCCAACTACGCGGCGTCCAAGGCGGGCATGATCGGCTTCGCCCGGTCGCTGGCGCGCGAGCTCGGCGGGCGGGGCGTGACGGTCAACGTGGTGGCGCCCGGGTTCGTGGAGACCGACATGACCGCGTCGCTGCCCGAGGCCAGGCGCACCGAGATCCTCGGGTCGATACCCCTAAAGCGCATGGCCGCCCCCAAAGAGGTGGCGGCGGTGGTCACGTTCCTCGCCTCCGAGGACGCCGGCTACGTCACCGGCGCGGTGGTACCCGTCGACGGTGGCCTCGGCATGGGTCACTGAGATGACGTTGGAGAAAAGGGGCGGCCTGCCCACGCCGGACTCCGTGCTGCCCCACCGACCGCCGTTCCTCTTCGTTGACGAGGTCGTCGAGATCGTGGCCGGTCAATCAGCGAAAGGCGTGTGGGCGCTGACCGGGTCCGAGCCGTTCTTCGCCGGCCATTTCCCCGGACGTCCGACGCTCCCAGGCGTGCTCATGGTCGAGGCGCTGGCACAGCTCGGCGGCATCGCCTTGCTCTCCGACGAGCGGTTCGAGGGCAGCCTGCCGTTGTTCGGCGGCATCGACAAGGCTCGGTTCCGCCGCCAGGTCGTGCCCGGCGACACCCTGGAGATGGAGGTGGTCCTCGACCAGCTCGCGGCCCGCGCCGGGCGGGGGACGGGCACCGCCCGGGTGGGTGGCAACGTCGCCTGCACGGCGTCGATGCTGTTCGTGATCGTGCCCGCGGAGGGCTAGGCGACCCGGAAGGCCAGGGTCACGTTGTGGCCCCCGAAGCCGAAACTGTTGGAAAGGGCCAGCTCGATCGGCGCCCGGCGGGCGTGGTTGGCGACCACGTCCAGGTCGCATTCGGGGTCGGGCTGTTCCTGGTTGATGGTGGGGGGCAGGATCCCGGTGCGCAGGGCCTGGATGCAGACGAGCGACTCGAGGGCACCGGCAGTCCCGAGGGTGTGGCCGGTCATCGATTTCGTCGACGACACGGGCGGGGGGGAAGGACCGAAAACCCGTTTGACGGCAACGGTTTCGACCCGGTCGTTGGGCAACGTCGACGTGCCGTGGGCGTTGATGTAGCCGACGTCGCCGGGCGCGGCGCCGGCGTCGGCCAGGGCCTCGCGCATGGCCCTCACCGCGCCGTCCCCCTCCGGGTGGGGCGCGGTCATGTGGTAGGCGTCGCATGTGGCCCCGTAGCCGGCCATCTCGGCGAGGATCGGCGCGCCCCGCGCCAGTGCCGAGTCCCGGTCCTCCAGCACGAGGGTGGCGGCCCCCTCGCCCATCACGAAGCCGTCGCGGCCGGCGTCGAAGGGACGACAAGCTCCCGCGGGGTCGTCGTTCCTCATCGACAGCGCCTTCATCGCCGAGAAGCCGGCGACGCCGATCTCGATGATGCTCGACTCGGTGCCCCCACAGACCATGGCGTCGGCCCGACCGAGGCGGATCAGGTCGGCGCCGGCGGCGATGGCGTGCGCGGAGGCCGCGCACGCGGTGACGGTGCACGAGTTGGGTCCCTTCAATCCCCACTCCATGGCGATCTCACCCGCCGCCATGTTGGGGATCATCATCGGCAGGACGTAGGGGTTCACCCACTCAGGGCCGCGCGCCCGGAGGATCTCCATGCCGTCGGTGAGGCTGCGCAGGCCGCCGATCCCCGTCCCGTACACCACTCCGATGCGCTCGGGCAGGGCGCCGGCGTCGAGCTTGCTGGCTTCGACGGCCTCCCTGGTGGCGGTGAGAGCCAGCTGGGTCACCCGGTCGAGATGGCGCGCCCGCCGCTTGCCGAAGGTGGCGACCGGGTCGAAGCCGTGGACCTCAGCGGCGATTCGCACGTCCAGGTGGGAGGCGTCGAACTGGGTGATCGGCCCCACACCGGAGCGGCCGGCTACCAGGGCTTCCCAGGTTGCGTCGGCGTCGAGGCCGAGGGGTGTGACGGCACCGATGCCGGTGACGACCACCCGTCGCTGCAGGGGGGGCATCGCTGCATCCTATTGCCAGCCTGGCCGCCGGCTCCCGCGACCCGCTAGACCTTGTCCATGAGCGCGCAGAACCCGGCCGGTCCGGCTCAGCTGCCGGAAAGCCGCAGCTACCGGATCAAGCGCCGGCTGCTCGGGCCCCCCCTCGTGAACGAACAGCTGTCCGGCGAGCGGCTGGGCAAGCCGACGGCGCTCGGCGTGCTGGCGCCGGACTGCATCTCGTCGTCGGCCTACGGCACCGAAGAAATGCTCAACCAGCTCGTCCCCTACATCGGCCTCGGTGCCTTCACCCTGGTGCTGCCGATCACCGGGGTCATCCTGGTGATCCTCGTCCTCGTCACCCTCTCTTACCGCGAAGTGGTGATGACCTACACCAAGGCCGGCGGTTCCTACGTGGTGGCCCGGGACAACTTCGGTCCCACCGTGGCCCAGATCGCCGCCGTCGCACTGCTCATCGACTACACGGTGACGGTCGCGGTCCAGTCGTCGGCGGGCACCGACGCCCTGGCTTCCGCCTTCCCCGCCCTCAGCCCCTACGTGGTTCCTATCACCATCGGGATCGTCGTCCTGCTGCTGTACGGCAACCTGCGCGGCATAAGGGAGGCGGGGAAGACCTTCGCGCTGCCCACCTATTTCTACGTCGCCGCCGTCGGCGTGGTGGTCATCGGCGGCATCGTGCGCGAAGCCCTCGGCAGCCTCCCGGTGCTGAACGTCCACGCCGCCGGCGCCCAGCCCCTCGGTCACGCCAGCGGGGGACTGCTCATGGGAGCGTCGGTCTTCATAGCCCTCAAGAGCTTCGCCAACGGAGGTTCCTCGCTCACCGGGCTGGAGGCCATCTCCAACGGGGTGGGTGCCTTCAGGCCGCCCGAGGGGCGCAACGCCCGTCGGGTACTGGTGGTCATGAGCGCCACCCTCGGCAGCCTCGTCCTCGGCGTCACCCTCCTCGCCCGCTGGACCCACGCCATCCCCTACCGGGCGGGGACGCCCACCGTCTTGTCCCAGGAGGTGGGCGCCGTGTTCGGGAGCGGGCTCGGGGGCCGCGTCGGGTACTACGTCGTCCAGTTCGCCACCCTGCTCATCTTGTGGACCGGGGCCAACACGAGCTTCAACGGGTTCCCCTTTCTGGCCAGCTTCGTGGCGGAGGACCGCTTCTTGCCCAGGTCGCTGACCAAGCGGGGACACCGGCTGGCTTTCTCAAACGGCATCATCGTGCTGGCCGTGATCGCCATCGCCCTCGTCCTGGTGACCAGGGCCAACCTCAACTCTCTCGTGGCCGTCTACGCCATCGGCGTGTTCGTGGGCTTCACCATGGCCGGCTCGGGGATGGTCAAGCACCACCTCGCCAACAAGGAGCCCGGATGGCGCCGGCGCACGGTGATCAACGGGTCGGCGGGTCTGGTGTCGTTCTTCGTCGTGCTCGTCCTGGCCGTCACCAAGTTCACGGAGGGGGCGTGGGTGGTGGTGGTGCTGTTCCCCGTGCTCATGTACGCGCTCATTCGGCTCAACCGCCAGTACCGCCACGAGGCGGCGGTGCTCGGCGAGGGTGCGGCGGAGCGGGCGGTGGAGGCCCGCCCCCTGCGCCACGCCGTCGCCTTCGTGCTCGTCGACAACCTGGACCTGGCCACGGCGCGCGCCGTGCAGTACGCGAGGAGCATGACCGTCGACGACGTGCGTGCCGTCCACTTCGTCATCGACTCGGCGCGTGCCCGGTATCTGTCGGAACGCTGGGTGCGCCTGGGCATGCGCAACCTCCCCCTCGAACTGATCGAGTGCCCCGATCGCCGCCTGGCGCGGGCCTGCCTCAAGCTGGCCGCGGAGGTGTCCCAGGACGGCCAGACCGAGGTCACCGTCCTCCTCCCCCGTCGCGCCTACCGCCGGATATGGAACCGCTTCCTCCACGACCAGACCGCTGAGCGCATCGGCGCCGCCCTGAGCCGCCTTCCCCACGTCAACGCCACCATCATCCCCTTCGATGTCACCGCCGCCCTGCGCGACGTGGACGAGATCGGTCACCCGTTGCATCCGGGTGAGGCGGTCGCGGTGGACCCCGAGGTCGAGACCGTCGAGCATCACGAGGACGACGAGGCCTTCTCCCACGCCGGCGCCACCACGCCGATCAAGGCGCTGCACGATCGCCAACGGGCGCGGGTGGCGGGACGGGTACGGTCCATGACCGTCAAGCCCTGGGGCGACGTGGCCACCTTGGAGTGCATGCTTTCCGACGGCACCGGCCGGATCACCGTGGCCTTCCTCGGGCGACGCCAGATCGCCGGGATCGAAACGGGTACGAGGATGGTGGTCACCGGGGCGGTCTGTTCTCGGGGAGGGAAGCTGATGATGATCAACCCCGGCTACGAGCTTCTCACCAGCCCCGAGACCGCGAACGGCTAGAAGTCCCAGGGGCCTCGGCGGGCAATGCTCCCGCCGCCGAGATCCACCGCTCTGAGGAACATGTGTACCCCTCAGGTGCTCGGGCGACACTTGACCGGGTGGTGCCCGAGGGCCACGCCGGGCCGGCCCTCACCGCCGGCCCTCACCGCTGCGTCGCGCTCGCGCCACCAGCCGTCGGGGCGGGCACCCACCACGTTCATGGGGTCCACTATCAGGCGCACGGACGTGTCAGGCGTACGGACGGTAATTCACCCCGGGGGGACGAAGCCGGCGTCGTCTGACGGGATCGCCGTCGTTGCCGGCGGTGGGGAGGCCTGGGGGACCATGGGAGGCGCCCATCCCGGCGGGGCGCCATAAGCCGCCGGCGCGCCGTAGCGGCGCTGCGTCGCCGCGGCCACGCATTGGAAGAACACTTCGGGGTGCATGTCCGGCGTGGTCTGGCGCAACTTTCGTAGGAGGGGATTCGCCAGCTCGACGGCCAACGGGAATCGAATGTGCGATGCCAGCTGCGGGGCCCGCAGCAGGAAGCCGCGCACCAAGGCGTAGTCCTCGGCTGTCAGGCCGCCGACGTCAAGGCTGGCCACGAACTCCTCGTAGCCGTAGGGGACCGGAAAGCTGACGGCGCTCGGTGGCGCGGCACCGGAGCGCTCCCGGATCACGATCGTCCCCGCGGTCAGGTCGCCGACGCGGACGGTGTCGCGCGACAGCAACAAGCACAGCACCCCGATCGTCGGGCCCACCAGTATCCCGTCGACCAGGAACAGTGCCGATCGGATGACGGCGTGGCGGAACCGGATCGGGGCGCCCTCCCGGGTGACCACCCGCAGACCGAAGGCGGCCTTGCCGAGCGTGCGCCCCCGCCACGCGGCCTCCATGATGGCGGGGTAGCCGAAGATGACGAGGAAGTCGCCGACGAGGTTGATGACCACCAGGGCAACCCCACCGTCGGTCCCCCGGCTGGCGATGCTGAGCCCGATCCCGAGCACCACCACGATGCCAAGTTGGACGAGCAGGTCCAGGCCGCGCGCCGCGATGCGGGTGCCCGGGCCGGCGTGGGGCACGTCCAGGAGGACCGCTTCGGGCGTGACCAGCGGTCCCGGTTGGTGATGCACCTGGCTACGGTAGCCAACCAATGGACATCGACCAGTTCCTGACGCGCCACAGCGGCAGCTGGGCGCGCCTCGAGGAGCTGACGAAGCGGGCCGGCCACAACGCTCGCCGCCTGAGCACCGCCGAACTGGACGAGTTGATCCGCCTCTACCAGCGGGCCTCCGCGCACCTGTCGTATGCGTCGACCAACTTCGCCGACCCAGGTCTGGCCATGCGCTTGTCGCGGGTGGTTTCCCAGTCCGGCGCCGTGGTCTACGGAACACGGCCGCGGACGTGGCGATCGTTCGGTCGGTTCTTCCACGAGACGCTTCCCGCCGCCCTGTGGTACTCCCGGCGCTTCCTACTGGCGAGCGCGGTCCTGACCTTCGTCCCGGCTCTGGCGTTCGGCGTGTGGTTGGCGAACTCCCCCAGGGCGATCGACGCAACCGCCCCGGCGGCGGTACGCCAGGCCCTGATTGACCACGACTTCACTGACTATTACCGCTCGGCGCCCTCGGTGGACTTCGCCACCCAGGTGTACACCAACAACGTAGAGGTGTCGCTGGAGGCGTTCGCCGGCGGCGTCCTGCTCTTGCCCACCGCGGTCTTGCTCGTGATCAACGGCGCCAACATTGGTGTCGCCGGCGGGCTGTTCGCCGCCGCCGGGCAACCGGGGAAGTTCTGGGGCTCGGTCATACCGCACGGCCTGATCGAGCTGACCTCGGTCGTGATCGCGGGCGCGGCGGGGTTGGCGCTGGGCTGGGCGCTGGTCGATCCCGGCGACCGCCCCCGGCGCCAGGCCCTGGCAGAGGCGGGACGGCGCTCCATCGTCCTCATCCTGGGGACGGTGTTCACGCTGGCCGTGGCCGGCACGATCGAAGGATTCGTGACCGGATCCAGCCTGCCGACGGCGGTTCGGGTCGGCATCGGCGTCGCCGTCGAGGTCGCCTTCGTCGCCTACGTCGCGTTGTGCGGCCGGGCCGCGCATCGCAAGGGTCTCACCGGCACGATCGGCGAAGCGGAGGGCGCCGGCTGGGCCAAATCCCTGACCGACCGGTCCTACAACCGCCCGGTGGCCTTGGCCCGGAGGTAGGCGTCGGCGAGCTGGGGGGCCAGTTGTCCGGGGAGGGCGTCAACGACGGTCGCCCCCATGGCCGCCAATGTCGCCACCAGCCGGCGGCGGTCGGTGAGGGCGGCAATGGCGGCCGCCTTCCGGTATGCGGCTCCCGCGTCAGTCGGGTCGTACCGGGCCCAACGCTGGACATCGGGATCTCGCACCGCCCCGATCAGGACCAGATGGCTCCGGGCCACTTGCGGTAGATCTCTGAGAAGGGTTTCCTGCACGGCCTGGTCGGCCAGCTCGGTGAGGATCACGAGCAGGGCGCGTCGCCGGAAACGGACCAGGGTCTCGGTGAAGGCGCGCCGATAGTCGCTCTCGACCAGCTCGGGCTCCAACCGGTACATTGCTTCCACGACGCGGCCGAACTGGGCGCGGGCTTGGGTCGGCTGTACCACGGCCCGGATCTGACGGTCGAAGGCCACCAGCCCAGCCCGGTCGCCCAATCTGGTGGCGACCGCGGTGAGCATCATGACCGCGTCCATGGCGTGCTCGAGGCGCGGCACGCCCGCCACCCGCCCGGCCATGGTCCTGCCCGTGTCGAGCAGGCTCAACACGACCTGGTTGCGCTCTGCGCGGAAGCTGCGCACGATGGGCCGCCCGGCGCGTGCTGTCGCCGCCCAATCGATGCGCCGGAACTCGTCGTCAACCACATATTCCCGCAGCTGCTCGAACTCGGTCCCGCCGCCACGCGCCTTCGCCGACCGTAGGCCCACTTCCAGGATCCGGGCTCGGTCGATCCGCAACTCGGCCTCCTGCCGGGAGCGAAACGGCGGCAACACCCGGACCAGGCTCGGATCGCAGCGGGAGGCTTGCCGGGCCATCAAACCGAGGGGGCCGTCGACGCGCACGACCAGTTCGGCCGGGCAGAAGTCGCCCCGCCGCAGCGGGCGCACGTCGGTGGTGGTGGCGGCGACGCCGCCGGGCGGCACCTCGAGCCGGGCCCGGCGCGACCCGGCCTGCAGGGCCGGCGCCAACTCGTCGGCGACCGCGACGCGCACCCCCCGCCGGGCCGGGTTGGCCACCTCCCAGCGGATCGTGCCGACCTGGCCGAGCGTCAAGGAGGCAGGGAGGGTGCGCACCACCCCCACCCGCGCCGGCGCTACCGCCATGGACCAGTCGACAATTGCCGCGACCAGCAGTACCCCGTACACCACGGCGAGTCCCCACGGGGCGGCCGGGGGCAGGATGGCGGCCACGATCGACAGGACTGCGGCTGCCGCGCCCAACCGCCACGTCGGCACCGGCCAGGACCGCCGGGGGCGGGCGCGTCCGGCCGCGGCTTCCACCATGTTCAGCGAGGAACCGGGACCGTCGCCAAGATCCCATCCAGCACGCCATCGGAGCTGACCCCGTCGAGGGCGACCTCCGGCCGCAGCTGGATCCGGTGGCGCAGGGCCGGCCGGGCCATGGCCTTGACCTCGTCTGGGGTCACAAACTCCCGGCCGCTCAGCCACGTCCAAGCCTTGGCGGCGCGCAGCAGCATGACGGCGCCACGGGGCGACACCCCGAGGGTCAGCGACGGCGAGTCGCGCGTGGCTCGGCACACGGAGGTGATGTAGCCCAGCACGGGCGCTTCGATGCGCACCTGGCCCACCGCGGCGCGGGCGGCCTCCAGGTCGGCGGCGCCCGATACGGCGCGCACCCCGGCGGCCACCAGATCGTGCGGGTCCATCCCCTCCTCGTGGCGGGCCAGCATCTGCACCTCCTGCTCCTCGGAGGGGTAGGCCACGTTGAGCTTGAAGATGAATCGGTCCAGCTGCGCCTCCGGTAACGGGTAGGTGCCCTCGTATTCGACGGGGTTTTGGGTTGCGACCACCAGGAACGGGGTCGGTAATGGGCGGGCGTCGCCCTCGACGGTGACCTGGCGTTCCTCCATGGCTTCGAGCAGGGCAGCCTGGGTCTTGGCCGGCGTCCGGTTGATCTCGTCGGCGAGAAGAAGGTTGGTGAAGATGGGGCCCTCCCGGAAGCGGAACCCCTCACCCAACTGTTGGAATATCACCTGTCCAGTCACGTCGGACGGCATGAGGTCCGGCGTGAACTGGATCCGTTTGAAGTCCAACCGCAGGCTCGCGGCCAGCGCCTTCACCATCAAGGTCTTCGCCACGCCGGGCACACCCTCGAGCAGGACGTGGCCCTGGACGAGCAATGCCGCGATCAGCCCCGACACCACGTTGTCCTGTCCGACGACCACCTTGGCGATCTCGTTTCGGACCGCGATGAGGGCCTGGCGGGGGGTGGTTACGCCGGCGACGTCATCGGGCACCGACGACCTCCTGTCGGGTGGTTTCCACGGTCCGGGCGAGGGCAAGGAGCTCGCCGTCGGACGCCGGCGGCGGCCCCGCGAGCGCGACCGCCAGGCTCTTGCTGTCGATGCCCATACGAGCCGACGCCACCTCGGCGACCGTCTGCGGGGGCAGGTGGGCGTCGACGCCCAGGCGGTCGGCAAGGATCCGGCGCAGATCGGCCCGTAGGATCTCGGCGGCGCGGGCTCGCTGGCCGGCCTCCTGCAACAGGTTGCCTGTCGCCACGACCAAGCCGGATCCAGGCAGCTCGACGGGGACCACATCGGGCACCGGGCGACCGAGGCGTCGAGCGCGCCACAACACGATGAGGAAAAAGGCGCCGATCATTCCCCAGAATGCCTCTTTTAGGCGAGGCGAGATCAGTGCGAGGAGGCCTTGGCTGCCTCCCCCGACGCGGCTGGCGCCGACAAAGGTCACGTCTGTCCCCGCGGTCGGGGCCAGCAGGGTGGCAGCGAGGACGCCGTTGTCCGCCTTGTTGAGGTTGGCGTTGACCCACGGTGCCGCGCCGCCGACAACGACGACGAGGCCCGCTCCTTGCTCACGGACGACGAGCACGTCCCCTCTGCCGGCGGCGAAACAGCCGGCCTGGCCCGGGGCCGCCCGGAGGAGGATGGCGCCGGACGGGACGATGCTGCGGACCTGCTGCAGGGCCGGGAGCGTACAGGCGCGGTCGATGCGGGCGCGGCCTGTCGCTCCGAAGATGGCGTCGCTGGTTGATTCGTCGATGGCCACCCCGCTCAGGTCGGAGGCAGGGTCGGTGATGACAAGCTCCCCGCCGGCGTCGACCCAGGTGCTAAGGCGGGAACGATCGGCGTCGTTGAGATCGTCCTGGAGCACCAAGGCGACCCCATGCGCGTCGGCCGGGGCCACGGGCCCGATGTGCACGTCGGCGCCGAGGGACCGGAGCAACAGGACCAGGGCCTTGGTGCCGTCCGGTGCAGTCGAGGACGGATCGAGCGGCGACCGGTTGGCCGGCGGGGCACCGGCGATGAGGGCGATCAAGACCACGGCCGCGGCGACAGCGAGGATCCATCCATGCCGGCGTATCCATGGCCGCGCCGCCCGCCGGTCGGCCACCGACGTGCCCTCGCTCCCCGTCTCGTCGATCACCGCCGGGCCGCCTCGGCGAGCACCCGCCGGGTCAACTGCTGGAGCTGCTCATCGTCTTCCCGCCCGCTGACCCGGTTGCCGTACCAGACGGCCTCGAACAGCTCGCTCGCGCCGCCGAATTCGACCGTAGCGGACGGGAGGGTGCGGTCCACCACAGCCTGGTACTCCCTCGTGGTGCGGCCGGGTGACTCGACGACCACGCCGCGCTCGGCGAGCTCGGCGACGAGCGCCCGGTACCGGCAACGCAGTGCCTGGCGCCATTCGGCGGCCCGTTCGTGGCGGGCGGCGTCGGCCGCCCAGTCGGCCGCGGACTTACGAATGCCGCGCACCGTGGTGAGACCGACCGCGGGCTCCCGCCTGACCCGCCGTGAGAACCTGGTCACCATGATGGCGGCGGCCCCGACCGTGACGGCAATGATCACCCATCCGAGCAGCGTGCCGTGACTGCCGGGAGTCAGGGCGCTGAACAGGTCCTGAAACTCCCGCACGACCCATTCCTCGAGCCGGGTGATCCACGGCTTCGACGGCTGGCGAAACTGTCGCTCAGCCAATATGTGCCGGGTTAGACCCTGGACGCGACCCGCCGTGAAGTCGGGTACCGGTAGCCGGATGTCCGCGACCTTCACAGCGTCAGCGGTTGAGCCGGAGCGAGAGAGTCTGCAGATCAAAACCTTCGTTGCGGATGCGCCCGTCGAAGTACACGAGGGTAGCGACTATCGCATTCAGCGGCAGCGAGATCAGCGAGGACACGACGCTGGCCGCGAACAGCAGGATCCAACCCCATTGCAGACCGATGGCGAAGGCGATGAGCTCGAGCGGGACCGAAACCACCCCCGCAGTAATGGAGAAGACCAGGCCGGTCAGAACGGCGATGCCGATGATGCCCCACACGCGCCGGCGGTCGAGCCGCCATGACCGCCGGATGCCCTTGATCGGGCCCAACCGCTCCATGACGATGGCCGGAGCCACCGACACGGACAGCGCCATGACGAGTAAGCCGGGGAGCACTACCAGGATAAGTCCCAGGCCCTCTATGAGATGGACCAGCAACCACGCCAACAGGAGCGCCCACCACCTGCGCCCGGCCGCCTTGAGGGCGTCCCGGGCCGACACGTCGATGCCCAGATAGCAGCCGGCGACGACCCTGCTGATGGCACCGGCGGCGAACGGGAGGATCAGGAACGAAGCGATCGACGAGATCGACGACGCCACGGTCTGGGCGCCGTTGGTCTGGATCGGGGTCTGGATGCCGTCGGATGCGTTGTTGAACACGGTCACCACGCTGTTGCCGTTGAGGATGCTGCGCGAGGCCAGGGCCGCGACCAGTTGGACGGGGACGACCAGGGTGGCGATGATGATCGAGATGGTCCGCAAATTGGCTCGCCACAGGCGGAACGAGGAGTCGAGGATGTCGGACAAGCTCATCGGGTGCAGCGGAAGCGGTCCGGTCTTGGCAGTACCTACCTTCGCCAGCGCGGGCGGGTAATACCCCGGTCCGGGTGGCGGCCCGTAGCCCGGGGGCGGGCCGTAACGGGGTGGTGGCCCTTCGCCGGCGTGTTCTTGGTAACCGCGGGGTCGACGGAAACCGGGGGGCTCCCAGTCGGGCGGCAGTGGCGCCCCGCTCGGTGGGTCACTTGGTGGTCCCGCCATCGCACGTGCTCCTCCTCGCAGGACCGGCCTGCCATGTCGACAGTTATCAAAGCACGTGCCCACACCAGGTTCGCTGTTCATGGGGGCCGTGACGGCAGGTCCACTAGGTCAAAACGCAGGAGGCCGGTTAGGCTCATCGCCAGACATGCAGGTCAGAGGATCACGCCCTCGTAGCTCAGGGGATAGAGCAACGGTTTCCTAAACCGTGTGTCGGGTGTTCGAATCACCCCGGGGGCGCGATATTTTCGTCGGTGATCAGCGGTCGGGCGTCGCCCACCATGTCGTCCAGCCATTTTTGTACGGCGGCGCAGACGTCCTCCGCTCGGGTGAGGATGAGGGTGCGCTCGAAGCCGACAGAGACGTCGGTGCTGATGCGAAGATGGGCGCGGATGGGCTCGGTCGACCCCTCCTCAATCCACGTCCTGATGATCAGCAGCCCCGTCGGGTCGCTCCTCATGGCCCCCCCCACTCGGCGCAGTGAGTCACAGTTCGAAGACACTATAGCGACCGAACATCTAGCCCCCTGTAGACAATAAGGGAATAGCGGCGCCTTCGAGGTTCAATCGGAGCGCAGATCCCACGGCCGGCACCCTATGGACGCTGCTGTGACCGCAGCGTCACCGTGGTTGGAGGCCAGAGAGCAGTTCGGTGAGTCGGGACGTGGGTTCGATGCCGAGCTCGGCTCGCAGGAGCACTCGGTAGCGCTCCAGTTCTCCGAGTGCCGCGGACTGGTTGCCCTCGGCCATGTGCACCCTGATGAGAGCGGCGCGGGCGGTTTCCCGCAAGGGTTCTGCCCGCACCGCGGCCAGGGCGGCGGTAGCGGCCTCTGCCAAGCGGTCGGCGTCGGTCAGGCGCGCCGCCACCGCCTCGAGCGCGTGCATCCGCAGTTGGCGCCAATCCTCGGCGGCGATCACCGCCCAGTCGTCATACCAGCCGGGCAGCAGATCGGACGACAACGACGACACCGCAGGCAAGGCCATATCCCCTTCGCTGGCCGAACGGTCGATCAGCCTGCGGGCCAGGGCTTGCGAGTGGCGGACGTCAACGACGACGCCCTCATGGAGGCCCAAGTCCTGACTGGTGACCTTCACCGCGCGCCGCGCCGGGCCGTCGAGGCGTGAGACGGCTGAACGCAGGCTGGCACCAGCGTGCTCCTCGGAGGACTCCGGCCAGAGCGTTCCCGCGATCTGGTTGCGTCTCATCATCCGGTCGCTCACGGCCAAGAATGCGAGGAGCCGCTGGGAACCAGCCGAAATGCCCAAAAGGGCGCCCCCTCCGACCGAGAAGACAAAACCTCCCAACAGCGCTAGTTCGTGGGGCAAACCGGTCCGGTCGACACGCCCACCTTACTAGACGAAATAGCCTAAAAAGCCATTCCTTCACCGGCAAGGCTATGGCGGTTGTCACATGCTCGTCACGGTACGGTGACGGCGCGCCACTCAAAATGGCCCCGACAAGGAGCAGCACTGTGAGCACAACCGGACCCACCCAGCAACCGCATTCCGCCAAGCGTCGTCAACCGGCGAATACCAAAAAGGGTGCGCTGCGGGCCGGGGTGCTGATCCTCGTCGTCTCCTCGACGCTGACGTGGGTCGCTCTCTCCAGCGCCGCCTTCGGGGACGGCTCCGTGTCCGTGGGGTCCCTGCCCGGCTTGGCGGCGCAGGTCACCAAGGCGGCCCCGGGCTCGGTCAAGGCGGCCACCTTGACGCTCGCCGTCAGCCAGTGTGACCCCCCGGCATACCCGACCGGTGCCGGCTACGAGGTGACCTGCACCGTGGTGATCGACAACACCGTCACCTCGCTGGGGGACACCAGTTCGACGGTGACCACCACCGCGTGCCTGGCGGCGGCCGGCGTGCTTCCGCCCTCGGGCTGCACGACGACGGTCAGCACACAGGGCCAACTCGTCACCTCGGTCGACCAGTGCAACGGCATAGTCTACGGCGGGGGAAGCAACGTGACCTGCAACGTCACCGTCAACAACACGGTTCCCGTGGGCACGGCTACGACGGGCGTCACCGTCAACCAGTGCAACGGTTCGGGCCAGGGCGGCGGTACCGCGCCGACCGTGCAGTGCAGCCCGGTGGGCAGTACCACCAACGCCACGGTCACTCAGTGCAACAACTCAGGGAACGGCGGAGGCGCCTCCTTGCGGGTCCAGTGCACGGTCACGGGCGCCGCCAGCGCGCTGCCCGTCACCATCAACCAGTGCAACGGTTCCGCCAACGGCGGCGGGAGCACCGTGACCTGTTCGACGACATTCACCAACACGTTCATCACCCCGACCACCACCACGACCACCGCCGCGTCCACCACCACCACGTCCGGGGCCACCACCACCACGTCTGGGGCCACCACCACGTCCGGGGCCACCACCACCGTGGCACCCACCACCACGACCGGAGCCACCACCACCACGTCCGGCGCCACCACCACCGTGGCGCCCACTACCACCACCGGAGCCACCACCACCGTGGCACCCACTACCACGACCGGAGCCACCACCACCGTGGCACCCACTACCACCACCGGGTCCACCACCACCGTCGCGCCCACGACCACCACCGGGGTCACCACGACCACCACCGGGGCCACCACGACGTCAAGCACCACCTCGGCCACCACGTCGACCACCTTGTCGGCGACCGGCGGCTCCACGGCGGACACCGCGACCAGCACCACGCTGGCGGCGGCCGGCGGCTCGGTAGGGGCCGCGACGCAGGGGCAGACGGGCTTGGCCTTCACCGGGTCCGACACCCGATCAATGACGCTTTTGGCCCTGATGGTCCTGCTCGTCGGTGGACTCCTGGTCTGGTTGGCACGCCGGTCCAGCCGCCCATTCGGCCACGGCACCGGCTCCTAGAGGGCCCCGGCTGGTCACATCCGGGTCGCGCTACACGGCGCCGGCGCGTTCCCTACGCTCGCGGGTCGTTGGACGGTCCCATTCGATTCCGCTTCGGTCCCCGGGTTGGGGTCACCGCGAGGCGGGCGAGCCTGGGCAGACAGAAAGACCCCATCTCAGATGAGCAACCCGCAACGCCCGAAGGCGCCCCCCCGACGAAGCGATGTCCCCGCCCGGGGGTCGAGCCAACGCCGTTCGAACCAGCGCCGGCGGCCCAAACGTCGGGGCTGGCGTTCCCACAAGGCGCTCATCCAGGCTGCCATCGCCGTCGTGGTGGTGGCCGTCGTCGTCGTGGTCATCGTCGTGACGGGTGGCTCGGGCGGCCACAAAGGTGGACCCGTCGGACCCGAGGGCGTGGCGTTGGAGAACGGCCCCGTGCTGGCCACCGCGGCCGCTGTACCCCAGGCCCAGGGCACCAAAGCCATAGTGGGGTGCGGCGCCACCGAACAGCTCGCCACCCACATCCACGCCCACCTGGCGGTATTCGTCGACGGAGGGGTCCGGGCCATCCCCCCCGGGGTGGGGATGCTCGGGCAGGTCCAACTGCAGTCGACGCCCAAGGGTAAGTTCGCCACGGGTAGCTCGATATGCCTCTACTGGCTCCACACCCACGCCCAAGACGGGATCATCCACGTCGAGGCCCCCGCGGGGAGGACCTTCGTCCTCGGCCAGTTCTTCGCGGTATGGGGCCAGCCCCTCGGCTCCGATCAGGTCGGGCCCGCCACCGGTCCCGTCACCGCCTATGTGAACGGCCAGCGCTGGACGCAAAACATCGCAGATATCCCCCTCACCAGCCATGGGACCATCCAGCTCGACGTCGGCACCCCCGTCGTCGGACCGAGATCGGTCAGCTTCCCGAGCAGTCTGTAGCGCGTCGGCCGGATCAGCGCTGCGACGCATGGCACGCCGCCTGTTCACTGGCTGGCGGTGTCCAGCGTCCATAATGGGCTCATGGGCACACCGCCTCCTTCCCAGTCCGTCAGCCCGACCGCGCGCCGGCGCGTGGCTCTCGTGGCCCACGACAACAAGAAGGCCGACCTCCTCGATTGGGTGGCTTACAACCAGGGGACCCTCGCGGAACACGACCTCGTCGCCACCGGCAGCACCGGAGCGCTCATTGCCGACCGTCTCGGGTTGAATGTCACCCGCTTGTTGAGCGGACCGCTCGGCGGCGACCAGCAACTCGGTGCCCGGATCGCCGAGGGGGCTGTCGATGTGCTCATATTCTTCTGGGACCCGCTCGAGCCCCAACCCCACGACCCCGACGTCAAGGCGCTCCTGCGCATAGCCGCCGTCTGGAACGTCGCCGTCGCCTGTAATCGCTCCACTGCGGACTACATCATCTCGTCACCATTGTTCGGTGACTGCTATGCGGCGGCCCTACCGAGCTTCGAGGATCGCGGTCTACGCCTGGTGCCGGACGATCCCTTCGCACCGATCAGTCGAGTGGCCGCTCCCGGCCAGTCCTAGGCCCGCACCACGGCTTGGCCGCAGTCCGTCATCTCCGACCGGCCGATCGGCAGCCGGATTCGACCGGGTGGGCGGTAACATTGGGCCAGGTGAACGGTCCATGATCACCGGGAAGGAGTCGGCGGTGAGCCGTACTGACACTGGTGAGAGCGCCGCCTCGGGGGACGTCGGGGTGGCCGGAGTACCAAGCTTGAAAGGCGACCTGGCGCGGGATCTGGCCGCGGCGGCGATGGCACTGGCCCGCCGCTTCGCCGCCGGGGCCACGTTGTGGTGCTGGTCGCCACGCTGGCCCGAGCACGCCCAACACGTGGCGGTGGAGTTCGTCCATCCCGTCATCATGGGGACCCGGGCGCTGCCGGCGACGGCGGTGGAAGACCCCGACCCGATTGCCACCCTGCGCACACTGGTGAGCTCGGGCGATGTCCTCCTCGTGTTGGGCGCCGCCGGCGACGGCGCGGTGAGGTCCGCCCTTTCCCGGGCCCAGGCGTGGGGTGCCACCACGATCTGGATCGGCGCCGGCCCCCGAGCCCCCCAGCAGGGCTCCGCTCCGGGCGACCCCGTCGCCGACCACGTGCTGTGGTTCGACGAGGGCAGCGCCGAGGCTCCCTACAACGGGGCGTTCGTCCTCGCCTACCACGTGTTGTGGGAGCTGACCCACGTCTGCTTCGAACACCCGGGTTTGATGAAGGCAGCCGTCGCCGAATGCGTCGACGACGACCACTGCATCACCTGCTCGGACGAGGCCACGCTCGGGGAGGTCATGGGCTCGGGACCGGCAGGAGCGCGGGTGCGAACGGCGGCGGGGGTCACCGACGTAGACACCACCCTGGTCGACCCGGTTGACCCGGGCGACCTGCTCCTGATCCACGCCGGCGTGGCCATCTCGAGCGTGGACGGAGGCGGGGCGTGAGCAGCGAGGGCACCAATTTTCTCTATCCCTTCATCGACGCCGAGGAGAGCGACGCGGGGAGCTTGCTCGCGGACCTGGCCTCCTCGGCGGAAGCAAAGGGACGGGAAAGTGGCCGCCTGCGCCTGCTCACGTTTGATCGCACCGCCTCGCTCCTCGATGTGATCGCCACGGGCATGGCTGAGCAATTCGGAAACGGCGGTCGCCTGTTCGTGTTCGGCAACGGGGGCAGTTCCACCGACGCGGGCGGCGTCGTATCGCTGTTTCGTACCCCGCCGTGGGGCCAGGCGCTGCATGCCCGATCGCTGGTGGCCGAGCAGGCCGTGCTCACGGCGCTGGGCAACGACGTCGGCTTCGAGCTCGTCTTCTCCCGCCAGCTCATCGCCCACGCCCGCGCCGGTGACATCGCCCTCGGGATCTCGACCAGCGGTAACTCGACCAACCTGGTCACCGCCTTCGCCGAGGCTCGCCGCCGCGACATGCTCACCGTCGGCCTCGCGGGCTACGACGGCGGTCAGATGGCATCGTCACCTCACGTGGACCACTGCTTGGTGGTCCCCGCTGACAGCGTGCACAGGATCCAGGAGACCCAAGCCGCCCTGATCTTCGAGCTGTGGTCGCGAGTGCAGGCCGCTCTGGCCTCCAAAGTAGGCTCACCCAATGACAACTGACCCCGGCGCAGGCGGACGCGAGTCGGCCGTACTCGACCGCATCGAGGCGTTCCGCCGCCGGCACCGCCGCTTCACCGACGAGGTGGTGACCCTCGCCCACGGCGCCGGCGGCAAGTCGTCGGCGGCGTTGATCGAAAGCGTGTTCGTGGGTGCTTTCGACAACGAGACGCTGGCACCGCTCGCCGACGGCGCGTGCCTGGCCCTGCCCTCGGGTGAGCGCCTGGTGTTCAGCACCGACTCATTCGTCGTGAAACCCCGCCGGTTCCCGGGTGGCTCCATCGGCCACCTCGCCGTCCACGGCACCGTCAACGATCTGGCCGTGATGGGCGCCCGCCCCACGTGGCTCTCGGCCGCCTTCGTCATCGAGGAAGGCCTGCCTGTCGCCGAGTTGCGCGACGTCGTCGCCGACATGGCCACCGCCGCCGCCGCCGCGGGCGTGCAGATCGTCACCGGCGACACCAAGGTCGTCGACCGGGGCGCCGCCGACGGCATGTACATCACCACGGCCGGGGTGGGCATCGTCCCCGCCGGCCGCAACCTCGGTCCGGAGCTGGTCCGAGCGGGCGACAGCATCATCGTGACGGGGACCATCGCCGACCACGGCATGGCCGTCATGTTCGCCCGGGGTGACTTGGCCCTCGAGGGCGATCTGCGTTCGGACACCGCTCCCCTCGGCGAGCTCGCCGACCTGTTGTGCCGAGCCGCTCCGTCGACGCGCTGGATGCGCGACCCGACGCGCGGTGGCGTGGGAACCGTGTGCAACGAGCTGGCCCAGGCCACCGAGCTTGCCGTCGTGATCGACGAGGCCCTCCTGCCCATCGACCCGGCCGTCAACGGGGCGTGCGACATGCTCGGCATCGATCCCCTCTACGTCGCCAACGAGGGCAAGTTCGTGGCCATCGTCGGTCCCGAGGACACCGACGCGGCGCTGGATGCGCTCCACTCCCATCCACTCGGCGAGCGGGCTGCCCGCATCGGCGAGATCCGCGACGACCCCCCCGGCATTGTGGTGCTGCTCACCACCTTCGGCGGGACGCGCATCGTCGACATGCTCGTCGGCGACCCCCTGCCGCGCATCTGCTGAGCAGTTGATTGGTCAGCTGATTGCCGGGCCGTCGAGTTGACTAACGGGCCTCCGCAGCGTTGCCGGGTCCGGGTTACGGGCACGGTGCAGGGCGTCGGATTCCGGCCGTTCGTCTTCCGCCACGCCGTGCGCCTGGGCCTGGCCGGTTTCGTCCGAAACGACAGCTCCGGCGTTCTCATCGAGGTCCAAGGCTCGCCCGACGCGATCGCCGAGCTCTGCCGACTGCTCGTCGAGGCGGCGCCGCCCCTCGCCCTAGTCACCGGCGTTTCAACCGAATCGGTCGCTTCGGTCGCCGGCGAAGCGGGGCCTCGAACTCGGGGCGGCGCCGCTCCCGGCTTTGTCATCACCGAGAGCTCCGACGACGGCACGGCCGACGTCCCCGTCAGCGTGGACACAGGCACATGCGCCGAGTGCCTGGCGGAGATCGACGACCCGGGCGACCGGCGCTTCGGTTACCCGTTCACCAACTGCACCAACTGCGGGCCCCGTTACACGATCGTGGTCTCGGTCCCCTACGACCGGCCGGCGACCACCATGGCCGGCTTCAAGATGTGCGACGAGTGCCAGCGCGAGTACGACGACCCGGGGGACCGGCGCTTCCACGCCCAGCCCAACGCCTGCCCCCGTTGCGGGCCGAGCCTGAGCTACATGGCACCCGACGGCAGCGTGCGCTTCGCTGGTGACGCCGCCTTGGCCGCCGCGGTGGATGACCTGCTCGGGGGTGGCGTCGTTGCCATCAAGGGGGTGGGCGGCTTCCACCTGGCGGTGGACGCCACGAGCAGCGGAGCGGTGGGCGAACTGCGCAGGCGCAAAGCGCGCGACGACAAGCCGTTCGCGGTGATGGCGCCCGACCTCGCCGGCGCCGGGGCCATGGTCGACCTCTCCGGGCCGGCCGAGGAAGTGCTCACATCCCCGCGCCGGCCCATCGTTCTCGCCCGGCGTCACCGCTCGGGCGACCCGGCCGG
>DASZKW010000014.1:0-7176 GCA_035552775.1 Acidimicrobiales bacterium | reverse complement strand
CCGGGCGGGCCGGTGGGGCCGGGCGGCCCGGTGGGGCCGGGCCGGCGAGTGGGGCCGGGCTGGCCGGTGGGGCCGGGCGGCCCGGTGGGGCCGGGCTGGCCGGTGGGGCCGGGCTGGCTGGCGTGGCCTGGGGAGATCACGCCCAGAACCGGGCGAAACGGGTGATGGTCCGCCGCGCCGACTCCCGGGCCCGGACGGCGATCTCCGGGCGGTGGGAGAGGTCGAACGAGTCGTAGTGCATCACCTCGAGCTCGCGTCGGCCAGGCTCGAAGACCATCACGGGGACCCCGGATCGCCGCAGGTCGACCAGACCGCGCTTCGCTTCCCGGTGGTTGGACCAGCGCCCGGGCAGGTCGACGCCGCCGCGCCCCGGCCACGCCCCGATCCCCATGGGGAACGACACCACCACAGCATCCAGACCGCAGTCGGCGCTAAGCAAGTCGGTGTTAGCAGGGGAGTGCAACCCGCCGTCGACGTAGCGCCTCCCGCCCTCTTTCACGCTGCCGAAGATCGCCGGCACGGCACTCGACGCCGCCACCGCCACCCCTACATCCAAGTGGGGGCTGCCCGGACGCCCGAACACGACCCGCTCGCCCGTCGCCGCGTCCACCGAACAGATCCACAAGCGCGCCGCCGGCCAGTCTGGACCGAGCAGCCGGTTGAAGATGTCGACGACCGGCGCCATCGAAACGCTGCCCGGCGTGGCGAACGCGGCCAGCACCATACCAAAGCGAAACCGCGTCGGGTGGCGGGCGATCGCCGCCAGCAGGTCGCGTGACGGCGCCGTTCGATTGCCCCCGACCGCTCCTTCCTCGCCGGCGACGCCCAACTGAGCAGAAAGATCGTCGATCACCGCCGGCCAACCCCCCGCGGCATCGACGATGGCGGTCGCCTCGAGCGACAGAGGCTTGCCCAACACCCTCGCCAGCAGGTCCTCCGGCGCCAGGCCGGCACGCAAGAAACCGCCCGTCACCGCACCGATCGAAGTCCCCACTATCAGGTCGGCACTGCGCGGGTCCCAACCGGCGTCAGCCAGCGCGGTCAGAACCCCGCAATGGAAGGCGTGGCCAACGGGGCCGCCGGCGCCGAGGACCACGCCGATACGAGGAGCGCTGGCCACGCCACGATCTGAGCACAGCCGCCAGCCCGGCCACCAACGCCGAGCCATGTGACAACCGGGTACACCTGCACAACTCGACATCAAAAACTGCAGACTATGATTTGATGCTCGATTGATGCAGCTATATCGAGCCTAAGTACGCAGCAAATCGGTCGCGCAGTCAAATGATGCACGATTGTTCAGACACGGGGCCTAGCCGGCGGCCCTAGACGCTCACTTCGTGCTCAGCCCGGGGTCACTCCGCTTCGCGAGCAGACTCACCAAAGGTCTCAGAGGTCTCAGAGGTCTCAGAGGGATCAGAGGGGGCGGTGGGGAACTGCACCTCGACGGTGAGCTCCTCGGTCCCCCGAAGAACGCGGACTGTCAGGGACCCGCCGGCCGGCACCGCGTCGAGGGCGGCAAAGATCTGCGACGGCCTAGTCAGGTCTTGTCCGCCGGCGGCGACGATCAGGTCGCCACGGCGCAGGCCGGCGGTGTCCGCAGGGCTGCCCTCCTCGATCGCCCTCAAAAGCAGGCCGTCGCGCTCGGGAAGTCCCACTGCGTCGCGCAGACGTCGACCGACACCCGGAGGGGCGATGGCCACCCCGAGATGGTGGCGAACCGGGGCCTCGCCCCGACTCAGCGCCTCGACCCGGGCGGCCAGGTCAGCGCCGGCAGGGATGGCCAGGTAGAAGCCGTCGTCCAGCCTGTGGGTGTTCAGGCCCACCAGCCGGCCGGTGGCGTCGACGAGGGGACCTCCCGACGAGCCCCGGGCCAGGCGGGCGGTGTGCTCGATGCCCCCGGTGATGGGCCGGCCGCCCGGGCCCCGGAAGGACCGGCCAACCGCGGACACGGCGCCGGCGGTAACGCGCGCACCCGCCCCATCGGGCTGGGCAAGGGCCCACACCGCGGCACCTATACCGACGTCGGCGGCTTCGGGTTCCCACGCCACGGGGGTTGCGCCGGCGGTGTCGACGCGGATCACCGCCAAGTCGCCCTCGCCGTCCACGCCGGCCACCTCGCCGCGCTCGGACCGGCCGTCGGCGAAGGACACTGTCACCTGTGGTCCCCGCAGGTTGTGCGCGTTGGTGAGCACCTGGCCGTCGGCGACGACCACCCCTGCTCCGCGTCCGCCGCCCCGGCCGATTCTCACGGTCGCGCCTCCGACCTTGGATGCCACCTCTGCCGTCGCCGTCGCCAGCTCTTCGAACACCGTCATATCCGACCTCCAAGTCTCTTGTTAGTTGCAAGTTACTATATACACGAATGCTGTCAACCAGCGGGCAAGATGTTCCGGTGAAAGGCGAACGGGCGGCCGGCAAACGGGGGGTGGCCGGAGCCATCCAACCGGCCCGCTCGAGCGCTCTCGAGGCGGCATTGGGCCGGGTGGGTGACAGATGGTCGCTACTCGTGGTCGACGCCCTGCTCGGCGGTCCCTTGCGCTTCGGCGAGTTGCACCGCGCTGTACCCGGCATCGCCACCAACGTGCTCGCCCAGCGCCTTCGCCACCTCGAGGCGGCCCGGGTGCTGATCGCCCGGCCCTACTCGGGCCGTCCACCCCGCTACACCTACGAGCTGACCGGCGCCGGCCACGAACTGGCTGGCGCCCTCCGGCTCCTGGCCCGCTGGGGCGCGGACCCGGCGAGCGGCGGCGCGACCACCCCCGAGCACGGCGACTGCGGCACTCCCCTCGACGCCCGTTGGTGGTGCCCCACGTGCGACGAGGTCGTCGACGGCGGCGCTGCCGGCGCCGGGCACGGTGGCGAGGATCCGCCCGTGTTCATCTAGGCCGACTTGCCTCCCGGGGCGATCAGGGATCCCAACCGACAGAGACCCCCAACCGACAGAGACCCCGATGGGCTATCGAGGATGCCCGAGAGAAGCGACGACCGCCATCGTCGCCAACACCACGGCCAGAGCGAAGGACCCGAGTTGGACACCGAGAGCAACGCGAACGCTGGTCGCCCGTGCCCCGGCCCGGTCGCCGCTGGCCACCGGTATCCGCCTGGTCGTCTCCCACGTCAAGAAGAACAAGGTTGTCGCGCCCGCCGCCACCGATGCGCCCAAGGCCACGGCGGCCACGCCAAGGGCATCGCGCTCGAACGAGGTCGTCGATGCAGAAACGGCCCTGGCTGCTCCCGCCGCCACGGCGAGGATGGCGGCGCCCACGGTGAGGACCTGGCGCGAGGTGTCACGGGTCGCCGCCAGCCCGCTCACCTCGAGCTGGCGGGCCGCCTCCGTGAGCTCGCTGGTCGTCGGCTCTCCTGGTGCGCCACCTTGGGTCCCGCTCAAGTTTTCGCCTTGACGATGTCGACGACGATCCAGCCGCCGGCCACGCGGTGAAGCAGCACCACCCATCCCGACACGTTGAGACGCCACCAACCGGCCCTGCCCACCGCCTCGATGTCCAGGCCCGTGGCGCTGCCGGCGGCCAGCACGTCGAGGGCGGCCACCACCGCGCCGAGGGGCGCACGCCGCTTGGCCGCCTTCTCCTGGGCTCCACGTAGCCAGGAAATCACCACCGTGGCGTCACCCAAGCTCGAGGTCGGTCTTGATCTGCTCCTGGCTGACGGTGTGCATCGAGCCAGCGGCAAGCTCGGTCTCGAAGGCATCCATGATGGTGACGATGTCTGGACTCGTCCGGGCGACGAGGTCGTCGAGCGCCTCGACAGGGAACTGGCTCAAGATGGCCACGGGCTCACCGTTGCGGGTAATGATCGCGGCGCCAGAGTCGATGACCTTGTCGATCACCGCGGCCGCGTTCGTTTGGAGTTGGCGGATGCTGACGGTTGCCATGATGCCCTCACTTCCTGACGCACAAGCGCCGTACGCCGAGTATACGTCGCTCAGCCTCGGATGGGAAGGGACCTAGTTCACTGAGCGGCCGCCAGATCCCCCGCCAGCCGGGAGTGGGCGTCGTCGTCGTAGCCGTCGACGAACTCTCCGATCACCTCGCACAGCTCACCCACCGAAGCGAACGAGTAAAGGACGGGCTGGAACCGGCTGATGTCGTAGACCGCCGTGCCCATCTCCACCAGGTCGGCGGGGCGGATGTCGGCGCCGGTGAAGGCGTCGAGCTCGCCCACCGAGCTGAGCAGCCCGGCGCCGAACGCCTTGGGACGGCCTCCCTCCACGACCACCCCGAACTCGATGCTGAACCAGAACACCCTCGACAAGAAGCGCAGGGCGGCGTCGCCGGACGTGCGGGCGGTGGCGGCTCCCACCCGGCGGTAGAGGTCGGCCACGCCGGGATGGGCCAGCTGGGTGGCGTGCCCGATCACCTCGTGGACCAGGTCGGGCTCGGGGGTGTATAGGGGGGCCGCAGGATGGCGCAGGTACTGCGTCGACCAGAACACCCCGCCGGCGAAGCTGCCGTAGAACTCCCGCAGCGGCGCCAGGCCGGCGACGGGCAGGTAACGGAAGCCGCTGAGGGGAGCGAGCGCCTCGCCGACCTCGCCGAGCTGGGGGACGTGGTCGGTGGGCAGGCCGAGGGCGGCGCCGGCCTCGACGACCTCCCGTGCGGCCCGGGCGGCGTGGCGCGGCGCCAGGGCGGCGGACACCACCCGCCAGACCTCGTGCTCCTCGTCGGTGTAGGCGGGCTCGGGGATGGGATCACCCGGCGACCACGCGTGGGCCAGTCCGGCCAGCTCGTCACGGCGGCTACGGTACCGATCCATGTCCACCATCGTCGTCCTTCGGAGATAATCCGTCCAGGGGATCAAACGAGATCCAGACTATTCATCTATAATCTCCTCCACTGACGACGATCCGTCTGGAAAGGCGGTGGGGAAAGGGGCCTACCGTGGACGATGCGCACGCCCTCGATGCCATCGACCGTCACCTGATCGAACTGCTGGGCGCGGACGGCCGCTGCTCGGTCAACGAACTCGCCCAGCGTGCCGGCGTGGGCCGGGCAACCGCCTACCAGCGCCTCGGACGCCTGCGCGAGCGCGGGGTCATCGAGGGCTTCACCGTCAGGGTAGACCCCCGGGCCATGGGGCTGGGTATCTCCGCCCTGCTGCTCATCAACGTCGAGCAGCGCGCGTGGAGTGAAGTGCGCCCCGAGCTGCGGGCTCTGCCCGGCGCGGAGTGGGTGGCGGTTACCGCGGGCGAGTTCGACTTCGTCATGCTGGTGCGCACCCCCGATGTGGGCACCCTGCGCGACGTGGTACTCGAACGACTCCAGTCCATACCAGGGGTGCGGGCCAGCGAGACGGTGCTGCTCCTCGACGACGAGTGGGTCGAGCCGGGCCCGACCGGGAGGCCTCCAGCCGACCACGGGAGGGGCGCGGGGCCACCGGCCGCAGCCGAGCGCGGCGGGACCGGGAGACCACCAGCGGCAGCCGGGCTCGGGAGTCCACCGGCCACAGCCGACCCCGGCCGGCGCAGGGTGAGGCCGGCGGCGCGGCCTTCACGTGCTGGTGATTAGGGGCAGGACGCGGTGGGCGATGCGCGTGGCGAGGACCAGGGAGGTGGTGGTGCGGGTGATGCCCGGCACCTCCAGGATCTCGGTGATCAGGTGACCGAGGTGGTCGTTGTCACGGGCGACGATGCGGCACAGCAGATCTGACGGTCCGGTCGTCATGTAGGCCTCGACCACCTCGGGGACGGAGTCGAGGTGGTCGAACACGCCCGGCGCCCGGCCCTGGGCGATCTCCAGGGACACGAAGGCAGCCACCTTCCAGCCCATCCGGCGCAGATCGACGTCGGGACCAAAGCCGGTGATCACGCCGCCGGCGAGGAGGCGGTCGAGCCGGGCTTGGGCGGTGTTGCGGGCGACGCCCACATCGCGCGCCACGCTCAACAGCCCGGCCCGGGGGTTGGCGGCCAGGGAGGCCATCAACCGTCGGTCCACCGCGTCCAGGGCATAGTCACCAGCTATATGCGCAGTCTAACTGCAAGCTACTGAGCAGATTGCTCGATCAGGCAGGCATGGCCGCCAAGGGGGATCTCGACGCGGAAGCCATGGGCTAGGTTTAAGCGATTTTAGGCAGCAAATCCTCCTAGAGTTGAGCAGATTGCCCAATGTTCACCCAGGGTGTTGCACTTCGTGGCCAGGCGGTGTAGGTGTCGTTACATGGCTGATACCGCGGTGATGACCACGGGCACCACGGTCGCCGACCAGGTGAGTGGCTGGGACCACCTCGAATGGTGGGTGGGCAACGCCCGCGCCGTCACCGCGTGGCTCACCTCCGGGTTCGGGTTCCGGGTGGCCGCCTACGCCGGTCCCGAGACGGGCGTGGCCGACAGGGTGTCGTACCTGCTCGTCCAGGGCCCGAGCGGCCCTGCCCGAGCGGGAGACACCGGCCCGAGCGGCCCTGCCCGAGCGGACGCTGTGGGCGGGGTCCGCTTCGTGGTCACCGCCGGGTTGGACCCGGATTCCGATGTCAGCCGCCACGTCGCCCGTCACGGCGACGGGGTACGCCACCTGGCGTGGCAAGTGGCTGACCCGGCTGCCGCCCTGGAGGCGGCGGCGAGGCGGGGAGCGGCGGTCGTAACCGAGCCCACCAGCGTCAATGGCGACGCCGGGTCGGTGACGACCGCCGCAATCTCCACCTACGGCGAGACCCGCCACCTCTTCGTCGACCGCTCCGGATGGAGCGGCCCGTGGGGTCCGGGCTTCACCGCCGAGCGGATCCCGCCTCCCCCCGTCGGCCCCGCGGTCGGCTTGGCCTCGATCGACCACGTGGTCGGCAACGTCGAGGAGGGGCGCCTCGACGAGTGGGTCGCCTTCTACGAGGACCTGGGCTTCTCCCAGATGAAGCATTTCGACGCCGAAGCCATCTCCACCGAGTACTCCGCCCTGCGGTCCACGGTGATGTGGAACGGCGCCGATATCAAGATGCCCATCAACGAACCGGCGCCCGGCCTGCGCAAGAGTCAGATCACCGAGTACATCGAGGCCTACAGGGGTCCCGGCGTGCAGCACATCGCTCTGGCCACCCCCGACATCGTTACATCGGTGACCGCCCTCGCCCGGCGCGGGGTCCGTTTCTTGAACATGCCGGCCACCTACTACAGCGACGCCAGGGTCCGCTGCGGCTCGTTCGACGTGGCGTGGGACGACTTGGAGCGCT
>DASZKW010000013.1:0-2589 GCA_035552775.1 Acidimicrobiales bacterium | reverse complement strand
CTACCCGTTACCCGAAGGCAGCGTAACCATGTCAAGAAGACCGTCGGTAAGCCGTATGCGGGAAAACCGCACGTACGGATTGAAAGGGGGATGGGGAACCGGGTCCGCGTTGCGGGCACCGCGCCCCTGACTACCAATGGGCAGGTAGGTGGCCGCCATGACCAGCCACGCGCCGGCGCCGGCAAGGGCCGCCGGCGCGTGGCCGGTGACGATGCCTGCGACGAGGGCGGCGGGTGTGCCGAGGAAGGTGACAGCCAAGCCGACGATGGTCCCCGCCAGAAGCAGCGTCGAGTAGCGCAGCTGGGTGACGCGCTGCGCGCCACCATGTCCCAAAGGTCGCCGAGGCCGGGATAGGGCCGGCCTGGTCGAGTTCACCCAGGGCCGCGACCACCGCCTCGGCCCCCCCGCCCCCCATCCGGATCTCGACCCGGCGTTCGCCGTGGCCGCCTACTCGGTGCCAGCGACCGCCTGGGCGCGCCCGATGAGCGCCGAAGAGGTGTCGAAGCCCTGGGTGCTGGTGTGTGACCGCAGCGGCTCGTACCTGTCCGCGTGGGCATCGTCCGTGGTAGCCGACGGGGCGTGGACGCGCCGGCCCGGGCCGTCTCCGCTGCCCCTGCCCGGGGAGGTGAAGCGCACTGCGGGCTACTGGCTCCTCGACCGGGTCGAGCTGGGCGCGCTGGCACCGGCGGGACTGCCCGACCCGTTCCTACGCCACCGCGGGCCCGACGCCGGGCCGGTATGGGTGACAACGCCGTTGGCCGAGCTCGCCGCAGAGCTCGCCGCCGGCAAAGAGGTCACGGTGCTTCAGGCGTGGACCGCAGCCGAGGCCATCCGGCCGCTCGACGGGGCGGCCAAGCGTCTCTCTGCCGCCCGGGAGCGCCTGATCGCCGACGCCCGCCCGGCCGCCGCGGTGGCCCTCGACGCCCTCAAGGCCGGGTACGCGGCCGCCACGTCGTGGTTCGAGTACGGCCCCCAGCCGCCGTCGCCGCTCGCTCGCCCGCAGTGGCGCCGGGCCATCTTGGACCGCTACGTGGCCAACACGTGGCGCAGCCTGGCCAAGGCGGACGTGGCGCCGTTCGACCACCTCGTCGGCCGCCACCCAGATCCACGCCCCGTCCCCGCCGACGTGCCAGCCGGACTCGTCCATGGTCAGCGCCGGCGAGCGGTTCGCCCTGGCCACCAGCTCTTTGTGCACCGGGACCAAGTCGGTGCACGCGGAGCGCGCCGAGGACCGGCATATCGCCCCGGCGGTCACGTTGATCCCGAGATGGGCGAGGATCTGGGCGCAACGCCTGAAGCTCAGGCCGAGGCCGTAGTGCAGCCACGCCGCCCACGCCTTGGCGGCCGGCCCGACCCCCGAGCCCGCCGCGCCGAGGGCGTCGGAGACCTGCTCGGGGTGGCGGCCCTGGATGCGGCGCTGGCAGCCGTCGCAGTACCCGACCGCCACGTTGAACCGGGTGGTCACCACCTTGGGCTCGGGCACGTCGACCTGCCACTGGGCCTCGTCGCGGTCGTGGACCACCGCGCCCCCGCAGTCGGGACAGCAGGTTGGAAGTGGCGCATCGAGCTCACGGCCGGGCGTCGCCGCCGGCGCCATGCGATGGCCGTGGCGGCCGTGGCCCTTGCCCGACTTGCGCCCCGGTGTCTTCGGGTCGGGCTTGGGGCCACCTTGGAGAACGGCGCCGCCTGGCGCTTGCCCGCCCGGCGCGACCCCTCCAACGCCTTCTCCAGCTCCTCGATGCGCTCCTTCTGGGCGATCAGCGCCCGGTCCTTGCGGGCCAGCTCCTTGTCCTTGGCCGCCAGCACCGCCTCGAAGCGGTCCACCGCGCTCTTTAGCCGGCCCACGGTGGCCTCCAGCTCCGCCGCCCTTGCTGTCTGATTGTCCGGGGCTCCACACGACACGACAAGAACCGATCACTCGGCTCCGCCCGCCACATACCTACCTCACCCGCTCAGCCAGGTGGTGGATACTGGGTGACTGGAGCCTCAGCGCGGCTCCAAAATGCGGTAACCAAGTACCATCCCCAGAGCCGAGCTAAGTGTGGCAATCACCTAACTGCGGAAAACATTTATTGCTGAACACAAGCCTTGCAGAAACAAGTATTGCGCGGCGAGACTATATGAGGCATACTCGCTCGTTGGGAAGGGGCACCGTCCCACCCGGCAGCGGGAGGCGAACATGAACAGCTGGAAGCGATTGACCTCGGTGCCAGTGGTGGTCACGGCTGGCATCGTCCTCCTCGCCTCGCCGGCTTGGGCCTCAGTCTCCGGCGGCGGCAGCCACGGCGGCTCGACGACCCAGGCCTCACGCCGGACATGGCACAGTCACAGATTCGATTATTGAAATGTTCAAAAGTCGGGCTTTTGAGGCCAGCCGAAATAGGGGGTGCTGTCGTGTCGCCACCCCCGTCGCTCTAAGTCTGGTCTGCTCCTTTCTTATTACATATGTATGATACTCACGGCCTTCGGTTAGGGCCTCGGCGGTTGGAAGGATAGGTCACATGTTGTCTGGTTCGGGTAAGTGCCGTCGGGGGTTCGGTGTCTCACGGCCGGTTTCGTTGTTGGTCGTATTGTCGATGCTAGGAGTCG
>DASZKW010000012.1:0-45024 GCA_035552775.1 Acidimicrobiales bacterium | reverse complement strand
GCGCCGCAGAGATGGTGTTCTTGTGCACATCCATTGCCAAGACGTCAACACCTGGGGGAACATGGATCAACACGGTCGGCTCCTTCCGTATGTGGCTCGGTCCGCCCATCGTGGTGGACAACCCACGCAAGATGCGGAACGAGCCGACCGTTCCATACTCACTGACCGGCAGTCCCGGAAGGCTATGAGGACCACCCGCTCAGCTCTCATCGTGTCGGCGGGTTGCGGCACCGCTGCAACCGACGCGCTCGGTCAGACGGTGCTCGGCAAACCACGGCCGCAGCCTCAGCCTGGCGGCGGGGAGGTGCCCATAGATCAGAACCCCCTCGCCCGGCGGCGTGCGACGTAGCTCGTCGGCTGGGACCAATCGCCGGTATGCAACCGCCGATGATCGGGTACGCCGGCCGTCGCGCAGATCGGCGGTGAGGGTCTCCTCCCGAACGGCCTGCTCGCCCGCCAGGCCCGACACCAGATCCAGTGTGGCGAGGTCCGCCACGCCGGAGAGGACAAGCTTGGCACGATGGTTGTTGGCGATCGTGCGGGCGCGGTCCTCGCCATAGCGGGTGGTGAACTGCGATAGGTCCTGGCAGATGGTCACCAGCTGGATCCCGAGGCCGGCGCCGGTCGCCGCCAGGGTATCGAGGTCGCGCAAAGGAGCGATGTTGGCCGCCTCGTCAAGGACGAGAAGCAGCGGCGGGTCGAGCGGTCGGCCCGAGCGGTTGGCTGTTTCGACGGCAGCTGCCACAACGGCAGCTACCAGGGCGGCAAAGAGTCCCTGGAGCCGGGCCTGCTCATAACTCGGACCGCAGAGATAGAGCGTCCCTCCCCGCTGCACGAGCGACGCCGGGTCGACCACGCTCGCCTGAGTCGACTCCGCGACCACTGGGTCCTCGAAGGGAGCGAGCACCGTCTCGAGGGTGGTGGCGACGGAGCTGCGGATCCGCTCGTCGCGCTCGGCGCAGGCGAACAGTGCGACGCCCGCCTCGACCTCACTTGCGCCGCCTAAAAGCTCGGCGGGCTCATCGAAGTCAGCCCGGTTGTTCCACCTGACCACGTCGGCCATGGCCGCCCCCCCGACCTGGGCGGCCAGCAGAAGAGGTGCCAGCAGCTTGGCCGCGGCGCTGTACCAGAAGGCGGCGTCGGAGACGCCACCGCGCGCCGGCGTAGCCTCCACCAGCCACGAAGCCATGCGCTGGGCGCCGCTCCACGTCGCCGATTCCGACAGCGGCGACCACGGCGACGGTGCACCCGCGCCCGCCGTACGCGTCGGGTCGAAGACCCAGCACCGGCCCCGTCGAGCCCGCCAAGGGGCCGTCAGTGCCGCCAGGTCGCCCTTGACCGAGGTAGCGACCACAGGGCCGTCCCACTCCAAGATGGCGGGTACGGCAAGACCGCTGGTCTTGCCCGACTGGGTTGGTCCGACGACGAGAACTGACTGGCGCGCCTCGGTGGCGAGTAGGGCGCGGCCGGAGCGCCCGAGTACGAGGCGCCCCTCGCCGGGGCGTGTCACCACGAGCGATCGCAGGTCGCGCCGGGTCGCCCAGCCCGTCCCGCGCCCGCGTCGCGCCAGCGTCGTGGACGTCGGCTCATGAGTGGCGCCGGGGACATGGCGACGCCCAACCGACCTGCCCCGGTAATGGCCTCGAGCCCCACTAGTGCGCCCGGAAGCCGCCCTAACGGCTGCCCATACCGCGGCACCGGCGGCCACGACCAAGGTCACCATGACTGCAGCGGTGAGGTCGAAGGCGGCGGCCCCCGGGAGGGCGCGCCGGGCAACGGGCGGCCACGCCTGGCGGGGATCACCGACATGGCCGGGAAGGCGCAAGAGGATCAGGGGTACCGAGGCGAGCGGAGTCGACGGCCACTGCCCCCGCCAAAGCCAGCCGGCGATCTCGCCGGTGGCCCACACCGCGGACCCCGCCGCGCTGGCGGCGACAGCCATCACGGCGGCGACAAGATCCCCGCCCCGATCAGCGACACCGCCTACGTGGTACCGCCGAGGCAGCGACCCGAAGCGGGGCTGGCGACCACGAGGCGTGCCCCACATCATCGGTTGACCTCCCGCATGGCGTCGTCGGTGTCGACGAGAGCCAACTCATCGGGGGCCACCCGGTGCTCGACGAGGAAGGAACGAGCCCCCACTTTCCACAGGGCTACGCCGCGCGGCAGCTGCGGCAGTATCTCCACCTCCGTGGAGCTCAGCCCCAGTAACTCGCCGGCCGGCCCTGCTTCCGACGGCGGCTGACCGAACACCACCCGCGTCTCGGCGTCCGCCAGCAGACCCTCGGCCAGGCGTTGCTGCTCGGATCCCTCGGCGCCCGCGGCACGCAGGTCGGACAGGCGGTGGACCACAGCGACGTTGGCCACGCCGTAGGCGCGGGACAACTTGAACCCGGCTTGCAGCCAGCGGGCGATGGCCAGGTTGTGCAGGATGGCCCAGGCCTCGTCCACCACGACCAGACGCTTCATGCCGTCTCCCGACGCCAGGGCCGACTGGAGCCACGCCGTCGCGCAGGTCATCAGAATCCCGAGAGCCGACGAACCGTAGAGAGGGGAGAGGTCGAGTACGACGAACGGTGCCGACAGGTCGATGCCCGGCGTTGTCTCCCCGTCGAACATGCCCGCCAGGTCGCCCTCGACCAGCCGGCGAAGCTCGAGCGCGACCTGGCGACCGTCTGCTGCCAGAGCCGCCACATCGGTGCGAACGGCGCGCGCGGACTCCTGGTCAGGGTCGAGCAGGGCGGCGATCACCGCGGGCAGGGTGGGCGACGCCAGCCGTCCGGCGACATCGCGGGCGGCAAGGTCGGTGGCGGTTCGCTCCCCCGGGGTAAGGGATCGACCGAGCGATGCCGAGGCCAGTGAGCAGAGCAACTCGGCGCGCCGACGGGCGCTGTCGGCGGTGCTGCCGGCCGGTGCGTCGAGGGGGTTGAGCCTCAGGTGGCCCCCCGGCTCGAGCCGGAGTGGTTTGGATCCGCACGCGTGCGCCAGGGGTGCGTACTCGCCCTTGGGGTCCACTACCCACGCCTGGTGCCCGACCACCTGCTGGCGCCAGAGGAACGACTTGACGAACGTCGACTTGCCGCGGCCGATCTGGCCGAGCACCATCATGTTCGGGCTGGTCAGCACGCCCCGGCCGTACAGCTCCCACGGGTCGAAACAGAACGAAGCCCCGAACAGGTCCTTGCCGATATAGGTCCCGCGGCCGCCAAGGCCGGCCTCCGCGACGAAGGGATAGAGAGCCTGGAGATGGGCAGTCGTGGCCCTGTGTGGAGGCGGGCTCCTCACGCCAGCCCCCGGCCGGTCCTCACGCCAGCCCCCGGCCCAGGGGGAGCGTCCAGGTGTAGGCCTCCTGCTGGCGCCCCCACAGGCGGCGCAACTCCAGGTGGGCCTGTTGGGCGGCCTGCTCGATCTCGGCACATCGCTGATCGAGTTCGGCGCGATGGTCGGCGCTCACCGTCACGTAACCGGAGAATCGGTACTCGGCGTGGCCGTCGGCCAACTCGGACTCGCGGCGCACGACCCCGGCGGCCTCTCGCTCCCGGCGGGCACTCGGGACGAATCCGCTTCGCCGGCGTAGCTCCTCGTCGGCCAGGTCGGCGGTGCGGGCCGAACCCGCCTCGCGCGCAGCCCGCTGGGGATCGACGGGCGCCATGACCAGCGACACACGGCGGCTGCCCCCGCTCGCCACGAGGGGCGTGAGAAAGTCGGGACCGACGTCGAGGCGAGGCCACTCGGCCACCCAGTAGGTGGCGTGCCAGCCACCGTCAGCCCGCAAGGCTGACCACGCCTCATCGGCGGCCAGCGGCCACGGAGTGCACAGCGACCCACGGCCGCCCGAACGCGAACTCGAGTCTTGGCGCTGGCTCGAACCGGTACCCGAGCTGAAGCGCGCGTCGGTGCCGGCCCCCATCGAACGCTGCAGTTCTCCCAGACTGAGGGGTCGAGCGACCGGGAGCTCGGCGGAGCGGAGCTGACCGACCAGGAGGCGCACCTCGCGCCGCAGCAACTCGCAAGCCGCTGCGTCACCCCGGCCGAACGTGCGCGCAGAACGCAACGCCCGTCGGGGCTGCACGCTCAAGACCAAAAAGCACTCATGTCGCTCGGTGGCCGGCCCCGCCCCGGTTATCAGCGCCTCGTAGCTGCGCCGGGCGGCGGCCGCCCCGCCGGGATCGGCCGCCCCGCCGGGGTCGACGACGCCGGCGTCGTGCAGGTATCGCATCAGGTCGTCGCTGTTACCGGGAAGAGAGCGCTCGACCCACTGCAGCCGGTGGGCTGGGCTGCCCGGTCGGGCGACAGCAGCCAGCAACGACCCCCACGCGGCCAGGCGCCGCTCCTTGTCCGCCCCGTCGAGGAGGGCAAACGACCTCCCGTCGACCCGGATCACCGCGCCCCAGGAGCCGTCGAGACGGTCCCGGATCGCCCCGAGCGCCTCGGTCCCCGGCGGCTCGGGGGCGGCCACTAGTTCGATGCCTCGGGCGAAGGAGCGCCCCCGGGCGGGTCCGCCATGAGCACTGGAGGCCAACCGGCCTGCGGGGGCGCCCGCGACCAACCGGCCTGCGGGAGCGCCCGCGACCAACCGGCCTGCGAGGGGCTCGGCGGCGAGATGGGGGCCATGGCGACGCCGGAGCACCCAGGTGCCCAAGAGGGGCAGCCATTCGACGGGTGGCCGGCCGGCGACGGGCCAGCAGGCGGCGCCCGCCGAGGCGACCACGACAGCGCCGGCGAGGACCAGGCCTGCCGTGGACGATCCCCGGCGCACTATCCCGACCGCCAGAAGGCAGCCGGCGGCGAGAGTCGCCAACTGACCGGCCTGCAACCCGAGCAGGACGCCGCGTCGCTCCAAGGGGGGGAAGGTGTAGCGCCGTGGCTCAGCGCGCATCCTCACCTCCGGACTGTCCGTCGCCCACGGGCGAGAAGCCGGCGCCGGCCGTCAACGACTTCGCCGGTGCGACGGAAGGCGACGACGACTGCACCGGGGCGCCATCTGGCCGCCCGGCGGCGTCGTGGGCAGCGCTGTCGCCCACGCCGGTTCCCTGCGCGGTGCCGGCCGGCGTCCGCTCTGGTGGGGGGACCGCACCCCCGGGCGAAGGTCGGCCTGGGGTGCCAGCCAACGAAGACCGTGCTGGCGCCGGCGAAGAGCGTGCTGCTGCTGCTGCTTCGTCCCGTTCCAGTTCACCACCGTTGGACCTCATGTCACGGACGCCGACGGTGCGCTCGTCGATGGACGCTGCCCCACCGCGGCCGGCTGCGAGGAGTGCGACGGCGGGATTGTGGGGGGCTGCCAGCGCTGCCGACGCCGTGCTTCGGGCCGCGCCAAACGGCCGGCGTGAGGCGCCTTCGAGATGTCCGATGGTGGCTGCTTCCACCATGGGCGCCAGACGCAGGAGGATGAACGGAGCGAACCCAGCCATCAACAGCACCGCCCCGCCGGCAATGACCTGGCCGGCCTGGCGTGCCGTCCCGACGGCCCCTACCGCGAGAGACAAGGCGGCGACTATCACGAACTTGGAAAGGATCAGCGCCACCAAGAGCTCGACCATGCGCTTGGTCCAGTGGGCGGTCGCCGGCCAGACCAGTCCGGCCAGGGCTAAGGGGAAGAAGAACACGACGACGTAGATCGCGGCCGAACGCAGCAACAGCTCGAGCCATAGAAGGAGCCCCCCGACAATCACCACCATCGCCACGATGGTGGCGAGAAACGGACTGCCAGACGCCGCCACGCCGGCCCCGAGCCGGTCCAAGGTGGTGGTCAGGTGGGGCTGGAGGCCCTGGCGGACCAGGTTGGAGAGAGCGTCGGTGACAGCGAGCGCCTCGCTGGTGACGGGGATGGCGGCCATGCCGACTATCACGGCAACGGGCAGGGCTACCCCCCACGTGCGCGCCAGCCGCTTCATGTCCTGATGGATGATGGCGCCGATCGAGGCCGCGAACAGCAACGGCGCCATCACCACCGCGGCGATCCCGACCATCGACTCGAGCCCGTCGACGAACCACTTGGCATCGAGACTCGGGGCCGTTGTCGAGATGAGGGAGCCGACAAGCTTGACCAGCGCGCCGGCGCCGGCCGCCAACCAGGAGCTGAACCCGTCGAGTACAGCGCTCGCCGCTGCGTTGCCGAGCGCTCCGCCCAACCCGGCGAAGGGCGACAACGGGCCGAGGGGGATCCCCGGTATGGGTGAGAAGGCGCCGATCAATGGAGTCCCGTCCCCTGGTGCTGGAAGAACTGAATGAGGTGGGGGGCCCCGCCGATGAGGAGTGCCGCCAGCCCTGATACCAGCACCCCCCGGCGGCCGTTGTAAGCCTGCTGGAAATTCTGGGAGTAGTGACCGAAGGCCCACATGATGGCGCCGACGACAACTCCGACGACGGCGGCGATGAGCGCCCAGCCCTCCACGCCATTTGTCAGGCTCGACAGGGTGCCCGATCCGAGCAGCTGAGTCGGGTCGGGGGCCCCGGGGAGCTGCAAGGTGGTGGTGGTGGCCGCGGGGGGCTTGGCTGCCGAAGCCAGACCCGTGGCCCAAGCGGTGAGAAGCGTGGCGAGCAATGTGCACCTCCGGGTTCTGGGTGACGCCGGTCCGTCACATCTCTTAGTTTTTCATACAATCTCATGGTATGGCAAGCGCTTTATTTTCCTTGGCACGATGCTGAGCGTCCAAGCCGTGGGGATGAGCCGGGCGGCGTACCACGGAGGCGGTGACCCCGGGAGATGGATGGGGACCGGCGCCACGGCCCTCGGCCTGGAGCCCGGCACCGAGGTGACTGAGCGCCAGTTGGCCGACGTGCTCGGGGGGAGGCATCCCACGTCCGGGCAGTGGATCGTCAACGGGACCCGGACCCGGCGCCGTCCAGGCTGGGAACTCGTCGTCGCCGCGCCCAAGTCCGTCTCGCTCCTGGCCGGCCTGGCCGGCGACGAGGACGGCCGTCGAATCGTGGACGCGCACTCCTCCGCGGCGGCCGCCGCCGTCGAATATCTCGAGCGCCACGCCACATTCACCTGGAGGCCTTCTGGAACCGTGACCGGCGTTGGCCTGGTAGCCGTCGAATACCGCCACGCCTCGAGCGCGGCAGGTGACCCCCATCTGCACACACACGTGGTGATCGCCAACCTCACCGAGGCGGACGGACGCTGGTCCGCCGTCCATGGCCGGTCCCTGTGGTGGCACGCAAGGGCGGCCGGCGCCGTCTATCACCTCGCCCTGCGCCACGAGGTCGCCCGTTCGGGACTGGCCCTACGCTGGCAGGTCCGCCAGGGGGGCGCCGGTGACGTAGCTGGTGTCCCCCGGGAGGCGATCGACGCCGCCAGCACCCGGCGGGCCCAGCTGCTGGCCGACGCCGGCGATCGCCGGGGGGAGGCGGCACGTGAGGTGGGACGCCGGCGTACCCGTTCGGCGGCTTCACCAGGCCCTTGGCTTCAACGGGTGGCATCGGCAGGCTTCACCAATGCCGACGCCTGCCTCCTCCTCGAGCGGGCAGCGGCGGCGGCTCCCACCCCGGAGGTGCCTACGTTGGCGGACGTCGAGGCCGAGCTGCTGGCGGCCGGTTCGAGGTTCCGCCCTGCCGACGTGTTACCCGCCCTTGCGTCTGTGGCACCGGCCGGAATGAGCCCCCAGGCCGCCGAGGACTGGGTCCGCGCCGTCTGTGCCCGGGGCCGTCCGGGGGGCGGGGGGACCTTTGTGTCAACCCGCGCCGCGCAAGCCGACGCTGCGGTGATCGCAGCCGCCGCCGCACGGGCAGGGTGCGGTGCCGGCCTCGTCATGCGGTCCTGCATAAGCAGCGGCATCCCGATGGCGGCCGTGAGGTTGGTCTCCTCCGGTGACGGTGTCGAGGTTCTTAGGGCAGGAGACGTCCCGCCGTCGAGAGCGCCCCTGCTCGCGCAAGCCGCAGTAGTCGACGCCGCCCGCCGGTCATGGCAGGAGGCGGGGCACAAGGTAATGGTGGTGGCAGCCTCGGCGACCGCGGCGGCGCGCTGGGCGGCACTGACAGGACTCGAACCGGCCGGACCGGGGAGCGCCACCCCTACAGTCCTCGTCGTCGACCGAGCCGACCGGCTGGCGACCCCTGAGCTCGGCGCCCTGCTCGCGGCTGCTGCTGCGGATGGTGACAAGGTGGTGCTGGTGGAGGGAGGGTCCTCACCCCCTCGCCGGGTGCCTCGCAGTGCAGCACTCGCCGGCATCGCCACCACCCTCGGCCGTGTCGACCCCGGTCCGCGACCGGACGTATCGGCAGCCGCGAACCCCGTCATCCAGGGGCGGTCTGCCGGCGCCGACCCGGCGAGCTCGGGACGGGTTTGGCCGTGGGCCTCGTCGGACGTCTCCTCGCCGGTGCTGTCGGTGGCTCTCAGCGGCCAGGACGCCGTCGCCCATCTGGTCGCCGCCTGGTCCGCCCATCCCGCCGCCAGACCCCGCACCCGATCCGTGACCGTACCCGCCACCTCGCCCGCCACCTCGCCAGCCACCTCGCCAGCCACCTCGCCCGCCACCTCGTCGGACTCGAGCCCCCACGACCGTCCAGCCGCTCTACGGTCGACGCTCGCGCCCGGTCGCACAGAGGCGGCCGCCGTGTCGATGGCCACCACGCCCCAGCCCGCGGAGGCGGTCGCTCTGCCGCTCATGGTTGCGCCCGGACCCGCAGAGGTGGTCGCCCTCAACGAAGCGGCCCGTAGGCACCTGGCGACCACCACCGCGATCGACGGTCCCCCCGTCGCGGTTGGCGGACTCGTCCTACAGACCGGCGACCGGGTGATGGCGCTGCGTCGGGGACCGGTCGCCGCCGGCACGCTCGGTCGCGTCGTCGTGGTGGGGGCGCCGCCACAGATCCGTGCGCAGGTGCGCTGGGCCGGCGGGACCGTCCAGGAGCTCGGCGCTTCAACTCCGCCGGGCGCCATCGGGTATGGCTACGCCACCACGCCGGCCCTGCTCCGCCCGATCGGCCCCGATCTGCTTGTCCTCGGCGACCCCCACCGCCTGGGACAGCACCGTGACCGTGTGGTTGGCGCCTGGCTGGTCGCCGGCGCACGCCGGCGGGACCCTCCGGCGCCCGCAGATCGCTTGAGTGGCCTCGTCGCCAGCCTCGCAGCGCCGCTCGCCGGGCCACCACCGCTGTCCGGCCCGGTAACGCCGCTCGCCGGGCCACCACCGCTGTCTGGCCCGGTAACGCCGCGCGCCGGCCCGGCACCGCTCAGCGGGGAGGCCGATCCTCGGATCGGGTGGAAGGAGGAGGGGCGTTCGGGGCTCCCGGTCGACCGCTCACTTGGCGAACTGGGAGCGGAACGCGGCGCACTTGCCAGGCGCCTGCGCGAATCGCTCCCCCCCGACCCCCGCGACGATCTTCGTCGCCTGGCCGAGGATCGCGCTTGGCTGGCCGCGCGCCGCGCCCTCACCGGCCGGGGTGCCTCGACCGCTGAGCCGCCGGATCTCGCGGCGGGCCGGCTCGATGCTGAAGAAGAGCGCCTCGGTGCCGCGGCCGCCCGCCTCGACCAGTGGGTGGGTGCCCACAGGGAGGATCTGCTTCGCTGGGACGACCTGGGACGAGCAATCGAGGCCCGTACCGACGGGCTGGCCTGCCTGGCCCGCGCCGGCGTGCCCGTCGTCGAACTCGACCGCACCCCTGCCCGCGACCCGCCCGGCCCCAATTTGCTCGTTCTCGGGACAAAAACCAGGACATCGTCCTGGTTTGCGTCCCCAGAATGCGACCAACCCGCCCACGACCGCCCCCAACCCGGCCACGACCGCCCCCCACCCGGCCACGACGGCCCCCAACCCGGCCGCCACCCACCTAGGGCGGAGCAGGGCATCGGCTTGTAGCGCGAGTATCGCCCCGACGTGGGGATGTGGCACCTTGGCCCTCCCCGAGTGCGATCATGGCGTCCACGCCTGGTCACCCGCCGTTCCCGCCCGACCCCCCGGTCATACGCCCGAGCGCCGGCGCGCTCGGCCGGTCGTGGAAGTGGCTGCGCTACGTCCTCGGCCTGGGCGTCGCCGGCCTCGCCGTGTGGGCGGTGACGGGAAAGAGCGACGAGCTGTCGGGGGCCAGCCAGTACCTCCTGCACCTGCGGTGGGAATGGGCGGTCGTCGCCGCCGTCGCCGAGGCTCTCTCCTACATGTCGTTCGCGGCGATGCAGCGCCGCCTGCTCGGCGCCGGGAACGTGGCGATCCCGATGGCATCCATGACCGGGATCACCGTCGCCGGCAACGCCATCCAAAACAGCCTGCCCGCAGGGGTGGTCCTGTCCGCCGCCTACTCGTACCGCCAGTACCGGCGCTGGGGAGCCGACGAGGTGCTCGCCGCTTGGGTGGTTGTCGCCATGGCGGGGGTGACCCTCGTCAGTCTGGCTGCCCTGGCCGCCATCGGGCTCGCCATGGCGGCCAGCACGGGGAGCGCCTTGGACCTGGTGGGCGCCATCGTCGGGGTGACCGTCGTAGCCGCCGTGGTGGTGGCGGCGTGGGCCAAGCGCACCTTCCTCATAGCCCACGCCGTGCGGCTGGTCCGCCTCAGCCAGCGGTTCCTGCACCGCCCCGCGGGCGACGCGCACGAGGTCGTTGCCGGCGCCATCGAACGCATGAGCCGCGTGGCACCGTCAAAGCGTCAGTGGGCTTGGGCGACGTGCTTCGCCATGGGCAACTGGCTGGCCGACCTGGCGTGCCTCACCATCTCGTTCCTCGCGGTCGGCGCCGGCGTGCCCTGGGACGGGCTGCTACTCGCATACACAGCCGCCCAGTTGGCAACCAACCTTCCCATCACCCCCGGTGGCCTCGGCGTGGTGGAGGGCAGCCTCACCGTAGCCCTGGTCGCCTTCGGGGGAGGCCAGGCGTCGACGGTCGCCGCCGTGCTCGTCTACCGGGTCCTCAACTACTGGCTGATGCTGCCAGTGGGATGGGGTGCATGGGCGGTCATCGCGCTGAAGGGGCGGCGCCACGCGGTCAAGGCGTCGGCCGAGCCCCTGGCCGCCGCTGTCCCCGAAGGAGGCGCGGCATGAGGCGCCCCCGGCCCGCTGCCAGCGCCGGGCGCCTGCGTCGAGCCGGCTGGCGCGCCACGCCGAGCAAGGTCGTCGCCGTGATATGCGCAGCGGCCGCCCTGGGCGCCGGCTGCAGCGTCACCCCCGCCCCGATCAACAATGGGGCGGTGAGCGCATGCTTCCGCGCCCTGCCCACCGCCAAGGCTGCCATACACGACTCCAAGGCGCGCTTCCAGGGCGTGCAGCGCATCCCCGCCGACTACGTCGAGAGCCGTCTTCACATATCGGTGCTGCCCACCGACACCGAGGTGTGCGCTTTCGCATTCCGGGGATCGTTCGGCGCCGGCCAGGTCAGCGCGGCGCCGAGCACCGAGTCCGGTCCCTATGCCGTGGTCCTCGTCACCAGCCGCCGTCTCCGGCTGCTGCGCAGCTTCGTCGGTGCTCGACTGCCAAGCCGGTTCAGCCACCGCTACGCGTGATCAAATACCTGGGCTCCAAACGCCGGCTGGTCCCGGTCCTCGGTGACCTGGCCACCCGGGCGGGGGCGGTTTCGGCCGCCGACCTGTTCACCGGGACCACTCGCGTGGCACAGGAATGGAAACGTCGCGGCATCGAGGTCTGGGCGGTTGACAGCGCTCGCTACTCCGCGGTCCTGGCCGAGTGCTACGTGGCGACCGATGCCGAGCGCGTCGATGGCGCCGCACTCGGGGAGGCCCTTTCCCATCTCCGTTGCCTGCCGGGGGTCGACGGGTACGTGACGGCCACGTTCAGCCTGGCCTCCAGGTACTTCCAGGAACACAACGCCCGCCGCATCGACGCCGTGCGCGCCCACCTCGCCCGCCACTTCGCCGGCCATCCCCTCGAGCCGGTGCTGCTGACGTCGCTGCTGGAGGCGGCCGACAGGGTGGACTCGACCACCGGGGTGCAGATGGCGTACCTGAAGGGATGGTCGGCCCGCAGCTTCGCCCCGCTCGACCTGCGCGCCCCGGCCCTGTTGGGCGGCCCCGGTCACGCCGTGCGGGCCGACGCCGTCGACGCCGTCGCCGCCCTGCCCGAGGTGGACCTGGCCTACCTGGACCCGCCGTACAACCAGCACCGCTACTTCACGAACTACCACGTGTGGGAGACGCTGGTGGCATGGGACGCCCCCGCCCACTACGGGGTGGCGTGCAAGCGGACGGACGCGAGGGACCCGGCGACGAGGAGCGTGTTCAACGACCGCCGGCGCGCCCCGGGTGCACTGGCAGCACTGGTGGCGTCGGTGCGGGCCGGCGTCGTGGTCATCTCCGGCAGCGACGAGGGGTGGGCGAGCCTGGACGACCTGGTCGCCATGGCCGAGGTGCGCGGCTCGGTGCGGGTCCTGGCCTTCGAGTCGGCCCGCTACGTCGGTGCTCGCATCGGCATCCACAACCAGCGTGGGGAAAAGGTGGGCCGGGTGGGCCGCACCCGCAACGTGGAGTACCTGGTGGTCGCCGGGGAGGCGGATCTGGTGGCGCGGGCATGCGCCGGTCAACAAGTCGCGGCCCGGGTGTAGGGCGGCGCCTTGGCTCTAACCGGTGAGCAGCTCCCGGGCTCCCCGGTCGGTGGAGGGGTGGCGCAGCTTGGACATGGCCCGGGCCTCGATCTGGCGGATGCGCTCGCGGGTCAGGCTGAAGTGCTCGCCGACCTCGTCGAGGGTGCGGGGCTCGCCCCGGTCGAGGCCGAAACGCAGGCGCAGGATCTCGCGCTCGCGCTCGTCGAGGGCGATGAGCATCTTGTTGACCTCGCCCGACAGCAGCGACGCGGCGGCGGCCTCGAAGGGCGAGACGGCCGAGCGGTCCTCGACCACGTCGCCGAGCTCGGCGTCGCCGTCCTCGCGCAGCGGTTCGGACAGGGATAGGGGCTCCGCGGCGTGGCGGAGGATCTCGGTGACCTTCTCCTCCTCCAGCTCCAGGTCGACGGCCAGCTCGGCGACCGTCGGGCGGCGGCCGAGTTGCCCTTCCAGGCGCCCCCGGGCCTTGGTCACCCTGGTGAGCAGATCGCCGGCGTGAACGGGAAGACGCACGGTGCGGCCCGTGTTGGCGATGCCACGGGTGATGGCCTGGCGGATCCACCAGGTGGCATAGGTGGAGAACTTGAAACCCTTGCGCCAGTCGAACTTCTCCACCGCGTGCATCAGCCCCAGGTTGCCCTCCTGGACCAGGTCGAGCAGGGGCAGCTCGGCTGCCTGGTATTTCTTGGCGATCGACACCACCAGGCGCAGGTTGGCCTTGACGAAGGTCTCGGCCGCCTCGTCGCCGTCGCGGACCAGCCGGCGCAGCTCACGCTTGCGGCCGGCGGTGAGGCTGGTCCCCGAAGTGAGCTCGATGCGCCCCTCTCGGCCTGCCTCGATTGCCTGGGCCAAGCGGGCCTCGTCGTCCTTGGTAAGAAGGGCGTGTTTGCCGATGTCGTTCAGGTAGAGGCGGACAAGGTCTTCCTCGGGCTGAGCAGCGTGGTTGTTGGGCACCTAGACCTGTGATCTCCTCGAGGCACCACCCGGCCTCATGGGCGCGCTTACTCGAACTACCGGCCGGCGCCGCGGTGGCGCGTAGAGGCGGTTACCTGGATTTCGATGATACCCGACACGTCCACGTTCGTGAAGGGTTGATAAGCGATCACGCCCCCGGGGCCGCGGTGGGTCGTAGCGGCCCGGGGGCTTGTGGTGCAGATCAGGACTGCTGGGCTACCGCCTCGACCTGGATTTCGACCTTGACCTTGTCGCCGACCACGACGCCGCCGGTCTCGAGGGCCTGGTTCCACTCCAGGCCGAAGTCGCTGCGGCTGATCTCGGTGGTGGCCTCGAAGCCGGTGCGGGTGTTGCCCCACGGGTCCTTGGCGATGCCGGTGTGCTCCAACTCCAAGGTGACGGGCCGGGTCACGCCGTGCACGGTCAGGTTGCCGTCTACCTCCCAGCCGTCGCCGGTCTGGCGCACGCTGGTCGACGCGAACTCGATGGTGGGGTGCTTTTCCACGTCGAGGAAGTCGGGGCTCTTCACGTGGGTATCGCGGTTGGGGTCACGGGTGTCGAGCGACGCGGCGTCGATGGTGACCGTCACCGACGACTGCAAGGGGTCGTCCTCGATGTGGATGGTGCCGCTGGTGACGGCGAAGTGGCCCCGGACCTTTGCCAGCATCATGTGGCGGACCGTGAATCCCACGGTCGTGTGGGCGGCATCGATCTCCCATGTCCCCGACGGGTGGACGGTGTTGGCTGTGGTGGTCTGGCTCACGGTTCCTCCTGAAATCACCTGCGATCGGTTGTTCGCAAGGCTGGCGTTCACCAAGGCACAACCGCTTGCGACCGCAATCTATTTCTTGTGATCGCAACCTGTTTTTGCTGCCCCGGCAGTATCCTGCGCCCGTGCCCGAGGTGTGCTGGCTGGACGACGAAGAGCAGCGGGTGTGGCGTGGGCTGCTGGGCGTTCGTGGGCGCCTCCAAGGCCGCCTCGACGAGGAGTTGGTCGCCGCCCACGGCGTCAACCTGGGCGATTACGAGGTCCTCGTCAATCTCTCCGAGGCACCGGGGCGGTCGATGCGCATGGCCGAGCTGGCCAGCCGGCTGGCGCTGTCGCCGAGCGGGTTGACCCGGCGCATCGACGGGCTGGTGCGCGACGGACTTGTGGCCCGCCGGGCGTGCCCGTCCGACAGGCGGGGCTCGCTGGCGGTGCTGACCGAGGAGGGCCTCGAGCGCTTGGAGTCGGCCGCTGTGACCCACGTGGCCGGGGTGCGCCGCTACCTCATCGACCCCCTGGGCGCCTCCCGCCTGGCCGGGCTCTTCTCCGGTCTGGCCCAGATCGAGGGGGCCCTCGATGGCGCCGATGTCAAGGTCACCCGCCTCAAGCCCGCCGGCCCCAATGGCCGGCGCTCCTGTCAGCCCGGCTCGGTGCCCGTGGCGAAGTCCCCACCACGTTCGATCCAGCCGTTCGTGCCTCCCGCGACCGAGACGGCGGGATAGCCCGCCCCCACCAGGGCCTGGGCAGCCGTCAGGCTGCGGCCACCGGCGGCGCAGATCACGTAGAGGGGATCGGCGTCGGGGACCTCGGCCAGGCGGTGGGCGAGCTCGCCGAGGGGGATCAGCTGGGCGCCTGGCACGTGGGCCGTCTCGTACTCGTCGGGGTTGCGCACGTCGAGCACCCCGGCGCCCGAGGCATGCGCGGCTGCGAAGGCGTCGAGGTCGACCTCGATGCCGGCGGGCGTGGTTTGTTCCATGCCCCCATCATGCCCGCCCGGGCGCCAGGCGCTGCGATCAGGGGCGCCAGGCGCTGCGATCAGGGCGCCAGGCGCTCGATCACCCAGCGCTCGTTGTCTGCGCGCCGGTAGCGCAGGCGGTCGTGGAGGCGGCCGGGGCGCCCCTGCCAGAACTCGACGGTGGCGGGGACGAGGCGCAGGCCGCCCCACCACGGCGGCCGGGGTACTTCGACGCCGGCGAAACGGGCCTCCATCTCGGCCAAGCGCTCCTCTAGCACCGAACGGCCGGCGATGACCCGGCTCTGCTCGGACGCCCACGCGCCTAGCTGCGACTCCCGGGCGCGCGAAGCGAAGTAGGCGTCGGACTCCTCGGGGGTGGTCACCACGACCTGCCCGGCGGCACGAACCTGGCGTTCCAGGGCGGACCAGCGGAAGGCGATGGCCGCCACCGGGTTGGCGTCGATGTCGAGCGCCTTGGCGCTGCGGTAGTTGGTGTAGAAGCTGAAGCCGCTCTCGTCGGCCCCCTTGAGCAGCACGAACCGCAGCGACGGCATCCCCCCGTCGCCCACCGTGGCCAGGCTCATGGCGTCGGGCTCGGGCCCTCCCGCCTGCCGAGCCTGGTCGAACCAGCGTTGGAACTGCGCCATGGGCGCAGGGTCGACGTCGCTTTCGCTCAGGGATGGCCTATCGGTTGCGTGGGCCATGCTCAGAGCGGCTCGATGCCGACGTCGTCCCAGGTGAGCAGGGGTCGCCAGTCGATGCCCCGCTCGGCGAAGCGGCGGCCCACGGCCGGGCTACGGTCGAGCAGAGCGGTAGCCGCCACCACCGACGCCCCGAGGTCGACCACCCGCTCGACGGCGCGCAGCAACGAAGCGCCGGTGGATACGACGTCCTCGACGATGACCACCCGATCTCCCTCGGCCAGCCGCGTACCTTCCACCCACGCCCGCCGTCCGTGACCCTTGGCCTCCTTGCGGACCGAGAACCAGCCGGCCCCCGAGACAACCGACACCCCGTGGGCCAGGGCGTCGGCCCCCATGGTGGGACCGCCGACCGCGTCGAAGGGCTCGGCGACGACGTCGATCACCGCCTGGGCGGCGAGGCGCAGGGCGGCACCGGCTGCCACCGCGTGCTTGCCGTCCACGTAGTCCCGGCTCCAGCCGCCGGAGCTGAGCTGGAACGCCTGGTCCCGGCGCTCGTAGCCGTAATCACGCACCAGAGCCGCCAGGTCCCGGCGTCTGGCATCGGAAAGTGCCACGGGACGGGAGTCTAGGGAGGCAGGCAACGTGGCGAGGTGGGTGGGGCTCGGAGCCGGTCCTCTGCTCGTGGCGGCTCTGGGGGCTCCGCCCGCTTGGAGGGCCGCCGGTGAGCTCCTCCCGCCCCGGCGCCGCACCCGCTCCCGCTCCCGTTCCCGCCCGTGGCAGCATGGCCCCGATGGGGTCGGGAGTCGGGCTCATGGGCTCGGGGCACAGGCGCCGCTTGATTCTGCGGGTCGGTGCCTGGTGGGCAGGGATCTGGCTGCTCTGGCGCATGCCCGCTCCGGCAGTGACGCCAGCGGTGGCGCCGGCCGGGGCTATCGACAGCTCCGGCACCGGCACCCGGAGCCACCTATCGGTGGTGATCCCGGCGCGCGACGAGGCTCGGACCCTGCCCGCGCTGCTGGCCTCGCTGTCCGCCCAGGTCGATCCAGCGGACGAGACAGTCGTGGTGGACGACCACTCGACCGACCGCACTGCCGAAGTTGCCCTGGGTGCGGGTGTCGCGGTCGTCGCCAGTGCCGCCCTCCCGGCGGGTTGGACGGGAAAGACCTGGGCGTGCCACCAGGGCGCGGCCGTCGCCACTGGCGGGCTGCTGGCCTTCATCGACGCCGACGTCACCCTGGCCTCCGACGCCCTGCGCCGCCTGCGCGCCGAGCACTCCGCCCACGGCGGCATGGTCTCGGTGCAGCCGTTCCACCTGATCGAGCGGCCCTACGAGGCCCTCTCCGCCATCGCCAACGCCGTGGTGCTCATGGGGACAGGGGCCTTCACCGGGGCGCCGAGGCGGCCCGGCGCCGTGGCCTTCGGCCCCGTGCTGGTCATGGGGCGCGAAGACTACGACCTGATCGGGGGCCACGCCCACCCCGAGGTCAGGGCGCTCGTGGCGGAGGACATCGGCATGGCCCGCCAGTGCCGGCGGCTCGGGCGCCCCGTACGGGTGCTGGCGGGGCGCGACGTCGTGAGCTTTCGGATGTACCCAGGCGGTCCCGGCCAACTCGTGGAGGGCTGGACCAAGGGCCTGGCCTACGGCGCCCGCCACACGCCGCCCCCGCTCGCCGCCGTGATCGGGCTCTGGGTGACCGGCGCTTGCCTGGCCGCGGCGGACGGCGCCCGTGTGGTGGGCTCTGTGGCCCGGCGCCGGCCGGTCCCGGCCGGCGCTGCGGTTGCTTACGGGGCGTGGGCGGCCCAGGTGGCGTGGATGCTGCGGCGGGTGGGGCGCTTCGGCGTGGCCACGAGCGCCGCGTTCCCGGTGCCGTTGGCCGCGTTCGTCGCCTTGTCCGTGCGGTCCGCTCTGGTACGGGCCCGGGGGCGGGGCGCTCCGTGGAGGGGCCGGGCGGCGCCGGCGGTATAGGAGGGTTCGGGGCCGGCGGCCGGCTTCGGGGCGGGCGGGCGGCTTTGGGGCGGGCGGCTTTGGGGCGGGCGAGGGCCGCCATTGTGCAGTTGTGTACCTATACGGTATCGAACGGCACAATGGTCGGTCGACGCCCCCATAGATCAGCGGTGTCTGGCCAAGACAAGCACGTCGAGGTTCTCCGCATGAGCGATAGGGGCACCCCGCGGTCAGCTCTGGCTGGCTTGGACCGAGGCTCGCACACCGGCCAGGAGAACCTCGGGGAGCGGCGCGCTATGGACTATGGCCAGGCGCCTGATGGAGCGGGTCAGGGCCACGTAGAGCGCCCGCAACCCCTGGCACGCCTGCTCGACCAGCAGGGCGGGCTCCACCACTGTCAAGGCGTCGAACTCCAGTCCCTTGGCGTCGTCGACGGCGAGCACGCTGACGACGGCATCGAGCGCCCCGTCACCGACGAGCCCGGACGGCAGTCCGGCGGCGCCAAGGGCGAGCGCGATGGCTTGTACCAATGACGGTGGCGCGATCACCCCGACGGTGCCCTCGACGCCACCGGCGTCGGTGACCGCTACCAGCTCGCCGGCCACAGTCTCGCTCACGAGAGAGGCCAGACCGTCGGCCAGCGTTCCGGGAGCGCTGCGCAATATGCGGGGCTGCTCACCGCTGGAGCGGATCGCTTCGGGGGGAACCATCCCCGGGGTAGCCGCTTCGAGGACCCGGGCAGCCACGGACATGATCTCCGCCGGGGTGCGGTAGTTGACGGTCAGCTCCACCTGACGCCAGCCCCTGCGCACCGGGAGGTGGCGCACGATCTGGTCCCACGAGGAGGGTGCCCAGCCGGTCGTGCCCTGGGCGATGTCGCCCACGACTGTCATCGACCCCGACAAGGAGCGCCGGGTGAGCATGCGCAGCTCCATCGGGGAGAGATCCTGGGCCTCGTCGACGACAATGTGACCGAACGAGCGCGGGTCGTCGCCGGGCTCTGCCCTGCGGCGAGGGGCGCCGAGCAGGGCGCGAGCCTCGTCCAGCAACGCCATGTCGGCGACCGTCCAGGCGACGCCGTCGAGAGAAAGGCCCCGGGGCCTGTACAACGCCCTGCGCTCGGCCTCGTCGAGGATGGGGCGGCCGGCCAGGTCGAGCAGAGCCGTCGAGCCGAACAGGTCGTGCAGCAGTTCGCTGGCGCGCAGCACCGGCCACATGCGGTCGAGCGCCTCGGCCACCTCCGGGACCCTCCGGAGCTGGCGACCGAGATCCTGGTGGGACACCGCGGGCGCCGGGTCGTTGGCCTCGCCCGCCGAGGTGGGCAACGCCCGACGTTCGAGCTGTTCGGCCAGGTGATTCCACAGCAGGTTCTCGACGGCGCGGCGCCGGCTGTTGTGGGTGCCGGGGCGGCGCTTGGCGGCCCCGACCACGTCGGCCGACATCTCGGGGGTGATTTGAAGCTCCAGGCGACCGAAGGGCACCCTCACCGCCCGGCGCAGGGGCCTTTGGCGGTCGCCTATGGCCCTGGCGAGCACCCTCGCCATGCGAGAGTCCCCCTTCAGCCGGGCGATCTCGGGCCGCTCAGTGGCGGTAGGGGAAACGTCACCGAACAGCCCGGTCACCGTGGACAACTCGACCCCCGTCTCGCCGAGCGACGGCAGGACCTGACCGATGTAGCGCAAGAACAATGCGTTGGGACCGACGACGAGCACCCCTTGGCGCTCCAGGGGGAAGCGATGGGTGTAGAGGAGGTACGCGGCGCGGTGGAGGGCCACGGCCGTCTTGCCCGTACCGGGACCGCCCTGGACGATGAGCACGCCGGCCAGCGGGGCCCGGATGACCTGGTCCTGCTCACGCTGGACGGTGGCGACGATGTCTCGCATCCGACCCGTGCGCGAGCGCTCGAGGGCGGCTAGGAGCACCTGGGCGCCCGACAGGCCCAGATTGCGACCGTCCGCCGCTCCTTCGGCGTCGAAGAACTCGTCCTCGAGGTCGACGACGCGCCTCGCGTGGGTGAGGAAATGCCGGCGCCGGGTGAGCCCCATCGGGACCGCGCCGGTGGCCCGGTAGAAGGGCTCGGCCACCGGCGCGCGCCAATCCACCACGAGCGGCTCCTGGTCGGTGTCGGAGATCGCCAGGCGCCCGATGTGGAACTCCTCGGCCCGCTCGGCGCCGGGCTCGGGCTCGCGGTCGATCCTGCCGAACACCAGCCCCTCGCCGCCGATCTGGAGATGCTCGAGACGGCTCAGGCTGTTGCGGACCCGAATATCGCGTTCGGCGAGGGCCTGGAACGTGCCGCCCCGCTCGCCGAACGCGTCGTGGAGCATCGACTCCGCCGCGGCGCGCATGGCCGCGAGGCGTTCGTAGGCATGGTCCACGTGGGCCTGCTCCGCCGGGACATCCGGATGTGCCATGAGGAGGGAGACAACTCTAGGGCTGCCCGGCGGCTGTGCAAGCCCGATGCCCTCCGCGGCACCACCGGTAACGTGGCCGGGTGCCTGCGGCGATCGACCGAGCCGACCCTTTCCTCGGGGCCTGCCGGCGCCGAGCGGTCCCCCGCACCCCGGTGTGGTTCATGCGCCAGGCGGGCCGGTCGCTGCCCGAATACCGGGCCCTGCGGGGCTCGGGCAGCATCCTCGACGCGATCCGCGACCCGGAGGTGGCGGCCGAGGCCACCCTTCAACCGGTGCGCCGCTACGGGGTGGATGCCGCCATCATCTTCTCCGACATCGTGGTCCCCGTGTCCGCCATCGGGTTCGGGGTGGACGTGCGACCCGGTGTCGGGCCAGTCGTCGAGGCGCCGTTCGCGGGCGCCGCCGACCTCCGCCGCCTGCGTGACCTCGAGCCGGAGACCGACATCTCCTATGTCCTCGACGCCGTGCGCATGGTCGTCAAGGAGTTGGCCGTCCCCCTGATCGGCTTCGCCGGCGCGCCGTTCACGGTGGCCAGTTACCTGATCGAGGGGAAACCGTCTCGCGACTACATGCGGACCAAGACCTTGATGTACACCGACCAGGCGACGTGGTTCGCACTTCTCGACCATCTGGCGAACATGGCGGTGGCGTCACTTCGCGCCCAGGTGGCCGCCGGCGCCAGTGCCGTCCAGGTCTTCGACAGCTGGGCCGGGACGCTGAGTCCCGCCGACTACCGCCGTTTCGTGCTACCCGCCAGCACCCGCGTGTTCGAGGGCATCGCCGACCTGGATGTGCCCCGGATCCACTTCGGGGTGGGCACAGGAGAGCTGCTCGCGCTGCTCGGCGAGGCCGGCGCCGACGTGGTAGGCGTCGACTGGCGGGTCCCACTCGACGCCGCCCGAGCCCGACTCAGTCCCGGCGTCGCGCTACAGGGCAACCTGGACCCAGCCTGTTGCGTGGCCGGCGCGGCGGTGGCTCTGGCCAAGACCGCGGAGGTGCTGGCGGCGGCGGGCGAGCACCCTGGCCACATCTTCAATCTCGGTCACGGCGTGCTTCCGCAGACCGACCCCGGGGTGCTCGCCGCGATCGTCGACTTCGTCCATGCCCAAACCGCGCGGTGAAAGTAGCCGTCATCGGTGGAGGGATCGCCGGTCTGGCGGCGGCGTGGGAGCTGCAAGAACGCGCCGAGGTCACGATCTTCGAGCCCGGCCGCCTCGGCGGCAAGATCCTCACCACCGACTTCTGCGGTCACCGGGTGGACGAGGGGCCCGACGCGTTCATCACCCGGACACCCGAGGCCGTGGAGTTGTGCGCCGAGCTCGGGTTGACGGGGGAGCTGGTGGCCCCCGCCGCCGGGCGCACGTTGCTCTGGTCCGGCGGCCGCCTCCGGCCGCTTCCCGAGGGGCTGGTGCTCGGCGTGCCCCGCGCCATGGGTCCGTTGCTCCGCTCGCGTCTACTGTCCCCGCTGGGCTTGGTACGGGCAGGCCTGGACCTGGTGCTCCCTTCCAGCCCGTCCGCCGGCGACGTGGCTGTGGCCGAGCTGGTTGGTCGACGCTTCGGGGACCAAGTCACACGCCGCTTGGTGGAGCCCCTCGTCGGGGGCATCCACGCCGCCAGGGTCGACGATCTCAGCGCGGCGGCGACGGTCCCTCAGCTGCTGGCCGCGGCAAACGGAACCCGCAGCCTTCTGCTGGGCCTGCGACGCCAGCAGGCCGGCGCCGAGACGGGCCCCGCCTTCCTCGCCCCCCGAGGGGGGGTGGGTAGGGTCGTAGACCGGCTGGTGGAGCGCTTGGTGGGCGCCGGCACGTGGGTGCGCGCGCAGCGCGCCGTGCGGGCGCGGATCCTCGCCGACGGCAGGGTCGACGTCGATGGGGACGGGCCCTTCGGCGGTGTCGTGCTCGCCACCGGGGCCACCGAAACCAGCCGAATCCTCGGCGATCAGGCGCCCATCGACCTACGTGACCTGGAATCGACGTCTGTGGTCGTGGTCACCTTGGCGTTCTCAGGCCGCGACCTCCCTTCGCCCGAGGGCGCCAACGGGATTCTCGTACCTCCCGGCGAAGGAAAACTGATGACGGCGTGCTCTTTCGGCTCCAACAAGTGGCCGCAGTGGTCCGGTCCGGGTGTCACCGTGCTGCGGGTCTCGGCCGGCCGCCACGGCGACGATCGGGCGCCGGGACTCGGCGACGCTGACCTCGTCGCCCGTCTCGTCGACGAGGTCAACGACGCCCTCGGGACCCACGCCGGCCCTGTCGCGATGCGGGTGAGCCGGTGGCCGGGCTCGTTCCCGCTGTACCGGGTGGGCCACCTTGAGCGCGTCGAGCGGGTGCAGGGTGACCTCGCCCGCCGGGCGCCGAACGTCGTCCTCGCCGGCGCCAGCTACGGCGGCGCTGGGATCCCGGCCTGCATAGCCTCGGGACGCAGGGCCGCCCGATCCCTATCGGCCGCTCCCTAGGGGCCCCTCAGCCTAAAGCGGCACGGTGCACGGCCAAGGTTCGCTCGGCCGTACGATGCCACGTGAAATCTGCGGCGCGCGCTCGCCCCGCGGCGGACAGGCGAGCCCGCAGGTCGGGATCGTCACGCACCCGGGTCACGGCGTCGGCCCAGGCCCCGATGTCGCCCGGGACGACAAGCAGCGCCGCCTCCCCGACGATCTCGGGAATCGATCCGGCGCATGCGGCGATTACCGGCGTGCCGGCTGCCATGGCTTCCAGGGGTGGCAACCCGAAACCTTCGTCGACAGAGGGGTGGACCAGCGCCACGGCTCCACGCATGAGAGCCGGCAGCTCCCGATCGGCGACGAATCCGGCGAAGCGCACCCGCTCGCCCAACCCAAGGCGTTGGATTTCGGCCTGAAGTCGAGCTGTGTCACTGTGCGTGCGGCCGGCGACAAGGAGACGGATACCAGGGTCGCGCAGGTGAGCCATGGTGCGCACGATCGTCCCCAGGTTCTTACGGGTCGACACGTTTCCGACGGCGAGCAGGAAGGCCCCCGGCTCGACCCCCCGCCCTGAACAGACCGCGCCGATCCGGGACGAATCGATCGGCTCGCGGAAGTTGTCTCCGACGGCCAGGTGGATCACGGTTATCCGGGTGCTGCTCACGCCGCCGACGCTCGACACCAGATTCGCAATGTGCTGCGAGTCGGCGATGACCGGCCCGGTGCCCTCCGCTATATGGCCCATGGCCCGCCGCGCCGCCCACCCCACGCCGGGGCTGTACCACTCCGGGTGCTGCACGGGCATTAGGTCATGGATGGTGACCACCGACGGACGACGCGTCGGCAGGGGAGACGACGAGTGGAGGTGATGTACCAGATCAAATCCGTCCACAAAGCGTTCGAGGGCCGGCGCGCTCATGGCAGCCCATGCCAGGCGGAGGGGAGTGCGCCCTACGGCAACCGGCCGGTAGCCGACTCCCGCGGGAAGCCACGTGGGCCGACCCCGCTCACGTGGACCGCAGATGTCGTAACGCCAACCCTCCGCCTTACCCGCTTCGGCAAGGGCACGGGTCAGCTCCACCATGTACCGGCCTATACCAGTCATCGTCTGCAACGGATCCACCCAACGGGTGGCGAAAAGAAGCCCCTTCACCTCGACCTCAGCCAGCCTCGGTCCTCGCCGGGCAGTCAGCGGAGCCCGGCACCCGACGCATCGTACTCGCCGGTACCCGGCGGTCACCGCCGGCCGCTCGCGGGTATCGTCGCAGGGGTGCCCGGCGGGTGGGATGTGATCGATAACGTCACCCACCGCGGGAAACGGCGATTGCGCCGCGGGGGTTGGGGCTGGGTGCTTCCCTTCGTGGTGGCGGGGATCGTCAAGTACCGGCCTGACCGCCTCAACGCCGGCATCGGCCTGCTGGTGGCGTTCGGTCTCGTGGTAGCAGTAGCGCGCCGGCCTCAAAAGGGCCTCATGGCCCTGACCGTCTTGTTGCCATTCCAGCTGATGCTGCTCTCGTTCGCCTTCAAACTCGGGCTGTCAGCATCACTCGTCCGTGACGCCGGCTACTGGAAAGAACTAGCCGTCGCCGGCTGCGTTATCGCTGCGGTTCGCCATATGGCGTCTAGCCGGCAGCGCCTCGACGCCATCGATTTCCTGGGTCTCGTTTACATCTTGATCGCCGTCCTCTACCGCCTCCTACCCCACCTGTTCGTACATCCGGCCGGTCCTTTCGCCATCGGCCCACCGACGGACGGCCCCACGCTCAATACCGCCTTTCGCAATGACACCGTATTCGTTTTTGTATTGCTGGCGGTCCGCCACCTGCCTCTCGACCCACGATTTCGAGCCCGATTTTCTCAGGCGGTGCTGATCATCGGAGGCATCGTCGCCGTGCTCGGTATCTATGAGTTCGTCGATTCCGCATCCTGGAACCACCTTCTCGTGCGCACCCTCGGGGTAACGAACTATCAGCACGTGGTGCTCAAAGAAATCCCCCCGAATATCGCAGACATCCGTATCTACAGCCAGCTCCGTGGACAAGAGCTCCTTCGAATCGGTTCAATTTTCGTGGATCAGCTCGCCTGTGGCTTCTACCTGGTCGCCGCGTTCGCCGTGGGCGTGGAACGACTCCTGCGCCCAAACACCCACCGCTTCGTCACCGCCACCACGACCCTCGCCATCAGCATCGGCATCTTGCTAACCGAAACGCGCAGTGCCATCCTGGCTGCTGCCATCGTGGTCCTCCTCGCCCTGCGGCCTCTTCCCCAGCGCGACCGGGGAGCACGCATCCGCCTCGGACTCCTCATCGCCTTGGGGTTGTTGGTGGTGACTCCGTTCGCCTTGAGCACGGGCCTGGTGGCCCGGACGTTGGGGGCGCTAAACGGCCAGGACCAGTCTGCTCAGCTGCACGTCCAGCGATCCTCGGCCGGCATTGCCGACCTGGTGCGCGTGCCGCTGGGGCGGGGGCTCGGGACCGGAGGGGGAAACGGCACCCGCTTCGACGTCTCCACTACCCTCACCACCGAGGACTATTACCTCCAAGTCGGGAATGAAACTGGCGTGGTATCTCTCGCCGCCTTCGGTGGACTCACGATCGTGCTCAACCGCCGCATGGGCCGCGCCACCCTCGGTTCCGGGGACGAGACGGTCTCGAGTTGGCGGGGCGCCTGTCTCGGTTTGACGATCGCCGGCCTGTTGATTCCGGTCTGGGCCAACATCGCCGTGTCGACGACGGTGTGGCTGGGCCTTGGCCTGTGCCTGGGCGCAGCCAAGCCCGACCTGAGCGCAGCGGACGGGCGATATAGTCACCTGCTAGTTCGCGTCTGAGGGCGCGACGACCTCCGGTCCCATGGAACTCCGTCGCTACCTCGCCATCGTCGCTCGGCGGTGGCTGCTGATCATCGTGACCGTGGTTTTGGCCCTCGGCGTTGCTTACCTAGTCACACCGCGGACGTCGCTTTATACCGCGCAAAGCACGATTGTCGTCGGCCCGAGACAGTACTCCACCACCAGCTTTCCCGCTAATCTCTCCGGCAACCAGGTGGCCGGCTTACAGGTCCTCATGCTGACCTACGCAGACCTGATCGCCAGCGCGCCAATCGCCGCTGATGCCATAGCGCTCACACACGCCCCCAGGGCAGTCGGGACGGTGGTGGCGGAAACAAAGGCAAGTCCGGCGCTCGATACGCAAATTCTCACCGTCACGGTCACCGACCCCAACCCAGCCGTCGCGCAGGAGTTGGCGACCGGGGTGGCGGACGCCTTTGTCGCAAAGGTCAACCCCCTTTCGCCCACCGCCCCGGCCGCAGCGGGCGCCGTTCCCGAGATTCCGGCTTACGTCTTCGAGCCGGCGGGACTACCCACCTCGCCGCAGAGCACCGGGCTCGGAAGCAGGCTGGTCACGGCCGCCATCTTCGGCCTGTTGGCCGCCGTCTTACTCGCCATTCTTCTCGAGTACCTCGACGTCACCTTGAATAGTCCCGACGACGCGGAGCGCCGCCTCGAGTTGCCGGTCCTCGGTGTCCTCCCTTACCTCCCGGGTACCGGGCCTCCCGACACCCCTCCCGTCGTCGCCCTCCCCTCGGCTGAAGAAAATACGGCTCTCGAGGACGATCCCGGTGGCTAGGTCGAGGTCATCGAGGGCGGCCAGCCGGTGGATCTCAGCGGACGCCAACCGCGAGGCGATGCGCATCCTGCGCTCCAACCTGCTCATATCGCTCACCGACCTGGCAAATCCGGTAGTCATCGTGACCAGTGCGCGCGCCGGGGAGGGCAAGACGGCAACGTGCGCAGGGCTGGCGCAGAGCCTCAGCCAGGCGAACCTGCGGGTGGTACTGGTCGACATGGACTTGCGCCATCCCGACGCCCATCGCTGGATCGGAGGCCACAACGAGCACGGGGTGGTCGATGTCCTCCGCGAGCGTCACTCGCTGCAGCAGAGCCTCCAGTTCATCGATTCCGGTCGGAGGGGGACAGGCAACGGGGGCGGCCTATACTTCCTCGCCGCCGGGGAGGTGGTGCCCAACCCGACGGAGTTGCTGGGGACGACCCAGACGTCGTTGCTGTTCAAGTCCCTCGCCAAGCAGGCCGACATCGTGCTTCTCGACACGGCGCCCGTGCTGCCGGTGGCGGACACCTTGGTCATCGGCCGCATGGCCGCTGGCGCCATTCTCGTCGTCGAGGCGGCCCGAACCCCTATCAACGCGGTCCAGGAGGCAAAGGCGTCCCTGATCCGGAGCCAGACACGCCTGCTGGGCTTGGTTCTCAACCAACTCGGCGAGCGATCGCTTCGATTCAGGTACGCCCACGGCGACTCCAAGGGCGTCCGCGACGCCAGGAACGACGTCGCCGCCCGAAGCTAGTGCCCTTCCCCGACGAGCGTTACCTCTCCGACGCATGACCGCAGAGCTCATCACGGTCGTCATCCCCACCCATAACCGGGTCGGCTACCTGCGAGAGGCGGTGGCCAGCGTCATGGCCCAGCGCCTCCCCCCGGCCAGCGTGCTAATAGTCAACGACGCGTCGTCGGACTCGACTGGGGAGTGGCTGGAGACCCTTCGCAATCCCCTGATCCGATCTTGGAGGCTGGAGCCGGGACAAGGCGGTTCGGCCGCCCGCAACATCGGCCTTGGCCATGTCGAGACCCCCCTGGTGTTGTTCCTCGACGACGACGACCTTCTCCGCCCAGACGCGCTGGCGACCCTGGCGGCGGCAATGACCGCGAACCCGACCGCAGCGGGAGCAGCCGGCGCGTTTGCCCGCTTCGGCGCCTCTAGCGGGCCGGTTCGCAACTTGCATCCCCGGGTGCGCCTGAACCGCCCGGTCTGGCGGGAACTGCTGTTTGGGTGGAACATGCCGCCCTCGGCGCTCCTGTGGCGCACGTCGGTGGTGCGGGAACTGAGGGGATGGGATGAAGCGTTGCGCCGCTGTGAGGACCGGGACATCAACCTTCGGGCGTACCCCCGGCCATTCGCCCTCGTCCCCAACCTGGTTATGGACTACCGGGTGCATCCCGCCCAAGTGCCTGGTGCCGATCACGCCCACGTGAATCGGGTCGTGCTGGCGCGCTTCGTCGAGTCGCTCCGGGGACCGGATCGGCGCGTCGGCGAGGCGATTCTGGCCGTGCGCGAGGACTTCGACGCGGCCGTGGAGAGGTACCGCCAAGGCGACTACGCCTCGGCTATTCCCGTGTTCCGACGGGCAATCACGGGCGGAACGACATTTCTCAGCTCGCCTGTGCTCGGACCCTGGATGGTCGCATTGTTCCTCAAGGCGTCAGGGATGCGTCGCCTGCCGCCCGGATGGGGTCCGGCAGCGCAGGGCCTCGCCCGGCGACTCACCAGTAGAGGACACGGTGCCTGACGGCACCGTGAAGGCGTCCGAGTAGGTACGCCACCTCCCGGATCCATCCGCCCCTGGTGTCGGGTCGACCCAGCTCGCGGGGGCCGCGCTGCACCACCCGTATCCAGTGTTTCCCGGCGACGGTGAGCCGGGGCCGCTGAGCACCGTACGCCCTGAACTTCCTGTAGAGCAGAGCTGCGGACATCCCATAGGCCGTCATCTGACGGACCATCGACCTCATATCGGATCGGAGCCGGTAGTGGACCACGGCGTCGGGAGCGAAGACGACGCGGCCACCGACGAGTTGGACCCGCCACGACAGGTCCACGTCGTCGCCGCCGCCACCACCGACCAGCTCCTCGTCGCAGCCTCCGACGGCTTGGTACACGTCCCGCCAGATGGCACAGTTCGACCCAGCGACGTAGGGCAGAAAGTCGAGCCCGAGGGGCAGGCCGTGTTCCGTCGGGGACGGCCTCCACGCCTGCAGAAGTGGGGGGTTGAGGACAGTCACGTCGAGATGGCCACCAACCATCTCCGCACTGCGAGCCGACCGGCTGAGGCCGTCGAGCCAACCGGGTGTAACGACGTCATCGGAGTCGCATATGGCGATCAGCGTGCCCGCCGCCTCGTCGACCGCCTTGTTGCGGGCGAAGTTGGCCCCGAGCCGACTCCGCGCATCGATGATCCTCAACTTGGGAATGACGCCCTTCCAGGACTCGACCACCTCGAGGGTGCTCGTATGGCAGCCGTTGTCCGCCAGAAGCAGCTCCCACCGGCCGGCATACTGCTGGCGGGACAACGCCTCGAGTTGGTCACCGATGTCAGGTTGCACCCCGCGAACCGGCATGACGACGCTGATGAATGGCTCGTCCGGGCGGGTCTCGGACCATCCGGGGCGCCCGATGAGCGTCGTCGTCGATGCTCGGCCCCCAGGCTTGGACACGAGCACCTACGATACTGAAGTGCGGCCCTTATCCATCCACGCCGTGTTCTTCGCACTCAACGAGACCTCTTTTTTCACCGCAGCCCTATCGTCGGTCTACGAGGCGATCTCGGGCGCCACCGTAATCACGAGCTACGACCGGGACCGCTACGGCAACCATGTCGAGCCGGAAGGTCTCGTCGAGTTGATCCTCTCTCGTGCAATCGATCCCGAGCGTAAGGTAAACCTGATCGTGACCAACGAGGGGAGCGAGCCCCAAGCCCGCAACCGGGCTATGGCCTACGCCCGGCACCTGTCGCCGACGGTCACGTTGGACGGCGAGCCGCCGGGTCTGCAACCGCCGGACCTGTTCTGGCACATCGACTCCGACGAGGTCTACGATCCCGCGGATATCGCTGGCCTGTTGGCCTGGATCGACGCCCATCCGGCCAAGGCCTACCGCATGGAGCTACTGACCTACTTCCGGACCTGGAACTGGCGGATCGATGAACAAGGCTCTTTCACCGCCCTCACCCGTCCCGACTTCTGCTTCGGGGACATCCGCAACCCCTATCCGAACATTTGGACCCGGGCGTGGGCCAAGGCCGCGCAACTGGGCTGGGTGCCGGACTCCTACGCCTGGCACCGTACGGGGGCCGTGATGGTCCCGCCGGAGGTCGCTGTGTGCCACCACGGCAGCTACGTCGGTTCCCGTCAGCGGGTCGCCGACAAGGTGGCACGGTCCTCCCACATCTCGGAGATGTCGGCTGGATGGATGGACCGGGTCTGGGACCGGTGGACCCCGGAACTGCGTGATTTTCATCCAACCGTGCCGACGAGGTTCCCCGCAGCGGTACACGTAGCGACGGCTGAACTTCCACCCGCCATCCGGGACGGGGTGTGGCCTGACGGATGGATCGAGCCGCTCCGCCCACCCCCCAATCAGGCAGTGGGCTTCTCCAATAGGGCGAAGTAGTCGCGCTCGTAGTAGAAGTTGCCGGGTTCCCCGGACAGCTCGTCGATCAAGTTGAGTCCGGCCCGCTCGATCAGCGTTCTGACCGCTGCGGGGACCATGAAGTAAAAGCCCTCCACCCGGTAGCGATCCTGAAGGACAAAGCGCTCCCACCCCGCCTGCGTGTCCAGGTTGGCGGTGTGGACCAAAGCACGGCCCCCAGGGCGCAGGACGCGACCGAAATCCTGGAGGTAACGCCACTGGACGTGCAGGTCCAGGTGAACGAACACGTCAAAGGAATACACGAAGTCAAAATGACCGTCGAGGGCCGCCGGGAGCCTCGGCTCGTCGAGCACATGGAACTGGGCCGTGGTGACGCCGCGAAGGCCCTGCCGGGCCCTGTCGAGCATCTTCGGGGCTACGTCGAAGGCATGGAACTCACCTACTCGGGGGGCGACCATCCGGGCGACGCGGGCGCCGCCCGTCCCGATCTCGCCGACGACCGAATCTGCGCTGACGTAGGGCATGATCCATCTGTCGACTACTTGGGCGACGTCGTCGAGGCGCCCCCATTCCTCGCCGAGGCGGTCCACCAGCGCAGGGTCCTCCTCACCGCGGCCCTCGTTGGCCAGTTGGCGCCGGCGGAAGTCGAGATCAGACCACCGTTCTGCGTACCAGTCCCAAAGAGAGCGGTTGTAGCCCACGTTGTCCAGGGGGGACGCGCCGTCGGGAGCCACGAAACGCTTCTCGGCGCACCAGGCGCGCACGGCCACGACACGCTCCTCCAGCCCACCCGGGAGACGGGCGACGACCGGCTGGGGCAGCGCCACCGCCGCCCTATGCGCGATGCGACGCACGCTGGCAGGCAAGTGGTACACGACGAGCAAAGTTATACTCGGCTGAGCCATGGCGCGGTACCCGCAGAGCACTGCCGAGCTTGACGGCGCCGAGCGGCGCTGGTGGTCCGAAAATGGTGATCTCGAACACGACTACTGCTGGGTGCAGACACCTCCCGTCCAGCGCCTCCTTCGTGGCGGCTACCTGCGCACAGTCACCGAACTGGTGGACCCGGCGTCGTCGGTCCTGGAGCTCGGATGCGGGACGGGGTGGTTCAGCCTGCTCTTGGCGAGCATGGGGGTGTCCAACGTCGTAGGCGTCGACTTCTCGCCCGACCAGATCGCTCAGGCCCGCCTGGGGGCGAAGGAGGCGGGTCTGGAGGAGCGGGTCCACTTCGAGGTGGCAGACGGGTCAGACACGCGGAAGCGAGTCAAGTTCGATCTCGTGGTCATGCATGCTTTCTTGCATCATCTGGCTACCGACGAGGTACGAAGCGCTGTGGACCAGGCCTGCGATCATCTTGTCGATGGGGGCCGTCTGGTGGTCGTCGAGCCTGTCCACTTCCCCGGCGCGACGGTGCGTGAGCCGGCGACGCTGAGAGCGCTCCGCCTTCTCGAGGGTCTACCCCGTCGCCTGCATGACATGGGGCGACGCCCGATGGGGCAGCGCGAAAGTGAAGTCCGCGGCCGCTTGGCTATCCGCCACAGCGGTGAGGCGCCGTTTGGACCTTCCCCGAAGGAGATGCCTTTCGGCCCGGGTGAACTCGACGAACTCCTGGCTCCCCACTTCTCCATCGACGTTCGCCGGCGGTGTATTTGCATGAGCCATCTCGTCGCCCAGGAACTGCTCATCGCCGGCCTCTCGCAGCCGAAGCTGTGGCGCGTACTTCGACTGCCGATCCTCGTGCTGGCTCGGACCCTGGACGGACTGCTCATGCGGCGCGGGACACTCCCATCGACGGTGTGGGCATTTCAACTCTTCGTCTGCACTAAACGGGGCGCGTGACCAGCGCCGATTACCTAGTCGTCGGCGCCGGGCTCACCGGCGCGGTGATCGCCCGGACCCTCAAGGATGCGGGACTGGACGTGCTCGTCGTGGAACGCAGGTCTCACCTGGGGGGCAATGTCCATGACTTCGTCCACGACAGCGGAATCCGGGTGCACACCTACGGCCCGCACTACTTCCGCACCAACAGCTCCAAGGTGTGGGAGTTTGTCACCCGCTACAGTGAGTTCTACCGCTACGAGGCGGTGCTCGCCTCATGGGTAGACGGCCGCTACGAGCACTGGCCGGTCAACGAGGAATACATCCAGCGGACCACCGGGGCCGACTGGAAGCCTATGGCCAACGGACGCCCGGACAACTTCGAGATAGCGTCGCTCGCGATGATGCCCGAAGCCGTCTACCGGAAGTTCGTGAAGGGCTACACCGAGAAGCAGTGGGGCGTGCCCGCCAGTTCGCTCTCGGCCGACCTGGCCGACCGTTTCGACGTGCGGCACGGTGCTGACTTCCGCCTGAAGCCTCACCGCTATCAGGGTATTCCCGACGGGGGTTACGCCGCTTTTACGAGCAACATCCTCGACGGGATCACCGTCGCACAGGAGTGCGACTACCTTCGACAGCGGGAGCGATTCGACGGTCGCCGGGCCGTGATCTTCACCGGGCCGATCGACGAGTTCTTCGGGTTCGATCTGGGCCGGTTGACGTACCGGGGGCAGTTGCGGGAGCACACCTATCTGCGGGACACCGATCTGGCGCAACCGTTCGGCCAGGTCAACAATCCCGACCCGGCCAACGGTCCCCATGTGCGAACCCTCGAATGGAAGCACATGCTGAGCCCGGCTGAGAGAAAGACGGCGGTCGGCACGGTGCTGACGACCGAAGTTCCCTACAGCCCCTCAGAGGCCAACGATTACGAATACCCCTTCCCCGACGCCGCCAACAAGGCGCTCTACCAGCGGTACCGAGACCGGGTGCGCTTCACTTCCGGGCTGGTCATTTGCGGCCGGCTCGGCGAATACCGCTACTACGACATGGACCAGGCCATCGCCAGGGCGATGCTAATTGCCGGCCGGCTGTTGGGGACATGACCGACGTGAGCATCCCCCCCGTCGCGCCCGTCGCGCCCGGCGAGGGGCGCCCTCAGTGGTCCGTGATGATCCCGACCTACAACTGCGCCGACTTCCTGCGGACTGCCCTCGAGGGTGTCCTCGCCCAAGATCCAGGGCCCGACGCCATGCAGATCGAAGTAGTGGACGACTGTTCGACGGCGGACCGGCCCGAGGCGGTCGCCGCCGCGGTGGGCGGTGACCGGGTCCGCTTCTACCGCCACCCGGCCAACGTCGGCATCGCCAATAATTTCACCGCCTGCCTGCAGCGGTCCCGGGGACGCTGGCTCCACCTTCTACACGGGGACGACTCGGTCTACCCTGGTCTGTACCGCCGGGTTGGGTCGCTGCTCTCATCCCGAGCCGACATCGATGCTGTCGTCGTCGGCGCCGATGACATCGACGAGGCCGGCATTGTGATCCGCAAAAATGTCCCCCTCCGGCCCCGACAGCAGACACTCGACGATTTCGAACAGGGGATCTTCTCCTGGAACCCCCTCCGGGCGCCGGCGGTCATGGCCCGGCGTTCGGTGTACGAGTCCATGGGCGGCTTCCGTCCCGAGCTTCGCTACTGCGCCGATTGGGACATGTGGAAACGGATGACCAGTCGCTTCCGCTTGCTCTACGACCCTGAAGTCCTGGTCGGGTACCGAATCCACGGGCGCTCCGATACAGCCAAAATGGACCACTCGGTCGAGCAGCTCCGTGAGATGATCGACAGCGTCGTGATCGGCCACGGCTACCTGCCCGACGGGCGTAGCCGGGCGTGGACTCGCGAGTTTTACTCCACCACCCGCGACTGGGCGCTGCACATGCTGCGCACCGGCGACCAGCGACCAGCCATCAAGGACGCCTCCGGCTACGCCACCATCGTCGTTGAAAGTGTCCTGCGCCAGCAGGCCGATCGCATTCTCGCCAGGACCGCTCAATGGCACCGCACTTGAACGGTCCTCGCGTTCTGATCATCAACCATGCCGACGTCGGAGGGGGGGCCGCCATTGCTGGGTACCGGCTCCACGAGGCGCTCCTGCAAGCAGGAATCGCCTCGTCCATGCTCGTCGGGACCAAGGGGTCCCACGACGAGACCGTCGCCCAGCTCCGTGCGTGGCGGACGGTGCGCCGTCCGCTCGGGGCGATCACCAAGCGCCTAGGCCTCAACGAGCTCGACGGTATCGGCGCCTACTCGGTCTCCCGCCGCCAGGACTTCCGATCCTGCGACGTAGTGCACTACCACGCCATTCACGGCAGCTACTTCAGCTACCCGGTCATGCCATCGCTGACCAAGGCCAAGCCCGCAGTCATCAGCCTTCACGACATGTGGCCCCTGACCGGACATTGCAGCTTCAGCTTCGAGTGTGATCGCTGGCGCGCCGGGTGCGGCCGCTGCCCCCACCCCGAGGCGTTCCCGTCGATTCGTCGGGACGCCACTGCGATCGAGTGGCGCCTGAAGGATCGGCTCTGGGACGCCAGCCGCATGACGGTGATATCCCCCAGCGCCTGGCTGGCCGACATGGCACGTGAGAGCATGCTCGGCCGCTTCGAGGTCGAGGTCATCCCCCACGGCATCGACACCGAGACCTTCGCGCCCGTCGACCGTAGTGCGGCGCGCGCCGCCCTCCGCCTGCCCCCGGAGGGACCGGTCATCATGTTCGCCGCGGCGTCGGTCACCGACAAGCGGAAGGGCGCCGACCTGGTCCCAGGCGTGCTCGACCGGCTTCCCGCCCGGACGCGGAGGCGTTGCGTCGTGGTCCTCATGGGTGACCGCGGGCCCGAGCTGGGCGACACCCTTCGCGCCGCCGGCTACCGGGTTGCCGACTTTGGGTACGTCGCCAGCGACAACCTCAAGGCAGCCCTTTACTCCGCAGCCGACGTCTTCGTCCTCCCGACCCGGGCCGACAACTCGCCGTTGGTCGTCCTGGAGAGCCTTGCATGCGGCACGGTGGTAGTCGCTTTCGCCGTCGGCGGGGTGGGAGAGCTGGTCCGCCACGACCGGACAGGGCTTGTCGCCCCCGCCGGGGACGTCGAGGGTCTGGCGTTGTGCCTGTCCGCGGTGATAGATGACGCCGGGTTGCGGTCCCGCCTGGGCGACAGCGCCCGAGAGATGGTCCTCGCCGAGTTCACCTACAAGCTGGCTGCGGAACGCCACCGCCGGCTCTACGACCGAGTCATCGGGCTCCGCGGGAATCCGCATTGAACCGGCGGCTACCTGCCCTTGTGGTCATCCCGGTGTACGGGCACCACGAGATGACGCACGCCCTCCTGGCCGACTTGGAGCGGGAGAGCGACCGGACAGACGTGGTGATCGTCGACAACCGGGGTGACTACCCGACCCGGGGCAGCGAATCCGTCCTCCGTCCTGGCGACAACCTCGGCTGGGCGGGGGGCACCAACTACGGCACCCGCGAACGACGCGAGGATCACCACGCCGCAGTGATCTGGCTGAACAACGACACCCGCTTGGCTGCCGGCTTTGTGACCGGGCTGTTCCGAAGCTGGCGAACGACGGCGGCGGGACTCGTCGGACCCTTCTACGACTGCCATTGGCTTCATCAAAGGGATCAGTCGCTCCCACCCGTCGCCAGCTACCGGGCCCGGCGCCGGCACTACCGGGCGCCCTTTCTCGATGGCACCTGCATGTTCGTCCCGGCCACCACCCTTGACCGCGTCGGCCTGCTGGATGAAGACACATTCGCCCCCCTCGGTTGGGGTGCGGAGATCGACTACTGCCTACAAGCACGCGCCGTCGGTCTCGACATCGTGGTAACCCGTCTGGCCTATTTGCACCACGAGCGCTCCGTGACCGCCAAGACCGTGTTTGAAGGCAGCTACGACGAGTATGTGGGTATGGCTTACCCTGTCGCCCGCGCCGGGCTACGTCGCAAGTGGGGCGACGACTGGCAGGTCGACAACGGGGTCGATCCCAACACCTCGCAGACCGCCGCTCTGACCCGCCGCGACCGGGTACCGGGTCTCCGCCGGAGACTGGACAGATTTCAACACTTCTCGGGTCATGCGACAACGCCCATTACCTGACAAGCCGCGTCTGCTCGTCATAACCAACGCGCTACCCGACCGACGCTCGTCATCAGGCGAACAGCGCCTCATCCGGCTGTGCGCCCTCCTCATGGACCGTTGCCAGGTGAGTGTCGTCGCCACGACACCCCTCGCCGATGACGAGACCCGGGCCCGAGCCGAGTACCTTCGCAGCCTCGGTGCGATCGTCCCAGAACACCGCTCGACCCCCGCCTTGAGAAACACACTGATCAGGAACCGCTACGAAGGGGTCATCATCGAGTTCTGGCACGTAGCCCTCGACGCCCTCCCGTCTGTTCGACGATGGCAGCCTTGGGCACGGGTGGTCATCGACACCGTGGACCTCGAGTTCGTCAGAGACGCACGCGGCACCGATTTCTCCCACGGCCGCGATCCGAGCGCCATCTCGAGACGCAAGGAACTCGAGCTGGAGACGTACGCAATGGCGGACGGGCTGATCTTCGTCTCTGGTGTCGAGCAAGGGCTGTATCGGACTATTCGAGACCGCCCCGAACAAACCTGGGTGGTGCCCAACGTTGTGGTCCTTCGCTCGCGCACCAAGAAGCCTCGAGCGCCAGTGCTGCTCTTCGTGGGCAGTTTCTGGCACGCCCCCAACGTCGACGCCATCGTCTGGTTCACCCGCGAGCTGTGGCCCGAAATCCGCAACGCCTTTCCAGATGCCACCCTGCACGTCGCCGGCTCCCACATCTGGGACAAGGTCGCCCGCTTGGGCGACATCCCTGGCGTCGTCGTACTGGGCTTCGTCGAAGACCTTGCTGTCGCGTACGACGACGCCGCCGTGGCGGTCGCCCCCCTTCGCTGGGGCGCGGGTATGAAAGGAAAGGTCTGTGACGCACTGGCAAGCGCCGTGCCCCTCGTGGCCTCCACCATCGGAATAGAAGGACTGCGCCTCCGCCCGGGTACCGACGTCCTGGTCGCCGACGGGCCGGGCGACTTCGTAGGAGCAGTGACGATGCTCCTGAATGACCAAGCCAAAGCAGAGCGAATCGGCACCGCGGGACAGGTGGCGATCGGTCGACAGTGCCTCCCCGCCGCCATTCATCCTGCCCTCGGCCAGGTGGTCGACTTTCTCACCGAACACCGCCATAGCCAACTTCCGAAAGCCTGGTGGGCCCGTGCCGCGACGCGCGAGGGAGTGTCCGCCGCTCGGCGAAACGCCAAACGGGTCCGCTCCTGGATTACCCCCGGTAGCGTGTAGTCATGAACCTTCTTCGGGGCGCGAAAGACCATTTCCTCGACCGTCTGGCCGCCACGCTCGTCCGTCGCGGTGCGCCACAGATGGCGACTGCGCTACTAGATCAACCTCGCGTTTTTGGACCGCAAGAGCGCCTACACGTGGCCAAAACGGCTGTTGTAAATAATGCCTTCTTCAACACAACGTCAGGGGACATCACGGTCGATGAGTGGGGCATGATATCCCACGGCGCTTGCCTGTTGACCGGCTACCATGACGTTACGGAACTCAACCGCGACCGGCAGGTGACCGCTCCCTTCTATGGTTGTGACATCACTGTTGGTCAGGGAGCCTGGCTGGCGACCAATGTTATAGTGCTGGGGCCGTGCGCTATCGGTGAGCACGCCGTCGTCGCCGCCGGCACGCTGGTACGCCACGACGTGGCCCCGTACATGATCGTCGCCGGTGCCCAGGCGAGGATCATAGGCGAGATCCCCCATTGACACCAACCAGGACCGCCTATGCTAAGACGGTGAGCGAGGTTCCGTCGGGGGTGGCGAACATGCGCCTTCGATCGATGCGGCCAGCCGCCATCTGTCGCCAGCTCTGGCAGTCCCGCTGGCTGTTCTTGCAATGGGTACAGCGTGACTTCATCGTACGCTACCGCCAAAGTATCCTTGGAGTTGCTTGGGCAGTCATCCAGCCCGCCCTACTCCTCGTGGTCTACGGATTGGTTTTCACCAAGGTACTCCATATCCGCTCGCCACGTGGAAGCTATCTCGTCTTCGCCTACTGCGGACTTGCCCCTTGGACCTTTCTTTCCAACGCAGTCACGTGGGGCATACAATCGCTTATCACGAATAGCTCGGTGATCAAACAGGTCTATTTTCCTCGGTCCGTGATACCACTTGCCGCCGGGGGCGTTGTCGTCCTCGATCTTTTGGTGGGGACAGGGGTCCTCTTGATACTGCAGCTCGTCACCGCTCACGCTGTTCACCTTTCGACTTTTGCTTTGTTCCCCATTTATATTGGCCTTCTCCTTTTGGTCGAAGGGGTTGTGGTCTTCGCCGGTATTTTTGCCGCGTTCGTTCGTGATATTCGCTTTGTCGTACCGCTCTTGCTCCAGATCATATTCATAGCGACACCGATCATGTACCCCCAGAGCCAAGCACAAGGCTCGATCGCAAAACTGGTTTTTTCTTCGAACCCCCTCGCTCGGGTCATTGCCGCGAGTCGTCAGGCCGTCATTTATGGCCGGTGGCCCTCCCTCGGGTTAATGGGGGGCCTGATCGGTGCCGGCTTTGTTGTGTTGAGCGTCTCGCTTGTCTACTCCCACGCCATTGAGGACAGGCTTCCGGATCTTCTATGAGCACAATGGTCGCCTTTCGTGGAGTCAGCAAGCAGTACCGGCGGGGGCGTGAGCGCGCCAACCTGCGCTCGATAATCCCTGGAAGATTCGGTGAGTTGCGTCGTGGGGATTTCCACTGGGCGCTGAAGGACCTGACCTTCGGGGTGGAGAGCGGAAAGAGCCTCGGATTCGTCGGTCCCAACGGCGCTGGCAAGTCGACGGTGCTAAAGCTCGTTGCCGGGGTCACCACCCCGACCATCGGCGACGTCTTCGTCGGAGGGCGCTCGGCCTCGCTCATCGAACTCGGCGCCGGGTTCCACCCCGACATGACCGGGCGCGAAAACGTCTACTTTAGCGCCTCAGTTCTCGGTATGGGACCGGCCGATATCAAACGACGTTTCGACCAGATCGTCGACTTCGCTGCCATCGGAAGCTTTCTCGATACCCCCGTAAAACGATACAGCTCAGGAATGATGGCCCGGCTCGGCTTTGCCATCGCCTCCCACCTCGACGTCGAGATCGTCGTCCTAGACGAGGTGCTCGCCGTCGGGGATGCCCTATTCCAGCGCAAGTGTCACGACCGGATCGCAGCACTCCGAAAGGAGGGGGCGGCCCTGCTCTACGTCACCCACGCGCTGTGGACCGTGCCTCTACTCTGTGACGAGGCCGTGCTTCTGATCGACGGAAGACTCTTGAGCCAGGGCCCGCCGACGGAGGTCATCCGCGCATACGAGCGCTACAACCCCGCGGTCGAGGCCGACACCACCGGCACTATGGTGTTCCGATCGGTCACGAGTTCCGCCTCGGTCATCGATTCGGGAGACTCCGTTCGGGTGCGCATGGAATTAGACCTGCCAGCACCCTGTCCTTTTGGCCAGATCGTTATAGGAGTAAGTGGCGCGGACAATGCAAACGTTGGAGTTGTCGGGTCCTCGATTGCCGACGTGACATTCGACCACGCCGGACCCCTCCAAGTCGAGTGCGAGCTTTCCTCGTTGCCGCTCCACCCAGGCCCCTACAGTATTCTTGTGGGCTTTTGCGGTGACACGCGGCTACCGGTGCTCGACGATGTCCGCAAGCTCGGCATCGATGTTCGGGGTGAGGAGCTCAACCCCAGCTTCGGCTTCACCAAGTTTCCGGCCCGTTGGCGTCAGGTGTCAGAGGTACCGGACAGCGAACCGCGGTCAGGCTTCTTGCAGCACTAGGAGTGGCCGGCTCCGGGCGGGTACTTGCCCGATCACGGGAGAAGGATGAGGTCGGTATACCAGTCATGCTCGAGGCCGGGTGGGCAGAGTCCCGGGCGTTGCGACATGGTCGCAACTTCTTCAGGTCCAATGAGGACCGGCCTATTTGAATCCATAGACCGCCGCACGTCGACCGCGCCGGTGAAGTGATCCGCGATGAGGCGGTGCAGGCGTTCGGCCCCGCCAGCGCGAGCCAGCCCGTAGGGCCAGTACTCGATGATCCAAGGTACCTTGGCAGCCAAGAGGGCTGAGGCTCCAGCTAGAACCTGGGCTTCGTGGCCTTGGGTGTCGACCCATACAAGTGAGACCTTCTCGACCGGGGCGGCCAGGGCACGGTCGAGGCGAAGCGCTGGCACATGGATTCTCGGTCGTGTCGACTCCCACATCTTCTCCCCTTGCGGGTTCGCAGCTGCTATGCGGTTGTCCCCCGTGTTCCAGTCGCACAGCTCCATGACGAGCTCCGCGTCCTGATCGGAAATCGCCACCTGTGTGATGGCCGCGCGCGTCTCAACCTCGTTGAGGATGAGGTTGCACCACAAGAGCTTGAAGTTCAGAGGGGCGGGCTCGAATGCTTCCACGGCCGAAGCGCCGTGTCGGGTCAGGAGGGGGACGGTCGTCGTGCCGATGTTGGCTCCCACCTCCACCACGAGGCCGCTCCGCTGGGGCTGCCCGAGGTAGTCGAGCGCCCAGGACATCTCGGCGGTGTCGTAGCCTCCATTCGCATAGATTCGCGGGCTCATCTCTCGGTCGCTGGTAACAAACACGTACTGCGGCTGCCCCCTGTTGGCGGCGATCGGCGTCAGGGCAGCCAGACGATCGAATGCGGGGATATGCCTGTCGGCCAAGCGCTCCGCGCCACCGACGACCCGCCGCTTCGATAGCTCCCACTTTTGGCTCAACAATGGCCGAGGTTTCATGTTGTACGCCTAATCGGTTGGCCGGGTCCCAGGGACATCGGTATCCTACGATTCCCTCACGTGCCCGCACCAGCGGCTGCTACTGTCCCCGAAGGCCCCGTGAGCCGTAGGAGCCCCGAGTGACCAGGCTGGAGGCCGAGTGATCCACCTATGGGATGTGCCGTCGGCGGTCGTGTCCCGACGCCCTGAAGCTGACGTCACCGCCGGTTGCCAAGGGTGGTCACGATGACGACCGTTATGAAGCGGCGCTCCTCCCCCAGTCGTGGGCCGCTCAGTGGCTTGGCGCGGCGGGGCAAGTTGAAGTACTTCTTGCCCCGGATCGGCCAGCAGGCGATGATCCTGGATCTGGGGTGCTCAGACAACTGGTTCAAGGAGGAGGCGGCATCTCTGGGATGGACCCGTACAGTCGGTGTGGATCTTCGACCGCCGGCCGACGTCGTAGGTGACGTCTTCGAGTGGCGCGCCATCGGGCTCGAGGCCCACTCCTTTGATGCGGTCGTGGCCTTCGAGGTCATCGAACATGGCGACTTTGCCGGCGTCATCTGGGATCTTCTGAAGCCCGACGGACTCCTGTTCGCCACGACCCCGATCCCGCGAATGGACCGGGTATGCCGGGCCCTCGAAGCCATGCGCCTGCTACAGCACCGGAGTAGCCCACACTCCCATCTAACCGACCTCCGTCAGCTCGCCTACTTCGATGTGGTCGAACGGCGGATCCTATGGGGGGTCTCGCAATGGGCCGTTCTGCGTCCCCACGTGACCCGTACCTGACCGCTGTCACTTCATACAAGCGCCGACGGAACTAACTTCGTCCGCTCGAAGCTGCGCTTGCGCCGCAGGAAGGGACGTTCGACAAACCGGTAGGAGACGGCGGCAATGGCGATCGGAACAAGGAATCGGATCGCTTGCCACTCGTTGAAGCCGATGCCGGGGTGACTGATCCCGCTCGTAAAAAAGGCAAACGTATTTTGCCACAGGTAAATTCCGTAACTACGTTTCCCAACCCATACAACTGGACGAGACTCCAAAACCCACGCCAGCACAGGTAGCGGCCGAGTGACAAGGTTGAGGACGATGACGCCGGTGCAAAGTACTGCCGCTGAGATCCCGAACCAGACGGCCGACGGGGCCACGTAGCTCTCTCGCATTATGAGAAGAACGAGAGCAATCACACTGAACGCAGTAAGCCATGCAACGATCCTGTGGAACCGCTCCGATAAGGGGGGCCGTCCTCTCTGGGCAGCGATGAAGAATGCCAGCGAACAGCCGACGAGCAAGCCATCGGAATGCGTATCTGTTCCGAAGTAGCAGCGATCTCGAGCCACCCAGTGAAGCGCCTCGACCGCGACGAACCTGTACAGCATCTCTCCGATGGCGATAGCCATCAGGACAGCCGCGATACGTAATCGGTTGGTAAACCGTCGGAGGACGACGAGCAGGATTAGCGGCCAGATGAGGTAGAACTGCTCCTCGACCCCAAGGGACCAGGTCTGCCCGAGGGCGCCGAGAGGGATGGCCCCGCCGTAGAAGATTACGTTCCAGTTGCCCACGTAAAGGATGACCCAGGGGAGGCCTAGAAGGGTCGGCTTACTCCACGGCTGGCTGCTCCACACGGCCGCGCCTACCCCGGCTGCCAGGAGCAGGATGGCCAACGCGGGGAAAAGACGAAGGGCACGCCGAGCATAGAAGCTCCGAAGGTTCACCGATCCACACCTGTCGGACTCCGCCAATAGAAGGCTAGTAATGAGAAATCCTGACAGGACATAGAAGATATCTAAGGTCAAGAAGCCGCCGCTGGGTTTCCACGGCTTCCAGCTGATCGCAGGCTGGGCATAGAGGTGGAACAGCATCACCGTGACCACGGCGAACGCCCGCAGACCGTCGAGGGCGAGTAGTCGTCCCCCCCGCGCCGCGGGTTTTCGCTCTTGGGCTGTCAGCTCCACGTCGTCCCCCAACCCGCGACTCCTCATTTCCAAGTTGGCCATGCCAGGCCGACGGCAATTTGGGCAGTTATTCTAGCTAAGGTTGGGGGTCCGTAGGACCCACACCGGTCCTTTCCGAACCAGGAAGCCATGTCCCTCGACGCGAGTCCATCGTCCCTGCTGACCCAGCGGCTAGTCGATCGGATCATCGACTCCGAACTGACGAGGCGCCTGGCGCCCCTTCATAAAGCCGGCGCGGAGGCGCCAGGACCCGAGTTGATTCGTCGTGCCCGGCCCGGCCCTGAGTTGCCCCCCGCCACCGTCCTCGGCGCCCGCAGCTTCCCTCGCCCTGTCCTCGAGCGGCGCCTTCGCTTCATGCGGGTGGTCGGATGGTTGCCGGAGGGTCCTTCGGATTTCGAGCCGGGCGCCGATAGCGCGCTTCCAATCCAGGCGAGCCTCGAGGACTGGGTGGCCGCGTTGTACGGGGCCGCGACGATAACGACCAGCGACCCGGTGTGGGGGGGGCTCGCGTCGTCTGTGCGCCATGCTGGAAAAGACTCAGACCACGTCGCCGCCGGGATCGCCGCCCTCGATGCGTTCTTCGACGGTATCGCCGACGAGGCCGACCCCCACTGGAGGCGGACAGAGCGGCCCTCGCTTAACGTGCCGGCATGGTCCCGGCTGGAAGCCGTCACCGTCGGTGCCGACCGATGGTTCGGACGCTCGCGTTCGGGCACGCTGTGGAGTCTCCTTGCGGACGGAGTCGGGCGGATTGGAGAGGAAAAGCGGCGACGGTGGGCGTGAGGTCCCTCCGGCTACCGGCTGTAGACGAGCCGGTGGCGAGCCTCGTAATGGTCGTCTACGGCGGGTTCGAGATTGCTCTGCGTACCGTCACCGCCGTCGTGGGCACAACCACCGAACCGTACGAGTTGATAGTGGTGGACAATGCTTCGCCGGACGGGGCGGGCGATCTCCTGCAGGATCGAGTGCACGGCGCAACTTTCGTCATGAACGACCGCAACCTCGGTTACGGAGCCGCTGCCAACCTGGGGGCCCTGCACGCTCGCGGCCGCTATGTGGGCATCCTCAACAGCGATCTGGAGCCCCATCCCGGCTGGCTCGGTCCACTGATCTCCGCCCTCGACGACGACGATCGTGCCGGCGCCGCGGTTCCTATGTACCTGGAAGCCGACGGCCGCGTCCAGGAGGCTGGCGTCCTGGTCGGCGGGGACGGACGGGGCTACGGCTACGGAGACCGATGGTCACCCGACCATCCGGAAATCGGCTTTCGCCGCTATGTCGACTACGGCTCCGCTGCCGCGATTCTGGTCCGCAGCGATGCGTTCCTCGGGGTCGGCGGGTTCGATCCGATCTATGGCTTGGGCTACTACGAAGACGCGGACCTCTGCTTCTCGATGCGCGAGGCAGGATGGCACATCGTCTACGAGCCGGCATCCCGGGTAACCCACGTCGGCCACACTGCGTTCAGCGCGACCACCAGGCTTGAACAAGTCGAGCACAACCGTCCGATCTTTTGCGGACGCTTCGCCCGACAACTCCGCGGTCGTCCCCTCTTGCGCCGCCCACCGTTCGACCCGCACAAGGATCTGGTTTTGCGTGACTGGTGGGCGGCCGACCGGGTCTTGCTCCTCGACAGCACCGGCCGCCTCTCCGGATTGGCCGGCGCCATTCAACAAGCTCGTCCCCTGTGTCGCGTCACGTGGGTAGCCACGCACAACGGCCGCTGGCACGGTCCTCGGCCGCCAGGGGTGGAACGCTTCGACCATGTGGGTCGGCTCGGGCGCTGGTTGGAGGAGCGCAGGTTCCACTACTCGGCAGTCATCAGTGATGCGCCGGCCACCGATCGGCATGAGGCCTACCTGACCCACACCCAAAGCCAAGCGATCATCGCTACAGTCGGCCATCACCGGCCCGGATGGGTCACGATTGACCGGGAAGCGCCGATCGACACGGTGCTTGCCTTGCTGGCAATGACTCCATCGTGAAGATCCTGCTCTTCGCCAACCGGGTGATCGAGCCCGTGCATTCGATGACGGGAATCGGCCGCTACGTCAAGGAGCTCACCCTTGGGATCATCGCGGCCAACAAGTCGAGCCGCTGGACGTATGACCTGTGCGCCCCCGGCGAAGGCCGTCAGCCCGGATGGCTTCCCGCTGACATGGGTTACCGCCGGGTGCCGGGTCCGCGAAAGCTGGTCCACGCGGCATGGACGGCCATAGGCGCCCCCCGGCTCGAACGTCTCGTCGGCACCTTCGACCTGATCCATGCGCTTCACCCCTCGTACCCCATCCCGACGGGGGGCCCGGCCATGATCACGCTGCACGACCTGTTGCCCCTGCGGCATCCCGAGTGGTATCGCAGGGACGAGAACCTGGGATTCCGACGGACGCTCGACGTCGTAGGCGAACGGGGCTGGGGTGTGATCGTCAACTCCGAATATGTGGGCCGCCAGGTGAGGGAACTCGGTACGATCTCGCCAGACCGGATCTCGGTAGTGCACATGGCGGTCGGTGACGAGTTCCGTCATCCCGTCGACGCGGTCCATGTCTCGGCTGCCTGCGCCAGCCTGGGTCTGACCCCT
>DASZKW010000011.1:0-1922 GCA_035552775.1 Acidimicrobiales bacterium | reverse complement strand
GGGGTCGGCGGGGTCGGCGGGGTCGGCGGGCGACGGCGAACAGCACGAGCGTGGTCTCGTCGGGCTCCTCGGTCACGAACCAGTCGTCGGCCGTGATCCCGGTCAGGCCGCCGCTGTCGCCCCGGGCGACCAGCTTGTAGGCGAGCGGGAGGAGGCGGGTGTAGGCCCACACGTACCACGAGTGCGGCATGCGGTGGCGCAGGTCGAGGGCGTCGAGCTTGAGCAGCTTGTTGCCCTTGAGGCGGCGGGCCTCGAAGTCGGCCTTGACGTGCGGCGCCGCGTCGATGCCGCCCAGCCACACGTCGGCGAAGTGGCGGTCGAGCATCTCGCGCAGCTCGGCGCGGTCGAAGAGGTGGAGGTGGAACGGGTTCTCGAAGTCGGTGGGGCCGTTCGGCGTGACCAGGCAGAGCACGCCCTCGTCCTTGACGACGCGGGCGAGCTCGGCCACGTGGGGCTCGGGGTCGGTGAAGTGCTCGATCAGGTGCGACGAGCAGGCGCCGTCGAAGCTGGCGTCGAGCAGGCCGAGGTCGAGGGCGTTCATCTGGGCCACGCCCAGTCCCTCGGGGCCGTAGCGGGCGGTGGCGGTGGTCGTGGCGTCGGCGGAGTAGTCCACCCCGACGACCTGGCGCTGGGGGCCGAGGAAGCGCGCCGACTCGAAGCCCTGGCCGCAGCCCACATCGAGGACGCGCCCGTCGCCGATGCGCTCGAGCACCGCCCGGTAGCCCGCCTCGTGCAGGGCCAGGAGGGAATCCGGCGTCACCCCCTGCTGTGGCCGCTCCCCCGTGAGCCGGCTCTTCGTCGTCGTGGCCAACGAGGGCGCTCCCTTCCCGTGACCTTCCCGTGACCTTCCATGACACGCCGTGGTGGCGAGGCCTGCTTACACTACCGGGCGACCTCTGGGCCCCTTGATGACCTCCACCTTCACCGTCACCGCCTCCCAGGGGCGGCATGCCGCCAAACCAGGGTCGAAGAAGGAGGGCGCGGGGAGCGGTGCCGGGGCCGGTGGGAGAGCCGACGCCGGGTCGGCGGGCGGAACGGGCGTAGCCGGCGGGGTGGTGCGCCGCGGCCGCTGGTGGTGGGTCGGCGGCCTGGCCGTGGTGGCCGGTCTGGCGTACGTCCCGCTGCTCGCCGTGCGTCCGGGGGTGATCACCCCGGACACAAAGACCTACCTGTATCTCGATCCGACCCGATTCCTCAGCCAGGTCGCGTTCATGTGGAACCCGACGGTCGGGCTCGGCACGGTCAACCACCAGTACATCGGCTACCTGCTGCCGATGGGCCCCTTCTTCGCCGTCTTCCACGTCCTCGGCGTGCCGGTCTGGGTGGCCCAGCGCCTGTGGTTGGGCTCCATCCTGTTCGGCGCCGGCCTCGGCGTCCTCTATCTGTCGCGCATCCTCGGGCTGAAGGGGCCGGGGCCGACGGCGGCCGCCCTCGCCTACATGCTGTCGCCGTACTTCCTGCAGTACAGCGGTCGGATTTCGGTGATCCTGCTGCCCTGGGCGGGGCTCCCCTTCATGCTGGGCCTGACCATCGTCGCCCTGCGCCGGGGCGGGTGGCGGGAGCCCGCGTTGTTCGCCTTCGTCGTGGCCCTGGTGAGCGGCATCAACGCGAGCTCCCTCCTCTACATCGCGGTCGCCCCGATCATGTGGCTCTTCTACGCCGTGGTCGTGCTGCGCGAGTCGTCCTGGCGCCACGCGCTCGCGACCGGCCTGCGCATCACGGTGCTGACCCTGGGCGCCTGCCTGTGGTGGATCGCCGGGCTCGAAGTGGAGGCCGCCTATGGGGTCAACGTCTTGAAGTTCACCGAGACGGTGCCCTCGACGTCGGCCACCTCCAATGCGGCGGACATCTTGCGCGGGCTCGGCTACTGGTACTTCTACGGCACCGACCACCTCGGCCCGTGGACCAACGCCGCGGTGCGC
>DASZKW010000010.1:0-48323 GCA_035552775.1 Acidimicrobiales bacterium | reverse complement strand
CGGGGCGCCGCACGCGCCTCACCGTGGCCATCGATGACCGCGACTGGTCGAAGCCGGCGGTGCGTCCCCGTCGCTTGGGCGGACCCCAATCGAGGGCGCCGTTGGACACCAGGTAGGCGAACGACACGAACACGACGAGGGCGAACGCCGCCATCTCGGCCAGGCCGAAGGTGTGGAGCGCCCCGAAAATCGTGGCCCACGGATAGAGGAACACCACCTCGATGTCGAAGATGATGAAGATCATCGCCACCAGGTAGAACCGCACCGGGAAACGGGCGGACGCTGCGTCGCGGGGAACGATTCCCGACTCGTAGGGGCCTGACTTGACCGACGACGGCCGCGAAGGACCGAGCAGCTTGGAGGCCAGGAAAGAGCCGCCGGCGAAGGCGGCTCCCACCACCAGCAGCAGCACGATCGGCAGGTACTGGTCCATCGTCGTCCTTCCTAGTCCTCCGGGGCGGTTCGCGCCAGCCTCGCGGACACGCCCGCCTCCCACACCGGCGAGGTTCGAGTTGCCCGCCGGTGCTCCGGCCCGCGCACCGGGCGCACTTGGCGGTGGCGCACCCGGGCGCACTTGGCGGTGGCGCCGCCTAGATTCGGGGAATGGACTCCTCCCGCCGGTGTGACGTGTTGGTCATCGGAGGCGGACCGTCGGGAGCGGCGACTGCGTACTGGTTGGCCAGCGCCGGCCACGACGTGGTGATGGTCGAACGCAAGTCCTTCCCCAGGGAGAAGACCTGCGGCGACGGGTTGACGCCCCGATCGGTGCGCCAACTCGAGGACATGGGCCTGGGAGCGGAGCTGGCCGGCTACCACCGCTACGACGGGCTGCGCTCCCACGCCTTCGGCCGCACCCTGGAGATCCGCTGGCCCGAGCACCCCGACGTGCCGGCCTACGGCTACGTGATCACCCGAGCCGACCTCGATCAGCTGGTGGCGGATCGGGCGGCCAAGGGCGGCGCCGAGGTGTGGGAGCGGGCCGAGGCGACCGAGCCGATCGTCGAGGGTGGCCTGGTGCGCGGCGCCCGGGTGGTGCGCAAGCGTGGCGCCCGGGTGGTGCGCCAGGATGGCGCTCCCAACGACGACGACAAGCAGAGCGTCGACGTGCGGGCCCGCTACACGGTTATCGCCGACGGGGCCAACTCCCGCGTTGGACGTCAGCTCGGCACGGTCCGCAACCGCGCCTGCCCGCTGGGCATGGCCATCCGCGGCTACTTCACGTCGCCCAGGAGCGAGGAGCCGTGGATCGACAGCTGGCTCGACATCCGGGACAAGGGCGGCAACGTCCTCCCCGGCTACGGCTGGGTCTTCCCAGTAGGCGACGGACGCATCAACGTGGGCGTGGGCCTGCTATCCACGTTCAACCAGTGGAAGGGCGTCAACACCACCCACCTGTTCGAGAGCTTCGTCGAGTACGCACCGGAATCGTGGGGGATGACCGCCGAATCTCGCTGCGGACCCCCCACCGGGGGCCGGCTGCCCATGGGCCTGTCGGTCGGCCCGCGGGTCGGCCCTACCTACCTGGTGGTGGGGGACGCCGGGGGGGCCATCAACCCGTTCAACGGGGAGGGCATCGCCTATGCCTACGAGACGGGACGCATGGCCGCCGAGGCGCTGCACACCGCCCTGGCGAGCGGCGACGGCCTCGCCCTGCAGAGCTACGGGGAGCGGGTCGAGGCCACGTACGGGCTCTACTTCAAGGTGGCCCGGGCGTTCGTGCGCATCATCGGACACCCCGAGCTCATGCGCCTGATGGTCTCGACCGGGATGCGCAGCCGGACCCTCATGGAGTGGGTCCTGCGCATCATGGCCAACCTCCTCCGGCCCGACGAGCTCGGGGGCGCCGAAGCCGCCTACCGGGCCATGGCGGCCATCGCCCGGCTGGCGCCTGAACCTGCCGGCGCCTGAACCGGCCGGCGCCTGAACCTTGGTAACTATGCGCCCTTGAGCAGGGCACACAGCCCATCGCGGCGGTCACTCTCATGAAGTGAGCAGCTGATGTGGCCGTCGGTGAAGCGGCCGACGGGGGTGTCGAGGCTGACAACGACAGTGCTGCCGTCGATCTGGTGGATGGTGCCGGTGCAGCCTTGGAGGTAGGGGGGGCGTACGGGTTCATCGAGACGCACGCGGGTGCCGACGCTGAGGTGTTGGAGGGCCCGTCGAGTCTGGTCGCGCTGGGCGCGGCGGCGCCGGTCGTTGATGGCGTCGACGAGTGCGGGTAGGGCGTCATCGAGGTGGCCGTCGCTAATGGCTGAGCGGATTATCTCTGATCGCTTGCACACCGCGCCTGGGGTGCACGGCGATCAGGACCAACAAGTTGGTGGTGAGGGTTTGCATCCAGTGCTTGGTGATCCCGACTTGGGTGCCGGTCTCGTCGGCGTGCACCACAGGGGCCCGGCGGAGCTGGTCTTTGAGTTCGGTGATGAACGGGCCCAGCTTGCCGGCCGCTTCGAGCTGGACCTGCACAGCCATCCCGTCGACATCGCCACGCCCAAGAGGTCGGCGAGCAGTTCGGCGCAGCGCGGCACGGGCAGGTGCTGGCGAACGAGCAGGAGCAGCGAAAGCTCCGACCTCGGGCCCCCAACACACCGGGGCCCTGGCCTCGGGCGGCATGTCGCCAACAGTCTCGACCCCCCGGGCGCAGCGCCGCCGATAGGCGACGTGGTCGGTGACGACGGGGGTGCGGGGGGCAGGTCGACCACCTGGCGAATCCCGCCGCTTCGAGCGCGCCGACGCGATCACGCCAGCGCATTGTTGTCGGCGCGGACGCGGCCGTTCTCCGCTCGCAGACCCTCGTTCTCCGCTCGCAGCCGCTCCACGGCCGCCGTTGCTTCCCGCAGCAGTTCCCGCAGCCCAAGCGCACCCACGCCATTAGATCACCAAGCCACCCGCGCTCAGTGGTGGACCATCGCGCGCTCCGCGCGATGGAGTACTGAATGATTAACAAACCGACATCCTAGAAAAAAAGATCTTGCTATTTTTTAACGACCGGCGTATCGTTGTCGTAGGCACTTCTGAGGCGGGCTAGTCGTCGACTGGGGCATGTGTTCGAGCGCCTTGGAGGTGTCATGCGTTTCCAGGCGGCGTCCGACAGCTGGGACGGGGTGTTGGATTTGAAGGCTAGTCTGAGCCGAGCTCGAAATGCACGAAGGGCCAGAAGCAGAAATCGACTGACCAGAGCGGGAATGGTGGGGATACTCTCGATGGGCGCTGTGAGCCTCCCGGCGTCGGCCGAGGCGGCCCCCCCCCGGTTGCCCCTCGCCTAGCGGTCGGTGGCCCGACGACCGGGCCCCTCGGTGGCGCACCAGACCCGGCTCTCACGGTAACGAATATAAAAGTCGTCTACTCTAACCCGACAACTCGATTGAAAGTGTCCCAAGTCGACATCAGTATCGGTGCAGTCACCGCAGCGGGGAGTCGGCCGGTTACCACCAAGACCATCAACCCCAACAGCGGAACAGTTCTTTCCACGACGATGTCCACCAGTAGTGGCCCGGCCATCAGTGTCAGCCAGGCGGTTCCGGTTGTTCTGGCAAAGGCGCCCACAACTGGCCCGGACTATGGCACTATATCCCAGGCGGGCGAGGCCCAGATCGGGTACACCGAAACGTATAGCAGCGCCCTGACCACGGACTTCGTTTGGCAGGCATACAGCACTTTCTGCTGGGGAGGGGGTGTCCCCGGAGTTCATTGGGGTTATGTCTATCGGTGTGGATACTTTGGTACCCAGGACTGGCCTGATTCACCCAACGGCTACTTCACTAGAGTGAACGGCTACTTCATAAGCAACGCCCACTGGAATAGCAACGCGGCGAGCGGGCTATTCGCTTGGTCCAACATGAACTACTCAATCAACACGGGTTTTCATGACTGGCAGCAGGGCTACGCCGACTATTGTGTATTTCATTATGGGTGTCTCAGCAGCTATTATCCCGTCGTGCAAATGTGGGAACATGCGAACGGCGAGTGGGATGCCGCTGGTAGTTAGGGAGACATTATACCAATGATGCCGACAGATTCGCATCGATCTTGGGCCAGGAAGCACTGGCTGATCACCGCGCTGCTTGTTGTTTTCTTGGTCTGGTTGATAATTGTGCTACTGACCTTGCCTTGGAATCGCACCGGGCACGCAAACATCGTTCACTCGTCTGGCATCGCCACCTTGGTGCGGTAGCGGCTTCGCTGGAGCCACCCTGACCTGGGTTGACCGCCTTGCGCGTGAACGGGGGACGAAGAAAAAGTCGAAAAGTCGACCGCCACCAAGCGCCCCGCATCCGAATACCCCCACCACGAAGCTTACCCGCCGGCCGCCACCATCTTGGCCGCTACCTCGCCGGCCGCCGCCACCACTTCTTCGAGGTCGGCGTCGGTGTGCGCCAGGCTGGGGAACATCACCTCGTACGCCCCCGGGGCCACCGCCACCCCCCGGTCGAGGAGTCCGTGCATCCAGCCCGGGTACAGGCCCGTCCCCGCCGACGCCGTCGCGCCGGCGTAGTCCCTCACCGGCTGGCCGGCGAAGAACACCCCGACCAGCGGCCCCGCCACAGGTACCTGCACCTCGAGCCCGGCGTCGCCGAGGGCGGCGACCAGCCCGCCGGCGAAGCGTCCCACCCGCGCCGACAACTCGGCGTAGGCGGCGGCGTCGAGCAGGCTGAGCACGGCGAGGCCGGCGGCGGTGGCCAACGGGTTCCCGGAGAGGGTGCCCGCCTGGTACACGGGGCCTGAGGGGGCCAGCTGTTCCATGACGTCGCGCCGGCCCCCGAAGGCGGCCAGGGGAAGTCCCCCACCGATCACCTTGCCGAAGCACCACAGGTCGGGGCGCACACCGAGGACCGAGGAGGCCCCGCCCCGGGCGACGCGGAACCCGGTGATGACCTCGTCGAAGATCAGCAGGGCGCCGGCCCGGTCGCACGCCTCGCGCAGCCCTTCCAAGAACCCGGGGACCGGAGGGACCAGACCCATGTTGGCGGCGATGGGCTCGACGACCACGCAGGCGACGTGGGGACCGACGTCGGGGACCACGTTGTACGGCGCGACCAGGGTCTCGGCCACCGCACCGGCGGGGACGCCGGCCGACGCGGGCAAGCCGAGGGTCGCCACCCCGCTGCCGCCGCCGGCCAGGAGGGCGTCGCTGTGGCCGTGGTAGCACCCGGCGAACAACACCACACCGTCCCGCCCGGTAGCGCCCCGGGCCAGGCGCACGGCGGACATCGCCGCCTCGGTGCCGCTGCTGACGAGGCGGACCTCGTCGCAACCGTCGACGCGCCCGCAGATCTCCTCGGCCAGCAGCACCTCGCGTTCGGTGGGGGCCCCGAATGTCGTCCCCTCCGCCGCCGCCTGCCCGATGGCCGAGACCACCGCCGGGTGGGCGTGGCCGAGGATCGACGCGCCGTAGGACTGGACGAGGTCGATGTACTCATGCCCCTCGACGTCGGTGACCCGCGCCCCCGAGCCCCGGGCCACAAAATAGGGGTTGCCGCCGACGGAGCGGAAAGCCCGCACCGGCGAGTTCACCCCGCCGGGCGTGACCCGCCGGGCCCGGGCGAAGAGCCCCTCGTTGCTCGAGGCCTCGGCGCTCAAGCCATCAACCCTCGAGCCCTCGAGCGCTCAGCCATTGAGCGTCTCGGCCAACTCGCCGGCGAGGTAGGTGAGGACGAGGTCGGCGCCGGCCCGTTTGATCGCGGTGACGTGCTCGATGCCGACGGCGGCGCCGTCGATCCATCCCCGCTCGGCCGCCGCCTTGATCATGGCGTACTCCCCGCTCACGTGGTACGCCGCCAGGGGCAGGTCGGTCCGTCCCCGCACGGCGGCTATGACGTCGAGGTACGCCAACGCGGGCTTGATCATGACCACGTCCGCGCCCTCGGCCACGTCGAGGGCTACCTCGCGGAGCGCCTCCCGCCGGTTGTGCCAGTCCTGCTGGTACCCGCGCCGGTCACCACCGCCGGCGATGGTGACGTCGACGGCGTCGCGGAACGGTCCGTACAACGCCGAGGCGTACTTGGCGGCGTAGGCCATGATGCCGACACGCCCGAAGGCGGCCCCGTCGAGGGCGGCGCGGATCGCCGCCACCTGGCCGTCCATCATCCCGCTCGGCGCCACCATGGTCGCCCCCGCCCGGGCCTGGGCCAGCGCCGCCTTGGCGTACAGCTCGAGGGTGGCGTCGTTGTCCACCTCCCCGTGGCGGTCGAGGACCCCGCAGTGCCCGTGGTCGGTGTACTCATCCAGGCACAGGTCGGCGACGAGCACGACGTCGTCGCCGACGTCGCCGGCTAACTCCGACAGCGCCACCTGCACCACGCCGTCGGGATCCCAGGCCCCGCTACCGGTGGCGTCTTTGGTCGCGGGCACCCCGAACACGACCACCGCCGGCACCCCCAGATCCCGGAGCCGGCGCACCTCCTTGGTCAACGACTCGACGGTGTGCTGGAAGACCCCGGGTAGAGACGCGATGGGACGGGGGGAGTCGATCCCCTCCCGGACGAACACGGGGGCGATGAGATCGTCGACCGACAGGCGCGCCTCGGCGACCATGCGGCGCAGTGACGGCGTCCGGCGCATCCGGCGCAGTCGGGTCTCGGGAAACACCGGCTCGCGAAACCCTGCCTGGCCAAGAATCATGGTGGGGAAAAGGACCTCCCGGGTCTCTGCGCACATCGCCCGACGGAAATAACGCCGGCCCCCAAGTGCCGGGGCGCCACCGGGATCGCGTTCAACACGCTACAGCGCACCGTTGCCCTTCGGGGGGGTGAACACCGCGCACAGCGCCCGGGCCACGCCGGCCCCGGTGTGCTGCTCGGCGACGACGGTGACGGCGAGGCCCGCGGCCCGGGCCGCGGCCGCAGTGACAGGACCGATGCACGCCACCACCGGGGGGACGGCGCCGGCGCCGACCATGGCGACGAAGGCGGTGACGGTGGACGCCGAAGTAAAGCACACCGCGTCCGCGCCCGACACCGCATCCAAGGCGTGCGGTGGAGGGTCGGCGGGCTCTGTGCGGTACGCCTCCACCACGTCGACCTGCCAGCCCCGCGCCACCAGCCCGTCGGGGAGCACGTCACGGGCTACCGCGGCACGGGGCAGCAGGACGGCGCCGGCCCCGCGCACCGTGCCCTCCGGGGCCTCGGGGGCAACCCCGGCGCCGGCGCCGGCCCCACGCACCGTGCCATCCGGGGCGCCCCCGCCGCCGGCCGGCGCCGCCGGGAACACATCCAAGAGCCCCTCGGCCACGTAACGCTGCGGCACCAGATCGGCGACCAGGCCCTGTGACTTCAGGGCGGCGGCGGTACCCGCTCCGATGGCCGCGATCTGGCAACCGGCGAAGGCCCTGGCGTCGGGCACGTGTGCCAACATCGGCCCAACCGCGTTGGCGGAGGTGAACACCACCCATCGGTAGCGGCCCTCGGCCAGCGCCGCCGCCGCGGCACGGAGGCCCCGGGCGCCGTCGGCCGGCGGTCCGATCCGGATGGCCGGCAGGTCGACGGGGCGTGCTCCCATCTCCCGCAGATGGGCGGACAGATCGGCCTCGGCGGGAAAACCTGTGGGGGTTGCCTCCCGAGGCCGGCGTGGCCCGGTCACTATCACCCGGCGCCCGAACAGGGGTAGGTGCTCGTACCACCCGGCGTCGACGGCGGCGACGGGTCCGACGACTATCGTCGCTGGCGGCTGCAGGGCGACCGTGCCCAGCCCACCAAGGGTGGTCCGGACCGACGTCTGCTCGGGCCGGGTACCCCAGTGGACAGCCAGCACCGCCGTCTCGGGGGCGAGGCCCCCGGCCATGAGGCGGCGGGCGATCTCGTCCCGGTGGGCCACGCCCATGAGCACCACGATGGTGCCCCCTGCGGCTGCCAGCGCCTCCCAGTTGGTATCTGTGTCTTCGGTGTTGCGGCTGTGGCCGGTCACGACGCTGAACGACGTCGACGTGCCCCGGTGGGTCACCGGAACACCGGCGTAGGCGGGGACGGCCACCGCGGAGGTGACGCCGGGAACGATCTCGAAGGCCACGCCCGCCTGGCGCAGGGCCAGCGCCTCCTCTCCCCCGCGCCCGAACACGAACGGGTCGCCGCCCTTCAGGCGCACCACGCACAGCCCCGCTCGGCCTCTTTCGACGAGGAGGGCGCTGATGTCGTCCTGGTGGACAGGGGCGCCCGGGGACTTGCCCACGTCGACCACCTCGGCGCTCCCGGGGGCGAGGTCGAGCAGGATGGGCTCGGCCAGGCGGTCGTGGACGACCACGTCGGCCCGGCGCAGGACCTCGGCGCCGCGTACGGTTATCAGCCCCGGGTCTCCCGGTCCCGCGCCGACGAGGTAGACCGTCACCGCCAGGCCGCCTCCGACCCTTTCGGGCCCCGACCCAAAAAACCGGTCGGGGCCAGCCCCCCGCTCACGGCGCCGCTCGGTCCCAGCCCCCCGCTCACGGCGCCGCTCGGTCCCATGGCGAGCAACCCGTCGCCGCCGGCAGCGAGGAGCCGCTCGGCCAGCCGGGCTCCCAGCGCCGCCGCTTCGGCCAGCCCCCGGGGATCGCCGGCTGCCCGCTCACGCATCAGGACCCGCCCGTCGGGTGACGCCAACACTCCTTCGACCGCGAGGAGGGAGTGCGGGTTCGGCGCGCCGCCACCAGGCGGGAACGGGTCGGGGGACGCGTTGGGGCTGGCGACGGCGTCGGGGGGGACGTCGGCGCGGGGGCTGGCGACGGCGCCGGGGGCGGCGACGGCGTGGGCACCGACGGGCAGATCGCAGCCCAGTGACCTCTGGGTAGGTTCCGATCCAGCGGCCAGCCGGGCCAGGAACGCCCGCTCGCAAGTCACCTCCCGCCTGCTCACAGGGTCGTCGATGACTCCCAGCAACTCAGCCGTCACCCGGTCGTCCTCCCGGCACTCCACGCCGATGGCGCCCTGGCCGACCTGGGGGACCATCGTCGCCGGGTCGAGCACCTGGGCGGCGTCGCCCGATTTCCCCAGCCGCTCGAGAGCGGCCGCGGCCACGACGATGGCGCCACCGGTGGGCACCTTGGCCAGGCGGGCGGCGATGTTGCCCCGCAGACTGGTGAAGGTCAGGTCCGGTCGCATCCACGCCAGCTGGGCACGGCGACGGACCGAGCCGGTGGCGACGAGCGCTCCCGGCGCCAGATCGTCGAGAGCTCGGCCCACCAGGCAGTCACGGGGATCTCCACGTCGAGGTATGGCCGCGAGGATCAGCCCGGACGCGGTCGTGGAGGGAAGATCCTTGGCCGAGTGGACGGCTATGTCGGCCTCCCCGGCGAGGACCGCCGCCTGCACCTCTTTGGCGAACACCCCCTGCCCCCCGAGGGCCCACACGGGCAGGTCGAGACGGCGGTCACCGGTGGTCGACACCACGATCAACTCGACCTCGGTGCCGGGGTGAGCGGCGACCAGGAGGCGACCGACCTCCTCGGCCTGCCAGCGGGCCAGGGCGCTACCCCGGGTGGCGATACGCAGCACTGGATGGCGACGCTATCTCCGGGGCGGCGGCCACCTGCCAATCAGGTACCCGCGGGCACCTGCCAATCGTGCTCCAGACCCGCCGAAGGCGTCTGGAAGTCGAGGTCGTGAACCGTTTCGCGCGGCGCCGGCGCCGGCTTGAACCTTAGGTACTGCATAGCAAGCCAAGCGGTTCATCAAACCGCGCAAGCCGCGCGAAACGGTTCAAAGCGCTGTCATCCGGCCCGATTAGATGCGAGTGATAGGATATGTATCTACATGTAATACATCTAACGTATGGACAAGGGTGCCATGGCGAAGCTTCCACAACCTCTCGATGAGATCGCTCGGCAGCAATTCTCACTTGTCACCCGCTCCCAGGTCCTAGCGGTGATGAGCCGTGGGCAGCTGGCTCAACGGCTGGCGTCGGGGATGCTAGTGAGGGTGCATCGGGGGGTGTACCGGTTCGCCGGAGCGCCGCCGTCCTACCGACAGCGCGCCATGGCTGCCTGCCTGGCGGCCGGCACCGGCGCTGGCCTCGTCGCTGGCCCCGGCGCTGACGTCGCCATCTCCCATCTTGCTGCCGCCTATCTGTGGGGCTCCGCCTCTGTCGCCAAGCCCAGACTGGAGTTGACTGTACCGCCGTCGCGGCGACCATCCGTGCCCGGGGTCCGCACCCACCGCAGGCCCTTGGCCGGCGCCGACGTCGGCGAGCGTTGGGGCATCCCGGTGACCTCGCCGGCGCGCACGTTGATCGACCTGGCCGGCAAGCTCGACGAACCGCTCCTCGGGCTGATCGTCGACGACTTCTTGCGCAGCCCTCACATGACTATCACCGACCTCCGGGATCGCATGGAGGCACCCGACCTGACGCCGCAGTGCCGGAGCGTTCAGCTGCGACAGCTGGTCCTGTGGCGAGGCGACGGCCATAGGGGGGCGTCGGTGCCGGAGGACTGGCTGTTCGACACCATCGTGGCCGCCGGCTTGCCGGTACCGGTCCGCCATCATCGGGTCACCGTCGATGGCCGGATCCGCGAGATCGACTGCGCCTATCCCGATCTGCGGGTTGGCATCGAGTACGACGGATGGAGGGTGCATCGCGACGTGCGCCATTTCCACCGCGACCGCGACAAGCTGGCCCTCCTGCAGCTCGCGGGTTGGATAATCCTCCAGGTCACGTCCGAATGGAGCGCGGAACTCCTCGTGTCACGGGTCCGCCAGGCCCTAGACATGGCGCAGGGCGTCCCCGGCAGGCTCGTCCCTAGAGGTCGAACAGCTGCTGGAGGGCGTGGGCGAGCTGCTCTCCCCGGGGCGAGCCCGCCGCCACCTTCAGGTTGACGGTGGGATCATGGAGAAGCTTGGCCACCAGACCCTTGGTCAACGCCTCGACGGCGCCGGCCTGGCGCTCGTCGAGGTCACCGAGACGCCCGGACAAGCGCATCAACTCCTTGAGCCTGATCTCCTCGGCCCTGGCCCTGAAGGCGGCGACGAGCGGAGCCACCTCCCGCTGGGCCGCGACCTCGAAGTAGCGATCCACTTCGGCGGCGAGGATCTGTTCCACCCTGGGCAGCTCATGGCGGCGGTCCTCCATGGCCAGGTCGGCGAAGGCCCTCAGGTCGTCCATGTCGAGGAGGGTGACACCGTCAAGGGCTCCAGCCGCCGGGTCGATGTCGCGTGGGACGGCGACGTCGACGATGAGCAAGGGTCGTCCTTCCCTGGCTGCGAGCACCCGGGTCAGCTCCTCGGCGTCGACGAGCACCTCGGCGGCCCCGGTGGAGGTCAGCACCAGGTCCACCTGCTCGAGGGCCGCGGGCACGTCGTCCCATCCCACCGCCCGGCCCCCGTGAGCGGCGGCGAGGGCTGACGCCTTGGCCGGCGTGCGGTTGGCCACTAGCAGCGGTCCCCGGTCGGCGGCGCCGGCCAGGGCCCTGGTGACCGCCTCGCCCATCTCCCCGGCGCCGACCACCAAAGCCGAGCGCCCGTCCAGGCCTCCCAGGCGCGACTCGGCCAGCTCGACGGCGGCTTGGGACAGCGACGTGGTGCCGCGGGCAATGGCGGTCTCGGAGCGGACCCGCTTACCCGCCTCGACCGACTGACGGAACAGGACCTCCAACGCCGGACCGGCCGCCTGCTCGGCCCTGGCCACCTGCCAGGCGTGGCGGACCTGGTGAAGCACCTCGCCCTCACCGAGCACGACAGAGTCGATTCCGGCCGCCACTCGGAACAGGTGGGCGACGGCGGCGTCGTCGTAATAGGAGTACAGGTGGTCGCTGAACGCCTCGGGCGGGTAGCCGCTCCACCCGGACAGGAAGTTGCGGATGTCGCTCACCGCCCCGTGGAACCGGTTGGCGACGGCGTAGATCTCGGTCCGCATGCATGTCGACACCACGACCACTTCGTCGAGGTGGTCGTAGCCGGACAGCTCGTGCAGTGCCTTGGGCAGGCGCCCGGGCAGGACCGTCATCGGTTCGAGGACCCTGAGGGGAACGGTCCTATGGTTCAGTCCAACGACGACGACAGCCACGCCTCGAGGCGCTCCTTCACTCGTGCGTCCTGCCCCGTTCGGAGCAGGTCGAGCATGTCCCAATCGATCAGCGCGCGCCAATCCGCTCCCTCGGTAGAACGCCCTTCGGCCTTCATACGTTCCCGGGCACCCGAAAGCAGGGCGGCCAGGGTCGCCCACTCGGGGCCGAGCTCGGCGACCACGTGCTGGCGGAGCCAGCTGGCCAGCGCAGGGCTGTGGCCGCCGGTGGACACGGCCACCGTGACAGGGCCCTGCCGGGCCACCGCCGGAAGGGTGAACGAGCATGACGCCGGGTCATCCGCGGCGTTCACCCACACCCCCGCAGCGTCGCCGTCGGCGCGCACAGCGGCGTTGGCGGCCGGGTCGTCGGTAGCGGTGATCACCAGCCACTGGCCGGTTACGTCGCCGCGGCGGTAGGGGCGTTCCTCGAACGGCACACCGCAGGCGCGCACCTCGGCGCCGACGCGGGTGGCCACCACCCGGACTACGGCGCCGGCGGCGACCAGGCCTGCGATCTTGCGGGCGGCGACCGCCCCGCCCCCGACCACCAGGCAAGCTCGTCCCTCGAGCACCAGGTTGACCGGGTAGACGGTGGCGTCGACAGGCATGGCGGCCGGGACCGCCTAGGCGGGCAAGGCGTCGCCGGACAGCGCGGAGCGTTGCTCGTAGTAGCTGAGGATCTGGAGCTCCACGGCGAGGTCCACCTTGCGCAGGGCGACGTTGTCCGGTACCCGCACTACGGTGGGAGCGAAGTTGAGGATGGAGGTGACTCCTGCGCTCACCAACCGGTCCGCCACGTCCTGGGCGACATGGGGCGGCGTCGTGATTATGGCGATCGCCACCTTTTCCCCCCTGACCACTTCTACCAGTTCTTCAACCGGGCGGACGTGGGTCTCACCGATCGGGATCCCCACCTTGGCCGGGTCGGCGTCGAAGGCGGCGGCGATGCGGAATCCCCGGGCCGGGAAGCCGTGGTAGCGGGCGAGCGCCTGACCCAGGTTGCCGACGCCGACGATGGCCACCCGGCGGTCCTGGGTGAGGCCCAGCTGGCGGCTGATCTGGCGGACTAGGAACTCGACGTCGTAGCCGACGCCCCGGGTCCCGTACGAGCCCAGGTGGGAGAGATCCTTGCGCACCTGAGCGGCGTTGACGCCGGTGAGATCGGCCAGTGCCTCCGATGAGAGGGTGGCGGTCTGGTTCTCGGCCGCCTCCAAGAGGGCCCGTAGGTACACGGGCAGGCGGGCAACTGTGGCCGCGGGGAGAGGAGCCGCCCCCCGCCGGCGCGGGTGTGACTCATCGACCGGCCCGATCACGGAGACGATGCTACCGACCCGGACGTAGAACCAAGCGGCGGGGGTGCCGCCCTGGGGCCGCGCCCTCAGCCCGCCTGGGTGTACTGGTCGGCCAGGTAGCGGTCCACATCGTCCTCGCGGATGCGATAGGACCGGCCTACCCTCACCGCCGGTAACTGGTTGGACTGCACGAGCCGGTAGACCGTCATGTTGGAGACGCGCAGAAGCGCAGCCACCTCTGCGACTGTGACGAACCGGGAACGATTGTCATCTGGGTGCACGAGTCACTCCCCTTCTCCGCACCGCCGAGGCTACGCCACCCGGCGCCGTCCGGAAAGGGGGGGCCGCAGATGGCAACTCACGCGCCGAGCTGGGCCGCCCGCTCGGTGGCGGCGACCACCGCGTCGAGCACTGTGGCGCGGACACCTCCTGCTTCGAGGGCGCGCAGGCCCGCCGCAGTGGTACCCCCGGGCGAGGTGACAGCCGCCCGCAGGGCTTCGGGGGTCTCGCCGGTCTGGTCGAGGAGCATGGCCGCCCCGAGCAGCGTCTGGGTGACGAGCGCCCGGGCCACCGTGCGGGGGAGACCCACGAGCACCCCGGCGTCGATCAGGGCCTCGGCCACCAGGTAGACGTAGGCCGGACCCGAGCCCGACAAACCTGTAACCGCGTCGAGCTGCGCCTCGTTCACCCGCACCACGGTCCCCACCGCGGCGAGGATCCCCTCCGCCCACTCGAGGTCGTCGTCGGTGGCGCCGCTCCCCCCCGCGATTGCTGCCGCCCCGGCACCTACCAGGGCGGGAGTGTTGGGCATGGCCCTCACGACCGCCGTTCCCCCCTCTGCGCCCACCCACCGCTCGAGGGACGCCAAGGTGACGCCGGCAGCGATGGACAAGAGTCGGGGATAGCGCATGGCTGCCAGGTCCCGGCACACGGCTTCGGCGTCGCCAGGCTTGACTGCGAGTAGGGCGCCGTCGCCGGGTACGGCCGCCTCAGAGACCACAAGGCCGCGGTGACGGGCCACGACGGCGGCCAACTCCTCGCGCCGAGCGGGCGACGCCTCCACCACCACCACCTCGCCGGGCTCGGCCCAACCCGCCGCCAGCAGTCCGCTCACGAGGGCCTCGCCCATCTTGCCGCCCCCGATGACCACCAGTCGTGTCGCCACCTCACGAAGGGTAGGGCGGCGAAGCCGCCACCGAGACGGATCAGCTGGCGCGCCCCGGAAGTGGCGCCTGAGACCGCCGGCCGGGGCGACGACCGCCAGCCGGGGCGACGACCGCCGGCCGGGATGACGACCGCCGGCCGGGATGACGACCGCCGGCCGGGGGGCGGTCCTACCCGTTCGCACTTCCCCGAACGAACGACCTGTCCCGTCCCCCGGTCCCCGACGGCGTGGCGAGCGTATCCCCGGGCCCACCCCCCGGCAAGACCCGTGCGCAGGAATCAGCGGCCGAACTTGGAGGCGTATCCGATGCTCATGGCGGCGCGGAGGTGGTTTTCGGAGTAAGCGTAGCCCGAACCGACGATGCGGTCGAGCTCGCCTTCGTCGACGGAGCTCACCGGGAGCTGGCCCACCAGGTACACAGCGTCCTCTGAGCCGACGGCGAAGCGCCACCCGAACATCCGGTTGTTGGCCCGCAGCAGGTATCCGAAACACGCTTCGAGGTGCTCTTCGGGCGCCGGCATGAAGTAGGTCTCGAACTGCAAGGTCAACTCCCTCAGCGTGAGCCACACGGTGATGGTTGCCTTCTCCTCGCCCCGCATCCGCACGTACCAGCGGTCGCCTCCGGGGTCGCGGTCCTCGGCGGCCAACAGCGGGTTGACTGCGATGGCATCGCCAGCCCAGTGCTCGATCGTCTCTCGCAGGGCGGCGAGCGTTTCGGACGTGGCCCGCTCTACGCTCACCGGTCCGTGCCGCTCAGCGACACGCAACCAGGTCGCGAGTCGTGAGGCGGTCGTTGACGGCCCGCAGGTCGGTCGCCGCCGCCGCCCAGGTGTAGCCCTCGGACCGCAGGCGGGCGGCCCAGCCCAGATCCGCGGCCAGCTCCCGGTCGGCGAGGACCGCCCTCAGGTGCGCCGCGTACGTGTCGGGGTCGCGTTCATCGACCAGGTAGCCGGTGCGGCCGTGCTCGACCAGCGAGGTCAGGCCGCCGACCGCAGCGGCCACGACGGGCACCCCGCAGGCAGCCGCTTCGAGGGCCACCAGTCCGAACGACTCCGAGCGGCTGGGCACAACGCACACGTCCGCCGCCCGGTAGTAGGTCGACAGGATCTCGTGGGGCTGGGGGGCCACCATGCGCACGCGGGGACCCAAACCGAAGCGCTCGATCCGTTCGGTGACCGCAGCCAGCTCGGCCGGGCCGTGCGGCCCGCTCGGGCCGCCAACCACCACGAGCGTCGCCTGGGGACGGTCGCCCAGCGCGGCCAGGGCGTCGACCGCGACCGTGAGCCCCTTGAGCGGCTGTATCCGCCCCACGAAGAGGATGGTCTCCCCCTCGGCGGCGAGCCCGACCGCCCGCCGGGCCTGGCGCTGGTCACCGGGGCCGAAGAAGGCGTGGTCCACGCCGGGCGCCACGATCTCCACCCGGGCGGGGTCGGCGCCATACAGGTCGGAGAGCTGGTCGGCCTCCACCGGGCAACTGGCGAGGACGGCATCGGAACATCCCACGATCTCCGCTTCGGCCGCGGCCCGCCGGGCCGGTTCTGCTGCCGCCTCCTCCTCCGGGCTCGAGGTGGCCTTGACCCGGTCCAAGGTGTGGAACGTGGACATCAACGGAAGATCGAGCTCGTGTTTCAAGGCGTGGGCGGCGAGACCGGACAGCCAGTAGTTGGCATGGATGGCGTCCACCGGCCCCACGCCCCTGCTCGGGCCCAGCACCCCGCTCCGAGGGCCGCTCGGGCCCAGGATCCTCGCCCGCACGCCGGCCGTCCACTCCGGTACGAGAGCCGCCAGATGCTCCTTCGGTACCGGAGCGAGCGGGCCGGCGGCCACATGATGGACCCGGAACCCGGGCTCGACGTCGACCGTGGCCGGCGCGTCCGGGGATTCAGCCCGCGTGAACACCTCCACTCTCACGCCGGAGCGGGCCAGGTGGGCCGACAGCTCGCGGACGTAGACGTTCATCCCCCCGCCGTCGCCGGTTCCGGGCTGGGCGAGCGGTGAGGTGTGCAGGGAAAGTACGGCTAGGGCACGCACGCTCGCCAGACGCTATCGAGCATCTCGGCGTACACGGCCGGCGCCGGCCGGCGCCGGGCTGGTGCCGTTCTCCCGCCGGAACGACGCCACGATCCGAAGCAGCGCGTGCTTTTGCTCGTCGGTCAGCGTCGCATCGCCGAGAACGGCCTGGACGAGGTCCCCACCGGCGCTGCGCTCTTCGAGAATCCCGGCTCTTACGTACAGGGTCTCCGCCGAGATGCGCAGGGCCCGTGCTATCTGCTGGAGGATCTCGGCCGAAGGCCGGCGAAGACCGCGCTCGATCTGGCTCAGATACGGGTTCGACACCCCGGCCAGGTCCGACAGCCGGCGCAACGAGAGACGGGCGCCGGCACGCTGCTCGCGAATGAACTCGCCCAGATCCCTCCAGTGATCGGGTAGCTGGGTCACCGCTTCGCCGAGGTTGGGCAAGGTGGGGAAAGGGCTGGCACCTTCCCCCGAGCGTCCCTCGATGCCGCCGCCCGTGTCGTCAGTCGGCATTCAGGCGTTCACGCAGAACCGGGAAGCGATGGTCACTTGAGAAGATTGTCGACGTTGGCTTCGCCGGAGCGGTAGCGCCGGATCACCTCCTCTTGGAGGTGGTCGATGACCTCGTGCAACCGCCGGCGCTGGCGAGACACGTCCTTCTCCAGTTGCTGGAGGGCCTCGGCCATGGCCGCCAGATCACCATCGGCCAGGTCCGGCAGCGAGCCGAGGCAGCGGGCAGGAGCAACCGCGTCAACGCGCAGCGTGGCCTCCTCGCCGACCTCCGTCGGAGCCATGATGGCCGGAAGGCGCCCGAACCCGGGAGCGTGGACCTTCTCGGAGAGGATCTCGGGCAAACGCTCGATGAGCGAGGCCACGTCGCTGCCGCCGGCGCCGGTGGTCCGCCGACGTTGCTCGGCCAAGGCGATGTCGAGGCGACCCTGCACCATTCGCCGGAGGTAAGAGAGGGCGACTTCCTCCTCGTTGCACTCGGTCCGGCGACGACGGACCTCTTCCAGGTCCAAGGTGGGTAAGTCGGCCCCGTACTCGGGATCGAGCAGGGCGTCGATGCGGGGCACCGTCATCGTCTCCCGATTGTAGAGCACCGCACTGGCCTGGGACCGAACTGCCCGCGGGCGGGGGGCTGGGATCAACTGTGCAGCATCATGGCAGCCGCCGCCACCCAGGCGGGGCCGGCCAGCATGAGCGAATCCAACCGACGCAATGCCGGTGCCCTCCCCTGGCCCACCAGGCGATCGGCGACCCGCACACCAGCAGCGGCGAGGGCGCCGGCGATCATCACGAAGATCCAGGGGGAGGCGCCCCGGAAGGGCGGGTTGAGGACGCCGGCCACGAACAGGCCCAACACCCCCACGCTCGCCAACCCGGCAGTGGTGCCGAGCAGACCACCGGTCGGTCCGTTGCCCATGAGGCAGGAGCCCGCGTCGAACAGGCAGGTCGCCGCCACCAATATGATCGCCACCGCCAAACCCTCGCGGCGTGACAGGACGACGGAGGCGGTAGCCGCTGCGGGAGCGGCTGCCACGGCGGCGGCACGCAGGGCGGGAATGCGCATGGACGATGACAGGCCGGCGGCGAGGCCAACTCCGACGATGCCGACCGCCGCCGCCGGGATCGGACCCCCGAGGGCGGCCAAGGGCGTTGCTGCCACCGCCAGGGAGGTGGCGAGGCGACAGTACGCCGGCCTTTGTCCCGACCCGGTGGCTGCGGGCGCCCGCCGAGCGTGAGCGGCGGGCGCGGGGGTCCGCCGGGACGCGGCACGCAGGGCCGACACCGTGGCTATCAGGGCGACCGGCGCCACGAGAACGGCAACTTCGAGCGGCCCGGCGACGAGGGTGCCCACTAGAAGGACCGCCCAGAGGATGGCCAGGCCGGCCATCGGGTGCGCGTCGGCTGGGGCGGCCACGGCCTTCAGGGCAGCGCTGGCCTCCACCGCCTGGGCTGCGGGAACGGCAACGGAAGGCGGGGCGACGGCCACAGCAGCCGCAGTGGTCCCATCGATGGCTCCGGGCGTCGGGCGCAGCGGCTCAGGGGCAGGCGCAACCCGCGCCCGGCGCACCGGCTCAGGCTCAGGGGCAGGCGCAACCCGCGCCCGGCGCACCGGCTCAGGCGCACCGCGGGCGCGGGCGGGCTGACGCCCGTAGACGGGGGCACCGTAGGCCATGCCTCCGTAGTCCAACGTCCCGTAGGCCAGTCCACCCTCGGCCAGGGAAGGCGCCGGCATGCGGGGGGTCACCAGCCGCACACGGGGGGTCACCAGCCGCACCCGCCGGACACGGGCGGCAACACGGCGACCTCGTCACCCTCGTCGAGCGGCGAGTCAAAGGCGGCGGGCTCACCGTTGACCCACACCTTGCAGGTGTCGAGCACCCCGGCGAAATGCGTCCCGTGGCGGCTCGTGGCGTCCGCCAGCACTGCCGCCACGCTTCCCCCTACAGCCGTCTCCCGTCCGGTCCCCGCCGCCTCCCGGGCGGCGGCGAAATAGCGCAGGGTCACGACCGGGTCTCTACCCATCGACGTCATGTGCTCGTCCAGCGTGTCGGTCCAAACTCTGCGTTCCATTCCCTTCCGCTGAGCGAGGCTACCCGCAACCGCGATCCAGCCCACCTAGGCGAGCGCCCACTCCGTTGGGACCGGTACCTTCGACGGATGCGGACAGAAGCGACGACGCACTTGCTCGTTGTCCGCCACGCCCAATCCGTGTGGAACGCATCCCACCGCTGGCAGGGTTGGGCCGACCCGCCGCTGTCTCCCCTTGGTCTCGATCAGGCGGCCCACGCTGCCCGCCGCCTGGCTCTGTGCCCCCCCTTCGACGCGGTCGTAAGCTCCGACCTGCGACGGGCCAGGCAAACGGCCGAGTTGCTGGACCTCCCCGCCGGGCCGCCGACGCTCCATCCCGGCCTTCGTGAGTACGACGTCGGCGCATGGAGCGGTCTGCAACTCCATGAGATCGAGTCCGGCTGGCCCGGCCAGATCGACCGCTGGCGGAGGGGCGAGCTGGCCGCCACCCCCGGCGGCGAGGAGCGCGCCGCCTTCGAGAAACGCCTGCAGGCCGCTGTGTGCGACCTGGTGGACACTCAACGCGGCCGGCGTGTCCTGGTGGTCAGCCACGGCGGCGTCATCCGCTCCCTGTTCCGGTCTGCGGGCGAGGAACACCGCCACATCGGTCAGCTCGCCGGGTGCTGGCTCGAAGTCAACGGCGCACAAACCTCGCTCACGGGCACCGTCGACCTCATCGTCGGGCCCAGGGGGGAAGCCGGGCCCGAGCAGCTACCTTCCGAACGGTGAAGGTCGAAGTGGTGCGCAGCCCACGCCGCCGCAAGACCGTCCAGGCGCGGGAGGTCGACGGCGTGCTGCGGGTGTCGATCCCGGCGACCATGACCAAGGCCGACGAGGAGCGGTGGGTCGCCGAGATGCTCCGCCGGATGAAGCGAAGGTCATCCTCACCGGGAATCGACCTGACCCGGCGGGCCGAGCACCTGGCAGCCCGTTACGAACTGCGGGCACCGACCGCTATCCGTTGGGCGGACAACCAGGAGTGGCGTTGGGGGAGCTGCACCCCTGCCGAGGGCACCATCCGCATCTCGACCCGTCTGGCCGCCGAACCCGGCTGGGTCCTCGACTACGTGATAGTCCACGAGTTGTCTCATCTCGACGTTCCCAGCCACGACGCTCGGTTCTGGTCCCTGGTCAATCGCTATCCGCTGTCCGAGAGGGCCCGGGGTTTTCTCATCGCGCGCGGCCTCGAGCCACCGCCCACCCCGTGACCCCCGCCGAACAGGTCCGTCTCCGCTGGGGCGTTCCGGGACGGACGAAGGCGTCCGTCGCCCACCTGCCCGGCGACCGACGTGTCGTCCTGGTGGACGTCGACGCCACGCATCACGGCGGCTCGCTGGGCGAGCAGGACAGCATCACCATCGCGGCCGGGGGTCGCCTGGCGCTCGATCAGCGCCTCCCCCTCGTGATCGGCCTGGCTTCGTCGGGCGCAGAGGTCCGCGAGGGCGTGGCGTCCCTTCACGGCTGGGGCAAGGCGGCGCAATCGATCGCCACCTGCTCGGGAACGGTGCCGGTGGTGGTGTTGACCTCGGGGCCGGCTGTGTCCGGGCACGCCCTGCTGCTCGGGATGGCCGACGTCGTCATCATGACCACCGACGCGGTGGCATACGTGTCGGGACCGGCGGCGGTGGCCGAACTCACCGGATTGCGTGTCGGGCCCGGCGACCTCGGGGGCCACGCCGTGCACGCCAGGTCGACAGGTGTTGCGGCGATGGTCGCCACCAATCCCGAGGAGGCCCTGGTTCGCTGCGCCGAGCTGTTGGAATACCTACCGGACCACACCGACGAGATCCCTCCGCACGTGGAGAGCGACGACCCCCCGGACAGACTGACGCCGGAACTGAACGAGCTGCTGCCTGCGTCCGACTCCGGTTCTTACGACGTCCGGTCGGTGATCCGGTCCGTGGCCGACGACGGCGAGCTGCTCGAGCTACGGCCCGGGTGGGCACCCCAGCTGGTCACCGGTCTGGTCCACGTCGGGGGGCGCAGCATCGGGGTGGTGGCCAACCAGCCGCAGTCGATGGCCGGAACCCTCGACATCGCCGCTTCGCAGAAGGGCGCGCGCTTCGTCTCGTTCTGTGACTCGTTCAACATCGCCTTGCTGACCCTCGTCGACACCCCGGGTTTCATGCCCGGCAAGGACCTCGAATGGCGGGGAATGATCCGTCACGGCGCCCAGCTCGTGTACGCCTACGCGGAGGCGACGGTACCGCGGGTGTGCCTGGTGCTGCGCAAGGCGTTCGGCGGCGCTTACATCGTCATGGACTCCAAGGGCATCGGCAACGACATCTGCCTGGCGTGGCCGAGCGCCCAAGTGGCGGTGATGGGCGCTCAGGGCGCGGTCCAGATCCTCCATCGCCGCGCCGAGGTCGAATCGCAGGCACGCCTGGTGCAGGAATACGGGGTCGCTTTTCTCAACCCCTACGTGGCCGCGGCACGTGGATACATCGACCAGGTGATACAGCCGGCGGCCACCCGCCAAGTGGTCGCCGCGGCCATGGACGTCCTCGAGTCCAAGCGCGAGCGCCTGGTTGCCCGTAAACACGGCAACGGGCCCCTCTGAGGATCAATCCGGGCCGGAGTGCTCGCCGCACTCGGCCGCCTCGGGGTCCTCCGCCAGGCGCTCGTCGGCGATGGCCGCACCACAGCGCACGCAGCGCCCGTAGGTGCCGTCATCCAGGCGGCGCAGGGCCGCCTCGACAGCGTTCAGATGCTCGGCGACCTCGCCGATCAGGGCCAGGTCGCGTTGGCGGTCGAGGGGCGGATTACCAGGCGGGCCCGCACCGGCGGCCGGCGGATCTGGCATCGTGATCCACGCTAGCGCCGGCGGCCGGCAGAATGGGTGGGGGCGGAGAGAGTCGAACTCTCGTTGTCGGATTAAAAGTCCACCGGTCTACCGTTGGCCTACGCCCCCGTGGGCTCTCCCGAGCCTATCTTTGTCGACCGCCCGACACAGAACTCGACGTCCATGGCCCGCCGGCGGTCCGCGAGCACCGCACCGCCGCCCGGATGGTCCCCATTGCCCGTGACAGCGCTGCGGTGGGCCAGACTGGGGCAGTGACATCGAGTGCCGTGGTGTTGGTGGTGGCGGTCTTCCTCGCCTCTGCGGTCGAGGCGGTGGAGGCACTGACCATCGTGGTGGCTGCGGGGGTGAGCCGGGGGTGGCGGTCGGCGTTCGAGGGCACGGGGGCGGCGCTGGCGGTGTTGGCCGTGCTCGTGGCGGCCCTGGGACCGGCGTTGGTGGCGATCCCGATCGGCGTGTTACGGGCGACGGTCGGGGCGATCCTTCTGGTCTTCGGTTTGCAGTGGTTGCGCAAGGCGGTTCTACGTGCGGTGGGCCTCAAGGCGCGCCACGACGAGGACGCCATCTACGCGGCTCACGTGGCGGCGATGGTCGGTCGGGAGCGGCGGGCGGGCGCACGTGACCCCGTGGGGTTCGCGGTGGCCTTCAAGGGGGTCTTCTTGGAGGGACTGGAGGTGGTGATCGTGGTGCTGACCCTAGGGACCACCGATCACGATCTGGGATTGGCCGCCGTCGCCGCCCTGGCGGCAGTGGTGGTCGTGGCCGCGGCTGGCACGGTGGTGGCGCGCCAGTTGGCGGGAGTACCGGAGAACGCCATGAAAATGGGGGTGGGCTTGATGTTGGTGAGCTTCGGGAGCTTTTGGACCGGCGAGGGCCTCGGTGTGCATTGGCCCGGGTCCGATCTGGCCATACCGGTGCTGGTCGGGGTGTACGCGGCGGTGGTCCTGGTCTTGGTGCGCTCGCTCAAGCTGGTGGGGGTGGCCGATGCCGCCGTCGGATGAAGCCCCCATGATCGCGGACGACGGCACGCAGGCCGGCTCCGCCATCTCGGCTGCACCCGTGGCCGCGGCTGGGCCCACCGGTGCCGGCCAAGCCGGAGCCGCGGCGCCTGCCGGGCACGCTGGAGCCGCGGCGCCTGCCGGGCACGCCGGATCGCCCGGCGCCAAGCGTTCGGTTCGGCGGCTGTTCGCCGGCGCGGCGGTAAGTTTCGGCAAATTTTGGTGGGACTTCTTGGTGGGCGACACCCCGGGTGTGACGCTGGCTACCGCGGTCGTGATCGGCGTGGTGGCCTTGCTCGTCCACACCGTGTCAGCCACCGTCGCGTGGGTGGTGATGCCCGTGGCGGTCGCCGCCATCCTCACCGCCACTGTCACCCGTGCCGCCCAAGGAGCCCGTCGGGCGCGGCACCCACAACCTGCCGCTGACCGCTAGCCGTGGAAGAACGACCAGATCACCTCCTGGGCCGACGGCGTGGCCGCTGAGCCTCTAGGCCAGGCGTGGCTACCGCCGCGGTAGAGGGCCAGCTCGATTCGACTGCCAGCCGCGCAGTGCGACCACACGGTGGCCACCAGGGCGCCCCGTGTCGAAGCGCTCGCCGCGGCGGTGCAACCATCCCGGTGGCGCCATTGCTCCGTAAGTACCTGCACGGTCACCTCCGCCCGGCCGGCCATGTACTTGGGTGGGGCGCCGGCGTTGACGGTGAGTAGCGGGTCAGCGGTCGAAGCCACCTCGATCAGGGGAACGGGAGTCGTCGAGTCACAAGGGGCCACCGGGACCGCCTCCACGGCGGCCACGCCGGCGAACGCCCCGGGATCACTACAGGCCAAGCGGTATGCCATCCTGCCGCCGTTGCTGTAGCCGACGAGGTACACGCCGTGGGGTGACGCTCCGGGCTCGGTGTTGACCACCTTGTGGACCACCGACTCGATGAAACCCAAGTCGTTCATCTGGGCGCGGCTCGCGCCGCCGCAGCAGTACCCGGCGTTCCAGGACTCGTCGTAACCGGCCGGGTATACGACTATCGCCCGTCCGACCTCGGAGAGGAATCCGGTAACACGCTCGGCGCTAGCCGGAGTCATCATCCGGCCGTGCAGGACGACGAGCACGGGCAGGGTGGCACCGCTGCGCCCGCCCGGCGCGACCGGTTGGGACGACGCGACCGGCCGGGCCACCAGGTAATAACGGTCGAGGCCGTCCCAACGGAGACGCTCCGAGGTGATCGTCCATCCCGGCGGTGCCAGCGGGACCAGCGGCTGGATCCCCTCGAACACCGGCAGGGGGACAGCCGACGCTGGCGAAGGCCGGGTGCGCGTCCGCGTCGATCGGGACCCGGCCAGCGCCGAAAGATTCAGCTTCGCTGACCCACCGGTGTCCACGTCCTTCGCGCCGCTGGCGGCAGGCGCCGGCTCCCCGCCACGAGACGTCGCCTCGATCAGGGACGCAGTGGTGGCGGGAGCGGAGCGGCCGGCGGGCGACGCCGTTGGGCCGACCCCGCCGAACCATGGCCCCCCGGCCCCCGAGCCGCGTGCCCCGCTGATGTGGCGGCCTGTCGCCGGGGCCGCTGAAGCCTGGCGGCCGGCATGACCCTCGACGGTCATCTCTGTACGTCTGGTCGAGCCCGCCAAGCGGCCGGGCGGCCGCATTGCCGTGTGGTCGGCGAGCGCCAGCACACTGAAAACGGCCGCGGCGATGCCCACCCGCACGGCCCACCGCCGAGCCGTCATTCGGGACGCACCACGCGCGCCCGCGCCGCCTCGGGCAGCGGAGGGCCGTCTGTCCCGATCTGGGTTGCTCACCGTTGGACCTCCGGCTCCCCGACGTGTCAGTATGACCGTCCACGGGCTCCAGGTCCCACACCATACGATTAGGACCAGGCCAGATGGCCGCGCCCCGGCGCGTCATCCGTCGACATTTCAGACCAACGGGTCACGTGGCCCCGACAGACCGGAAAAACGACCACATCACAGACCCCGCCGACGGGGTGGTCGCCGTGGTCGCCGGCCAGTTGTGGTTTTGGCCGGCGTAAAGCGAGTAGGCGACCTTGGTGCCGTTGGCGCACTGACCCCAAGTCGTGGTCTGTTCCACGCCGTGGGCGACCACGGTCGCGGCGTTCCCGCAACCGTCGCCCGAGCGCAGGCGCGTCACCAACGTGTCGACCTGCAACTCGGTGAATCCGGCCTGCACCGTGGGCGCCTGGCTGGACTGCACCGTCAGCTCGGTGTCGGCGAGACCGGTGATCTCGATGGCGGATAGCCGGCCCAGCGTCGGGCACGCCGCCGCAGGCACTGCGCCGTACACGCCCACCGCGGCGAACAGCGAGGGGTGCTGGCACGCCATGTCCCACGCCATCTTGCCACCGTTGCTGTAGCCCACCAGGTAGACCTGCTTGGAGGAGAGGACCGGGTGCTGGGCGACGACCTGGTTGATGACGGCGGTGATGAATGCCACATCGTTGATGCCGGCGCTGTGCGCGTCGCCGCAGCAGGTCCCCGCGTTCCAGGACTGGTGGTACCCGACGGGGTACACGACGACGGCGGGGCCCACGATGGGCAGGAAGCCGGTGCGCTGCTCCTCCAGTTGGGGACTGGCGTTGATGCCGTGCAGCACAACGATCAGGGGCACCTTCGCGGTGGGCGCCGGCTCGGGCTCGGCCAGCAGGTAGCTGCGCGACATGCCCCCGCTGCTGATCTGGTCGGACGTGGTCACCCATCGCAGCGCCGCCGGCGCGCTGGCGCTCGAGCGGCTCCGGGGGCCTGGCTTACAAAGGCGAGCGTTGCTACGTCGACAATGCTGTCGCCGACTCGGACGGTTAACCTGGACCTTCGTTCCTCGGGGAGTCGACGTAGCAACGCTCGCCTTGGTAGCGCCCGAAGCTCGGGCGGCGAACGATGCCCCGCCGGGCGCGGAGACGCCCAGAGCCTCCGCGCCGCCCCCCCCACCGCTCCGCTCCCCGGCTTCGAACGAACGGGCCACCAGCCCTGACACCACGAGGAGACCGATGACCGCCATGAGGACAACCTCGAAGCGCTGAACGGACCGGCTCCTGGCCCCGGCGTCGGCCCGGGGCCTCGCGCTGGTGCCGCCCTTGGCGCCTGCCTTGGGGCGCACGCCGTGACCACGGGTCAGTACATCATCCTTGCGTCGCGGTAATGCTTGAACTCGATCAGGTTGCCGGAAGGGTCGACGAGGACGAAGGTGAGATGCTCCTCGACGTCGCCGGCGAAGCGTGGCTCGCACCCCCGGAAGAACGCCATGCCACGCGTCTGGGCACAGCGCAGCACGGCGTCGAAGTCCTCCCGGCGACGAAACGTCACACCGAAGTGCCGGGGGTAGAGCGACGGCTCCTCGACGACGTGGTCCGACAGGTGGCAGACCACCTGGTCGCCGAAGAAGTCGACGGTGATGCGATCGTCGTAGCGACGAGCCAGATGGCAGCCGAGTCTATTGACGTAGAAGTCCTGGGCCTCGTCGAGGTCGCGGACCGGGATGGCCAGGTGGAACACGTCGCCCGTGTCACGCACGCGTCGTCGCTCCTTCGAAGTGTAAGAGCGTGTCGGCGCGCAGGCCGAGGCGCAGTGTCTCCAGGCCGATCACATCCTCAGGGGCGATGTTGCCCAGGTTGACGTTGGCACCGATGAGGGCGATGAAGTGCGTCTGGAGGTCCTTGGTCGGCGCCTCGAAGATGAGCCGTTCAGAAGCCACCCCGCATCCCACGATGGCGTCGACGAGGTCGGTGCGGGGGCTGCCGTCCGTCTGGCATATCCCGCTGCGACCGCTCTCGCGAGCCTCGAGGATCACCTTGGTGGCGCCGGCTTCCAGGTCCTCGCCGATGGAGTCGACCCACTGGCCGGCGGTCAGCTCCTCGGATCGGCCGGGGTCCTTGTAGCCAACCTCGCTCAGCACGGTGAACTCGTCGGCGCACTTGCGGACGTAGGCGGCCTTGGCGGTATTGGAGAGGGGGATGGTGCCGTTGGAAATCTCGACCACCTCACAGCGGCACAGGCGGCACAAGGTGAGGAAGGATTCGAAGCGATCCTGCATCACGAACTTCTCGAACAGCGTGCCGCCGAAGTAGTAGGCGATCCCGTGCTCGCGCAGGACAGCGAACTTGCGCTCCACGTCGGGGGTCACCATCGCCGTACCCCACCCGAACTTGACCACGTCTATGTGGGGGGCGGCCGAGGCCACGGCGTCGGCGAAGAACCGCTGCGGCAGCCCGTTGTCGATCACCATGGTCATGCCGTCGTGGCGAGGCTTGGCCGAGCGGTCCGGCAGGTCTAAAAATATGGATCCCACTGGGACCTCCTTGGAGTGGACGGACGACATCACAGCGCGGGCGACAGGGCCGGGCCGAGGCCCGGTCGATCGGCGGAGGGGGGCGGCACGTGTTCGCGCCGACGCCAGGGGACCGGGCCCCTGCGCCCGGCCAGGGCCAGGCTGAGCGGGGTCCGGCGAGCCACACCTATCAGGGCGGCGGCGATCAGATAGACACCGGGGACGAGCACGCCAAGGACCAGGGCGAGCTGGGCCACGACTGGGAGGCCACCGAGGGCCACGCTGAGACCGGTGGCGCCGGCAACGGCCAGGACCGCCTGCAGGAGCAACGGGTGGGACAGGAAAACGCCGAAGGAGACGTCGGAGGCGCTGGCCAGGCGGACACGGCGGCGCGCCGTGCGGGCCGAGGCGCGTCGGGCCTCGAGGCGCTCGTTGACCCACAAGCCGAGGGCGTACTGGCCGGCGATGGCGGCGATGCTGCCGAGCACGACTGCGGGTTGGAACACCTCGCTGGCCTTGACCGGTGCCATCCCCAGCACCGTCAGGTCAACGGCGTAGCTGGCGAGGACGGCGGCGGCCACGCCGAGTGATCCGGCGACTATCAGGCGCCGGTGGTGGTCCACCCAGTCGGTGACGGCGTCGAAGTGGACGGCGGCCAGCAACCCTGCGATCAGGTAGAACTGGTAACTCCACAGCCACGAACCGGGATAGTCGAAGATGGCGCCGAGTGGACCGGGGGCCGAGGTCCAGTAGTGGGTGCCGGCGGTGAACGCCAGCTGCAAGGCAAGGCTGGCGGCCAGCAACGGCGCCGGTCGCACCCGGCGCACCCACCGGATCACCCAGGGGAACACTGCGTAGATCTGGAACGTGATCAACAAGAAATAGAGGTGAAAACGCGCCCCTCCGGTGGCCAGGTCCTCGGCGTAGCGGGCGAGCACCGTGCCGGGTGAGGTGAGGTGGCCGTCGGCCAGCACGTAGATCAACGACCAGACCACGTACGGCACCACGACGACGAGGTAGCGCCGCTTCCAGAACGCCCTCTTTTCGACGCTGTCGGCGCGGTAACGGAAGCCGAGAACGAAGGCGGTGAGGAATATGAAGACCTCGCGGGTCACGTGCAGAAGGACCAGGACCACCCCGGCGGCGAGCGCACCACGCGCCGTGCTGCCGACCGTGAGCGACGTTGCGTGCACGGCGATCACCCCGGCCACGGTCAGCAGGCGTACGACGTCCACCGCGTACAAGTGGGACCTGGCAGTGGCCGCCTCCGCGCCGGCCACCGAGGGTATGGCTCCCCGATCACCTTGGACAAGGGCCGCCGTCATCGACGGCGCCGCGGTCACGAGGCCACGTCCGCGCTGGCGGCCATGCGCCTGATCTCGGACCTGCGCACCTTGCCGGTCGGCCCGGCCGGCAGGGTGTCGGCGACGATGATCTCGGCTGGGCGCTTGAAGCGGCTCAGGGCGGTCTCACAACGCCGGGCCAGCTCAGCGGCCAGGCGTTGCCGGCCGGCGACGCCGGCGTCGGCCAACACGTAGGCGACGGGTTCCTCACCAACCGTCGGGTGCGGGCGGCCAACCACCACCGCGGCGCTGACGCGGGCGTCGGCGAGCAGGACCTCCTCTATCTCGCGTGGCTGCACCTTCTCGCCGCCCCGGTTGATCACGTCGTCGGCCCTGCCCACCAAGTAGAGATAGCCGTCCGCGTCGAGCCGTCCGATGTCACCGGTGGGCAGCCAGCCACCCGCCGTCGCCATGCGTGGTACCGGCGCGTCGCTGCCACCCGGTGCCCAGTAGGTGGTGGTCACGCTGGTCCCGCGGATCTCCACCCCGCCGGTGTTACCGGGGCCGACGGCCCGGCGGGCGCCGTCGACGACGCGCACGTCGACGTCGACGGGCACGCCCACCGATCCGGGCCGCGGCGCGCCGACAGGGTTGGCGGTGATCTGGCTCGCCGCTTCGGTCATGCCGTAGGTCTCCACCACGGGGACGCCGAAGCGGACCTCGAAGCGCTCCCTCGTGGCGGCAGCGAGGGGTGCGGACGCCGAGCGAGCCAGCCGCACCCGCTCCGCCCCGGGTGCGGGGCGGTCGCCGGCGCCGGCGCCGGCCAGCAGGGTGATGATCGCCGGTACCAGGTTCAACCAGGTGACGCGCTCGCGCTCGACCACCGACCAGAACGAGCTCCGCGAGAAGCGCCGGTCCACCACCAGGGAGCTGCCGGCGACCAGGGCGGCCAGTACCCCGACCACGAGCCCGTTGATGTGGAAAAGCGGCAGCGGCGAGTACCCCCGCTCCTCGGGGCCGAGGTCGAGGTGACCGGCTACGGCGCGGGCCGTGTGCAGCAGCTGGACCTCGGTCAAAGGGATGATCTTGGGGGCGCCAGTCGTGCCCGAGCTGGTCATGACCAGGGCGGCCGGGCCGGTGCCGGGCCGGCGCGCCAGACGCCAGCTCCGGGCCGGCAGATCCCAGCTCGGGGCGTCGGCTGACAGCGGCTCGATCCCGGCGCCGGCGAGTGCGTCGCGGATCTCGGGGTCGTCCGAATCGGTGACCGCGCCCGACAGTCCGGTGGCGACGCCTTGGACGACGAGTTCGCCGGCGGTGCCAGCCGGGTTGAGGGGTGCGACCGTCACTCCCGCCGCCAGGGCGGCGAGGTAGTGGGCGGCCATGGCCAGCGGGTCGGCGAGGTGCAACCCGACACGGCAGCCCCCGGACCGGGTCGTGGACGGAATGGACTGCCACCGCTCGACGAGCGCGCCCACTCCGTCCCAGCTCAGTGCGAGCCCGGTGGCGCCCTCGACGAACGCCACCCGGTCGGGGTGCCCCAGTCGCATTGCCAGGAGCTCACCGGTCGATGCGGTCATCATCCAACCCTGCCCGGAGAATGTGAAGTCCGTGTCACGCGGAGCTAGGAGCTTCCTGAGAAACGGCGACCGTGCCGACCCCGGCGGCCACGAGCGCCCGGACGGGCGCCAGCACCGGCCCGCGGTCAGGCGTGTCACCCGCGCGCGCGGCCCCTGCGCGGGTGGCCCCTGCGTGTCCGGCCCCAGCGCTGGTGGTCTGTGCGCGCCAGGGCCGTCCGGTGAGGGCGAGCGACAAAGGGGTGTGCCGGGCTGCGAGGGAGAGGACAGTCCCCCCGGCGATCGCCGCTACCAGACATACGACAGTGGCCGCGGCCGCGGGCAGGCTCTGCCCGCTGTTGCCGAAACCGTGGTCGACGAGCAACTGGAGCACGAGAGGATGAGCCAGGTAGACGCCGAACGAGGCATCCGACAGGGTGGCAACTACCGCCTGGCCTCGCCGCCGCCGCTCGATGGCCGCGGGCCCGGCCGGGCCTCGCTGGGGAGCTACAGCACCGGCGGCCCAACGGCAGCCCACGAGGTAGAGCACGACGAGAGCAGCGGCACAGCTGAGGACGGTGGCGGGTTGGAGCACGGCGGCCGCGACGCGCGGCGCGGCGGTCGGCAACTGCGCGCCGTAGGCGACGAGGGCACCGGCGGCACAGGCGCCGGCACCGGCCAACAACTTCCGCCGGTGAGCTTCGACGAACCGCTGGATCGCGTCGAGGTGGACGGCTGCATAGCAGCCGGCCAGAACGTAGACCGTGTAAGTGGGCAGCAGCTCGTAGGCGTGCTGCCACAGCCAGCCGGCCGGTCCGGCGGGCGCCGGCACCCACTGGAGGACCGCCAGCCAGGCGGAGTTGACAAGCCCGACCACCACCACGACCCGGCCCGCTCGGGCGGCGCTGCGACGCACGAAGGCCATGAGCGGGGGGAACACCACGTAGAGCTGGAGGGTGACGAGCAGGAAGTACAGGTGGTACATGGCGCCGCCGTAGAGGAGGTCACGGCCGAAGGTTGCCAACGAGAACGAGGCGTGGGCAGGACCGAGGACCGAGTAGCCGTAATAGATCGCCGACCACGCCACGTAGGGCACGGCGACATAGCAGATACGGCGGGGCCAGAAACGGCGCAGGTTCAGGAGGCGGTCCTTCATTGAGTAGACGAGAACGAAGCCGGTGATGGTGAAGAACACCTCGCGGCCGAACTGGAGCAGCATCATGGCCCCCGCCGCGACGCTGTTGGACGGCCGCTCGGTGAAGGCGATCGAGTGCACGGCGATCACCGCCGCGAAGGTGATCAGGCGCGCAATGTCCACTTGCCAAAGGTGGCCCGACGTCAGCGAGCGACGGGCCTTGTGCTGCACCCTGGGCAGCTTCTCGGGTGAAGCTGAGAGGCGACCCAGACCCTTGCTAAAAGCAGCCTGAAAAAGTGAGCAGTGCTAACCGCTCAAGGGGCGGGCCGAGAACTGCATGAGGCCGAAAAGGACCACGGCGACAACCGCGCAGGTGGCCAGCTCGATCCCCCGGGCCTGGAGGCGGGGACGGTGCTCGGCGAGGGCGAAGCCGAGGGCCACCGCCACTCCCACGACGAGGCCGCCGACATGGGCCTGCCACCCGATGTTCGGAGCGATGAACCCGTACACCAGGTTGATGGCGATCATGGCGGCGATGCCGCCGGTCCGGAGCCTGCGGCGCCTGGCGATCACGAAGTAGGCGCCGAAAACCCCGAAGATGGCGCCCGACGCCCCCACTCCGATCTGGTTGGGGACAGCGATCAGGTAGGTGAGGACCGAACCGCCCAGGGCCGCTGCCAGGTACAGGACCAGGTAGCGGACCCTCCCGATGGCATTTTCGACGGGGATGCCCACGATGACCAGCGACAGCATGTTGAGGGCTATGTGGGTGACGCTCACGTGAAGGAACGGCGCGGTGAACAGCCGGTAGACCTGGCCCCCCTGGGGCTGGATGCAGGCCGGTACGACGGTCTGGCCCCCCTGCACGCAGGCCGGGACCAGACCCCACTGGGCGAGCACCGAAACGTTGCCCGCCCGGCTGACCAGGAAGGCGATGACGTTGACCACCACCAGGCCGACCGTCACCGGTGCCGACCGCCATGACAGCCTCGCTCCCACGGTCCCCGCCGGCGCCGGCCGGTACCGGATGAAGGGGGATTGGCGGCTCCCGGCCTTGACGCACTCGGGGCACTGCCAACCCACCGGAGCCTGGATCATGCACTCCGGGCAGATGGGACGGCCGCAGCGCCGGCAGGTGACCCCGCCCGGGTGCTGGGGATGGCGGTAACAGGCAGGGATCGGTTGGGGCGCGGGGGGCGCCGGCGGCCAGGATGAGGTCACGGCCTCCCCATGGTGCCCGATCCGGTACCCGATCCGGCCGCGGTGTCGCCGGGCCGGTCTCCTGCCTCAGGCCGGATCGGGGACAGGGCCGTTGCCCACCTGGGCCGCCGCAGGCTCAGGCCGGATCCGGCTGCACCTGGTTCCAAAGCTCCAGTACCCGTTGGCCGTGTTCCCATCCGAGCCGGCACACCGCCGCCGTACCCAGGGCCAGCCTGGCGGCGGCGAGCGCCGGCGCTTCGATCCAACGGGCGCCGAGCACCCGAAGGATGTGGCCGTGGGCGACCAGGGCCACCGAGGAGCCAGGCGCCTGGCCCATGCAGCGGGCGATCACCCGGTCGGCTCGGGCCTCCACCTCGGCCGGCGTTTCACCCCCTGGCCACGGTCCGGTCCAGATCGTCCAATCGGGCCAGCGCCGGCGGATCTCATCGGTGGTCTGACCCTCCAGCTCGCCGTAGTCCCACTCGGCCAGGTCGTCGTCAACGACCGGGGCGCTCGGGCCGCGTCCCCCGCTCAAAGGGCCGCTCGGGCCGCGTCCCCCGCTCAAAGGGCCGCTCGGGCCCAGGCCCGCCAGCTCCGCCGTGCGCTGCGCCCGGCGCCGGGGGCTGACCAGGACCAGAGCGAAGCGCTGGGCGGCGAACTGCGGGGCGAGCGCCCTGGCCCTGGCCTCGCCGGCCGGGGTGAGGTCCAGGTCGGTGCGACCTGTGTGTTTGCCCGACCGGCTCCACTCCGTCTCGCCGTGGCGTACAAGGGTGACCTCCGGGCCCGGCTCCCCGCTCAGAGGGCCGCTCGGGCCCGGCTCCCCGCTCACCGCCCGGCTCAGCCGAGGTGGTGAGCGCTCACGTACTGCTGCGCCACCGACTGGGGACTCGTCTGGGCGTTGGAAATCTGACTGTTCATGGCGATCAGATCGGCGGTGGTGAGCGTGGCCGACACCTGGTTGACCACCGTGACCAACTGGGCGGTGGCCACCGACTTGGAGAACTCCGGCACGATGTTGCCCGCGTCCTGGAAGTTCTTGGGGTCGGCGAGCACGGTGAAGTTGTACTTGGCGATGCTCGGGTCGGAGGAGAACAGGCGCGCCACCTGGATCTGGTTGCTGTGCAAAGCGGCGATGGTGATGGGGCCGCCCGAGTCCAACTCGGTGAACGACTTGAAATGGATCCCGTAGTCCTTTGCCATGCCCGGGATGCAGGTGATGCGGGTGCGGCACTCAGCCGGGCCGCCGAAAGTCAACTGGCCGGCGACCGGGGCCAGCTGGGCCAGGCTCGTCAGGTGGTACTTGGCCTCGGTCTGGCTGTTGACGGCGATGGCGTCGGAGTCGGCCGCCCGGGAAACGGTGCCCTCCTCCAGCCCCTTCTTGGCCAGGTAGGGCTGGAGGGCGGCGGCGGTGGCCGCCGCCGACATGGCCGCTGCGTTGGGGTTGAAGTAGGCGAGCAGGTTGCCGGCGTACTCGGCCTCGAAGTTGATCTGGCCCGCTTGCAGCGCCGGCTGGACGGTTTCGCGCGGCCCGATGGCCGTCTTGAAGCTCACCGGGAAGCCGGCGGTCTTCAGCGCGTCGCCGTAGACGTAGGCCAGCAGGGTGGCCTCCGAGAAGTTGGCTCCGCCGACTATCACGGCCGGCTTGGCCGCTCCCGACGCCGTGGTGGAACTGGACGCCTTAGCACCGCCACCCGACCCGCACGCCGTGGCAATAAGAGCCACGACAGCCAGGGTCGCCCCGACGGCACCCGTACGGTATGACCGCATTGGGTTCCTCCCTCTCTGTTGGATCCAACCCCACGGTTGGATCGCCGTACGCTACTGGACGGCCGGGACCACTAGGGCATCCTCGGCAAAGGCTGGCGCCACCCGGCCGTGCAGGCGCAGGCCCCTCGGCGTGCACGCCCGCTGGACGCCGGCCAGGCCCACCTCGGCGACCAGGGCCAGCACCACCACCAGGAGGGCACCGCAGAACAGCTCGACATGACCGTTCAGGCTGTTGGCCAGGCCCTCGTTGATGAACTGCCCGAGGGTGCCATAGCCCACGTATGCGGCCAGGGTTGCGGTGGCCACGCACTGGACCGTGGCGGTACGGATGCCCGCGAATATCAACGGGATGGCACTGGGTATCTCCACCTGGCGCAGCACCTGCCAGCCGGTCATACCCATACCCCGCGCCGCGTCCTTCTGGTCGGCGTCGACCTGGGCGATACCCGTGTAGGTGTTGGTGACGATGGGCGGGATGGAGAGCAGTATGAGGGCGAGCAGGGCAGGCTTCTGGCCGATCCCGAGCCAGGCGGCGCCGACGACGAGCACGGCGAAGGAGGGAAGGGCCCTGCCGATGTTGGCCACCGAGATGGCAGCGAAACCCCCCCGCCCGGTGTGCCCGAGCCACATGGCCAAGGGGAGGGCGACCACCAGGGCGACCGCAACCGAGATGGCTGAGATCTCGACGTGTTGGGCCAGGCGGTGAAAGATGCCGTTGGAGCCGGTCCAGTTGGACCAGGTGCTGAAAAAGGTGGCCACTCCGGAGAGGAAATGGACCATCAGCCCGCCGCCGGCAACGTCCGGGCACCATCGCCGTCAGCCGCGACCCGCCGGCCGGGATCGGTGTCCCGCTGCGCCCTCCTGGCCCTCCGCCTGGTGTGGCTCCAAGGGGTCAGCAGCCACTGGGCGCCCACCAGGAGTCCGTCGGCCACAGCGGCGAACGCCACCGACAGCACGGCGCCGGCGACCACCTCGTCCCTGAACCCGTTTTCCAACCCGTCGTTGATCAGGTGGCCGAAGCCCCCCTGACCGATCAGGCCGGTCACCGTCACCAGCCCGACGGTGGTGACCGTGGCGATGCGGATGCCGGCCATGATGCCGGGGAGTGCCAGGGGGAGCTCCACCGTCAACAGTTGGCGGCGGGGACCGAGTCCCATCCCCTCCGCGGCGTCGCGGACCTCGGGGGGCACGCCTTCGAGGGCGGCGACGATGTTTCGCACCAGGATGAGCAGGGTGTAGCTGACCAAGCCGATCTCCGCCGTCGTAGTGGAAAGCCCGGTGATGGGCACGAGCATGGCGAAAAGGGCCAGCGACGGGATGGCGAAGAGGAGCCCCGTCACCCCGAAGATGGGGGTCTGCAGGCGCGGGTGCGCCCTGCCCAACAATGCGATGGGAAACGAGATCGCCAGGCCGATGCCGACGGCGAGCACGGTGAGCACGACATGCTCGCCGAACGCGCTGCGCAGGGCGCCGGCGTTCTGGGTGACCCAGTGCCAGCTGAACCACGGCCCGGTTCCCACCGCCGCGAGCGTAATGAACCACCAGCCACTACCGTGGCCCGATGATCCGCTTGGAAGCGGTGACGAAGCGCTTCGGCTCCACCGTCGCGGTCGACCGGCTCGACCTGGAGGTCCCCGAGGGCGAGCTTTGCATGCTGGTCGGCCCTTCCGGATCCGGCAAGACCACCACCATGCGCATGGTCAACCGCCTCATCGAGCCGTCCGGGGGGCGCATCTATCTCGACGGGAGCGACGTCACCGAGGTCGACCCCGTGGAGCTGCGCCGGCGGGTGGGCTATGTCATCCAGCAGATCGGGCTGTTTCCCCACCTGACCATCGAGGACAACGTCGCGACGGTCCCCCGCCTCCTCGGGTGGGACAAGACCAAGGTAAGGGCGCGGGTGATCGAGCTTCTCGAGCTGGTCGGCTTGGACCCCAAGCTCTTCGCCCGCCGCTACCCAGCCGAGCTTTCCGGTGGTCAACGCCAACGGGCGGGAGTGGCACGCGCTCTCGGCGCCGACCCCCCGGTGCTGTTGATGGACGAACCCTTCGGTGCCATCGACCCGATCACGAGGGACCGGTTGCAGACCGAGTTTCTTCGCTTGCAGGGCGAGGTCCGCAAGACGGTCGTCTTCGTGACCCACGACATCGAGGAGGCGGTACGGATGGGTGACCGCATAGCCGTGTTCTCCGAGGGTGGCCACCTGGAGCAGTACGACACGCCGGCGCAGGTGCTCGGCTCGCCGGCCACGCCTTTCGTGGCATCGTTCGTGGGCGCCGACCGGGGCCTCAAGCGCCTGTCGGTCACCGGCATCGACACCGCCGACCTCGAGCGCCCGCCGCTGGTGCACCAGGACGACTCGTTGGAGACGGCGCGCCGCCAACTGGCCAGTTCGCCCAGCCGCTGGGCGGTGGTCGTCGACGCCGACGGAGCGCTGCAGGGCTGGGTCGGGGCGTTCGACCTGGTCGGCGACGGCGTGATCGCGGAGCGCGCCCACCGGATGGAAGCGTGGGTCCCTGCCGGCGCCAGCCTCAAGCAGGCGTTCTCGGAGATGCTCCAGCACGACGCCGGCTGGGTGGCCGTACTCGACGGGGACCGCTACGTCGGGGTGCTCACCCCTGACCTGCTCCACGCTGCCCTACGCCGCTCGGTCGACCGCTCCGACGGGCTCGAACTGTCGGCCTCGCCCCTGCGCTCCTGAACCGGCCGGTCCGGCGACTACGCGTCCCGGCGCTGCAGCGACCACGCCGCCGCTGCCATCACCACGACGACGTAGATGCACAGCACCCCGACCGCCGGCCACGGGGTGAGGAAATGTGGCTGGTGGACCACCGCCGCCATCGCCCGTCCCGTCCCCGACGGCAGGTACTCCTCTATCGGTTGCTGCCATGATGTCGGCAGGGCGTTGGCCACCCCCGGCAGCACGAAGTAAAGCGCCACCACGACGGTGATGGCCCCCGCGGTGTGGCGGATGAGCACGGCGATGCCTAGCGCCAGCAGGCCGGCCAGGGCGATGTAGAGCCCCGAGGCGAACACGGCCCGGGCCACGCCGGGCTGGCCGATGGTGGCGTAGGGCGCCGGGCCCGACTTCAGGAGCGGCTGGCCTATGAAGAAGGCGGCGAAGCTGGACACCTCGCCGACGACCAACGCGGTGACGCCGAACACCCCGGCCTTGGCGGCCAGCAGCCATCCCCGGCGGGGCATGGCCTGCAGGGTGGTGCGGATCATCCCGCTGGCGTACTCGGAGGTGATGACGAGCACGCCGAGCACGCCTATGGCCAACTGGCCGAAGGTGACGCTCGCCAGGCTGGAGTTGGTGGGGTCGAAGGTCGCCCTGTCCAGGCGGCCCGAGTTCTGGTAATGCGACCCGATCTCGAAGCTGATCAGGGCGCCGAGCCCGACGATGAGCACCACGGCGACGCCCAGGGTGAAGTAGGTCGATCGCACCGTGCGCAGCTTGGTCCACTCCGAGCGGACCACGTCGCTCAAGCGCGCGGCCCGTACGGGCGGCGGCGGCGGTCCGCTGTCGGGAGCCGCCTCCGGTCCTTCGATTACTGCCTGGCTGCTCATGCCACACCTCTCTGCGCCGACGGGACACTCGTGCTCTGCTGGTGGCCTCCAGGGCCGGCCGGGCCCTGCTGGTGGCCTCCGGGGCCGGCTGGGCCCGCAGCGTGGTAGTCGACGCTGTCTTTGGTCAGCTCCATGAACGCCTCCTCGAGGGAGGCCTGCTGCGGGGTGAGCTCGTGGACGACGACGCCGGCCGCAGCCGCCGCGTCGCCGATGGCGGCGGCTTCGAGACCGGTCACCACCAGCGCGCCGTCCGGCTGGGCATGCACCTCGGCCCCGGCGATGCGAAGGCGACCGGCGAGGGTATCCGCCCCGGGCGAGCGCACCAGGACCGACTGCTGCGAGCTGGACCTGACGAAGTTGTCGACGCTCATGTCGGCGATCATGCGCCCCCGACCGATCACGATCAGGTACTCCGCGGTCAGGGCCATCTCGCTCATCAGGTGGCTGGACACGAGGACGGTCCGACCCTCGGAGGCCAGGGCGCGCATGAGGTTGCGGATCCAGAGGATCCCCTCGGGGTCGAGACCGTTGACGGGCTCGTCGAACATCAGCACCGCCGGGTCTCCGAGAAGGGCGCCGGCGATGCCGAGGCGCTGGCCCATGCCGAGTGAGAAACCGCCGGTACGCCGGCTGGCCACCGCCTCCAGCCCGACCAGGCGGAGGACTTCGCGCACCCGGCGGGCGCCGATCCCGTTGCTCTGGGCCAGGGCCAGCAGGTGGTGGTAGGCGGAGCGTCCGCCGTGGACGGCCTTGGCGTCCAGGAGGGCACCGACCTCGTGCAAAGGCGCGGGCAGGTCCACGTAGGCCTTGCCGTTGACGGTCACCGCCCCCCGGGTGGGACGGTCGAGTCCGAGGATCATCCGCATGGTGGTGCTCTTGCCCGCCCCGTTGGGACCGAGGAAGCCGGTGACCACTCCCGGGCGGACCGTGAAGGACAGGTCGTCGACGGCGGTGACGGGGCCGTACCGCTTCGTCAGGTTGTGTGCCTCGATCATGGGATGATCATCCCACAGCCCCTGTGGGGCCCAACATCGGGATTATCCCCCAGACAACCCTGAGACCCTCCCCGCCCTCAGCACGGTCTGGCCCCTCATGTATGGGTGGAGGACCGGGGGGAGGGACACCGAACCGTCGGCCTGGCGGTAAGTCTCCACCAGCGCCGCCCACACCCGGGGGACCGCCAGGGCCGAGCCGTTGAGCGTGTCGCAGACCCGGTTGGCGCGGGCAGGGCGTTTGGCGGCGTCCCCCGCGCCGGCCGGTCGCGGCGCGGGGCGGTACCGGATGCCGGCGCGGCGCGCCTGGTAGTCGCCGAACCACGACACCGACGACACCTCGAGCCACAGGTCGCACCCGGGCGCGTAGACCTCGATGTCGAAGCAGCGGGCGTGGGACTGGCCCAGGTCGCCGGCGCACAGGTCGACGATCCGGTAGGGCAGGCCGAGTGCGGCGACGGTGCCCTCCGCCCGGCCCAGCAGCTCGGCGTGCATGGCCGCCGCCTGGTCCCGGGTGCACAACGCCAGGATCTCGACCTTGTCGAACTCGTGGACCCGCAGGAGTCCCCTCGTGTCGCGCCCCGCCGAGCCCGCCTCCCGCCGGTAACAAGGCGTGGCCGCCATCAGCCGGACAGGCATCGCGGCCTCGTCGAGGACCTCGTCGCGGTACAAAGACGTCAGGGGTACCTCGGCCGTGGGGATGGCCCAAAGGTCGTCGCGCTCGATGTGGTAGGCGTCGTCGGCGAACTTGGGGAGCTGCCCGCTGGCCTCGAGGGTGGCGGGGCGAACGAGCGTCGGCGGGCGGATCTCCTCGTACGCGTCGGCGTTGCGGTCGAGGGCCAGCTGGCACAACGCCCGGGCGAGGGTGGCGCCCGCTCCCCGAAATGCGGGGAACATCGACCCCGAGATCTTCGCCCCCCGCTCCAGGTCGAGGATGCCGAGGGCGGCGCCGACGTCCCAGTGCGGGACCCGCTGGTGGGCCTCGTAGGGGCGTTCGCCGGCGCTGCGCACGACCACGTTGTCCGCCTCGGAGGCGCCGTCGGGGGCGTCGGGGGCGGGCGGGTTGGGGATGACGAGGAGCAGGTCCCGGAGGGCGGCGGCGATCGTCGCGCTCTCGGCTTCCTTCTGCGCCAACTCCTCACCCTTGCCACGAGACGCATGGGAAAGGTCCTCCGCTTCTTGGCTGCGCCCTTGGCGCCGGGCCAGCCCGACGCGCGTCGACAGCTCCTTGACCTCGCGTCGCAGGCCGTCAACCGCGCTCTGGGCGGCGCGCTGGCGGGCGTCGAGGTCGGCGGCCCGGTCGACGTCGGCCCCGACGACGCCCTTGCGGGCCAGCGCCGCCTTGGTGGCGTCGAGCTCGTGGCGCAGCAGCCTCACGTCGATCATGGATGACGAACGTACCGGAGCCGGTACCGTCGGCCCGATGGCCGCCATCGAGATCGAAGGGCTCGTCGTGCGCTACGGCGACACCGTGGCCGTCGACGGTGTGGATCTGGTCGCCGCCGCCGGCACCGTCGTGGCCCTCCTCGGTCCCAATGGGGCGGGCAAGACGAGCACCGTCGAGACCCTCGAGGGCTACCGCCGTCCCGCCGCCGGCCGGGTGCGGGTGCTCGGCCTCGACCCACGCCGAGACCACGCCGCCCTGACGCGGCGCATGGGGGTGATGCTCCAGCGCGGAGGCGTGTACCCGGCGATGGGCCCGGCGGAGGCCCTGCGGCTGTTCGCGTCCTACTACCGGGACGCCGCCCAACCCGCGGCGCTTCTCGACGCCGTGGGTCTCGGCGCAGTGGCCCGCACGCCTTGGAGACGGCTCTCGGGCGGCGAACAGCAACGGCTCTCCCTGGCCCTCGCCGTCGTGGGCCGACCCGAGGTCGCCTTCCTCGACGAGCCCACCGCGGGCGTGGACCCCCAGGGGCGCCTGGCCATCCGCCGGGTCGTCTCGGACCTGCGAGCCGAAGGCGTGTGCGTGCTGCTCACCACCCACGAGCTGGAAGAGGCCGAACGCCTCGCCGACCGCATAGTCATAATCGACCGCGGCAAGGTCGTCGCCGAGGGTACGCCGGCCGAGCTGATGGCCAGCGGCAAGGGCCGCGAGGTCCGCTTCGGTGCGCCCGCCGGCCTCGACGTGGCCTCGCTCGGGGCGGCCCTGGGTGCATCGGTGGGCGAGGAGCGGCCGGGCGAGTACGTGGTGGCGGCGGAGGCCACCCCGGCGACGGTGGCGGCCCTCACCGCCTGGTTGGCCGAGCGCGATCTGCCCCTCGCCGACCTGCGGGCGGGGCGCCAACGCCTCGAAGACGTGTTCTTGCGCCTCACCGGCGAAGCCAATCCGCCAGCCGGTGAGAGCCCACCCATATCTGTTGTGCAGAAACATGGGCTATAAGCCATGGAACTGCACAGTCGGGTTCGCTGATGCCCTCCCGGGCCGTCCGCAGACTGCTGGTGACCTCTAGAGCCGGCCGGGCGCAGGCGGCCGCCGAGTTGCGCCTCACCGTGCGCCGGGGCGACTCGGTGCTGCTCAACCTGGCCATCCCGGTAGGGCTGCTCGTCTTCTTCTCCCTCGTCGACGTGCTGCCCAAGCCCGCAGGCGTGACCGACGCGGTCACGTTCCTCACCCCCGGGATCCTCGCCCTGGCCATCATGTCGACGGCGATGGTGAGCCTCGGCATCGCCACCGGCTTCGAGCGCCAGTACGGGGTCCTCAAGCGCCTCGGCTCCACTCCCCTCGGGCGCCCCGCCCTGCTCGCGGCCAAGACCGCCGCGGTGATCGCCGTCGAGATCCTCCAGGTCCTGGTGCTGGTGGCGGTCGGCGTGGCACTCGGTTGGCGTCCCCACGGCGACCCGGCCCTGGCCGTGGCGGCGGCGCTGCTGGCGACGGTGGCGTTCGCCGGCGTGGGGCTGCTCATGGCGGGCGCCCTGCGCGCCGAGGTGACCCTGGCCGCCGCCAACGGCGCCTACCTCGTCCTGCTCCTGCTCGGGGGGATGGTGTTCCCGCTGGCCAAGCTGCCGCCCGGGCTTCGCCAGTTCGCCGAGGGCCTGCCCGCCGGCGCCCTGTCCGACGCCCTGCACGCCTCGCTCAGCGCCGGCGCCTCGGTGCCGGCGCGAGCGTGGGTCGTCCTCGCCGTCTGGGCGCTCGTCGCACCCCTCGCCGCGGCGGCAACGTTCCGCTGGGAGTGACAGCGAGTGGTGGTCAGTGCAGCACGAGCTGGTCGAGGGCCATGGCCCCGAAGAGCACCGTCACGTAGGTGATCGAGTAGGCGAAGAGCCGCATGGCCCGGGCCTCGGTCGGCGCCCGGTAGAGGCGCACGGCCAGGGCGGTGAAGGCGGCGCCGAGGACCATGGCCACCGTCCAGTAGATAGCTTGCATGTGGGCGACGGCACCGAAGCCGGCCGACACCGCCCACACCGCCAGCGAGTAGGCGACGATCTGGCGGCACACCTTGTCGAAGCTGGCCACCGCCGGCAGCATGGGCACGTCGACGGAGCGGTAGTCGTCGCGATACTTGATGGCGAGGGCCCAGAAATGGGGCGGAGTCCACACGAAGATGAGGGCGAACAGCAGCAGCGGCGCCAGCCCGAGCGTCCCCCGCACGGCCGCCCAGCCGACCAGGACGGGCACCGCTCCGGCCGCCCCCCCGATGACGATGTTGCTAGTGGAGGTGCGCTTGAGCCACATGGTGTAGACGAAGACGTAGAACAACGTGGCGCTCACGGCCAGGGCGGCGGAGAGCAGGTTGACGAGCCCCCACAGCTCGGCGAAGGCGACGACCTCGAGGCCGATGGCGAATGTCAGAGCGGCGCGTGGGGTCATGGCCCCCCTGACGAGGGGACGGTGGGCCGTGCGGTGCATGACCGCGTCGATGTCGCGGTCGACCACCATGTTGATGGCGTTGGCACCGCCCGCGGCGAGGGTGCCACCGACGAGCGTGGCGGCCATGAGGGCGACGCTTGGCAAACCCCGGGCCGCCACCACCATGGTCGGCAGCGTGGTCACGAGGAGCAACTCGATGATCCTCGGCTTGGTGAGGGCCACGTAGGCGGCCAGCCGGGCGCGCCATGGCAGGGCGCCGGGTACCGATACGGCCGCGGAGGGGACCCGGTGGATCTCGGTGGCGGTCACCGGGCGGTGGCCCGGTACCGCAGCATCGCTCGGGCGCACGAGGGCATCGGTCGTGACATTACGGCGTGACCCAGCCCACGGACAAAGCGAGGAGGGCGCTCGGCACTGGCGGGGTCGCGGGTCGCCGTTGGGCTCGGCGTCCGGCCAGCCCCGCGCCAGCGCCGGCGAGGGTCGCGGGGCGCCTTGGCCGGTGTCGGTCCTACCATGTCCGGCGATGGGCCCCTCGCACGCCGAAATGCATCTGCGCGAACTGCTGCGCAAGCGGGTGTCGCCCCGCAACTTCAGTCGTGTCGCTTCGCTCGCCGTGTGGGCCATGGCCCTGACCATGGTGAGCGGGGCCGCCGTCCGCCTCACCGGGTCAGGTCTGGGCTGCGCGGATTGGCCTACATGCGCCAACAACCACGTCGTCGCGCCCCTCCAGTTCCACGCCTGGATGGAGTTCGGCAACCGCCTCGTGGTGGCGGCGGTGACCGTCGCCATCGTCGCCGCGGTGGCGGGCTCGCTCCTGCGCAGCCCCCGCCGGCGGGACCTAACGGGGTTGTCGCTCGTGCTCGTCGCCGGCGTGTTCGCCCAGATCCTGCTCGGCGGCGAGACCGTCTTGCACCACCTCGCCCCCCAGTACGTGATGAGCCATTTCCTTCTGTCGTCGATCCTGCTCGCCGACGCCGTCGTCCTCCACCACCGCGCCGCCATTCCCGACGGCGCCGCGTCCGGCCGGCGCTGGAGGGCACCGGCCGGGCCGGCGGTGTCCCTCGTGTCGAGGGGGCACCGGGTCATGGGTCGTCTGGTGTTGGCCGCCGCCGGCACCGTGGTGGTCCTCGGCTCCATCGTCACCTCTACGGGACCCCATGGTGGAGACCCCACCGCGCCGCGCTTCGCCTTCTCGCTGCACGACGTAGCCCAGTTGCACGGTGCAGCGGTCGAGGTGCTCCTCGCCCTCACCCTCCTAACCCTGTGGACGATGCACCGCGCCGGCGCCCCCGGGGCTGTCATGCGCAGGGGCGAGATCATGCTCCTCGTGCTCGTCGCCCAGGCCGGTGTCGGCTACACGCAGTACTTCACGGGAGACCCGGCTCTCCTGGTGGGAATCCACGTGGCAGGAGCCGCCTCCGTGGTCGTGGCCGTGACGCACTTCAACCTCGGCCTGCGCGCCCACCCGACGCCCGCTCCGCAGCCCGGTCCCCGCTCCAGCGGCGAGCCCGCCCTAATCGCCGGCTAGACCATGCCCCCGGCCTCCGCTACCACCGCGTCCACTACCACCGCGCCGGTGGAAACCGCCAAGCCCGACACGACCGTAGCCGTCGACCTGGACCGGCCGTGGAAGGTCATCGTGTGGAACGACCCCATCAATCTGATGTCCTACGTCGCATTCGTGTTCCGCAAGCTCTTCGGTTTCTCCAAGGAAAAGGCAAACAAGCTCATGCTCGACGTGCACCTGAAGGGCAAGGCGGTGGTGTCGAGCGGACCCCGGGAGAAGGCGGAGCTCGATGTCTTCCGCCTCCACGAGCACGGGCTGTGGGCGACCATGGAACAAGACGACATGGGAACATGAGACGGTGAAGCCCTCCCGACCGGTTCGCCGCAACCGCCAAGGGCGCGTCGTGGTCAACCTCTCCCCGGGCGAGCGTTCCATGCTGCGACAACTGCCCGCGGAGCTCAAGGCCCTGCTGGCCGAGCCCGACGACCCCGGTCTGCGCCGGCTCTTCCCGCCTGCCTACAGCGACGACGACGAGGCCAGCGCGGAATATCGTCGTCTCATGCAATCCGACCTCCTCGAACACCACGCCGCCGCCCTCGACACCCTCGAGCGCACCTCCTATGCCACCGAGTTGTCCCCCGACGAGGCACAGGCGTGGCTCAGCGCCCTCAACCAGCTCCGCCTGGTGCTCGGCACCCGCCTCGACGTCAGCGAGGACGACGACCCAACCACGATGGAGAGCCCCGAACAGCAGATCTACTACTACCTCGGCTACCTCCAGGAGCACGTCGTCGACGCCCTGGGAGAGGCGTAGCCGTGGAGCTCGACGCCGCCCGTGCGTTCCTCCGCGAACACCACCACTCGGTCCTGGTCACCACCCGGGCCGGCGGCGGGGTGCAGACCTCACCGGTGGTGCATACCGTCGGCGACGACGGCCGCATCCGGGTGTCCACGAGGGAAGGCGCCTACAAGGTACGCAACCTGCGCCGGGACCCGACCGCGAGCCTGTGCGCGTTCACCGACAATTTCTTCGGTCCCTGGATACAGGTGGACGGGCGGGCGACCATAATCTCCCTGCCCGAGGCGATGGACCTGCTCGTCGCCAGCTACCGGATGATCGCCGGCGAGCACGAGGACTGGGACGAGTACCGCTCGGCCATGCAACGCGACAGGCGCTGCATAATCGCCATCGACGCCGACCGGGCCGGTCCCGACCGCAGCGGCTGAGCCGGCATCCGGCGAATGGGCATCGACCCCGGGGCCATCGTGGACCAGCGCGTTGGCGCCACCGGCGGCGTGAGCCTCCACGTGCGCGGGCGCGCCCTCGACGCCACCGGGATCCCCGTGCTCCTGGTCCACGGCCTGGCCTCCAACGCCCGCCTGTGGGACGGCGTGGCCGAGCACCTGGCGGCCCTCGGCCACCCGACAGCAGCCGTGGACCAGCGGGGCCACGGCGCGTCGGACAAACCCGACGGGGGCTACGACTTTGCGACCCTCACCGCTGACCTTGTCGCGGTGCTGGAAGGAATGGGCTGGCAGCCGGGATCGGACCGCCGACCCCTCGTCGCCGGCCAGAGCTGGGGCGCCAACGTCGTCCTCGAGTTGGCCGCCCGTCACCCCGACGCCACCCGGGGGCTGGCCTTGGTGGACGGGGGGACCATAGAGCTGGCGGACCGCTTCGCCGACTGGCCCGCCTGCGAGGCGGCCCTGGCCCCGCCGGCGCTCGGCCACCTGCGCGCCGGCGACTTCGCCCGGATGCTGCGAAACCGCCATCCCGACTGGCCCTACAGCGGTATCGAGGCCACCCTGGCCAATGTCGACGTCCGCCCCGATGGCACCATCGCCCCCTGGCTGAGCCGGTCCCATCACCTCACCATCCTCCGCCACCTGTGGGAACACCACCCGTCCAGCCGTTACCACGACGTCAAGGTGCCCGTGCTGCTCCTTCCCGCCGGCAGCGCCGGCAGCGTCGCGAGGACGGACAAGGGCGACGAGATCGGGCGGGCCGAGGCGGGGCTGGCAGTGTCGGTTACCCGCTGGATGGCAGGGGACCACGACCTTCACGCCCAGCACCCGGCCGAAGTGGCAAGCCTGCTGCATGCCGCGGCGGTGGGTTCACTTTTCCCCCCAGACAGCCAATGACCCGCCTGCTCGTGCTGATGGGGTCGGGGGAGACGGCGCCGACCATGGTCAAACCCCACCGGGCCACCTTCGAGCGGCTCGGCGCCGGCCCCGTTCCCGCCGTCGTACTCGACACGCCATACGGCTTCCAGGAGAACGCAGCCGACATCTCCGCCAAGGCCGTCGAGTACTTCCGCTCCAGCGTCGGGCGCGCCGTCGAGGTGGCGGGGCTGCCCCGCACCGACGGTCCCGACGCCGTGGCCCGGGAGGCGGCCCTGGCACGGATCGCCGCCGCCCGCTGGGTCTTCGCCGGCCCGGGAAGCCCCACTTACGCCCTGCGCCAGTGGCGCGGCACCGACGTGCCCGCCCTGCTGGCCGACAAGCTCGCCGCCGGCGGGTGCGTGGTGTTCGCCAGCGCCGCCGCCTTGACCCTCGGGGCGTGGACCGTTCCCGTCTACGAGATCTACAAGGTCGGCGCCGAGGTGGAATGGCTCGCCGGGCTCGACGTGCTGGCGCCGCTCGGCCTGCCGGTGGCGGTCATCCCCCACTACAACAACGCCGAGGGGGGCGGCCACGACACCCGTTTCTGTTACCTCGGCGAGCGCCGGCTGCGCCTGCTCGAAGCGCAACTTCCCCCCGGGGCCTGGGTGCTCGGCGTGGACGAGCACACCGCGTGCGTGTTGGATCTCGATGCCCGCACCGCGGCGGTGGTCGGCAACGGCGTTGTCACCGTGCGCCGCCAGGGTCGATCGGCGACGGTGGCCGCCGGGGAGTGCGTCGCCATGGACGCCCTGGCAGGGCTGGCGGAGGGGAAAGGTGCGACCGGGTCGGCCGTGCCCGCCGCGGTGCCCGAGGCCGCGGACGCGCCGTTCGTGGCCGCCTCGGCTGACGCCACTCCACTGCTGGGAGACATCCGCCGCCTGGAGGCCGACTTCGCCGGCGCCGTGCAACGCCGTGACGTCGACGGGGCGGTCCGTGCCATCCTCGACCTCGACGCCGTGCTGGTGGCGTGGGGGACAGACACCAACGTCTCCGACGACCACGACCGGGGCCACGCCGCCCTCCGGCGCATGGTCGTGCGCCTCGGCCACCTGGCCGCCACCGGGGCGCGGGATCCCAAAGAGGTGGTGGGGCCGTTCGTCGACGCCCTTCTCGCCGAGCGGGCCGGGGCGCGAACCGACCGCCGCTTCGCCGACGCCGACCGCATCCGCGACGTCCTAACCGCCGTCGGCGTCGAGGTCAGGGACACCGCCGGCGCCACCGAGTGGATCTTCACCGGCGCCTGACGCGGTCCGGTGCGGGGTCGCCCGATAACCAGGGGTTGGGGACGTGGCGCGTCGGCTTGGGCGGGGCGGGTACCCTCGCCGTGGCGAGCCCCCATCGTCTAGCGGCCTAGGACACCGCCCTTTCAAGGCGGCAGCACGGGTTCGAATCCCGTTGGGGGTACTGGCGTTCTCCCTGGTCAGGAGCTTTCGGGGCCGGTTCGTCGAGGGTCTCCAGGGCCGGCGTGACCTCAACGTGACCTAAGGAATCGGAAGTCAGGTCACGGCCCGGGCGGATGGGGACCACGGCCGCCCTCGACGCCATGTCAGACAGGGCGGCGGCGATGGCCTGATCCCGGGCTGCCGTGGCGTGCTGATAGATGAGCGCGGCCTGGGGGCTGGCGTGGCCCATGCGCACCATCAGCTCCTTGGTGCTGGCCCCGGTGGCGGCGGCCATGGTGTTGCCCGTATGCCTGAGGTCGTGGAAGCGGGTGTGCTCGACACCCACCTTCTTGCGGGCCGCCTCCCATGCCCGCTGCACCATGTACGGGTGCAGCGGGTCGCCGCTCCTCGTGGCGAAGAGGAGGGCCTCGGGGCCCGCCGCGACCCAGCGGCCCAGATGATCCTCGACGTCGGGAGCCAGGTGGGGTGGGATGGCCACGGTGCGGTGGCCGGCCGCGGTCTTGGGCGGCCCGACGATCACTTCTCCTCCCCGCAGGTGCTGGATCGAGCGCTCCACCCGGACGGTGGCGTGCAGCAGGTCGAGGTCCCGGCGGCGCAGCGCCAGCAGCTCACCTCGGCGCAGGCCGCACCAGGCGGCGAGCAGCACCAGGGCGCGCAGACCATCGTCTACGGTGTCGGCCAGGGCGGCAACCTCGGCCACGGTGGCTACCGGCCGTTCGGCGCTGCGATCCTGCCCCGCTCCCCTGACCCGACAAGGGTTGCGCACAATCACCTCGTCGGCCACCGCCGTGTTGAGCATGGCGCGCATGAGCCGGTAGACCTTGCGGGCCCGGCCGGGATGGACCGACGCCATC
>DASZKW010000009.1:0-1929 GCA_035552775.1 Acidimicrobiales bacterium | reverse complement strand
CTCCGATCCACCGAACCAGCCAGCGTCTACGGACCCTTCGCCTATGGTCTCTCCGCCCACTCCGATGCGCTGACGACCTTCGACGGTGGCGACGCCGAGATCGGCATCCACGGCAACGACGACGCCGCCGTGCTCGGACAGTCCGTCACACATGGTTGCGTCCGCATGGACAACGCAGAGATCACGAAACTGTCGAAAATCCTCCCACTAGGTACCCCGGTCAAGATCGACCGCTGAACGCTGCTGATGACGACAGGCCACTGGGGGATGGTCGCCTCAGACACGGTCCCGACGGCCCGCAAAACAAGAGCGCATTCGTCTCGGCGTGGCGAAGTCGCCGGCAGGGCAGGTCGCGCCGAACTGGGTTCACGGTCGCCCGTGCTGAGATCGGGGAATCCCAGGACGGAGGGTCGGCTACGTAACCGTGGCCGTCATGGGGCCAGCAGAGCGGTTCGCCGGCGACGGCGCCGGGTGGCGCGACGGCCACGACGTTGTGACCGTTCGCCGGGATCTCGACCAGGAACTGACCCGATCGGCCCTCCGGCGCCGATTCTGGGTCGGGCTCAGCCACGGTGGTCGCCACCCACCGCGCCCTGCGAGCAAGCGACACTCGCCGGATCACGGTACCGCCGTGGCGGTGCTGGCGGCGCAGGCCGTCGAGCGCGGCTGCCTCGGCCAGGTAGCCGGTGCCGTGGTCGAGGAGCTGGCACGGAAGCGCTCTGGGCTCGGGCCCGTCGGGGGACTCGCCTGCGGCCAGCCCGGTCGCCGCCTGGACCACGCTGTCGAAGCCCCGGCGGCCTGCCCAGGGAGCCTCATGGCCCCACGCATCGAGGACCACGATGACCGTCCCGGGGGCATGTCGCGCTGGCGGGCGGGTCGACTCGGAGCACGTCGGCTCCGAGCGCGCCCAGCTGCCGGGTGCATACCGGCCCGGCGATGACTCGGGTGAGGTCGAGGACCCGCAGCCGCTTCGGGGCTGCCCGGGGGGGGGTGGGGGGCGTTGGCGATGATGTCACAGGTGAGCAGGGGTTCCGCCGCGACGGCCTGTCCCTGGGTGTGGCGGCTCCATTCGTCGAATGACCGGACCGCCGCGCCGACACCGCCCGCCGCGAAGACTCGGTCCTCGAACTGCTCGCATCTCAGCCGCGCGATCGCCTCCCCGACCGCGTCGGCGACCGTCCTCGGCGTGGCCGGCCACGCCCAACGCATCCAGTAGCGCTCTTCGGTGCCACGGGTAGTTGGCGTGGGTGCGGACCCCACCCAGCCGCTGCGGGTCAAAAGCGAGACAGCGGGGCGAAGCCCGCGCCGGCCGCCGTCCCGTCCACCGCGAAGAACCGCTCGCTCCTGCACACATCGACCACATGACCACGTTCCAACCTGACCGGTGCCGCCGGACTGCCCGGCTTCAGCGCGCTTCTGGGGCAGGCTTGGCGAGCCCGCTTGTTAGCTCGGGACGATTCGTTCGGGGGGTTGGCGGCGCTGCGTGCCGGAAGATCAAGTGTTACGGGCTGGAGTGTTTGGTCGGCCCGGGTCCTGGCGCCGGTTTGGGCGCCGGCCCAGGCTTAGGGCCGGGTGCCGGTTTCGCTGGCGCTGTCGGCGCGGCCAACGTGGTGGCTGGTGCGGCGGTGGCGACGGTGACGGTGACGGCGGTGCCGATGGGTATCTGGCCGGTAGGGGTGAGCGATATGACGTCGCCTGCGGTGGTGGTGTCGGTCGCTTGGAGCACTTCGCTCGGGTGCAGGCCGAGTGCGCCGAGCTGGGCTTGCACCTGCGGGTATGACCGACCGGTGTAGCTGGCGGCGGTGACATTGACCTTGCCGGTGGCGACGTCGAGTGCGACTGTCGCTCCGTGTTTGAGGCTCGTACCGGGCGGCGGCGCCTGGCTGAGAACCGTCCCGGCCGGATGTGCCGGGCTGTCGAGGTATTTGA
>DASZKW010000008.1:0-2023 GCA_035552775.1 Acidimicrobiales bacterium | reverse complement strand
GTCGGCGTAGAGCCCGGCGACGCCCGCCGCGCTGGCCTCGGCCCCCACCACCGGCAGCAGGCGGTCGGCGGGCCCGCGCAGCGCCGCTCCCTGGACGATGGGGGAGACGGCGACGACCTTGCGCCGGGCCGCCCGCAGCGCCTCCCGGATACCCGGCACCGCCAGGATGGGCCCGATGCTGACCACGGGGTTCGAGGGGCAGACGATCACGCGCTCGGCGAGCTCGATGGCCTCGATCACCCCGGGGCCGGGCCGGGCCGCGGCGGCACCCTCGAAGCTGACCGACGCGACGTCCTCGGCGTGGTGGTGGCGCACGAAGTAGTCCTGGAACTCGAGCTCGGCCCCCGCGGTGGTGACGAAGCGGGTGCGGACCCGGTCGTCGCTCATCGGCAGGATGCGGGCGCCGACGCCGAGCGCCACCCGGATCCGCTCCGCGATCGCCGAGAGGGGCAGGCCCTCGGCCAGCCACATCGTGCGGGCGATGTGGGTGCCGAAGTCCCTGTCCCCGAGCCAGAACCACGTGTCGACGCCGAGCCGGCCGAGCTGGTCGAGGGCGTGGCGGGTGTCGCCTGCCACGCCCCACCCCTTGTCGGTGTCGACGATCCCGCCGAGGGTGTAGGTGACGATGTCGAGGTCGGGGCTCACGTGCAGGCCATGGAAGACCGCGTCGTCACCGGTGTTGCCGATGACGGTGATCTCGGCGGCCGGCATCGTCGCCACGAGCCCCCGAAGGAACTTGGCCGCCCCCACACCTCCCGCCAGCGCCGCCACCGCCACGGCGTCAGGGTACGCAACTGCTCGAGAGATTGCGAGCAATACAGGGTGAAAGAGCGCCTGGACTAGCGAACATGTGTTCTGTTATCCTTCCCCGAGTCTTTCCTTCCTGCACTTCGAGGGTCGGACAGCCGCCGGCCAGGGGAACCGCCATGACCACCAGACTCCGCTCAATCAGCGAGCCGTTCGTGGTGGCCCGCTCCAGTGGTGCCCGGGTCCGCACCCGCCTGGCGGTCGGCCCCGACGACGAGGCCGTGGTCCTCGCCCTTGGTGCCCACCTCGGTTCGGTCATGGGAAGAGACCTGGTGCGGCGCTGCCGGGAGGGTGCCCTGGACGCCAGGGGTCGGGCGGCCTCCCATGGCCGCCGCAAGCGGGCAGCCACCAAGGACTCCTCGTCCCGGTGGGCCGGCGCGATCACCCGAACCTCCGAGGACGCCTTCCAGCTCGGACGGCGCAACCTGGGGGCGCAGGCCGCCAGCCTGCGGGCAAGGGTGAACGCGGTCAAACGGCGCCTTGGAGTGCCGGTTGGTGAGTGCCGGGGAAGGACCCGGGGCTATGCGAGCGCCACCGAGCACTTTCAGAAGCAGCGCCGTCTCCAGATCTTCCGGGCACGCCTCAGCAAGGTTGAAGCCTGCCTGGCGGAGGCCAGGGTGTCGGTGTGCCGGGGAGGACGAAGCCTTGCCCGCAGCCGCCACCATTTCGAGGAGGCAGGGCTCGGTCTTGAGGAGTGGAGGCAGCGCTGGGAGGCCGCCCGCTTGTTCATCTGCGCAGACGGGGAAGCCGACAAGGCGTGGGGCAACGAGACCATCCGCTGGCACCCAGACGAGCGGTGGCTCGAGATCAAGCTCCCACCGTCCTTCGCCCACCTGGCGAACCGTCCTCACGCCCGCCGGCGTCTGTCGTGCTCCGTGACCTTCTCCCACCGGGGCGACGAGGTCGCCGCCCAGGCGGCCTCGGGGGCGCTTCGCTACGACGTCTCCTACGACCCGGGTCGCCGCCGCTGGTACCTGGATGCATCCTGGAGGATCCCGAGTACCCCGACCCCGCCGGTCGAAGAGCTCCGGGACCGGGGCGTGCTCGGCGTGGACCTCAATTCCGGGCACCTGGCTGCGGTGGTGGTTGACCGCTCCGGTAACCCTGTGGGCACACCGGCCACGATCCCCCTGGAGCTGTCCGGACTGCCCGCCACCACCCGGGGCGGCCATCTCCGGGCGGCCATCTCGCAGCTCCTGCAGATAGCCACCGACGC
>DASZKW010000007.1:0-44490 GCA_035552775.1 Acidimicrobiales bacterium | reverse complement strand
GAAGCGGTGCCGGACCAGCGACTCGGCCACGGCGTCGAGTCTACGACGGGTTCGCCCCGCGTGCCGCCTGAGACCGGAACCGCTTGCCGCTACGCCCCGACGATGAAGGTCAGGTCTCCAGGCTCCGCCGAAGCTCGAGGTACACCGCCGGACCAGTGATCGCCTCGAGCTCCTCGGCCAGCGATTCGATGACCGGCCGCTCGCCCACGTAGGCCCGGCTGCCCTCGGTGCAACACCACGCCATCGTGGTTCCCTCCGGGCCCCAGTCGCCTCTGGTCCACCCCCGTCGTCGCCGTCGATGTCGGCACCGATCGAGCAACAGCCCTGGCCCAGCTCGGGCGCTGGTTGCGCCAGGATTCCCAAGCAACCACGGCCCCAGATGCAGGTCCAGTTAGAGTTGAGAAACGAGCGGTCGAAGCGCCACGTCGTGCCGTCTTCGGAAATCTCGATGATCGATCGGTCCATGGGCGTCTTACCAAGGCGAGCGTTGCTACGTCGACTGATTTCCGGACGTTTACCCAGGTCACGCGCATGGACCCAGTCGACGTAGCAACGCTCGTCTTAGGAGAGGTCAGGAGCGGGGACCGGCTGCGGCGCCGGGGGTCCGACGTAGCGAGCAGAGGGTCGGATGATACGGCGGCTCTGGGCCTGCTCGGCGATGTTGGCACACCAGCCGATGACCCGGCTGACCGCAAACGTCGGGGTGAACAGCTCGCGCGCCAGCCCGCACGACGACATCACCACCCCGGCGTAGTACTCGACGTTGGTGTAGAGAGGACGGTTCGGGCGCAGCTCGGCGAGGGTGTCTGTGATGGCGCGCTCGACGATCACGGCGAAGTCGACCAGATCGCCGCCGAGCCCGACGGCTACGTCGCGCAGCATCAGCGAACGCGGGTCGTGGCCGCGGTATACGGCGTGGCCGAAGCCCATGATCCGCTCCCCCCGCTCGATGGCTCCCCGGACCCAGGTGGCGGCATTGGCCGGATCGCCGATGGCTTCGAGGGCTTCGAGGGCACGGCTGGGCGCCCCGCCGTGCAGGGGACCCGACAGCGCTCCGAGGGCGCCGGTGACGGCGGCGCCGGCGTCGGCGCCGGTGGAGGCGATGACCCGGGCCGTGAACGTGGACGCGTTGAAGCCGTGGTCCACGGTCAGGATCAGGTACTGCTCCACCGGCCGGGTGGCCACCGGGTCGGGTCGTCGCCCGTCGAGCATGTACAGGTAGTTGGCGGCGTGGCCGAGGTCGGGGTCGGGCTCGACCGGGGTTCGGCCCTGCGACAGGCGCCACAGGGCGGCGACCAGCGTGGGGGTGACGGCCACGAGGCGGAGAAGGTCGCGGCGGCGTGCCGCCGGGTCGGCGCCCCACAGCGGGGCCATACCATCAGCCTCGGCCAGGAGCGACACGGCGCTCCGTAGGCCGCCGAGGCTGACCCCGCCGAAAGCGGCCACCCTGCCCAGCACGTCGACGAGCCCGTGGGGGAGCGCTCGCAACGGTCGGGTCTCGGCGTCGAAAGCGGACCGCTCGTCGAGGGTGGAGGGAAGGGCGCCGTCGACCATGAGCCGCCACACGTCCTCGAGGCCGCACTTGGAGGCCAGGTCGGTGGCCGAGTACTGGCGGTAGTGGTAAAAGCCCTGCCCTCCCCGGACGTCGCCGATCTCGGTGTCGGTCACCGCCACGCCCTTCAGGCCGGCGGGGACATCGATCAGGGCGTCAGCGGTGCTCAGGGTCATGATCGTCGATCTTGATCCTCGCCCGGCGTCGGATCAAGCTGACAAATCGCCAAGCGAAACAGACATACTTCTCGGAAATACCGACAAAGGCGTCCAACAGCGACTGCGCTTTCGCGCAGGAGAATGAATGGTACGCTCATTTGCAACCGGAATCCGCCAGCCGGCGCCCGGTGCCTGCGGGGTGGCATCCCGTTAGGGCCACTACGAAGCCCGAAAGAGATCCGATGGCAGGTCGGTTGGCTGACCAGACGAAAGACGCGAACGACCAGGCGACGACCGCCAGGGCATCGCGCCCCGTAGCCGAGTCTGTAGGACAGTTGCTGCAACTGCAACGTCTGGCCGGTAATGCCGCCGTCGGCGCTGCGCTGCGCAAGGGCCCGGCCATCCATGCGGGCGCACCCGGTTCCGTCCCCGGGGAGGTGATCACCCCCGGCGTCGTCCTGCAACTACAGCGCCTCGTCGGCAACACGGCCGTCTCCCGCCTGATCACGCAGTCCCCGACCGCCGTTGCCGTCCCGGTGCAACGCGCCGGGAAGGCAGGCGAGGTAGATGAGCTCGACCAGCCGGGCAACGTCCGCACTTTGGACCACACGCGGGTCCCGACGCGAGGCAACATCGCCTTCGAGGCAGCCAAGCCGGCCGGCGTGATCGGCGGTGCGGCAGGCGGCGCCTTGGGGAGCGGCAACTTCGGTATCGGGTCGGGGATCATCGGCGGCGCCGGGCTCATCGACGCTGGCATGACCATACACGGGGGCTACTCCCGCCGTCAGGCCGCCTTGGCGGGACGGGACCTCGCCGGGGTGTCGGTGGGCGAGGGCAAGATGCGCAGCGGGGGGTGGGGCGCAAGCGGGGCTGCGATGGGGACGACCCAGGCGGGCCTCAACATCGGCAAGGCCGCGGGGAGCTCGCTGGTCACCGTGGGGGCCCTCGGCGGCCTGAGCGTCGCAGGAGGCGGCGTCATGGTCCTTCAGGGCCTATGGCGAATGTACAAGGCCGCCGGCAAGCTGTCAGGGCTCGCCCGGCGCGCCATGTTCACCGCTGCCGGCGAACGCTGGAAGGCGCGTGTCGGCAACCGCGAGAAGTGGAAGCTCGGCGTCGGAGCCCTCAAGGTCGCCCTCGGAGCACTCGGCATCGCTGCCGGAGCGCTCGTCATCGCCTCCAACCCCGTGGGCTGGGCTCTCGGCATCGCGGCCGCGGTAGCCGGCGGGGCGTGGGCGATCACCAAGATCGTCGGAAAGATCAAGGACCTCTGGGACCGGCGCAAGGCCAAGAAGGAGATCGCGAAGCGTGATCCGGACGGCTCGAAGCGCAAGACGGCCAAGGCGCTCGCCGACGCCGTCGTCGTCGAGTGCAGTACCAACGCGCGGGTCGCCGGGGAAATGGTCGGAGCGCTCGGCACGGGCCGCCCGGGTATCGCCGCTGCGTACCTCGCGGCGATCGACCGGATGGACGCCACCGTGGGTAAGGCCACCTCCCCGGCAGATTTCGTCAAACCCTCGGAGGACGACAAGAAAGCGCACGACTCTTTCTCGCTGCTGGGTGTGCTCAACATCCCGCCCGAGGAGGCCCTGTCACAGTCCGGGCAGGAGCGGATCGAGAAGAAGCTTTCGGTCGCCGAGTCGGCCTAGTACCCAGAAACGGGTCGAGCCCCAGAAAGGCGCCGTTGTGCAGTTGTGTACCTATACGGTATACAACTGCACAATGGTCCTTGAGTGGCCGGTCCCAGTGGCCGAGAAGAAACCATGACCGTGGACGATGATGTGCGGCCGTCGCCCCCGGCGGCGGTGAAGACGGGCCACGGCGTCGACCCGATCGAAGCTGCCCTGAGGCTGCTGCTGCAGGGCCACCCCGGCGCAGAGGTCGCAGCCGTCGACGGGTTGGCATCGCTGGCGGACTGCCCGATCCCCGGCTGGGTACGGGTATCAGAGGACCGCATCGTGGCAGCACGCACCATGCTCGAAATGGTGGTCCCTGCCGACCGCGTTGTCGTCGCCAGGCTGTGGGGACAGGCGCGGCTACGGGGTTCTGCCGTGGGCCCGGTCCGGCTGCAGCGGCAGCCCGAGAGGGCGGGATCCCTCTATATGTTCGACCTGCGCCAAAGGCACGGCGTGATGATCATGGCCTTTCTCGAGAGCCCAGCCGATACCGATCTCTTTTTGGGCACGGCGGAACGTCCAATACTGACCCCTCGATTCGCCCGCGCCTCCAAGGACGCCGGCGCTGTGTACCGATGGGTCGATCCTGCCCTTCCGGAGATCCTCGGATGGGCGCCGGAGGAGATGATCGGACACCGGACACTCGAGTTCATCCATCCTGACGACCAGGAGTTGGGCATCGCGAACTGGTTGGAGATGCTCGAATCGCCGGGGCTCGGGCGTAGGGTCCGGCTACGCCACCGCCATCGCAACGGGTCCTGGGTGTGGCTGGAGGTCACCAACTGCAACCGACTATCTGAAGCCGAGCACGCCGACATCCTCACCGAGACCGTCGACATCTCCGAGGAGATGGCGGTCCACGAAGCGTTGCGCGCCCGTGAGCAGCTACTGGCTCAGCTGACAGACACCGTGCGGGTGGGCCTGTTCCATATGGACACCAGCGGCGACCTGCTGTTCGCCAATCGGCGACTCCAAGAGATCACTGGTTCGGCCATCGCAACCACACTGCACGAGCAGATGGCCGCCGTCGTCACCGAGGACCGGCTTGCTCTGGAGGAGGCGGTGCGGTCCGTCTCGGCGGGTGCCGAAGCGGACATCGAAATAGCCATCCGCCGAGGGGGAGGCAGCCTGCGGCACTGCACCTTGAGTGCTCGGCCTCTCCTGGATGACGACGGCAAGGTCACCGGACTGACCGGGTGCCTCGATGACGTCACCGCCATGGTCCGGGCGCGCCGAGAGCTCGAGGCGAAAGCGGCCAGCGACGTGTTGACCGGTTGCCTAAACCGCGAGGCGACCCTGACGGCCCTTCAAGAGCTTCTAGATCGACCTTCCGCCCGGGTTGGAGACCAAAGACGGGGAACGGCAGTCATCTTCGTCGATCTCGACGGTTTCAAACAGATCAACGACGAGTTCGGCCACGCCGCCGGCGACGCTTGCCTCGTCATCGTGACTGATCGCATACGCGCCACGATTAGATCGGGAGACCTTCTCGGTCGCTTCGGCGGGGACGAGTTCATCGTGGTATGTCCCGACGTGTCCGGACCGTCGGAGGCCCTCGAAGTCGCCCGTTTGCTGGGACGCGGCGCCTTCGGCCTCCCGCTCGACCAAGCTGGGGCGCCTATCCGGGCGAGCATCGGTGTCGCCTGGACACACGACCCCTGGGCGCAGGCCGACCGTTTGGTCCAGGCCGCCGACACGGCGATGTATGAATCGAAGCGGGCCCGACTCGGTGAGCCGGTAATGGCCCCCGGCTGACGCTAGCCGACCGCTACCCGCCGGCCATTGCGCCGACGATGAACAGCGGTTCGCTTCCGGTGGCGACTCGATCGGGCAGCGGGGCGTCGGGAGGCTCGTGCGACAGGTCGTCCTCGCAGGCGAAGAACCGCACGAAGGCCCGACGCTGCTGGGTCGCCGGGTGGCGGATCGTTCCCCGGAGCATCGGATAGCGGGCCTCGAGCGCGTCGAGCACGCCGCATTGGGTGGACGAGTCGACCTTGAGTACAACCTCGCCCTCGACGTTGGCCAGCGCTCGCAGGTGGGCGGGGAGCACGACCCGTATCACGGCAGGGTCTGGGCTTCCACCGACAGCACCGCCGGCAGGTCGCGGACGATGGGAGCCCAACTGTCGCCGGCGTCGGCGGACGCGTACACCTGCCCGCCGGTCGTACCGAAGTACACACCGCACGAGTCCATGGAATCGATGGCCATGGCGTCGCGCAGCACGTTGACGTAGCAGTCACGCTGTGGAAGCCCCTGGGTCAGCGGCTCCCACTCGTTGCCGCCCGTCGTGCTCCGGTAAACGCGGAGCCTGCCGTCCGGCGGGTAGTGCTGGGAGTCACTGAGGATGGGCACGACGTACACGGTGTCTGGATCGTGGGCGTGCACATCGATGGCGAAGCCGAAGTCGCTCGGCAGGTCCCCGCTGATCTCGTGCCAGGACTCGCCGGCGTCGTCGCTGCGCATCACGTCCCAATGCTTCTGCATGAACAGCACGTTGGGACGCGCCGGGTGCATGGCGAGGCGGTGCACGCAGTGGCCCACCTCGGCGTCAGGATCGGGGATGCCCTCCGACACCAACCCCCGGTTCATCGAGGCCCACGTCTCGCCGGCATCGTCACTTCGGAACACCCCGGCGGCGGAGATGGCGACCCACATCCTCCCGGCACGCTCGGGATCGAGGAGGATCGTGTGCAGGCACATCCCCCCGGCGCCGGGCTGCCAAGACGACCCGGTCCCGTGACGGCGCAAACCGGGCAGCTCATTCCATGAACCACCCCCGTCGGACGACGAGAACAAGGCGGCGTCCTCGACCCCGGCGTAGACGGTGTCCGGATCGTCGAGCGATGGCTCGAGGTGCCAGACGCGGGCGAACTCCCAGGGGTGAGGGGTGCCGTCGTACCACTGGTGGGTACCGGTCACGCCGTCGTAGGTGAAATCGTTCCCCACCGGTGCCCACGTCTGGCCTCCGTCGTCGGAGCGCTGGATCACCTGCCCGAACCACCCAGACGACTGTGATGCGTACAACCGGTCGGGGTCGGCCGGCGAACCAGCGACGTGGTAGATCTCCCAGCCGCCGAAGTGTGGTCCGCTGACGTCCCAGTACTCGCGCCCGCCGTCGGAGGTCAGCACGAAGGCGCCCTTCTTGGTGCCGACCAGCACTCGTACACCGCTCATGGGTGCTCTCCTTCCCGGGGGCGGATTCAAGTTGCTGCCAGCAAACTACGCGGTGAACGGCTGCGTTGCAGGGTGACGAGCCTCGTGGTTATCCTCTGACGACCACCACCGCGGGGAGTTGTTATGCGCAGGGCAAGACTTCGTACCTCGGCAGTAGTGGTGGCGGCAGTGACCAGCGGGTTACTGCCCGGTCTGTTCGCCACGCCGGCGGCCGTGGCGGCCACGCCGCCGGCCGCCACCGTCACCCATACCCACGCCACCAAGGTCGGCACTTTCTCCTTCGCCGACATGGGCTCCGCGCCGAGCGGCTCCCACACCGCGTTCGCCCCGCCCCACCAGCCCATGAACAAGACGCTGCGGCACACCACGGCCGCCCAGGTACCGAAGACGCCCGGCGCCGCGGTCGTCGGCAACCCCGGCGGGGCCGTCGGCTTCAACGGCCTGGATGACTACCAGCAGACCAACGCCGGGACCGGCGCATACGCCGGCAGCCAGTTCGACGTGACCCCGCCCGATCAGGGCTTGTGCGTCGGAGGCACCGATGTGGTCGAGGCGGTCAACCTGGCCATGCGGGTCTACTCCAAGGCGGGGGCACCCCTGACGCCCGCGGTCCCGCTCAACCAGTTCCTCGGCGTGGCGCCTGAGACGACGGCAGGAGGCGCTCCGTTCGGTCCGTTCCTGTCGGACCCGAAGTGCTACTACGACCCGGGCACGTCCCGCTGGTTCATGTCCCTGTTGGCGTTCTCGGTCGACCCGGCGACGGGCGCGTTCGGCAACACCGGCACCCAGTACATCGCCGTGACCGCAACCTCTGATCCCACCGGGACTTGGAACATCTACAGCTTCGCGACGACCGACGACGGCACCGCCGGCACCCCTTCCCATCCTGGCTGCCCGTGCTTCGGTGACCAGCCGTTGCTCGGCGCCGACGCCAACGGCATCTACATCACGACCAACGAGTACTCGATCAGCGGGCCCGCTTACAACGGGGCGCAGATCTACGCCATGTCGAAGGCCGGGCTCGAGACCGGCACCAACACCGCCGTCACCCATCTCCAGCCGGGATCGGACCCGGGGGTGACCAGCACACTCGGTGGGGTCGCTTTCTCCATCCAGCCGGCCACCTCGCCGGCGTCTGGCTACCAGACCGCCGCCAACGGCACCGAGTACTTCCAAAGCGCCTTGGACTTCGGGGCTGCCCCGGCCCTCGGGACCCGGGCGGACCGCATAGCGGTGTGGAGCCTCACCAACACCGCGTCGCTCGACACCGCCACCCCGTCGGTGTCGCTCAGCGCGGTGGTCCTGCCCTCGGAGGAGTACACCCAGCCCCCCAACGCGACCCAGGCGCCGGGGACGCTGGTGATCAGCAAGCGCCTGCCGTTGCTCGACGCCAACGACGACCGGATGAACCAGGTGGTCTTCGCCAACGGGCAGCTGTGGAGTGGGCTCAACACTGCCGTGAAGACTCCGCAGGGGCCGACGCTCGCCGGCATCGCCTGGTTCGTCACCGACCCGGCGACGGGCGCGAGCGGTGCCCTGTCGGCGGCGATGGCCGGCCAGGGTTACCTCGCGGTCAACGGGGAGGACGTGATGTACCCCTCCATCGGGGTCACCCCGGCTGGCAAGGCGGCCATGGCGTTCACCCTGGTCGGCCCCGACTACCACCCGAGCGCGGCGTGGGCACCCGTGTCCACCTCCGGGGTGGGGCCGATCTACGTCGCCGCCGCCGGCAAGAATGCCGCGGACGACTTCAGCGCGGTCAAGGCGTTCGGGGGCAGCGGCTCGATTCGCTGGGGGGATTACTCGGCCGCGGTGTCCGACCCGTCGGGCACCATCTGGATGGCCGCCGAGTACATCTCAGGCCTGGAGAGTACCGCCTTCGCCAACTGGGCCACCTACGTCTACAACGTGACACCGAGCTAGCCGCCAACCGGGGCCCCTGGAGTCAGACGGCGCAGGAGTCGCCCTCGCACGCAGGCGCCGAGCTCCCCGGTGACACGACGGTCAGCGGGGCGCGCTCGGACCAAGCCCGCTCGAGCGTGTCCCGCACGACGTCGGCGGGTTGGGCTCCGGAGATCCCGTACTTGCCGTCGATGACGAAGAAGGGGACTCCGTCGATGCCGTACCCCCGGGCCTGGGCCTCGTCGGCGCGCACGGCGTCTGCGTAGCGGTCCGACCCCAGCACCGAGTCCACCTCGGCCTCGGGCAGCCCGACCTCCATGGCAAGGACCCGCAGCGCGCCATGGTCCGAGGTCGGCGATCCCTCGGTAAACGTCGCCCGGTCGAGGCGCTCCTTGAGGGCGTCCTGGTTCCCGTGCTCCAAGGCGAGGTGCAGCAGGCGGTGCGCGTCGAAGGTGTTTCCTGACCGGGCGAGGTCGAAGCGGAAGTCGAGCCCCTCCTTCGCGGCTACCGCCGTCATGTTGTCGATCATTCCCTGCGCTTCGGGGACCGAGCAGCGGTACTTCGCCGCCAGCCGCTCGGCGTAGCTCCCCTGCTCGACCCTGCTCGGGGGAGCGGACGCGTCGAGCTCGAAGCTACGCCAGACCAGTTCCACCTCGTCGCGGTGCGCGAAGCCGGCCAATGCCGCCTCGAAGCGGCGCTTGCCTATGTAGCACCACGGGCAGACGACGTCGGACCAGATCTCCACCTTCATACTCATGTCCATCACAACAACGTCGGTGCGGCTCCGCTTCCCGGGGCGACGTCAGCGGTGCCCCCGGTAGGCGTCACCATGGCAGCGCCCATAGTCAACCGGCCATGACCTCCGCCCAGTAGGCGGCCAACCAACAGCGTCAGCCGGCGGCGGCCAGCTCCTCGTCGGTGACGCGCAGGGCGTTGATGTCCACGTCGACGCCGGGCCCCATGGTCGACGACACCGCGATCGACTTGACGTAGCGGCCCTTGGAGGCGGCGGGCTTGGCCCGGTTGACCTCCTCGACCACCGCCCGGAAGTTGGTGAGCAGGGCGGCGCGCCCGAAGCTGACCTTGCCGATCGGGACCTGGACCACACCCCGGCTGCGTGTGTCGGCCCGGTACTCCACCCGTCCGCCCTTGAACTCCCCGACGGCGCGGGCCACGTCGGGGGTGACCGTGCCCGTCTTGGGGTTGGGCATCAGCCCCCGAGGGCCGAGCTTGCGCCCCAGACGCCCCACCTGGGCCATCATGTCGGGGGTGGCGATGGCGACGTCGAAGTCCATGAATCCTCCGTCGACGCGCGCCACCAGGTCGTCGGCGCCGACCACGTCGGCGCCGGCCGCCCGGGCCGCTTCCGCCGCCTCGCCGGTGGCGAAGACGGCCACCCTTACGTCCTTGCCCGTCCCCGCCGGCAGGGCCACGGTGCCGCGCACCACCTGGTCGGCCTTGCGGGGGTCGATGCCGAGGCGGACCGCCATCTCCACCGTCTCGTCGAAGCGGGCCGGCGCCAGGCTCTTCACCAAGTCGAGCGCCTCGCCCGGGGCGTAGGACCTGGACCTGTCGAAGCGCTTGGCAGCGTCGTTGTACTTCTTGCCTTTGGCCGGCATGATGCCTCCCTCTAGGTCGAGCGGCGCCGGGCGAGGTCGTCCCGGGGCACGCGATGGCAAGCGATGGTCACGGGCGGCAGATGCCGCCACGCCAGGTGGCCTGGTAGGCTACCCAACCGCTGTTGGCGGCGCCCTTGATGGTATCAGCGCTGCCGGACGAGAACGGAAACGGGAACTAACACATGGCAGTGCGACCGGCGAAGAGGATCACAAGAGTCATCCGCATCGAGCTCGAGGCTGGCAAGGCCAGCCCCGCCGATCTGGGTAAGGCGCTCGGCCCCGCCGGCGTCAACCTGGGCGAGGTCCTCAACCGCTACAACCAGATGACGGCCGAGAGCCGCGGCGACATAGTCCCTGTCGACGTCACCATCTTCGAGGACCGCAGTGTCGAGCTGACGCTGCGCACCCCGCCGACGGCATTTTTGGTCCGCAAGGCGCTGGGGATCGACAAGGGCTCCGCCCGCCCGGGTGCGGAGTCGGCGGCGACCATGTCGCGCCAGCAGCTGCGGGACCTGGCCACCATGAAGCTGGCCGACCTCAACACCGACGACATCGAGGTCGCCGAGAAGATCATCGCCGGCACCGCCCGCTCCATGGGCGTCGCCCTCGCCGACGCCTGACCGCCGGCGCCTGACCGGCGTTAGAGCTTGGCCACCTGGGCGAAGTCGAGCTCGACGGGGGTCTCCCGCCCGAAGATGTTGACCAGGACCTTCAGCTTGAGCTGATCCTCGTTGATCTCGGAGATGGTGCCGCTGAAGTCGGCGAACGGGCCTTCTCGGACCCGCACCGACTCGCCCACCTCGTACTCGAGACGGGGCCGGGTCTTGGTCGGGGCCTTGCCACCATCGCCGTCGGCCTTGACCTGGAGGATGCTCTCGACCTCCTTGCGCGACAACGGGGTGGGACGGGCCCCGAGGCCGACGAAGCCGGTCACGCCGGGGGTGTTGCGCACCACGTACCAGGAGTCGTCGTCGAGGTCGAGGCGAACCATGAGGTATCCGGGGAAGACCTTCTTTGACACGACCTGCTTTTTGCCACCCTTGAACTCGATGACGTCCTCGACGGGGATGACCACCTCGAAGATGCGCTCCTCCATGTTCATGGAGACGACGCGGCTCTCGAGATTGGACTTCACCTTGTTCTCGTAGCCCGAGTAGGTGTGCACGACGTACCAGTCGCCGGGGCGGTCGTAGGGGCTCTCGATCGGTGTGTACTGCGCCTCGTCGGCCCTCTCGTCGCCGGGGTCGCCGACACCGACGGTCGCCGCCTCGGCCGGCACCGCCGCCGAAGCCGGCACCGCCGCCGGAGCCGGCACCGCCGCCGGAGCCGGCACCGCCGCATCCGCATCCGCAGCCGGCGCTAGATCGGGCTCGACTACCGCAGCATCACTCTGTGGGGTTTCGTCAGGCATGCTCACTACTTGAAGAGGAAGATGGAGATCTTGGAAAAGGCGAGGTCGAGTCCGAAAATGAGGGCCATGAGGATGGCCAGGGTGACGAACACCACCGTCGAGTAGTTGATGGTCGACGCCCGGGTGGGCCACGCCACCTTGCGCATCTCGACGTTGACCTCGTGGAGGAACTGGCGGGGCGTGGCCCGGCGAGGGCCGGAAGGCTCTTCACGTGCCTGGCGGCGCGGGGGCGCCTCGGTGGGCGGGGCACCGCCGGCCGCGACCAACTCAGCCTCGGTGGCCCCCTTGTACTGGCGGTTCATACTCAAGTGCGTGACCTTCCCACAGCAGACTTGCGAGCAGGGCAGGAGGGACTCGAACCCCCAACCGCCGGTTTTGGAGACCGGTGCTCTGCCAAATTGAGCTACTGCCCTTCGTACGGGGCCGGGAACCCTTCCCGTTCAACAGTAGCACCGGCTCCCCACGATCCGGCTGGCGCCACCCGCGCCTCGCGCTGGCACCCCCTGCACGGCCCGCTGGCGTCGCCCCGCGGGCAGGGAAGAGAGACGGCGCTCAGGAAGCCAGCTCGAGGCGGCGCCTGGTCGCCCACACCAACACGCCGGCGGCGCTGGCCGCGGTGGCGACGACCACACCGCCCAGGTAGGCGGCCCGCCGGCCCGACAAAAGCGAGCGCAGGGCCCGGGCATCGCCGGCCGCCTCCACGTGGGCAAGCACCGCCGCCAGGGTGCCGGGTGAGGGCTCGGCGACGTCGGACCACATCGAGCGCAGCACCCGCAGGAGGCGCCGGTAGTGGACCAGTTCGGCCTGGCAGTGCAGGCAGGCCTCGATGTGGGCCCGCTGGGGGGGGCTGGGCTTGGCGCTGCCGTCGCCGATACCGGCGAGGACGTGGGCGACGTCCTCGCAGGCCACCCCTGTTGCTGCCACCACGGGCGCCATGGCCTGGCGCTCAGCTGGCGCGCGCACCCGCAAGCTCCGGTTCGGCGTCGCCCGCCAACGTGTCGCGCCCTACCGCCTTGGCCTTGGCGGCGAAGACCCCTTCGCCGGACCCGTCGAGGCGCTCGCGCATGCGCCGGCGAGCCCGGTGCAGGCGCACCTTGGCCGCCGCCTCGGTGATGCCGAGCTCGGTGGCGATGGCGGCGTGGGGCAGGTCGTAGATGTCTCGCAGGACTATCACCTGGCGCAGCCGCCAGGGAAGCTCGGCCAGGGCGGCGGCCACGACGGCACGCTCCTCACCGGCCGCGGCGCGCGCCTCGGGGTCGTGGTCGAGGCGCGAGTCGACCACCGGCTCGTCGTCGACGAGGGTCTCGTGGCGCTGACGGGCCCGCTTGGCGAGCAGGGTCGACGAACAGTTGGCCGTGATCCGGTACAACCACGTGGTGAAGCGGGCCTCCCCCCGGAAACGGCGCAGGCTGCGGTACGCCCGCAGGTAGGCGTCCTGGACGACGTCGCGGGCGTCCTCCTCGTCACCGGTGAGGCGGTACGCCAACGTGTAGGTCCCTGCGTAGGTCCGCCGCACCACCTCGTCGAACGCCTCCCGCTCACCCCGGCGGGCGGCGGCCACCAGTTCCACCAGCTCGGCCCCCGCCGGCTCGGCCCCCGTCGGCTCGGCGCCGGCCACCCCCCCGGGCGCGGGTGCACCCATTACCGGGTTTCCTTGTGGAGCGTGTGAACGCGGTCCCAGCGGCAGTATTTCTTCATCTCGATGCGCTCACGATCATTCTGCTTGTTTTTCATGGTGATGTAGTTGCGGCGCTTGCATGTGTCGCAGGCCAGCGTGACCTTGACTCGCTTCTCGTTCTTCGCCATCGCTGGGCTCCTTGGATGAGATGAGGATGAGATGAGGATGAGATGAGGATGAAAGGATGAGGACTATTGGGTGAGGGTGGTAGCGGCGGTCGGACTCGAACCGACGACAACTCGATTATGAGCCGAGTGCTCTAACCGACTGAGCTACGCCGCCGAGCCCCCTGTCGGAATCGAACCGACGACCTCATCCTTACCATGGATGCGCTCTGCCGTCTGAGCTAAGGGGGCGGGTGCCGGTGGCGGGTTCATGCTATCCGACCGCCTGGGCAGCGGTATCCTGCGGGAGGTGAAGGCCCGCCTGGCGACGGTCGCAGACGCCGAGGCCATCCGCGCCCTCTACAACGTCGAGGTCACCGGCAGCACGGTGACATTCGACATGGTGGAGCGCACCGCAGACGAGCAGCTGGCCTGGCTGGAGTCGCACCGCGGCGCCCACCCCGCCGTGGTCGCCGTCGACGAGGAGGGCTGGGTGGCCGGATTCGGGTCGCTGTCGCCGTACAGGGACCGCCCCGCCTACCGGACCACGGTGGAGGACTCGGTATACGTCCACGCCGACGCCCGGGGCAAAGGGGTGGGCCGGCTCCTGCTCGAAGAGCTCATCCACCTGGCGGACCTGCACGGCTTCCACTCGGTGATGGCGCGCATCGTCGGCGGCCACGCGGCGTCGATCGCGCTGCACCGGGCCTGCGGGTTCGGCCTCGTCGGTGTCGAAGCCGAGGTGGGGCGCAAGTTCGGGCGTTGGCTGGACGTCGCCCTCATGCAGCGGCTGATCCCGGCGCGCACCGCGGAGGTGTAGGGGAAAAAAGCCGCGCCTTTCCCCAACGCCGCTTCGAGGCGCGGACCCGCCGCGGCCGCGCCGGCGTGGGCGCGCCGCGGCGTAGTGTTCAACACTCGTGAGAGGTCGGGTGTGGCTCGTCGCCGGCGCCGTCGTCGGAGTCGGCATCGCCATCGGCGACGTCGCCTACCTGGCCGGGGCGGCCCGCTCCCTGGCCGACGACGCCCAGCGCCTGGTTGGCACCGGCGGCTCGCAGCTGGTCGCCAGCGTGGCCAGCCACGGCGCCCCCAAGCGGGTGGTGCTCGGCTTCGCCGCCGTGATCGGCGTGCTCCTGCCCGGCGTCACCGCCCTCCTGCTCGTGATCGCCGCCCGGGGCACCCTGAGGGTACGGGCGGTCATCGCCGTGCTCATCGCCGCCCTCGGCATCGCCTCGTTCGCCTACCAGCCCCACGGGGTGGCCTTCGGCGCCGTCGGGCTCGCCCTGGCCGTGGCCGCGGTGGCGGTGGCGCTCACCGGGCCGCTCGTCACCGCCCCCCTGTGCGCCCTCGCCGGCCTGATCGGCGGCGAGTACCTGCCCCGGCTGGTCTCCACCCACCCGGCGGTGGCCGGCGCCGCCATCTCGGACCTGCACCAGGCCCTGACCGGCGTCGCCGGCACCCCCCTGTGGGTGCGGTTGGTGCTGCTGATGGTGGCGGTGGTCCCCTTCGCCGTGGCCGCCCGGCTGATCGTCAAGGGGTAGGTCGCTGTCCACCCCTAGGCTTGCCGGCATGCAACCGGGCGACACCGCACCCGACTTCGAGCTCCCCGACGAGACCGGTACGGCGCGCAAGTTGAGCGACATGCTCGGCGCCGGTCCCGTGGTGCTGTACTTCTACCCGGCCGCCATGACACCGGGGTGCACCAAGGAGGGATGCCACTTCCGGGACCTGGCGGCGGAGTTCGCCGCCGTCGGGGCGCAGCGCGTCGGCATCAGCCCCGACGCCGTCGCCAAGCAGAAGCAGTTCTCCGACAAGCACAGCTTCGACTTCCCCCTTCTCTCCGACGGCGACGGGGCGGTGGCCGGCGCCTACGGCGTGAGGCGGGGAATCGCCGCGCTCGGGACCAAGCGGGCCACCTTCGTCATCGACACCGACGGGACGATCCTCGACGTGGTCCGCTCCGAGATCCGCTTCGCCAAGCACGGCGACCAGTCGCTCGAGATCCTGCGCCGGCGCGCCGGCACCTGAGGCGCGAGCGCGGCGCCTACGACCGCACGCCCAGGTCGTCGGTCACCTGCAGCAGGCCCCTGTACGACTTCACAAACTCCTCGACCCCACGAGCGTTCAACGGCTTTGCGAAGAGGTATCCCTGTCCGTACTCGCAGCCGAGTGCCCGGAGCCGGCGGAGTTGGCCGCCTTCTTCGATTCCCTCGGCCACCACGCCGAGATTGAGGCTGTGAGCGAGGGCAACGGTCGAGCGGACGATCGCCTCGCTGTCGCCGCCTTCCTCCAGGGCGGCGACGAAGCTGCGGTCGATCTTCAGGGCTTCGACCGGGAACTGCTGCAGCGCCGCCAACGAGGAGTAGCCGGTCCCGAAGTCGTCGAGCTCCAAATGCACCCCCGCCGCGCACACGTCGGCGACGACTTTGGACATGCGCTCCGGCTCGCGCATGAGCGTTCCTTCTGTGATCTCCAGGCACAGGGAGTCGCCGGGGAGCTCGGCGGCCGCGAGCGCATCCAGGACGTCCTCGGAGAAGCGTGGGTCGTCGAGTTGGCGGCAAGACACGTTGACGCTCATCCGCACGTCCTCGCCGACCAAGCCGCCCCGGCGCCAGGCGCGCAGGCTGGCGAGCGCGGTCCGCAGCACTTGAAGCCCGAGCGGGCGGATCAGCCCAACCTCCTCCGCGATCGGGATGAACTCCACCGGCGACACCGCCAGCCACCCTTCGGGCCAGCGGACCAGGGCCTCGAAGCCACGGATGAGTCCGGTCACCAGGTCCACCACGGGCTGGTAATGGACGCCCAGGAGCGACTCCGTGACCGCCCGGCGCAGTTCGTTTTCCCGGTTCAGGCGGTTGGTGACCCTGCGATGCATGCTTGCGTCGAACACCGCAGAGCGCCCGCGACCGCGCCGCTTCGCCTCGTACATGGCGATGTCGGCATTGCGGAGCAGCTCCGCACTACTCACGCCGGGCGAGCTCAGCGAGATACCGATGCTCGCCGTTACGAAAAGGTGGCGGTCCCCGATATCGAACCCGGCGGCGAGCGCCTCCCCCACCCGATCGGCGACGAGGACGGCGCTGGCATCCGGCTCCGCCGCCCCAACGTCTTCGACCAGGATCGTGAACTCGTCACCACCGATGCGAGCAACGGTGTCTACGGGTCGGACGGCGGCGGCGACCCGTGCGGCCGCCGCGACCAGGAGGCAATCTCCGACGGCATGGCTGAAGCTGTCGTTCACCAGCTTGAAGCGATCGATATCCAAGAAGAGCACGGCGTGGCGGACCGCCGGGGCACGGTTTCCACGGCGGAGGGCCTGCTCGAGGCGGTCCGTGAACAGCGCCCTGTTCGCCAAGCCGGTCAGCGAGTCATAGCAGGCGTCGTGCAGCAGCCGGTCCTCGGCCCGCCGGCGCTCGGTGACGTCGGAGAGTGACCCGGCCATCCGGGTGGGCCGGCCGTTCACGTCGCGGATGGCCAAGCCCCTCGTCTGCATCCACCGCCAGCTCCCGTCGGTGTGAACCATCCGATCCTCTGATTGCAGATAGGAGGTCTGACCGCTGACGTGGGCGGCGATGGCGGCGCGAAGGCGAGGCAGGTCGTCCTCGTGTACCAGCTCGAACCACGCATCCGGCTTGTCGTCGTCGGCGAGGTCCGAACGCCCGAGCGCGGCGTGCCACCGGGAGGAGAAGTGCATCTGGCCTGTTCGCAGATCCCAGTCCCAGATACCGTCGTTGACGGCGCGTGCCGCCAGCTCGTAGCGCTCCTCGCTTCGTGCCAACTCCCAAAGCGACGCCTGATGGCTCAGCGCGTAGCGGATGGAACGTTCGAGGGCCATGGGGCTCAGCTCGTGCTTGAGCAGGAAGTCGGTGACGCCGAGGGTCGTGGCTTCGAGGTCGACCTGGTAGTCGTCCTGACTGGTGAGCATGATGACCGGCGCCGACGCCCGCAGGGTGAAGGCGTCTCGGACCAGTTCCAGACCGTTGTGCTCACCGAGGCGGTAGTCCACCAGGTATACGTCGTGGTGCTGCGCCCCGATCGTGGCCAGGGCGGTGTCGTAATCCGAGCACCAGTCAACCGAGAACCGAGCCCGCTCTTGGCGCTGGAGCATGTCGCGGGTGATCAGGTAGTCGTCTTCGTCGTCCTCGACTAGGAGCACGCTGATCAGCCCTGTGTGCTGGGCGATCGTCATCGAGCCGGCAGGGGGAGGTCGACTATCTCGAACCAGTAGTGCTGCCATGTGCGCATCACCTCGACCAGTCCCGCGAACGTGACCGGTTTGGTGATGAACGAGTTCACACCGAGGTCGTAGGTTCGGCAGATATCCTCCTCGTCCTTCGAGGTGGTCAGTACCACGACCGGGATGCGCCTGAGGTCGGCATCCGCCTTGATCTCGGCGAGGGCCTCGCGGCCATCCTTCTTGGGCATGTTGAGGTCGAGCAGGATGATTCCCGGCCGCGGCGCGTCGCCGGCGGGACCGTAGGCACCCTCGTGGCGGAGGTAGTCCATAAGGTCCTGACCGTCGACCACGAACCTCATCTCGTTGGCCAACCTGGCGCTCTGGAGGGCGTCGCGGGTCAACTCCCGATCCTCCTCGTCGTCGTCAGCCAGCAAAATGGTCACGACATCTCCTCCACTGTCAGACATGGGCCCGGGCCCCGTTCGCGGCCACGGAAGCGGCATCGACGGCGGCGGCTTCGGTGGCGGCTACGGTGGCGGCTTCGGTGGCGGCTTCGGTGGCGGCTTCGGTGGCGGCTTCGGTGGCGGCTTCGGTGGCGGCTTCGGTGGCGGCTTCGGGATCGTCGAGGCGGAGGACGATGACCTCCTCGAGCCGGCACAGCGGCAGTGTCACGATGAACGTCGACCCGACGCCCACTTCGCTATGCGCGACGATGCCGCCACCGTGGCGCTCGGCGATCTTGCGACACAGAGCCAGGCCGATCCCCGTCCCCGGGTACTCGCTGCGCCCGTGGAGGCGCTCGAACACCCTGAAGATGCGCTGGCCGTAGCGGGGCTCGAACCCTATGCCGTTGTCGTGCACCGTCAACTCGACCTCATCCTCGGCCACCTTCGCCTCGATGGATACCTCCGGCGTCACCCCGTCCCGACGGAACTTCAAGGCGTTGGAGACAAGGTTCTGCATGAGCTGGCGGATCTGAAGGGCGTCGGCGCTGATCGTAGGCAGCGGTCCAACGCTCACCACCGCGCCGCATCCGTCGACCTGGGCGTCGAGATCGACGAGCACCTCGCGTGTGATCCTGCCCAGATCCACCGCCGCGAACGGGCGGCCCTGGGTGCTGACCCGGGAAAACCTGAGCAGATCCTCGATAAGGGTCTGCATCCGCGCGGCGGCAGCGTTGGCCCGCCACAGATAGTCCCTCCCCTTCTCCGACAGGTGATCGGCCTCCATCACGGTGAGCTGTTCGGTGAAGGTCCGAACCTTGCGCAACGGTTCTTGGAGATCGTGAGAGGCTATCGAGGCGAACTGGTTGAGCTCCTCGTTGGAGCGCGCCAACTCCGCCGCCCTGCGTTGCAGCATGGCATTGGTCCCCGTCAGTTCACCATTGACGGCCTCGAGTTGGGAGTTGACTTCCTGGATCTGATCCGCGGCCTGCACGACTCGCCGCCCGAGGGCGATCGCGGCGAGAGCCACGATGGCGAAGGCCATGAAGATCAACCATGGGATCCAACGGCGCAGGCCACTCACGCTGGCGAAGAGCCGGCTGTCCGGGGCGGACAGCACTATCTTCCAGGTGGAGTTGGCCAGGCGGACCTGGTCGAAGTAGAAGCCCTGGGAGGTTCCCGAAGTGTGGCTAAGCGCCTGGCCGATCCCCGGCTGGGCGATCGGCCGCCCCGTCGGAATCTTCGGGTCGGTGCTGGCGAGGACGACTTGGTTGGCGTCGAGCAGGTAGTTGCGCGCACCGCTGACGCCAGGGATGGTCCGTAGCTCTCGAGTAATGAAGGTGCTCAACGTCCCCAGCGTGAACCCTGTCACCAGGACCCTGGTGCCGTAGGAAGTGGGAAACGACACAGCGAAATCGATAACACTTGAATTTTGGTAGGAAGAAAGGTCCCCCAGCCCATACGGCCGTCCCGAGCGCACCAGGGCCAAGGCCGACGACCCCGCCAGCTCGGCCCGAGCCTGCGAGGTAAATCCATCGGACGCGGCCAGCACATGGGAGCTCGCGTCGGTCAGGACCGCGTACCCGCCCTGCCCTGCCACCGAGTTCAGGGCATGGTCGGATACCGTCGCCGTCCCATAGGTCCGCGAGTACTGCGGCACCTGGTCTCCCGCCGTCTGGAACAGGCTGTCGATGAGCGCCCCGGCGAGCACGGCGCGCTGGTGGACCTGGACCTCGATGTCCTTCTTCGAGTTCGCCTGAGCACTCGAAAGCTCTATTGCGAATACGGTCATAAGGGCCAGAACGATGCACGCCGCGGACACGACTACTAAACTTGACCGTTTTGATCTCATTGCATACCCCCTTCTCGTCGTCAGCCGGCGATGCCGGCCGACGCGACCCATTCAGCCCCATCCATCACATTCCTCGACTTTGAGGATGTCGCGAGCATAGTCGCAAAATGGTGGTCAAGCCACGGCAGTTTGGTCTCCCTTTGCGTCGAAGTGCGCGAGATGGACAAAAGGGCCGAGATTTCATGGGCAAGGAATGTGCTGTTAGCCGTTAGATCCGATTTCGTAGCGCGGGGCCTTTCCGCTCAGGCCGGAAAGGAGGGCGGCCACGCCTGACAGGGCGGCGAGCAGGATGGCGGCGTCCTCGAACCCGGCGCTCGCCCCCCCGGCGCTGGCCACGCCGGCCCCCGCCCCGAGCGTGTACATCAGCCCGGCGAGGGCCAGCCCGAGCGACGTCCCCAGACCCCGTGTCATATTGAGGACCCCGCTCGCCATCCCGGAGCGTTGCGGGGGGACCGAAGCCATGATGGCGGCGTTGTTGGGCGGGGTGAAGGTGCCGAGGCCGACCCCGGTGACCGCGAGCGACACCAGGAATAGGGCAGAGCCGGGATGGACCACCCCGGCGAAGGCCAACATGGCCGCCGCCGCCGCCATCCCCGCCACGGTGAGCGGCCTGGCCCCGATCCGATCGGCCAGGCGGCCGGCGAGGGGAGCGACCAACCCCAGACCGATGGGCATCACCATCAGCTCGAGGCCCGCGGTCCCCGACGAGGCGTGGCGGCCGACCTCGAGGTAGAACGGCACGACTGTGAGCACGCCGAACAGCACCAGGTACGACAACAGCCCGCTGGCGATGCCGGCGCTGAAAGACACCCGCGAGAACAGGCTCAGGTCGAGCATCGGCGTGTCGACGGTCCGCTCCCACTTGACGAACGCGACCAGAAGAGCGGCGCCGGCGGCGAACAGGGTGACGATCAGCGGCGAGATCCACCCGTAGCGGGCGCCGTAGGACACGGCCAGCAGTAGCGCCGTGACCCCGGGCAGGAAGATGGCCAAACCGATCCAGTCGAAGGGGACCCTGGGGGCGAGGTGGCGGCTGCGGGGGATCAGGTACCAACCGAGGACGGCGCCGGCGACGCCGGCGGGTACGTTCACGTAGAAGATGAGCCGCCAGCCCCCGGCGGCGATGAGCAGGCCGCCGACGGCGGGACCGAGGGCCAGGCCCAGCGCCTGGGCCGCCCCCTGCACGCCGATGGCGCGCCCGAGGCGGTCCTTGGGCACGGCGCCGACGATGATGGCGACGCTGTTGGCCTGGAGCATGGCCGCGCCGAAGCCTTGCAGCACGCGGAAGGCGACGAGCGCCGGCAGGTCCGGCGCCAGGCCGCACAGGGCGGAGCCGACGATGAAGGCGACGAACCCGTATATGTAGAGCAGCTTGCGCCCCACCATGTCGGCGTAGCGCCCGACGGCGGCGAGCAAGCCGACCAGGACCAGCAGGTAGATCTGGCCGACCCATTCGACGCTGGCCAGCGACGCGTTGAAATCGTGGCGGAGGGTGGGGAACGCCAGGGTGACGATGCTGGCGTCGAGCTGGCCCATGAACGCCCCGATGCACACCGTGGCCACGACCAGCCACGGTCCCCTCGCAGAGTTGCGGACGGCGAGCGGCCGGCGGGGTTCGACGGCCAGACGGCGCCACCCCCGCGTGGGTTCATCCGTCGGCGAGGTCACGGCCTGCACGCTAGGCAAAGAGGTACCTGTGCCAAGCTCGGCCATGAAGCGGTGGTGGCTCGACGAGGTGGCCCACGCCGGCGATGAGCACCTCGACGCCGGATACGTCGCGGGTTACGACCGCAAGGCGGGGTTCGACCCGTCCGAGGACCTGGATGTCCTCGGACGGCACGGCTTCGGCCCGGACTCGACGCTGGTCGACCTCGGGGCAGGCACGGGGACCTTCGCCGTCGCCGCCGCCCGCCGCTGCCGCCGTGTCATCGCCGTCGACGTGTCTGCGTCGATGAGGGCGGCGATGCTGGCGCGCGCCGAGAGCGGGGGGATCGCCAACCTGACAGTCGTCGGCGCCGGACTGTTGAGCTACGAGCACCACGGCCAGGCCGCCGACTTCGTCTACACGCGCCACGCCTTGCACCAGATCCCCGACTTCTGGAAAGCCATCGCCTTGCAACGGATCCGGTCGGTCCTGCGCCCCGGCGGTGTCCTGCGGCTGCGCGACCTGGTGTTCGACTTCGATCCCGCCGACGCCGACGAGCGGGTCGAGGCGTGGATGTCGGGAGCGGTTTCGGACCCCTCGGTGGGTTGGACTGCCGACGAGCTGGCGGAGCACGTGCGCGGCGAGCACAGCACCTACAGCTGGCTGCTCGAAGCGATGCTCGACCGGACCGGATTCGACGTCGTCGGGCGGACCTATAGCCGGGCGGCGTACGGCGCGTACACCTGCATCCGGCGCGACGCCTGACCCTACCCACCTCCCGGGAGGGGCGTCACACCGTCATCGGCGCCCGCCGTCCGCTGCGCCGCTGCTCGGCGTGCGGTCCGGCCACGACCGGCTCGTAGCGAGGAGGTCGGCTCGCCGAGCTGCACGTGGGGGCGCACTCGATGACGGCCTCCCAGTCAGGCATGGCGAAGAACGGGATCGAGATGCGGCCCCGGGTGACTTCCTCCGGCGGGTTGACGACCCGGTGGGGAGTCGCCCGCCACGCGTCGTTGGTCCAGCGGTTGGTGAGGTCGCCGAGGTTGACCACGAACGTCGTCGCCCGGGCGGGGACAGGGCGCCACTGCTGGTCCCGGTCGCGCACCTCGAGACCGCCAGGGGCGTCGTCCTGGTAGAGGATCGTGAGGAACGAGAAGTCGACGTGGGCCGACGAGCGCACCTGCCCCGGGATGGGCGGCGTCTGCTGGGGTGGGTACCAGTTGGCGGACAAGTTGGACAGGTGGCGATCGAAGTAGGGCTCGAACCAGTTCTCGGCCAAGCCCAAACCCAGGGCCATGACGCGCCGTAGCGTGGCGGCGAGGCTTTCCATCGCCCGGTAGTACGCCTTCCACGCGGCTTCCAAGCCGGCCGGCCGGCCGGGCCACAGGTTGGGCGCCTGGCGCAGGGCTATGTCAGCGGAGTAGCCGCCGGCCATCGCCGCCTCGGGGCCGTCGAAGCGGTTGGCGTGGAACATCTCCTTGAGGTCGGGGGGCCCCGACCCTGGGTTTGCGCCTGCGGAGACGCTGGCGAAACCGCAGAAGCGGTCCCAGCCCTCGGGCGTGCACGCGAGCTTGTCGGCGAGTGGCAAGGCAAAGAACTCATCGGTCACGCCGTAGGTCTCGGCGATGAGCGACGGGTCCACACCGTGGCCGGCTACCACGAGGAAGCCGATTCGCTCGCAGGCGTCGGCCACCTCCGCCACCAACCCGGCGCGCTCGGCCGGGCTCCCCTCGGTGAACGCAGCCAGGTCGACGATCGGGATCGGGCCGCCGCCCTCGACGCTCGAGCGCGCCGAGAGGGCGGCCGGCGCGCGCGCCGGCCCGAGGGGGGTGGGGACTTGCGGCGCGCGCGCGGCCGCGGGAGACGAGGAGACGGCGGGCGTGGCGGACAAACCCGACCACGTCCCGGCACTGATCTCCCCGTAGATCCGCCGTATCTCGACCGTCGGACGGTCCACCTTGATGTGCACGTTGGCGTCGACGTCAGCCGAGTAGGGAGCCCAGATGGCTTCCAGCAGGGCCTGGTCCTCCCAGGTGACGCGCCGGTCGAAGGCGACGACCTGGGCGGCGGGGGCGTCGTGCTCGGTGTCGTTGCGGACCGCCCACTGCACCAGGCGCAGCCGCCGGTCGTCGATCGGGGTCGCGGCGGTGACGATGTGGTGGACGGTCCCGCTCGGGTACTGCGACCTCAGGACCCGGAGGAACGGGGCGTGCAACTCGGTCACGCTGTGACGCACCGTCTTGTCGGCGGCGCGCTCGCCCGTCGTCGTTCGGGCCAGCTCCGGGTTGTTTACCGACAGGTCGCTGCGGATGACCATCCCGTACGGAGTCCGCTCGATGGTGGGGACGTCGACATCGGGGCGCGCCGTGTCCCCGAACGTCGCCCTGTGCACGAAGACGGTGTGCGCCGGGTCAAAGCTGTTCTCCATGAGCCGGGCCGCCGGGACATCCCACTCCTCGTCGAACTCCCGTATCCACCTCCAGCCTCCCGCCTCGCCGTCGGGCAGGTCAGGCAGAGGGCGCCGCGGTTCGTCGAGGCACACCCACACGGCGCCGTAACGGTCGGCCGTGGTGACGGTCTCCAACGCGAAGCGGCCCGGAAACGAACGGATCCTCGGGGTCTGAGGGACGTGCACGACCTTGCCGGCCGCTCCGTACTCCCAGCCGTGGTAGGGGCACACGATCCGGCCATCGCATGTCCAGCCCCGCGAGAGCGGCGCGTCGCGATGCGGGCAGCGGTCGACGGCCCCTACCACTTGGCCCTCGGGTCCGAGCCACAGGACCAGCCTTATGCCGAGGAGGGTGCGGGCCACGGGGGCGTCGCCCAGGTCCTCGGTGAAGGCCACCGGATACCAGAACTGCCGCCACACCGGCTCGTGCAACAACTCCATGCCTGCCAGCCAAGCGCGCCCCCGTTTCCGTGCCGTTACAGGCGAAAGACGGCTGGGTCAAAACTGGGGTAACTGGACGCCCGGGCCCAGCCCCTCGCCACCAGGGGTCAGCCCGTCGCCACCCGTCTCCAAGCGGGGGAGGACGTCGCCGACGAGCACCTCGAGGGTCCCGAGGGCGCTCGGGTCGTCGTGGCCGAGCACAACCGACAGGTCGGAGACCCCCAGGTCCCGGTACCGGCACAGGCCGTCGAGGAGCTCGTCGGCGGAGCCGGTGAGGACGTGGCGCTGAACCTCCTTGCCGTCCGGCGCCCCAGCGCCGGCCTTGACCGGACGGGCGGCCGCCGCTCACGTCGGTGAGCGAGCAGGCGGCCGCTACCATCGCTTGCTCATGCATCCGCTTGGGCCCGGCCCTCGCAACGCCTGGCGGGTCGACGGCTCGCGCTGCGACCTCCGGCGCCGGCCGGTGGCCGGATGGGAGGTTGCCGCCGTGCCCCAGGCGCTGGTGCTCGACCCCGACCGGACCGGGATCATGGTGGTCGACATGCAAAACGACTTCTGCCACCCCGGCGGCTGGCTGGCGTCGATCGGGGTGGACATCGGACCGACCCGCCCGCCCATCGCCACCCTGCAATCCCTGCTGCCGACGCTGCGCACCGCGGGCGTGCCGGTCGTCTGGCTCGGCTGGGGCAACCGTGCCGACCGGGCCAACCTGCCGCCGGGCGTCATGCACGTGTACAACCCCGACGGGACCAGCACCGGCATCGGCGACGACCTGTCCGGGGCCGGCCCGGTGCTCCAATCGGGGAGTTGGGGCGCGGCGATCGTCGACGAGTTGGCCCCGGAGGCGGGCGACATCGAGGTGGCCAAGTACCGGATGAGCGGCTTTTGGGACACGCAGCTCGACACCATCTTGCGCAACCTCGACCTGACCACGGTGCTGTTCGCCGGCGTCAACGCCGACCAGTGCGTGCTGGCCACCCTCATCGACGCCGCCTGCGTCGGGTACGACTGCATCATGGTCACCGACTGCTGCGCCACCACGTCGCCCTCCTACTGCTGGGACGCCACGCTCTACAACGTCAAGCAGTGCTTCGGGTTCGTGACCACGAGCGAGGCGCTGCGCCAGGGGGCGCGAGCGTGATCGCGCCGTTCCGGCTGCTGCCCGACGGCGCGCCGATCGCCCACCACATCAGCGCCGGCGACACGGTCAAGCTCGCGGTGCTGGCCGGCCCCGCCGACGGTATCGACCACACCGTGGTGTTCGAGGTCTGGGAGCCGGGAGGCGCGCAGCCGCCCAACCAGCACCGAGCGGCCACCGAGACGTTCTTCTTCCTCGCCGGGCTGGGCTATGCGGAGAGCGACGGGGCGAGCACCCCGGTGTCGGCCGGCCAACTGCTCGTCCTGCCGGCGGGGACGACCCACCGCATCCGCAACACCGGGCCCGGCCGCCTCTACGCCCTCACGACCATGCTCCCCGACGAGGGCTTTGCCGCGCTGATCCTCGCCGGGCCGGTCGCCCCCCTCGACGCCGAAGACCTGGCGGTGCTGCGCGGGGCGGCGGGATGACGGCGGCCGGCTGACGGCGGCCGGATTGTAATCAGCTGTTCTCGGATTGGATTCGCCGTGGCAACACGGGGTCCGTACCGTCGGGTCATGCCCGTGCATCGCTTCGCGGAGTTGAGCGGGCCGGCCGCCGGCGAGGCCGGCCCCGGCCTGGTCGCCATCCAGCCCATCGGCGCCATCGAGCACCACGGGCCGCACCTGCCTCTGGTCACCGATGCCCTAATCGCCGGGGCGGTCGCCGAGGCGGTCGTCGATGCCCGTCCCGACCTGCCGCTCACCCTGCTGCCGACCATCTCGTACGCGCTGTCGAGCGAGCACCTGTGGGCGCCGGGGACCATCACCCTGTCGCCGTCCACGCTGCTCGGCATGCTCGACGACCTGGGGGCGTCGCTGGCCCGAGCCGGTGTGCCCCGGCTGGTGTTCCTCAACGGTCACGGGGGCAACAGCGCCCTGCTGCGGGTGGCGTGCCGCGAGATCCGCGTCCGCCACGGGCTGATGACCTTTCTCGCCCATCCCCATGTCCCTGTCGACCAGGGAGGCCACGGAGCAGCCGACGCCGAGGAGGGCTTCGCCGTGCACGGCAGTGCCGGGGAGACCTCGATGGTCATGCACCTGCGTCCCGACCTGGTGAGCATGGACCTGGCCGAGCGGTCCTTGCCCCGATGGCTGGCCGACTACCAGGCCGTCGGCTTCGGCGGGGAGGTGACCTTCGGGTGGTCATCCAACGACGTCATGGCCAGCGGCGTCATCGGGGACCCGACGCTGGCGTCACCCGAGGAGGGCAAGGAGCACTTCGAGCGCTGCGTCGAGCGCCTGGGCCTGGCGATGGAGGAGATCGCCCGGTTCAGTTACCCGGGCGCCGGGCGATAGGCGCCGGGCGGCGGTCGGTAGGACCCGAGCGGCGATCGGTCCCGGGCGGTGGGCGGTAGGCGCGGAGCACCTCGGCGACCACCCCGGCCACAGCTAGCAGTGTCAGGTCGTCGAGGTGGCCCCCTACCAGCTGGGCGCCGACCGGTAGCCCGCTGGTCGCCCCGACGCCGGCGGGGAGAGTGACCGAGGGCAGGTGGGCGACCGATGTGAGCAGGCTCCAGTGGGCGAGGACCGGGTGGGGGTGCTCGACGCCGTCGATGACCAGCGGGCGCCGGACGGGCGGCCGCTCGTCGACGGGCTGGGCGGGAACAGCCGCCGCCGGGCACAGCACGGCATCGAAGCGCTCGAAGACCTCTTGCCAGGCCCGGGTGGCTTGCAGGCGGGCCTCCTGGTCGACCAGGTGGTCGTGGACGAGTTGGGTCATGCCCGACCCGCCGCCCCGGACGTCCTCCCACTGGCCGGAGGTGAGGCCGTGGGTGATCTCGGCGTCCACCAGCCGCCAGGCCAGCGCCAGGGCCCCGGCCGGATCGATCGGTGGGGCCAGCTCCTCGATAACGACGCCGGCTCCGTCGAGTGCGGAGACCGCTGCCGCGAACGCACAGCTGGTCTCGCGGTCGACCGGGGCGTCGGGCACGCCGGACCACACGGCGATGCGGAGGGAGTCCGGCGCGAGGGGTCCGAGCGGCGCCGGCCGCAGCGGTCGCGCCGCCGGCGCCGGTCGCTCCCCCCCGGCCAGGACTTCGAAGACCAAGCTGAGGTCTTCGACCGAGCGGGCCAGGAGTCCGACGGCGGACGTGGCCGGCTCGAGCAGCCCGTCGGTCGGCCACGGGAGGTGGCCCCGTTTGGAGATCAACCCGTGGGATGGGCGCAAGCCGTACACGCCGCACCACGAGGCCGGCACCCGTATCGAACCGGAGAGGTCGCTACAAAGGTCGGCGGCGGCGAGGCTGGCGGCCACCGACGCCGCCGAGCCTCCAGACGAGCCACCGCAGCTGCGCGAGTGGTCCCAAGGGTTGACCGTCCGGCCGTAGAGCGGGTTGGCGCACTGAAGGTCAGCGAGTTGGGTGGGGACGTTGGTCTTACCGAGGATCACCGCGCCGGCGTCGCGGAGAAGGCGGACGGCTGGAGCGTCGGTGCTGGCCAGCCGGCCGGCGTACTCGGGCATGCCCGCGGTGGTGGGGAGGCCGGCGACGTCGAACGCCTCCTTGACCGTCACGGGCACGCCGGCGAGCGGCCCCGGCGGGCGCCCGGCGGCGTGCGCCTCGTCGGCTGCGCCAGCAGCGCCCCGGGCGGCGCCCTCGTCCAGGACCACCACGGCGTTGAGCTCGGGGTTGTGGTCGGCGATGCGAGCGAGGTGGGCGTCGAGCACCTCGGTGGCCGACACGTCCCCGGCCGCAATCATGGCGGCCTGGGCGGTGGCGGTAAGGGCGGTGAGCCCACCGCTGGCCGAGGTCACAGGGGCCGTCCGTCAGCGTTCAAGCGGCGGGGATCGGTGTGCGCTCCGGCGGCGCGGCGGCGCCCATCGTGCGGGTCAGCGGCGAGGCGGGCGGTGGCCACCAGCACCTCGTCGTCGCCGCGGCGACCGACGATCCCCACGCCTACGGGGAGGCCGTCAGCAATCGCCAACGGCAGGCTCACCGCCGGCAGCCCCCCGAGCCCGGCCACCGCGTTGAGCCGCAGGGTACGCACCCTCAGATCGTCCTTGGCCGCACCGCGCAGCTGAAGTGGGGGCGCCACCGTGGCCGCCGAGGGCAACACCATGGCACCACCGGGGGGAAGGGCGTCGTCGAGCGCGGCGCACACCTCCGCCCCCGCGGCGGCCGCGGCGGCCGCCTCCGCGGTCGCGGTTCGCCGGGCGTCGTCGAAGCGGGCGGCGATACCGGGTCCCATGCGGGGACGGCGACGCTCTATCCATGGGCCGTGGCTGGACCACGCCTCCACGAACTGGCGCCCCCGGAAGGCCCGCAGCCAGCGGTCGAGGCGGCCGCCCGCCAGCTCGCCGTGGCGCAGGGCGACACCGAGGCGCTCCGCCAGGGCCTGGGCGGCGGCGGCGACGGCGGCGGCCACTTCACGGTCGCTCTGGGCGAGCAGGTCCTCGGCCAGCCACAGGGCCCGGGCTGGATGCTTGGCTTTTCGCCCGCCGATCAGGGCCACGCCGGCGGTCTCGAGCGCCGGGCCGGTGGCGGCCAGGACGCCAACCGTTCCGAACGACGGGGCGAGCTCCACGACGCCATCGAGGGGCACCCTGCCGTGCGTGGGGCGCAGCCCGTAGACGCCGCAGTACGACGCCGGGACCCGGATCGATCCCCCCGTGTCCGTCGCCAAGGCGACGGGCACGAGGCCGCCGGCGACGGCCACAGCAGACCCGCTGGAGGAGCCGCCCGGCACGCGGCCCGGGGCCCGCGGGTTGATCGGTGTCCCGTAGTGGACGTTGGTCCCCGACAGGCTGAAGGCCAGCTCGTCGGTATGGGACTTGCCGACGACCGTCGCCCCGGCGTCGAGGAGCCGGCGGACCGCCGGTGCATGGCTGGCCGCAGGAGGGGCCTCGGCCAGGAAGTCAGGGTTGCCTGCCCCCGTGGGGACTCCAGCCACGTCGATGAGGTCTTTCACCACCATGGATGTCCCCGCCAGCGGTCCGTGATCATTTCCGGCGGCCAGGACTGCCGGCCCCACTCGCAGCGCGCCGAGTATGTCGACGATGCTCATGCCGGGCCGCCGGGCTGCGAAGGGAACATCGGCGCATCGTAGGCAGGGGTCACCGATCCACCGCTGCCGGCCACCCCGCTCGGCGGCCGTTTCACGAGATCGCAACACGCAGGGTCAGCCCGCTGAAACGTACGGTTCATTGGATGGGTAGGCGATGCGAACCGATCTGCACTTCTACGGCATTGTCCCCATGCCCGACGCCGGACCCGGCGACCCTGCACCGACGGACCGGCGCAGCACCAACGCCGACGTGGTGCACACCTACGACAATCTCTGCCACTGGGCGGGCGAGGCCGACGCCCTCGGCTACGACACCGTCTGGCTCACCGAACACCACTTCCAGTACGAGGGCTACGAGGTCACCCCCAACCTGATCCTGTTCGGAGTCCACCTGGCGGGGATGACCACCGGCTTGCGATTCGGGCAGATGTTCAACGTGGTCCCCCAGTGGCACCCGCTGCGGCTGGCGGAGGACTTCGCCATGGCCGACGTGCTCACCGGGGGACGGCTGGTGTTCGGGGTCGGGCGCGGCACGGTCCCCCGGGAAGCTCAGACTCTCGGCGCCGTGGTCGCCAGCGGCGACAACGCCATGAGCCGCGAGGCCGACCGGGTCAACCGGGAGATGTTCGAAGAGGCGATGGACATCATCCGGGCGGCGTGGAGCAACGAGGAGTTCAGCTACTCGGGGAAGCATTACACCTATCCACCGCCGGGCATCCCTGACCGGGGAGCCACGGTCACCCATCTGACACTCGTGCCCCGGCCGCTCCACCAGCCGGTCGAGATCTTCCAGCCCGTCGGCTCCCCGGCCACCCTCAGCTACGTGGCCAGCCAGGGCTTCACCGGCGTGTTCGCCATGGCGCCCCCCGCCTGGGTGGCTTCCGCCTGGCAACGCTTCGCCGACGAAGCCGAGCGGGCCGGCCACCCGCTCGGTCCCGGGCAGGGTCGCTGCCTGCAGCTGCCGGTCCACGTGGCTCGCACCACCGCGGGAGCGATGCGGTCGGGCCGTGACGGCCACGACGAGCTCGTCAAGTTCCTTGCCCCCTATGGCCGGTTCTCCCGGTTCAAGGAAGGAGCGCCGTTCGACTTCCGCCCCAGCCTCGAAGACACCCGGTCGGCGGGCGCCATGGCGATCGGATCCGTGGAGGAGGTCGTGGACCAGCTCGGCAGGTGGCGGGAGCTGCTGGACCTGCACCACCTAGTGCTGTTCCCAGACTTCCCGGGCTTGAGCACCGAGGCGATGGACGACCAGCTGTACCTGCTGGCCGAAGAGGTCATGCCGCGCCTGGGTGTCCAGCTCCCGCGCCGGCGTGGCGCTCCCCAGCCGGCGTGAGCGGGTACCCGTGACCTGCCGCCTGGTACTCCGAGGCGGCCGGCTGGCGGACGGCAGCGCGGCCGACGTGGCCGTGGACGCCCGGTTGGGGACCATCACCGCGGTCGGCCCCTCCCTCGTCGCCGCGCCCGGCGACGTCGTCGAACCGTGCGCAGGGATGGTGATCCTCGCCGCTCCGGCCGAGCCTCACGCCCACCTGGACAAGGCGCTGTCCGCGGAGCGCCCGGGGGCACCCTCCAACCCGGTCGGCGACCTGGCCGGCGCCGTCGCCGCGTGGCGCGCCCAGTGGCCGCTGCTCACCCACGACGACATCGTGGACCGGGCGACGCGCGCCGTCGACGCCATGGTGTTGCGGGGCACGACGGCCATCCGCACCCATGTAGACGTCGGCCACCCGCTGGGATTGCGGGCGGTCCGCGCCCTGGTCGAGGTCAGGGCGCAGGTCGACAAGTCGGGGCTGGCCGACCTGCAGCTCGTGGCCCTGATCGCCCCTCCCCTCAGCGGCACGGGCGGGGCGGCGTCGCTCCGGTTGCTCGACGAGGCGCTCGACCTCGGTGTCGACGTGGTCGGGGGGTGCCCCTACGCCGACCCGGACCCGAGCGCGGCCACCGCGGCGGCCCTCGCCACCGCGGGCCGTTGGGGTGTGCCCGTTGATCTGCACACAGACGAGACCCTCGCCGAGGGCGTCCTCACTGTGGCCGAGCTGGCGCGCCTCGTCATCGAGCGCGGCCCCGGGGCCGGGGTGACGGCGAGCCACTGCGTGAGCCTCGGCGTCCAGCCCCCCGACCGCCAGGCCGCCACCGCGGAGGCGCTGGCCGCCGCCGGCGTCGGCGTGGTCGCGCTTCCCCAGACCAACCTGTTCCTCCAGGCGCGGGGCCGTACCACCGCCGCCCCCCGGGGCCTGACCGCTCTGCGCCCGCTCCTCGACGCAGGGGTCACCGTTGCCGCGGGTGCTGACAACGTCAGGGACCCCTTCTGCTCGCTCGGGCGGTTCGACGCCACCGAAACCGCCGCCTTGATGGTGCTGGCCGGACACCTGAGCGTCGAGGAGGCGTGGCAAGCGTGCACCACCGGTTCCCGCCTGGTGATGGGCCTGCCGCCCGTTGCCGTGGCCCCGGGCGAGCCGGCGGAACTCGTGGCAATCGAAGGCGAGACCCTCAGCGGGGCGGTCGCGGTCGGAAGCGAGCGGCGGGTGACCGTCCACCGCGGTCGGGTGGTGGCGAGAAGCTCAGTGAGCCGGGCCCTGATCCCGGCGTTCGAGATGATGGAGGTCTGACATGGCAGCAATGGCGGTCGATCAAAAGACCCGGGACTGGGCGGATCTCGAAACCTCGGGGGCGGTGTTCACCGACGTCACCAAGCGCTTCGCGGACGGCACGGTGGCACTCGACCCGGTCAGCTTTTCGGTGCACCCCGGTGAGCTGGTCGCCGTGGTCGGGCCGTCGGGCTGTGGTAAGTCGACCTTGTTGCGCCTGGCCTCGGGGCTGTGCGCGCCGAGCTCGGGAACCATCAACGTCGGGCCGGGCAACGTCGGCTACGTGTTCCAGGACGCCACCCTGCTGCCGTGGCGCAACGTCCGCCGCAACGTCGAGTTGCTCGCGGAGCTGCAAGGCATGGACAAGCCGACATGCCGGGCGGCGGCCTCAGCCGCCATCGAGACCGTGGGCCTGACCGGCTTCGAGGGCAAGTACCCGCGAGCTCTTTCAGGCGGGATGAAGATGCGGGCGTCGCTGGCCCGGGCGCTCACCATGTCACCAGGGCTGTTCCTTTTCGACGAGCCGTTCGGTGCGCTCGACGAGATCACCCGCGAAAGGCTCAACGACGAGCTGCAGAAGCTTTTCTTGGACCGGCGCTTCGCCGCTCTGTTCGTCACTCACTCCGTGGCCGAAGCCGTGTTCCTCTCCACCCGGGTGCTGGTCATGTCCGGCAGGCCGGGGCGCATCGTCGCCGACGTCCCGATCGAGTTGCCCTATCCCCGGTCGCCGTCCCTGCGCTACGAGCCGGCGTTCGCCAGCCGGGCGGGTCAGGTCGGGGCGGCCCTCCGGGAGGGCCACTAGTGACCGCCACTGCCGCCGTCGCCACGACGGTGCGGCAATGAGCGCCACTGCCGTCGTCGAACGTGAGCCCGGTGGTCACCCCCCGGAGGAACCCGGGCGCCGCCAGCCACCAAAGGTGAAGGGTCGCCGCAAGCCGACCCTCAAGGTCGTGGGGCCGCCCGTCGCTCTGTCGGCGGTCATCATCGGCATCTGGTACTTCATCAGTTACGTCCTGCTCCAGCCGAGCCGGCGGTTCCTGCTCCCGCCACCCCAAAGCGTCGTGCAAGTCGGCTTTCTCACCTGGAGCAACCTGCACGACATTTTGACCTCGCTGGCCCTCACGTCCAAGGCGGCGGGCTTGGGTTTCGTGGTGGCCATCGCCATCGGTTTCGCCCTGGCCGTGATCATGAGCCAAGCCAAGTGGCTGGAGCGGTCGGTCTATCCGTGGGCAGTGGTGCTCCAGACCGTCCCCATCCTCGCCATCGTGCCCCTGATCGGGTTTGCCTTCGGTTTCAACTTCCGCAGCCGGGTGATGGTGTGCGTGCTCATCGCCCTGTTTCCCATCATCACCAACACGCTCTTCGGCCTCCAGTCCGTCGAGGACGGCCAGCACGACCTGTTCACCCTCCAGGGGGTCGGCCGCTGGTCCAGGCTGTGGAAGCTGCAGTTCCCCGCCGCCCTGCCCGCCATCTTCACCGGCCTGCGCATCTCCGCCGGCCTCTCGGTGATCGGCGCCATCGTCGGTGACTTCTTCTTCATGCAGGGCCAGCCGGGCCTGGGGCAGCTCATAAACCTCTACCGGGACCGGCTCGAGTCCGACCAGCTCTACGCCGCCGTCATCGTGAGCTCCCTCCTCGGGATCGCCGCGTTCCTGCTCGTCGGCGCCGTGTCCAAGAGGGTGATCGGCCCCTGGTACGACTCGGCGCGCACGACCGGGGCCTCCTAGGAGCGCAACCGCGCGAGCCCTTATCGCCGCCCTCGCCCATCGTCGCCGTCGCCGTCGCCCGTCGTCGCCATCGCCATCGCCCGTCGTCGCCGTCAAACACATAAGGAGAACCATGCATCGAAGTACGCGCCGGATCAGCTGGGCCGTCGTAGGCGCCACCGCCCTCGCCACCGCCTCAGCCGCATGCGGATCCAGCAGCCCGTCGACGGCCGCGAGTACCACGACGGCTGCCGCGAGCATCAACCCGACCTACTCCCTGCAGGGCATCTGCCCGTCGACGATCGTCACCCAAACCGACTGGAACCCCGAGGCCGACCACTCCGAGCTCTACGAGTTGGCCGCGCCGGGCGGCACGGTCGACAACTCCAAGAAGACCTACACCGGCGAGCTCGTCGCCCACGGCCACGACACCGGGGTCAAGATTCAGGTCCGCCTGGGGGGACCGGCGATCGGCTACCAGCCCGTGAGCGCCCAGATGTACGAGAACTCGAGCATCTTCCTCGGCTACGTCAGCACCGACGAGTCCGTCGAGCTGTCCGCCACCCAGCCGACGGTCGCGCTGGTCGCCCCCCGCTACACCAGCCCGTTCATCCTCATGTGGGACCCCAAGCAGCACCCGAGCTTCCAGACCATCGCCGACATCGGCAAGACCAACACCAAGGTGTTGTACTCGAGCGGCGCGGTGTACATGACCTACCTGACGTCGACGGGGGTGCTCAAGAGCAGCCAGGTCGACGGTTCCTACGACAGCACGCCATCGCGCTGGGTGGCGGCCGGCGGAAGCATCGCCCAGCAGGGGTTCGCGACCGCCGAGCCGTACACCTACGAACACGAGCTGCCCGAGTGGGACAAGCCGGTCAAGTACGCGCTCGTCGCCTCCTCCGGCTACAACCCCTACCCGGAGGCCATCGCCACCAAGCCGGGCAACGTGACCAAGTACGCGGCGTGCTTCAAGAAGCTCATTCCTGACATCCAGCAGGCTCAGGTCGATTACGCGGCAAACCCGGGCCCGACCAACGCCCTGATCGTCAGCTTGGTGAAGCAGTACAACAACGGCTGGGTCTACGACTCGGGAGCGGCGAGCTATTCGGTGACGACCCAACTCGCCGACCACATCATTTCCAACGCAGCCGACGGGGTCATGGGCGACATGGACCCGACCCGGGTGCAGGGAATGATCAGCATCCTCGAGCCCATCTACGCCAAGCTGGGCAAGCCGGTGAAGTCGGGGCTCACGCCGGCCGACATCGTCAACACTTCCTTCATCGACAAGAGCATTCACCTGCCCGCGGGGACGCCGTGAGCGACCTCGGGAGCGAAGCGACCGGCACAGGTTGGTGCACGCTCAACGTTCGAGCTTGCCCGGGTTGAGCAGCCCGTCGGGATCCATCCTCCGGGCGGTACGGGCCACGCTTCCGTCGCCATCCCACACCGACCAGGTGTGGGGGTCGACGACATGCACGCCTAGCTCCGTGAGGGCAATGACGCCCTCACGGAGCAACGGCTCCGCTTCGAATCGCGAGATCAGCAGGCCGCCGAACCCCACAACCCCGCCGGCACGCATGGCGTCGAGGTGAAGCCGGCCGTCGGGAAGGCAACGGCGCACCGCGTCGGGGTCGTCGCTGAGCACGGGCCCGCTCACCTGCAGGTGACAGATGGCGGGGTCCGCCTGCTTCGCCCGGAGGGTCACGTGGTTGTACGACAGGCTGGTCACCACGGGCACCAGCCGGGGGCCCTCGCCCTCCACGCGACCACCCCCGCCGGCGAGCATGTCGATGACGGCAGACACGGTGCCGGTCGGGGTGACGCAGCGCAGGCTGGCCCGATCAGGGGGCAGGAACGGGCGCGGCGGGAAGTTGGCCACCAGGTCGGCCTCGCTGACACCGAGCAGGCGGAGAGGGACGCTTGCGTCGAGAAGCCGGTTGCCCACCGCCGCCCCCGCCCCGAAGTCCTCGAAACTGGCGATCACCCCCGTCCACTCCCGGGCCCGGTCCAGCCGGATGCGCGCCCCGGCCAGGACACCCGTGGTGCCATAGGCGTGCAGAAAGGGCCGGGTGGCGGAGCCGCTCACGTGTTCCACGCCGGGCGCGTCGACGCATGCGAGCACGTCGACGGAGGCGACGAAACCCTCCCACAGCAGGCCGTGGTCGATGGAGCCGCTCCCGCCGGCGCCTCCCGCCAGGAAACCCCCGATGGTGCTTTGCGTGGTGGAGGGGAAAAGGGCGAGCTCCTGGCCACTACGTCGGGCGGCGCCCTCCAGCGCCGCGCAAGTCACGCCGGGCTCCACGCGGGCCCAGCCGTCATCGACCGCGAGCACACGGCGCATCCGCGTGCAGTCGATCACCAGCCCACGCCGGAGGGGAACGGCCTGGCCGTAGTTACCGGTCCCCCGCCCCCTCGGGGTGACTGGGACCTCGTGGCGGTGGGCGACTGCGACGCAGGCAGCCAGCTCGTCGCCGTCGCGTGGCCAGGCGACGACGTCGGCGGGCTCACCCGGAAGGCGTCGCTGGAGCACCGGCGACAGCCACGCGAAGTCGGCGGAGGCGGCCCGGCGCCGGACCAGGTCGTCGGATACGTCGATGCCGGAGCGGGCCAACTCCTTCGCCAGGCTCACGCCGGCACCGCCACGTCGCGGTCGGTCGTCACCACGCCAGTGTGCCGAGATCGCCTCGTAGGCCGGTTTCCAAGGTGTGAACCCGCGAGGTGTGAACACGCGAGGTGTGGACCCGCGAGCTGTGGACCCGCAAATGCGTCGGCGTCAGCGACCATGGGGTGAGCGCGTGCCGGCCACCACGCTAACTGTCACCAACGCTGTCCTTCTCACCATGGCGCGCGGCCAGCGAGAACCCCTCCGGGGCTGGATGACCGTCGGCGACGACGGGCGGATCACGGGCATCGGAGCAGGCCAGCCGCCTGCAGATGACGCGGGCGCCGCGGCGGGGGCGACGAGAGAAGGCGGAGCCGTGGGGGTGGCTGGCGGAGCCGTGGGGGTGGCTGGCGGAGCCGTTCTCGACGTGGCCGGCGCCTTCGTCGCACCGGGCTTCGTGTCCGCCCACAGCCATCTGTTCACCAGCGCATCGCGGGGCCTCGGGCTCGACCAGTCGCTGTACGGGTGGATCGTCGCCATGACCCGACACACCGGTGTGGCCCGCCCCGATGACCTCTACTGGTTCACCCTTCACGGAGCCCTCGATTTCCTCAACAACGGCATCACCACCGCGTACGACTTCACCTCGAACCGACTGGACTTCGCAGCGGTGTCGGAGGGGCTCGGCGGCTTTGGTGGGGTCCTCAAACCGCCGGAGGTGGCAGAGGTCCAGCTCACGGCCAAGGTGGACGCCGGCGTCCGGTTCATCAACAGCGTGTCGCTGGACCAGGCGGTCGGTACCCCCTCCGAGGCGCTCGACCGCCTCGAAGCCGTCGTATCGTTCGCGCAGCGCTACCGCGACCACCCGGGGATGCTCGGGATGGCCCTCTCCGGAGCAGTGCAGTGGGCGGAATCGGAGTCCACGGCTGCGCTGGAAGTCGAGGCCATGCGCCGCTTCGGGCTGATCAACCAGCCGCACTTCCTCGAGACCCCCTTCGAACTGGACCACCAGCGGGCCCGCTTCGCCTGGTACCGCGCCGCCGGCGCGTTGGGACCGGACCTGGTCTTCGGCCACTTCGTGCACGCCACCCCGGCCATGATTGCCGAGGCCGCGGCCGCCGGTTGCGGCATGGTGTGGCAGCCGTGCTCCAACGGCAGGCTGGCGTCGGGCGTAGCGGATATCCCCGCGTGCCGGGCGGCGGGCATGCGCGTCGGCGTGGGCCTCGACGACCAGGCCTGCACGGACATCTCCGACCCGTGGCAAAACATGCGGATGGGCATCTACGTCCTGCGGGCGGTGACCCACGACCCGGCATCGATGGCACCGGCCGACATGCTCGAGCTCCACACCTTGGGATCGGCAACGGTGCTCGGCATCGACGGCGCCGTGGGCAGCCTCGAGGTCGGCAAGTATGCCGACTTCGTCGTCGTGGACCCCCGGCGTCCCGACACGGGACCGGTGTGGGACGCCTACGGCACGTACGTCCTCGCCTGCGGTCTGCGTAACCTCCGCCGGGTCTACGTGGGCGGACAGCTCGTGAGCCTCGACGCGACGATCGTCCACACCGACTCCGAAGCCGTCTCCGACGAGGTCCACCGCCGGATGGCCACGTTGGCCGGCCAAGCACCGGGGCCCGTTCCCGGCGACGGGTAGCCGCCCTGACGATGGTTACAAAGGCGAGCGTTGCTACGTCGACAATGCTCTCGCCGGCTCAGACGGTTAACCTGGACCTTCGTTCCTCGGGGAGTCGACGTAGCAACGCTCGCCTTGGTAGCCGCGCCGGCGACACCGCTACCTCCGTCGAGCACTCCGCTGAGCTGGACAACGATCACGTTCGTGGTGAAGGGGTCCGCGGCCAAAAGCCCCCCGCCGCATGGGCGAACGGCTTGGGCTCGTCGAAGTGACGGACATCCATGTATCAGTGTGTCGACCCACGATCCTTCGCCGCCAGGGATTTACCGCCGGTTGCGGTCGCGCTTGGCGCAGGACACGCAAACTCGGGTGGCCGGTAGCGCCGCCAGGCGTTCTACGTCGATGTCGCCGCCGCACCGCTCGCAGCACTGGTAGGTCCCGGCGCCTACCCGCACGACGGCGGCCTCGAGATCGGCGACGCGACGTTGGCTTTGGGCCAGCAGGGCTGTCACCCGTGCCCGCTCGAACCCGATCGTCGATCCCTCGGCGTCGTGCTCGTCGTCCGGTACCAGCACGGTCGAGTCCGCGATCGCCTCCAGTTCCCGGCGCAGGTCCGCGACCGCGGTGCGCGCCTCGGCCAACTCCTCGTTGACGATCCCTACGGCCTCGTGCGCCATCAACGAACGGTACCGGCAGGATCAGGTGGCTCTCCCCAATGGGCGGTTATCAGGTGACGGTGACCTGTCCGACGTTCGACGTCTGGCCCCCCACTGTCACGGTGATCGTCGCCGTACCCGGCTGTACCGGGAAGGATCCGGATGCGGGCGGGAGGACGAAACTGATCGACGTGTCGCTCCAACTGGTGATCGTGAGCTTGGCGCCGTCGTAGGGCGCACCCCAGCTTGTCCCCGGTTCGGCGAGGGTCAGGTAGCTGTCTGCCTGGCTGGCGCCGAAGTTCTGCCCGGTCAACGTCACCGTCGACCCGGGGGTCGTGGTCGACGGCGACACCGAGGAGATCACCGGCGGTGCCGAGGCGGTCGACCCGACGATCGAGATGTTCTCTGCGTTCGATGTCTGCCCGGCGGCGGTGACGGTGATCGTCGCCGTGCCGGGTACCACGGGGTAGGGGCCGGTGGCGGGCGGGAGGACGAAGCTGATCGACGTGTCACTCCACTTGGTGATGGTGACCTTGGCGCCGTCGTAGGGCGCACCCCAGCTGGTACCTCCCTCCGCCAGCGTCAGGTAGCTGGCGTTCTGGCTGGCCCCGAAGTTCTGGCCCGTCAAGGTCACCGTCGTGCCCGCCGTGGTGGTCGACGGCGACACCGACGAGATCACCGGCGGGGGGAGCGGCGCGGGAGCCGGGGCGCTTTGCTCGCTGGCGGTTACCGTTTCGGCCAGCCCCGCGCTCGCGTAGGACGCCTGCGCCTGGAGGGCAGCCGTCTCAGGCGACGCGGACCCGGCCGGGGCGGTGACCTCCCAGGACTGGGTGGCCGACGCCCCGGCGGGCAGCGAACCTGCCGGGACCGGGGAGGAGGGCACCACCGTCCACCCTGGCGGTGCACTCAAGCTCACCGACACCCCGGTGGCGTCCCCGGGGCCGGCGTTGTGCTCAGTGGTGGTCGCAGTGGCGGTCTGGCCGGGCGGGACGCTCAGCGGGGTCGACGGGTTGATGCTCAGGTCGACGGCGGCCGGTTCGCTCCGGGTGACGCTTCGCCCCCCGAGCTCAGTGATGCGGGCGCTGCTGGTCAAGGCGAGGTGGACCACCGGAACGGTCACGGCCTGCGTGGCCGGGTCGTAGCTCCAGCCGATCGGGTTGCCGCTGGTCGCCTGCGGGATCCGGCGGCCGTCGATCAGGACCATCCGGGGCTGGGTGAGGTCCTCGAGCTGGACCTGGTAGCTGCGGGAAGTGACCTGCCCGGGGTACCGGCCGCAGCTAGGCCCGATCACGACGGTGGTCACGTCCCCGCGAGAGTCGGCGTGTTCTCCGGGCGAACGAGAGGGTTGCCAAGAGCACGGCCGTGCCCCCGAGGTCGACTCGGCACCGGGCCCGGTGGCAATGGAGGTCAGGCTGTACTGGCCGTGCTGGTAACCGGTACCCGTGCCGGCGTCCTGGTACAGCGAGAAGGTCCCAGGGGCGCCGGGGTACACCCGCAGGGTCAGGGGAGCGCCCGGCGAGGCGCCCACATGGCTCGTGGGTGCCTGCTCGGGGATGATGCCGCCGGCCTTTACGAACACGGGCATGCGGTCGAGGGGGACGGTGAGGGTCTGCTCGGACGGCCCGTTGAACGTCGCCCCGGTGAACCAGTCGGTCCACGTGCCGGGCGGGAACCACACCTGCTGTGTGGTCACGTTGCCCGGCGTGGTCACGGGGGCCACCAGCATGTTCGAGCCGTAGAGGTACTCGGTGGGGTTGGTGTAGGCGCCCGCCTGGTCGGGATAGTCGAGGTACAACGGCTGGTTGATGGACACCCCGGTGCCTACCGCCTGGTCGGCCAAAGTGTAGGTGTAGGGGACCAGCGCCTCGCGCAGGCGGAGGAAGTCGGCGGCGATGCTGTTCGCCGGTTGCGGGTAGTCCCACGGCAGCCGGTTACCGGCGCTGGAGTGGAGCCGCAGCACGGGCTGGAAGGTCCCGAGCTGCACCCACCGGGCGTACAGGTCGGGGGTGTCGGAGGGGTTCCCGGGCGGGGGGCCGAGGAAACTGCCGATGTCGTCACTGACGTAGGGCTCGTCGATGGCCGCCTCGTCGGCGGCGAGCTGGGCCTGGAAGGCGAGCGTGTTCCACGTGCCCCAGGTGTCGCCGGTAAAGGCCAGCGCCGAGGTGTGCGCTGACCACGGCCCGGCGGGGTACACCTCGTCGGGGTTCTGGTAGGAGCTGCCGATCCGGGACAGGACAAAGCCCCGCTGTGCCTTGTTGGCCAGTTCCTGGGCGTAGAGGTGGTTGACCCAGCTGTCAGGGGTGAGTCCGGCCATCGAGACCGTGGAGTTGTCACAACACCAGTCCAACCACCAGAAGGCAACCCCCTGCTTCTCGTAGGGCTGGTGCAGGACGAAATAGGATTCGGCTTGCGACACCTGGCTCCAGTCCCACGTCTGGCACGGCCCGCTGAAGCAGGTGTTCGACGCGAGCGGGGTGCTGGAGAGCGATTCCGCTGCGGGGAGGAGCGGGTCGGAGTCCGAGATGCTCGGGTGGATGTTCAGGATGACGTTGATGCCCTGGGACTTGGCCCACGCCAGGAAGGCCTGGGGGTCGGGGAAAAGGGCGGGGTTCCACTCCCAGCCGTTCCACTGGTTGGGCGACTTCCAGTCGGTGTCGACCGAGAGGGTGTCGAGGGGGACGTTGTTGGCCCGGAAGTCGGGCACCAAGGTGTTCTCGTAGTCGGCCGTGGTGTAGGGGTAGTAGTCCGAGTACCACACCCCGAAGCCCGACTCGGGTAGCAGCGGCGAGGGCCCGGTCAGCTTGTTGAGGTCGCTCAGCGCCTGGGTGTAATCGTTGCCGTAGACGAAGAGGTACCCGTCTTGGACGTCACCGTTAGACGGCCGGGGGCCGACCCAGCCATCCTTGGTCCAAACCGCGCTCGGGGTGTCGTCGAGCAGTTGCCAGCCGGCCTTATCGAGGATGCCCGGATGGGGTGCGGGGAGCGCTGCGGTGCATTGCACGGCGGTCGGCGTGCCGCTAGGGCAACTGAAGCGGGGACCATATGTGGCGGTGTCGAAGCCCCGGGTCCACCCGCCCAGATATCCCATGTCCGGTGACGCCGGCGCTGGTGCCCCGGCGGGTGAGACCGACACGGTGTCCAGGTTGACGTTGCAGCTGTCGCCCGCCGCGCACCGCAGGCTCACGGTGTTGATACCGGGTGTGAGGCCGACCGGGGTGGTCACCGTCGACCAGGTGTCCCAGCTCGACGTCGGGGGCAGCGTGAGGGGACCGACGTCGGTGCCGTCGACGACCACGTCGATGGTACGCGGCGCCGGGCCCCCGAGGGCGCCGATGTAGTTGGCGTAGCGCACGCTCAGCTGCGCGGAGCCGGCGGGAGCTCCCAACACGGTCCAGGTGGCCGCCGCCCCGTTTCCCTGCCCGAGACCGCCGATGAACCCGGCGATGCTCTGGTAGCCGCTGTGGTCGGTCTGGATGCTGGCCCCGCCCGTGAGAGTCGCGGCTCCGGCCTGGCAGACCTGGTCGAACGGGCATTCCGACTGCCACTGGGGACTAACCGTGGTGGCGTGGCCGGCGGATGAGTAGGTCACCGAGGTGTTCGAGGGTCGGAACGGCCCGGAACCGAGCTTGTAACGCAGGGTGGCGGCTGTCGTCGAGATGGTCAGCCACCCCCGACCGGTGCTCGCCCGGTAGGGCGGGACGCCGAAGCGGCGGTCCACCACGTTGACCGTCGGGAGATCCTCGAAGTGACCGCTCGGCGAGTACTCCATCCTGATCAGGCCGCCGCCGAGGACCTCGAAGCGGGCATCGCCGGATGTGACTGTGGCTCCGCGGGCGGCCACGCCGGCGGCGAAGTCGATCGGGGTGGCCAGGTTGACTGGCGAGGTCGGCGCCACCGCCGCCGCCTGCGCCAGCCCCGGCAACGCCAGGCCCGTGATCATCGCCGTCGCTACCGCGACCGCTCCCGCGCGCCGGACTCCTCGCCACCTGGGCATCGGTCCTCCCCCGAGTCTCTCTGCGATCGAACGACCCCGGAACCGGGACCGGCCCCATCGTGTGCTCCAGAGGGATCCTGGTCCGGGGCGGACCGATTGATACCCCATTGATCGGGTCCGTAACCCTCGGATATGTAGCTGGTGTCGTAGGATCGCGACCTGTAATGGCCTACGACGAGGATCTCGCCTACCGCATTCGCGAGCTTGTCGCTGACGAGTCCGAGGTCAGCGAGAAGAAGATGTTTGGTGGCCTCGCCTTTCTGATCAGCGGGCACATGGCCATAGCGGCGAGCGGCCAAGGTGGGGTCATGGTCCGCGTCGACCCAGCCCAGTCCGACTCGTTGATCGCGTCAACCAACGCCCGCGTCGCCGAGATGCGCGGCCGCGCCATGCCGGGGTGGCTGCGGATCGCCCCGGAGGACCTTCGCACCAAGCGGCAGCTCGCCAAGTGGGTCGAGCGGGGCACAAGCTGTGCGAAGTCACTGCCGGCGAAGCGCTAGCCTGCTACGGGCTGACGGCGCAGTCGGTCACGTCGCCGTCGTCGGTGAAGACCGCCACGAACGGGTGCTCTTGGGCGCCGCTGCTGGGTAGCCACGCCGCTCCACTGACCTGGTTTCCTTCGACGTCGTCCGACCGGACGGCGACGCCCTCGCCGAGCCGCTGCGCCACGGCAGCGACCAGGTTGGCGAAGGCGTCGTTTCAAAGGTCTCAGCAGAAGTGGTACCAGCGGCCGTCGATCTCGTCGTCGACGTCGCCCCACGTGGATCCGCACAGGGCGCAGGGATCACCTTTCGTCATCGCTTCTCGCTTTCGTCTCCAGGCCGGCGTCGATTTCCATCGCCAGATCCCACACCGAGTTCATCATCCTGCGCAGCCTCGCCATCCCTGCTGTCAGAACCATCAAGATGTCGTCCTCGCGCCCGGACGGCGTGTAGCGGGCGATGATATCGACCGTCTCGTGCCCGTGGCCGGCGTCCGCCTGGTCGCTCACCTCGAAGAACTCGAGGGCGTCCCCGCCCAGACGCAGCGTTCGGGCGTAGGGCTCGGGTCCAAGGCCCGTGCCCGCAGTGCTCCCGTACTTCAGGGGAAGGTTGCGATCGCCCAGGATCTCCAGGCCGTTTACGGCGGTGAAGCCCACCAGCCAATCGGGATGCCGAGCCTGCTCCCACAGCCACTCAAACGTCTCGGACGCCTCGGTCAGCACGGGGTGTGCCTCGATCTCGGCGCGCGTGAGACCAACGCTCTCACCGAGGCGGATCAGCAGTTCGTAGTGGTTGTCGTCGCCGGCCGGGTCACGTACGACTTCGGACATGAGGTTTTCGACCTCGTAGGCAACAACCGCGGACTCGGGACAGTTGGAGACAATGGCCCCCACCCAACGTGGGAACAGCCGCGAGAACTTCGTCCACTGCAGGACGAGGGCCCGGGTCACGCCGAGGGTCGGCTCGGACGCCATGGCCGCGATCAGCGGGGGCGGGTCCCGGAACCATCCCTCCATCACCGTCTCTTCCACTCGGCGTGCCATCGCTGCGCTCATCGCTTGATCCGATCGCTCGACAGACGGTCACCCGCCAACGCCGGCCCCAGCAGCAGTTGTAGGCCGGCCGCTGAGATCCTGTGCTTGGTGGCATTGCGGTTGAGCCACATGACGTGGCGCCCGTCGCTGGCCTCGGCGCTCTCCACGAGATGGGACGCGAGGGCCGCTAGATCCTCCCTTGCCGTCCCGCAGACTGGGCAGGCGACCGACTCCTCCATTGGTAGTCAGGGGCGCGGTGCCCGCAACGCGGACCCGGTTCCCCATCCCCCTTTCAATCCGTACGTGCGGTTTTCCCGCATACGGCTTACCGACGGTCTTCTTGACATGGTTACGCTGCCTTCGGGTAACGGGTAG
>DASZKW010000006.1:0-3651 GCA_035552775.1 Acidimicrobiales bacterium | reverse complement strand
AGCTGACCTGGAGCCCATGGTCATGGCGACCGGACGACACGTGGAACTGATCCGTCCCTGATCGCCGCACCTCGGAGGGACCAGCGGGCGGCACTTTTATGGTTGTGTCCCCGTCTGAAGGAGCCGAGCGCGAGCGCTAGCCGGGCTTTCAGCACATGCAGGGCTGATGGGTATTCCAGCGCTTGGGGCGGCGTGATCAGCGCCGGCGTGACGAGTTGTCTCCTTCCAATTCGGATGCGGTGAGGGAGAGAGCTTCGAGGTCGGTGACGAGTTGGCGGAGCTTGCGGGCGTTGTCGAACCAGGCCTGGTAGCGAGCCCTCTGGTCTTCGGTGATCTTGCGGGTCACGGTCTTTCCGTTCACGGTGCGGGTCCAGGTCAGGTAGGGCCCGTGGAGCACGGGAGGGTCGGCCTGGCATCGGCAGCCCGGTTTGCCGCAAGCGGTGGAGCGCGATGCCAGGCTGCCGGGTAGGGCGAAGCCGATCTGGCCGAGCTCGGCGGCGATGCGGGCCTGAGCTCGTAGTTGTCGTTGATTTGGGCCGCCCATCGTCTCTTCGTGTCAGGGTATCCGCATGTGGTCACCTTGAAGTGTATAACGTCAAGTCCTCACCCGAGGGTGCCATCGCCGATGGCGGGGAAGGTCAGCCATGCCACAGCGTCGCGTCGAGTTCGGGCCGCCGAGCGTGGAGAAGATGTTGGCGTCGTTGTCGGTCGTCGCCGCGTTTGCCCGACGTCTCGACATCGCAGGCACGTCGATCGTGCCGTCCCAGTGCGTGACATCGCGTACGCGACGCATGGCCAGGTGGTCGAGGCGCTGATCGCCAACCGCCTGACCTCTCCCACCCCGCTGGTCCACGTGGAGGACTGGGCTGCCGACTGGGCGGTCGAAGAGATCTTCGGCATGTCTGCGGAGGTCCTAAACGACAACCGCATCGGCCGCGCTCTCGACGCCGTCGCTCCCCACCTGGACGGGATCGTCGGTTCGGTCGGGGCTCAGGTGATCGCCACCTTCGGGGTCGACGTCGCCCGCATCCACTGGGACGTGACCTCGATCAGCCTGTATGGCGCCTACCCCTCACATGACCCCGACCACATCGAAGCGGCTTTGGGCACCCGAAGGACAGGCGTCCGGACCTGAAACAAGTCCAGGCCGGTCTCGCGGTCAGCTCCGACGGCGGCGTCCCTCTTTGGCACCACGCCTATGACGGCGGAGCCGGCGAGGTCGCCCAGGTCGTCCCCGCCATGGAAGCACTGTCCAAGCTCGCCGGCGAGCGGAGCTTCTTGATGGTCGGCGACTCCAACTGGTGTCGTACCCGAACCTGGCCGCCATGGTCGCCGCCCACGGGGTCTGTCAGCCCCCCCGCGCTGTGCGCCTGGCCCGCGCTGCGCTCCTCGGGGCCGGCACCCTCTCGGAGGAGGCCGTGCGTACACGGGTCGCCACCCGATTCCCGGCCGCGGCAGCCCTTCCCGATCGCCCTGCCCTCGACGAGCTCTTGGGCGAGGCAGTGGACCTCGTGTGGTTCCCCGGCGGACCCGGTCCCAGCGGCGCGCCCGTCGCCCCCGGGTTCGGAGTGCCGTCCCCGCCCTCCCCGTCCGGGCTGACCGCGCTCGGTATCTCAGGTTCCCGTTACCGGACCGGAACCGCCGCCAGGGAGCCCGACGAGGCCCGTCACCGGGCCGAGGCGACCAACGACCACCTCCGTTGCCACGCGGAGCGCGGTGGCTACCTCGTCGTCACCGTCGGGCCGAGCCGCCACCAGTCCGCCATCGACTCCCTGGTCAAGCTCGGCGCCTCGCCGGTAAACGTCGACGAGCTGCTGATCGGAGCCCTCCGGAGAAAGGCGGAGGAGAAAGGGATCCGCTGGGAGGACGCCATCGTCGCCACCGACGCCACCGGCCCCGCCGGGCCGGGCTGGGGCCGCCTGCTCAACGTCGTCAACAACATCAGGCCGGCGTTGCGGGCCAGTTTGCTGGGCGGAGCCGAACACGTCTTGGTCACGTACCCGGGACTGTTGGCGCGCTACGGCGCCGTCGGCCTCCTCGACGAGCTGCGGGAGCTCACCACCCGCAGCCCTGAACCCGGCCAGGCGTTGCGCACACCGTGGGTCCTGGTGCCCGCCGAGGATCCCGATGCACTCCCCGTCATAGCCGGCCAGGCCGTCCCCGTCACCAGCGACGCCGAGCGACTGGGCGCTTCCCGACCCGTGGCTACGCAACCTCCAACGAACCACCGCACCCGCAGCAGTAGCCACGACGTGACCCGCCGCCGACTCCGAGGCGGGGCTAGCCGCAAGCTGCCAGGCTGTATGATCTTAGTATGCAGATGAAAGAGCGAGTGACGGTCACCGTCCCCAGCGACGTGCTCGCCGCCGCCAGGCGTGATGTCGAGGCAGGGGCGGCCAGGTCGGTCAGCGCATGGATCACCGATGCGGCCGAGGCCAAGGCCCGCAGGGAGAGCTTGCACGACGTGCTGTCCGACCTCGCCAACGAAACCGGTGGCCCCTTCACCGACGAGGAGCGGGCGTGGGCCAGGAAACAGTTGAGCCGGTAGTCCTCGACGCCGGGGCACTCATCGCCATCGAGCTCGGTGATCGAGCGGTCGGGGTGCTCTGCGACGAAAGCCCGGCGGTGGTCATCCCTGCCGGTGTCGTCGGCCAGGTGTGGCGCGACGGCGCCCGGCAGGTACGCGTTGCCCGGACCGTGAACGCTACCAACGTCACCATCGAGCACCTTGACCTCCCGGTCGCCAAGCTGGCGGGGGCGCTCTGCGGCCAGGCCGGGACCGCCGATGTGATCAACGCCACGGTTGTCCTGGCCGCCCGAGCGCACCAGGCCAAGGTCGTCACCAGCGACCGAGCCGACATGACCCGCCTCGACCCCACCGTCAGGGTGATCGATTGCTGATCATCGCTCGGGCCGCGTCCGGCGGAGGTAGTGAGGACCGTCCGGCCAGGGCGGCAGGAGGGCGTGTGCCAGCTGTCAGCGCGGCTGGGCGTGGTCGTGGCGATGATGCCGTTGATTCGGGCCGGTAGAAGGTCAGGGGTGCGTCGGGGTTGCCGGTGGCGTTGTAGCCGGCGTGGAGTGGTCGGTGGTGCGCGCGGTAGGCGAGGAACCGACGGCCAGGTCTGTGTGGTCCCACCCTCGTCCCAGGGCAACTGTTGATGCAGGTCGGCGATGCGGCGCTCGCAGCCGGGGAACCCACAGTGCTCCACATCGACCACCGTGCCCGCTGCCGCCACCTCGACCAGTGCGGTATCCACCTTAATAACCGGGGTCTTCCGGCATGAGTGTGGGCGATCGCGCCGGTATGACCTACGGTTTCTCGTTGCTGGTCAACGGTGTTGGGGTCGGCGGGGAGGGCGGCTGATCCGTACCCGCTTCACGCGACTCGTGCGGGAGCCCGTCGGACCTCCCCCACATCTGCCATCCACGTGACGCGCACGGGTGGTCTCTAGTCCGAAGTTACTTGCGCCCTGACGACAGAACCCCCTGCTGAGCAGGGGGTTCTTTTTTGGGCCTCCCGGCATAGATGTGGGTCGATTCAGGGATCTGAGCCCTGGCGCCGTTCGTGCGGGAGGACGTGCTCGATGGGCCCGAGGGTGAGCATGATGAGGCCGAGCGCGGCGTTGGCGGAGTGGAAGCCGTAGGAGCGGT
>DASZKW010000005.1:0-18935 GCA_035552775.1 Acidimicrobiales bacterium | reverse complement strand
AACTTCAGCGGCTCATCGACCGGACCTACGACCGGCGCACCTTCGAAGCCGTCGCCCGAGTGCGAGCCTTCACCGACCGTCTCGGCTTGGAGCTCCCCATGCCGGGCGAGCTCCGAGACGTCCTGGCCAGCGTATTGCGAGACCCGGACTTGGACCTGGCGTTCGCGCTGCCCGACGGCCGTCTGGTCGATTCCAGGGGAACACCCCGTGAGGTTCCAGCCGACTCCGAGCAGCTGGTGGTCACCTCCTTGCCGGGACGGAGCGGGGTGTGCGGCTACGTAGTTCACCGGCGTCTGGCCGATGCTGACGCACACCTCTTCGGCGACGTGATGCAGGCGGCGTCGACGTCGTTGGAGCACGCCAGGCTCCAAGCGGAGCTATGTGTGCAACTCGCAGCGGTCGAAGCGTCCCGCGCTCGAGTGGTAGAGGCCGCTGACGCCGAGCGCCGGCGGGTAGAGCGTGATCTCCACGACGGGGCTCAACAGCAGTTGGTCGCCTTGGCCCTGTCGCTGCGATCTGAGCAGCGTCGCCTCGGGCGCACGCTGGGCTCCGAGGCCCTCCAACTGATTGACGGGACGGTCAACGGGCTCCGGGATGCGGTCGACGAGCTTCGCGCCCTGGCTCACGGTCTTGTCCCGGCTGCGCTGGCGTCAGAAGGGTTGGGTCCGGCCTTGGTCGAGTTGGTGGCGCGCCAAGCTGGGGTGGTCATCCTTCTCGAGATCCCTGCTCATCGGCATCTGCCCATGACCGAGGCCACCGCTTGGTTTGTGGCGTGCGAGGGTCTGACCAACGCTGCGAAGCACGCGGTCGGCGCAGACATGACGCTGGCCGCCCGATGTTGTGAGGAGTTGTTAACAGTGTCAGTGAGCGACACCGGTCCCGGTGGCGCCGCACTGGATGCAGGCTCGGGTCTACGAGGACTCTCCGATCGGGTGGCCGCCTGCGGCGGGACACTTCGACTAGCCAGCACCCCAGGCCGCGGCACGGTACTGACGGCCACAATTCCATGCGAATAGCGGTGGCTGATGACGCCGTCCTGCTCCGAGAAGGCCTCGTTCGCATACTCGCCGAGGACGACCTCGAAGTGGTCGGCGCCGTCGGTGACGTCGACGCTCTGCTCGCGTGTGTCGACCACACCCGCCCCGATCTGGCCATCATCGACGTCCGGATGCCCCCGACGTTCACCGACGAAGGCGTCCGCGCCGCTCGAGAGATCCGCGAACGGTATCCCACCATGGGGGTACTCCTGCTCAGCCAGCACGTGCATGCCGGCGGGGCACTCAGGCTCTTCGACAGCGATGCAGGGGGGCTCGGCTACCTGCTCAAGGACCGAGTCTTGGAGATCGACGAGTTCCTCTCGGCCGTCCGCCGCGTCGGCACTGGTGGTACCGCGGTGGACCCTCTCGTCATCGCCGCCCTGGTCCGCCGAGGCGCGCCCGACACCCCGCTCGCGGTCCTCAGCGATCGAGAGCGGGAAGTCCTATCCATGATGGCCGAGGGTCTCTCCAACGCTGCCATTGCCGAGCGACTCGTGGTTGGCCAGCGAACCGTCGAGACCCACATCAACAGCATCTTCACCAAGCTCGGGCTGCTCCCGACAGCCGTCGAGCACCGACGCGTCCGAGCCGTCGTCACCTACCTTCAATCACGCTCAACGTAGGGCGACGCCGCCATCGAGGACGTGCCGGGAATCGTCAGGCTGCGTCTACCGCCGCGGGTCGCCCCGGATAACAGTGGCGACCACGAAGGTCGGGAGGACCTCCGCCACTGGCAGCGGGTGACACGTATGTCAAGCTGCCGCAATGGAGCCCGACCATGAAGGTCGGGAGGAACGCAGGCAAACCAGGCGAAGGCGGTCGCTACAGATCCAGTTTCGACAGGGGTTACGGAGCCTCGAGCCACGTCTCCACCACCGACCGTGTCTGCTCGGTGAGGCTACGCATCGGCTCGCACAACACCAGCCAGTGAGGAGTGCTGTAGCGTACGGCTGGGTCGGGGTGCAAGCGCCGCCGCCACAGCCAAGCCAGGACGACCGCCGCGGTCTTGCCTGCGCCGGTCTCCACCGCGAGCAAGTCGGGTAGTCCCTCAGCGGCCAAGCGCTCCTGGTAGGGATAAGGGTCCCGCCCCGAGGCCTGTCTTGCAAATCCCGCAAAGCCCTCAACCACCGCATCCTCCTCGTCTGGTCGTCAGAAGTCTGGACGCAGGGTGTGACGGTAACCGTCGACGTAGGCCAGGATCGGACACCGGAGCCCGGGGGCCCGGCGCAACTTTGCGTCGAGCGTGACCACCGGGGCCCCCAGCAACTCGGCGAGGGCCACGTAGGAAGCGTCGTAGATGGTGAGGTTGTGACGCAGCTCCCACGCCCGTTCGGACAGCGGGGCGTAGGGCCATAGTTGCAACGGCAAAGCGACGAGATCAGCGTGGGCGAGCGTTGCCTGGCTCGCGTCGAGCGGGCCGGAGATCATCTGCCGGCGCAAGATGTTGGCCGCCTCGAAGACGGCCAGCTCAGGCGCGGCCAGTGCTGCGCCGGATATGGCCGCCTCCACCCAGGTCCCTGCGGGCCCTGCGTCACCCAGGAGCGCTACCAGCGCCGAGCCGTCCAGCACCACCGGCGTCGGCTGCTGGTGGCTCACCGGCGCTCGGCATCACGGTCAGCGAGAACAGCGGCCACGTCGAGGGCGGTTCCGGTGAGCAAAGCCCGCTGGCGAGCGCGGCCGACGACGTCTTCCACGCTCGGCGTGGATGCCACCTTGACCAATTCGGTGAGAAGGTACTCCTGGAGGGAACGACCAGAGCGGGCGGCTCGGGCTGCCAACTCGTCTCGCACCTCCTCCGGGACGTTACGGACGGTGATGGCGACGGTCATGCAGCTATTTTGGCAGCAAAGACGTCAACCTGTCATCAGGCTAGCCCGAGGCGAGCGAGCGCAGAGCGCTGACCTGGTCGGCGTTGCCGATGACGATGAGGATGTCGCCACTGCCGATCGCCGCCTCCGGTCGCGGGTTGGTGAGGAAAGCCCCCTTGGGCTGGCGCATGGCCAGCACCAGGGTGCCCGTGCGGTCGTGCACGGCGGCGCTTCGCAGCGTCTCGCCCACGAGCGGCGAGCCGGGGGGCACCTCCACCTGCTCGAGGCGGAACTCGAGGCTCCCGTCGTGCATGACCACGTCGAGGAACTCCGCCACGTGAGGCTGCACCGCCAGCGCCGCCATGCGGGCGCCGCCGAGGTCCTGGGGATTGACGACCCGGTTGGCGCCGGCCTGGACCAGCTTGGCGACGGCGGGTTCGGAGGCGGCCCGGGAAACGATGAAGAGTCCCGGGCTCATCGAACGGCCCGTCAGGGTCACGTACAGGTTGTCGGCGTCGGTGTTCAGTGCCGTCACCAGGACGCGGGCCCGCTCGATCCCCGCCTCGCGCAGGACGTCTTCGTTGGTGGCGTCGCCCTTCACCGAGGGCCCGTCCACCTCGGCGAGGCGCTCCGCTGACGTGTCGACCACTATGACCGCCGCGTTCGACGCCTGGAGGTAACGGGCGATGGCGGTCCCGACGCGGCCCCAGCCGCAGATGATGACGTGATCGCGCATGGCGTTGATCCGGCGTTCCATCCTGCGCCTCCCGAAGGTGTCGGCGAGGTAGCCCTCGACGAAGGTCTCGATCAACACGCTGAAGGTGTAGGCGGCCGTGCCGACGCCGGTGAGGATCAGCGCGATGGTGAACAGCTTCTCGCCCGATCCGAAGCGGTGGACCTCGCCGAAGCCAACGGTGGTTACGGTGATCACCGTCTGGAATACGGCGTCGATCAACCCGTAACCGAATGCGACGTATCCCAACGTGCCGCCGATGAGGACGAGTAACAGCGCGGCCAGGCCGGTGCGCAACCTCCTGGCGGTACCGGCGCCGCCAGGGGACCCAGGGCGGTGCGCGACGCCCAGCGGCATGACCCATTGTGCTCCCTGGGTGGCCCGAGGGACAGTGCTGGGGCCAGGTCAGGGATCGAGGCGGGCGGTGGCGATGCCCCAGGGGCGGAGCTCGAAGGCCCCGTCGAAGGGCGCCAGCGGCAGGCCACGCAGGTCGATGAGCCAACCCGACCGGCCGGCGATCTCCACGGTGGTGGTCTCGGCGGAGGGGTTGAACACGCGCAGTTCGAGCGCGCCGGCGTTGCGGTAGAGGGCGGACACCTCGGCGCCGCCCACGCCCAGATGGCTCCCGGCCGCCTCCAGGGTCCCGCCTCCCGGGGCGTCGACGACATCCAGGGGCAGCCAGGCCTGGTCGGCGAGGGCGTAGGGGTCGACGTCGCCCACCGCAAGGGCGTAGCGGACGCGGACGGGCCCGAGCATCTGGGGTCCTTCCAGCGCCAGGTAGGGTCCGGCGGCGTTGGGCCGGTAGGCGGGTGCGGGACGCGACAAGAAGCCGGTGGCACGCAGCAGGGTCAGGGCGAGGGCAGACCCGCCGTCCACCACCTCGTACTCGAGCAGCCCCTCGTGGGTGACTGTCAGGCCGCCGGCGGACACGAAGCGGCGGGACGGGAACGTTGCCAGCGCCCGCTCGTGGGCGCCTCCCTCCCCGTGGAGGCCACGGGTGACGGTGGCGAAGGCGCACTCGGCCACCGACGACGTCGCCCGCTCGGGGAGGGGGAACACCGCCCGCAAACGGTGGTCACGGCACCGGTTGTCGAACGACGTGGTGACCCGCACCAGGCGCTCGCCGGCCCGCAGCTCGAGGTCGGTACGCACATCCACCTCGGCGGTGCCGGCCCGGGCGCCGTCGCAGACGTGGGAGGGCCACCGGTAGCGGCGCCGCACCGCCAGGCGCCCGCGCACAGGCCCCGACTCGACCACGTCGGCCTCGACCTCCTCGGGGGACGAGACGACTGTGTCGCTGCCCGGAGGCGAGTAGTTGTAGGTGTCGCCCTCGTCGCCGCCGTCGACGAGGCGGTCGAGGCCCCCCAGGTCGTCGATGGCGAAGGTCCCGTCGCCCCCGTCAACGCTCAGGCGGACCAGGCCGTTGTCGAGCCACGCCCCCCGGCCGCTCGGGTCCCGGCCGCCCCCGGTGCCCCGCCCGCCCCCGGGGTCCCGCCCGCCCCCGGTGCCCTGCCCTCCGCCGGTGCCGCCACGGACCGCCTCGGTGTCGAGCGGACGCGTCGTCCAGGCGGCCCAGCCGTAGCCGGGGACGTCGAGTGCTCTGGCCGCCACCCGTACCGACGCCGGCCGGCGCACCCTGACGGTGAGCGGGCCGTCCCGGCGGCCGCCGGCGAGGGCCAACGCCTCTGCCATTTCCGCTCCCACCTCGGGGGCGGCTCCCTCCAGTCGCCGGTCCGCTACCAACTCGAGCACCACCCCGGCGCCGGTCCCGTCGACGACGGCCCCGGTGGGAGCGCCCGTCGGGGGGAGCCACCCGTCGGCGGTGAGCCGGCCGAGCAGCCGGCCCAGCTCGGAGCCGGTACCGGTCACCTCGGTGGCGCTTTCGGCTACCCGGTCGAGCTCCTGGGTGCCCTCGGGCACGGTGTCGCCGGCGAGGACCAGCTCGACCACGCCGCTACGGGCGCGCTGGGAGGCGTTGATCACGACAGGACCGGCGCCGGCCATGGCCGCACCGGCCGCTCCCAACGCCCGCCCGGTCATGGCGTCGGCGGTGGCGGTGGCCTCCGCGAAGCGGTGGCGCACGGCTAGGCCGACCTCGTCGGCGGAGCACGCGCAGATCGAGTCGTGGGCCGAGTTGTGGATGACGTTGCGCCATGCGATGGCGAGCAGGGCGCCGGGCCACTGGTGGGCCTCCAGCCACAGCGCGCCCAGGGGCTCGGCCCGCCGCTCGAGGGCGCGCTCGGCGCCCGCCGCCGCAGCCCGGACGTCGACCCGGTTGGACAGCACCCCCATCAAGATGTTGGCCCTGGCCCCGCTGCGCAGCTCGCCGGCCCAGGTGGGCAACCCGTCGGTCGGCGCCGTCGCCAGGTGCTCGGCGAGGGAGGAGATGACGAGCTCGAAGTCGTCCTGGCTCGCGTTGGTGTCGGCCACCACCCGGGCCAGCCATTCCTGGGGGGCCTGGTGGTCGGTGCCGTTCATCCACAAGATGGGGTCGGTGTCGCCGGCCAGCAACGCACCGATCTCGACCTGGTGGGCGACGAGGCGCCGGATCAGGCCGGAGGCGTCGGGGGGGGTGGCGGCCCCGTTGCCGTAGCCCGTCGGCAGGTATTCGGCCCGTACCTTCGAGCCGTCGGGGGCCTGCCACCAAAAAGCGGAGCGTGTGACCGCCGCGGGCACCCCCCGCCACACCACGGCGTGCTCCATGCCCGCCGCGGCCAGCAGCTGGGGCATCTGGGCGACGTGGCCGAACATGTCGGGCAGGTAGCCGACGCGCATGGGACCGCCGAACTCGGCGGCGCGTTGCATGCCGAGCTGGAGGTTGCGCACGATCGTCTCGCCGGACGTGGCGAACTCGTCCATCAGTACGTACCACGGGCCCACCGACACCCGCCCGGAGGCGGCCAGACGCCTGAGGGAGGCGACCGCCTCGGGGCGAACCTCGAGGTAGTCGTCGACCATCGCCATCTGCCCGTCGAGGAGGAAGCGGGCGTAGCCCGGATCGGCGTCCAGGCGGGGGAGGAGGTCGTCGAGCAGCTCGACCAGGCGCTGGCGGAGGGCCGGGAACGGCGCGTACCACTCCCGGTCCCAGTGGGTGTGGGGGACGACTGAGACCTTGCGAGCCATCGTGAGCCACGCTACGCCTACCCGCCCCGCCGGCGTGAGTGAATGCCCGGGGCGTCCTTTCCCCGCCGCTCCTGCCTACGATCGGGGCGTGGACCTGAGCTACCCGCCCGAAGCGGAGGAGCTCCGCGTTGAGATCCGGTCGTGGCTCGACGCCAACCTCCCCGCCGACTGGGGTACGCGCCAGCTGTCCGGCGACGAGCGGGAGAAGTTCTCCGAGGAGTGGAACCGCAAGCTCTTCGAGGGAGGCTGGATCTGCCCCACCTGGCCCACCTCCTACGGCGGCAAGGGCCTGTCGACCATGCAGGCCGTGGTGCTGAACGAGGAGTTCGCCCGGGCCGGGGCGCCGCTGCGGGCCGACTTCTTCGGGGACACGTTGGTGGGCCCGACGATCCTGCAGTGGGGGACCGAGGAGCAGAAGCGCCGGTTCCTGCCCGGGATCATGCGCGGCGAGACCTCGTGGTGCCAGGGTTTCAGTGAGCCCGAGGCCGGTTCCGACCTGGCCGCGCTGCGGACCACGGCGGTGCTCGACGGCGACGAGTGGCGGATCAACGGCCAGAAGATCTGGACCACCCAGGCCCACCACGCCGACTACATCTTCCTGCTGGCCCGCACCGACCCGGAGGCCCCCAAGCACGCCGGCATCTCGTACCTGCTGGTGCCGATGAAGCAAGACGGTATCGAGGTGCGACCGATCACCCAGGTGGACGGGTCGGCGGAGTTCAACGAGGTCTTCCTGACCGACGCACGCGCCCCGAAGGACAACGTGGTGGGCGGCGTCAATGACGGCTGGAAGGTGGCCATGACCACCCTCGGCTTCGAACGGGGGACCAGCGCCACCACCGGGCACCGCCGGTTCAGCCACGAGCTCGACGACGTGATCGCACTGGCCCGCGAGCGGGGCCGGGCGAGCGACCCGCTGGTGCGCCAGGCCCTGGCCCGGGCGTGGTCGTCGGTGAAGATCATGGAGATAAACGGCTACCGCTCACTCACCGGTGTACTGGGCGGGGTCGGGGAAAGCGACCCCGCCGCCGGACGGGCCGCGCTCGGCGCGTTGAGCGCCACCAACAAGATGTTCTGGTCGGAGTACCACCAGCGGATCATGGAAGTGGCCATCGACCTGCTGGGCGCCGAAGGCCAGGTGCTGACGGGGTCGGGGGGCGAGGACTTCGTGGCCGGTGTGGGGCGGCGCACGGCGCGCCCGGGGTACCCGGTGAGCGTGCTGCAGTCGACGTTCTTCTTCTCCCGCTCCGAGAGCATCTGGGGGGGCACCGCCCAGATCCAGCGCAACATCGTCGGGGAGCGCATCCTCGGTCTGCCCAAAGAGCCACGACCAGGCTGAGGGTACTGGCGGCAGCACCTGGCGCAGGCCATTGTGCAGTTGTATACCTATGCGGGTACACAACTGCACAATCGTGGTCACGCGTCGAAGTCGATGCGCTCGGGGTGGCTGTACACGTTGAACCGTTCCCCCCTGACGAAGCCGGCGACGGTCACGCCGAGGCGCTCGGCGGCGCTCACGGCCAGGTTGGACGGGGCGGAGACGGCGGCGATCACCCCGATGCCGGCCATGGCGGCCTTCTGGGTGATCTCGAAGCTCACCCTGCCCGACACCATGATGACCGCACCCCGGGGCGGTGGGCGGCGCGCCAGCACGCCGGCACCGACCACCTTGTCCACCGCGTTGTGGCGCCCGACGTCTTCTCGCACCACCACCACTTCACCGTCGGGGCCGAACAAGGCGGCGGCGTGGAGACCACCTGTCTTGTCGAAGACCCGCTGCGCCGCCCGCAGGCGCCCCGGTAGCTCGCTGATGAGCGAGGCGGCAAAAGCGGGACCGGGGGCCACCACCGGGCACGACAGCTCGACCTGGTCGATCGACGCCTTTCCGCATACCCCGCACGACGACGTGGACGCGAAGTTGCGCCTGCTGGTGCTGTCGTCCCACGCCCGGGGGAGCGACACAGTCACCGCGTTGAAGGCGCTCGCGTAGTCCCCGACGTCGACGGCGTCGCAGTAGGCGACGGCGACTATCTCGTCGGGGCGGGCCAAGCCTTCGGTCACCATGAAGCCGGCGGCAAGCTCGAAATCGTGGCCGGGGGTGCGCATTGTCACCGCCACCGGCGAGGAGTCCTGGCCGGGACCAGCGGCGCGCACCTCCATCGGCTCCTCGGTCGCCAGGCGCTCGGGGAGCTCGACGTGGCGGCCGGGGCGCACGGCGATGGCGCGCACGTCGGTGACGGGCTTGTTCATCGGTTCCCGATGTGGAGACGCCCGGTCAGGCCGGCGCCGCCCGGCGGATCCGGCCGGGGGGCGAACTTCAGGCCGAGACGGCGGGCGTCGTCGGGGGTGTCGGCGTCGGCCAGCGCCGCCGAGCCCGGTCCGCCGGGGTCGTCAGCGCCGGCGAGGGTCGGGGCGGCGGCGGCGACCAGGTCGCTCATCGCCCGGGCGCCGCCCGCGACGAGGTCGACGGCCAGGTCCAGGTCGGCCGCCGACCAGCGGGCGCAGAGCGGCTGGGGCGACCCGGCGATGGGCACCACCGACCCGAACGCGCGATGCTCGGCCAGCCATTCAAGGACGGCGACGCTGAGCACGGGAAGGTCGGTGGCCACTACCAGGACAGGACCGGCCCAGCCCGCCGCCGCCAGCGCCTGGCCGCCTGCCGCGACGGCGACGAGAGGACCGGCGCCGGCGGGCTCCTCGCGCAGGGCCGCCAGGCCGCTCACCCCGGGGCCGACCTCGAGGCAGGGACCGGCCACCTGAGCGAGGAGGCGGGCGGTGCGCGCCGCCAGCGTGTCCCCACCCGGTCCCGCTCCCGGTCCGGATGACATGGCGACCAGAAGCGCCTTGTCGGCGCCCATGCGCCGGCTTCTTCCCCCCGTGAGCAGCAGGCCGGCGACCTCCACGGCGCCAGTCTGCCACCGCGCCAGTCTGCCACCGTGCCGGTCTGGCCGGCGACGGTCCCAAGACGGTCAAGCCTCCCAGCCCTGCGCTGGTAGAGGTTCTCCCTGGGGCACGAGTGGTGGCGTCGGGGGGGCCCGGGTAGGGTAGACAGGGGTGATGGGCGCCCATGTGGCCGAGGGCCAGGTGCTGGCCGGGCGCTACCGCTTGGGCCCGCTTCTCGGTCGGGGCGGTATGGCAGAGGTCTTCGACGCCTTCGACCTGCGCTTGGATCGCCCCGTAGCCGTCAAGCTGCTGCGCCCCGACGTGGCCGCCCATCCCTCCATGCGGGAGCGCTTCGAGCGCGAGGCCCGCTCCGCGGCGCGCCTCAGCCATCCCAACGTGGTGAGCGTCTACGACAGCGGGGAGGAAGGGGCCCTGGCGTTTTTGGTCATGGAACGCCTACCGGGACGGTCCCTGGCCGACATGATCGGCGACGGCCCTCTCGACCAACGCCAGGTGGTGGCGGTGAGCGACGATGTCCTCGCCGCCCTCCATGCCGCCCACGCCATCGGCCTCGTGCACCGTGACATCAAGCCCGCCAACATCCTTCTCGCCGGCGACGGCCGGGCCAAGGTCGCCGATTTCGGCATCGCCAAGAGCGTGGAAATGTCGTCACCGGGTGACCCCACACGCGCCGACCTCACCCAGGCGGGCCTGGTCATCGGTACCCCGTCATACCTGGCCCCCGAGCGCAGGGAAGGTCACCCGGCGACCGCCCAGTCCGACCTATACGCCGTCGGCGTGGTGATGTTCGAGGCGTTGACGGGGCGCAAACCGCTCGCCGGCACCCCTTTCGCCGACGCCGGCGGAATGGGTGCGCAGGCGGGGACGGCGGCGCCGGACGTGGCGGCGTTGCGCCCCGACGTCGCCCCCTGGCTGGCGGCGGTGGTGAGCCGGGCGCTGTCGGCCCGCCCTGAGTCTCGCTACGAGTCGGCCGCCGAGATGCGCCAGGCGTTGGTCGCCGGCGCCGGCGGCGGGGTGGCCGGTGCCGGGGAGGGCGGGGCCAATGGGGCCGGCGGCGGGGTGGCCGGTGCCGGGGTGGCCGGTGGCGCGGCGACGCATCTCATGCCTCCCGGCACCGAGATGCTGCCGTCCTCGGCTGCGGTCGTGGCGCCTACCGACGTCCAGCGCCAGACCTGGCCGGGGCCGCCCGGGGGGCCGTCCCCACCGCGAGCCCCCGGGGCGCCCGGGCCGCCGTCCCCGCGCAACCGTCGCCGCCTCATCGGCGCGGTGGTGGCCTTGGTGGTGGTGGTCGCGGTCGTCACCGCTTTGCTCATGGCAGGAGGTGACGGGTCCAAGGGGGCGGCGCTCAACACGCCGCCGCGTCCCACCACGCCGGGTACCGGGACCGCCTCGACCACTTCCACGACTCCTTCGGCCACAACCTTGGATCCCCAGGCCGCGGCCCTGGACCAGGCGGCGCAGAACATCAGGGCCGACGGGACACCGGGGGCGACGATCCTGGCGTCGCTGCTCCAGTCCGTGGGCGCCCAACCCGCGGGTGCGGCTCGCGCCGCCGCCGCCCAGCAGGTGCTGGCACAGGCGCAGACCCTGCTGGCGGACCGGTCGATCACCCAGACCGAGTACCAGGACGCGGCCACAGCCCTGCAAGCGGCCGGCGCCACCGCCCAGGCGCCGTCGACGAGCACCCCGGCGCCCTCGACGACCGCCCCAGCGCCGCCGACGCCCCCCGCTCCGGGCCCAGGGCCAGGCGGTGGCGACAAGGGGGGGAAAGGAAAAGGTCCGGGCGGCGGTGGTTGACCGCAGCGGCCCCCCGGGCCCGGCTGCCGCCCTGGAACGCATCGCCTACCTGCTGGAGCAGACCCAGCAACCCACCTACCGGGTGCGGGCGTTCCGGCGGGCCTCGGCGAGCGCAGCCGAGGCGGGTGTCCCCCGCCTGCGCGAGCTGGCCACGGCCAACCGTCTCACCGACCTCCCCGGGATCGGAGACAGCACCGCCCGGGTCATAGCCGAGGCCCTCAGCGGGTCGGTGCCCGACTACCTGGTACGTCTGGAGGGGGAGGCTGGGGCGCCTGTCGAGCACGACGCCGCCGTCTCCGGGTTGCTCCAAGCCCTCCGCGGGGACCTCCACGCCCACTCCGACTGGTCCGATGGCGGCAGCCCGATCGAAGTGATGGCTCGGGCGGCCCGGGACCTCGGCCACGAGTACATGGCCCTGACGGACCACTCGCCGCGCCTGACCGTCGCCAACGGGCTGAGCACGGCGCGCCTGACTGCGCAACTCGGCGTGGTAGCCGAGCTGAACGGGGACCTTGCCCCGTTCCGGGTGCTCACGGGGATCGAGGTGGACATCCTCGACGACGGCACGCTCGACCAGGATCCCGAGCTTCTCGGTGCTCTCGACGTGGTGGTCGCATCGGTGCACTCCAAGCTCCGGATGGGCGCCCGGGAGATGACCGAGCGCATGGTCACTGCGGTGAGCAATCCCAACGTCGACGTGCTCGGCCACTGCACCGGGCGCATAGTCGTCGGCAAGGGCCGCCCACCTTCGACCTTTGATCCCGAGGCGGTGTTCGCCGCCTGCGCGGGACACGGCACGGCGGTGGAGATCAACTCCCGCCCCGAGCGCCTCGACCCCCCCGATGACCTCCTGGCTCGGGCCGTCGACGCAGGCTGTTCGGTCAGCATCGACACCGACGCCCACGCCCCGGGCCAGCTCGAGTGGCAGGTCCACGGGGCCCGGAAGGCGGTCGCTTGCGGCCTCGGGGTAGACCGGGTAGTCAACGCAAAACCGGTCGAGGAGCTGCTCGCCTGGACCAAAGAACGGAGCGGCACATGAAGCCAGGGTCGATTCTCGGTAACTCGGTGCGGCGGGTGGAGGACCCCGAGCTACTGGTCGGCGCAGCCAGCTTCGTGGTCAACCTCCGAGAGCCGGGCTTGCTGCACGCCGAGTTCGTGCGCTCGCCGCTGGCCCACGGCCGCATCGTTGCCATCGACACCGACGACGCCGCCAAGGTGGACGGGGTCGTAGGGGTTTGGACCGCGGCCGACCTCGACCTACCCGCCCACCATGGCCTGTTCGTGCTCAACGAGCGCTGTGCCCGGCCTCCGCTCGCCACCGACAAGGTGCGCTTCGTCGGCGAGGCGGTCGCAGTGGTGGTCGCCACCTCCGAAACAGCCGCGCAGGACGCGGCAACGGCGGTGGTCGTCGACTACGAACCGCTGGAGGCGGTCGTCGACCCTGAGGTAGCCCTGGCGGACGGAGCCGTCCTGCAGTTCGACGACCTGGGGACCAATCTGGCCGCGGGAGTCGATTCGGGCCCAGAAGACCCCCTGGCGGGGGCGGCGACCGTGGTGCGGCTGCGCATGGTCAGCCCCCGGGTGGCAGTCGTCCCCATGGAGGGCGACGCCATCATGGCCGTGCCCGGCGACGACGGGGCGGGCCACGACCTGACGGTGTGGGTCGCCACCCAGATGCCCCATGCCTTCGCCGACGCCCTGGCCCGGGTACTCGGCCTCGACCGCGAGACGTTGCGGGTCGTGGCCCCCCACGTCGGCGGCGGTTTCGGGGCCAAGGCAGGACTCGTCCACGAGCACACCGTGATAGTCGCCGTCGCCCGCCGCCTGGGCCGTCCGGTGAGATGGGTGCAGGGCCGCTCCGACAACATGGTCGCCATGCCCCACGGCCGCGCCCAGGTGCAGTACATCGAGTTCGGCTTCGACAACGAAGGCCTGTTCAGCGGGATGAGGGCCCGGGTGGTCGCCGACTGCGGAGCCTACGCGGGTTTTGGAGGCGCTCTCGCTTTGGGTCCGACGCGGATGATGGCGCAGGGCGTCTACCGCATCCCGCGCATCCGGTACGCGGCGGCGGCCGCCATGACCACCACGACGCCCGTCGGGGCGTTCCGGGGTGCCGGCCGCCCCGAGGCCACCCAGATGCTGGAGCGGGCCATGGATCTGGCGGCGTCGGAGCTCGGCATCGATCCGGTGGACCTGCGCCGGCGCAACCTGATCGGATCCGGCGAGTTCCCCTACACCACCCAGATGGGGACCGTCTACGACAGCGGCGACTACGCGCGCGCTCTCGACCGGGCGGTGGAGGTGGCGGGCTACGACGAGCTGCGCGCCGAGCAACGGGCCCGGCGAGCCCGCGGCGACCGGCGCCAGATCGGCATCGGGGTCAGCACCTACGTGGAGGTGACTGCCGGAGGAGGAGCCGAGGAGTACGCCTCGCTCCAGGTCCTCCCCGACGGGACGGCGACCCTCGCGGTCGGCACGTCGGCCCACGGCCAAGGACACGCCACCGCCTTCGCCATGATCGTCGCCGACCGCCTCGGGCTGCCCGTCGAGGCGGTGAGGGTGATCGAGTCCGACACGGCGGCGGTGCCGAGGGGAGGCGGGACTGGTGGTTCGCGGTCGCTGCAACTAGGAGGCGGCGCAGCCCACAAGGCGGCGGGGGAGGTGTGGGCCGACGCCCGGCGCTTGGCGGCCGACTTGCTGGAGGCGAGCGAGGGCGACGTCGAGTTGACCGGAGACGGCCGCGTCGGCGTTGCCGGCGTCCCCGCCCGGGCGCTCGGCTGGGCCGACCTGGCCCAGGCCGCTGCCGCTCGGGGTAACACCCTGGGATGGGAGGGCGACGTGGCCGCCGAGGGTGCCACGTTCCCCTTCGGTGCCCACGTAGCGGTGGTCGAAGTGGACCTCGATACCGGGCGGGTGGTGCCGCTGCGCCACATCGCAGTGGACGATTGCGGGCAGATTGTCAATCCCATGATCGTGGCCGGCCAGCAGCACGGGGGGATCGGGCAGGGCATCGCCCAGGCCCTTTGGGAGGAGGTTGTCTTCGATTCCGACGGCAACCCCCGCGCCGCGACCCTCGCCGAGTACGGGATGCCGAGTGCGGCCGAGTTGCCATCCTTCGAGGTAAGCAACACCGAGACCCCCACGCCTCGCAACGCGCTCGGGGCCAAAGGTATCGGCGAGTCGGGCACAATCGGATCCACGCCGGCAGTGCACAACGCCGTAGTCGACGCCCTGTCCCACCTGGGCGTCCGTCACTTGGACATGCCCTGCACGGCCGAGAAGGTGTGGCGCGCCGGGCACGACGCGGAGGCGGGCCGTGTCGCGTCGCCATGGCGCGAGCCACCTGCCGCCCTGGGACGGCTCCCCCGGGCGGGCGATGGGACGGGACAGTCCGCGCCGCCCGAGGGACCGGCTATCTGAAAACTTGGAAACAAGGTGGCAAAAATCGCTTCAGACGTCCGCCTGTCGTGCCGATACCTCACCGTGACGGGACGTCTAGACTCGAGGACCATCGATTCGGTGAGCCGGCGTCGACTCGGCCGGGGTGATCGGCCGGCGGTGTGGGTCACGGTGTTGGCCTTCGCGGCCAGCGCGGCGGGCTTCGCACTGTTGGGAGGCTTGGCCGCCCCGGCACAGGCCGCCCCCCGCGGACCCCACGAGGCCGCCAGCCATCACGCCGCGCCCGGGCATCATTCTGCGCCCGGGCATCATTCTGCGCCCGGGCGACACGCTGCGTCCGGGCGCCACGCTGCTTTTGGGGCCGGCGCTGTGCCCGGCCGTCACCTCGCCACCAGCCCCCCTGTGTCGCCGGAGGCTCATGGACCGCGGCGCCCGCTAGCGGCGGGGGGCGCATACGGTCCCGGCCCGCACGGGAGCCCCGCCGGCGCCGCCGGGGCCATGGCCACCCTCCCTCCACGCGCCCAACCGCTGGCTGCCAAGGCGTCGGCCGGCGCGGCGTCGGCCAACGCGTCGTCGGGTGTCGAGGCGCTCGCTGCCACCGTGTCGGCTGTCGTGAGATCGGCCGTCAAGGCGCTGGCTGCCACCTTGTCGACTGCGACCATGTCGGCCGCCATCCCGTCGGGCGTTACCACTTCGGTTGATGCGGCCAGTTACCAAGTCAGCGCCCAGGAGGATCTAACCGGGTCCGTCTTGGCGACAAGGGCGTACAAAGTCTCCGCAGCCGACACCACCCAGGTAACCCAGCCGCCCTCGCTGCTGTCGTCGCTCCTCGGCACCGTGACAGGGACACTGTCCAACACCGCGGCGGCCGTCGGCCATCTGCTGGCTCCGCCGACTTCGACGACCACCACGGCGCCCACCGTCGTGCCGGTGCCTGCCAACGCATCCGTCCCTGTACGGGCCGCCCCTCCCACGACCCTCCAGGCCCGCAGCCAAGCGCACCCTGTGACTAGGACCACCGTGCCCAGCCCAGCGGTGCGCAGCACCGTTGCGCCGCCCAGAGTGGCGCCGAGCAGCCCCGCGAAGGCCACATCGCCTCCCGCGGTCGCCAAGCCCAGCGGGCAAGGCCAGACCACGAAGCCGGCGGCCGTCGATCCTGCGAAGCGGGTCGCGCTAACCGGTAACGGCTACCTCGCCAGCGACCCCTGGCCGGGAGCGTCGCTGCGGGCGGCCACCCACCTCACCGTTCCCATACTCTTCGGGGCCGTGGTGTTGCTCTTTATCATCGCCCAGGCCCTGGTAGACCGGCGGGACCCCAAGCTGGCCCGGGCTCCGACCCGCGGCGACGACGAAAGCGTCGGCTTCAAATGAGCCCCCCGCCGCTCCCCCGGCCGCTGCGAGCCGTCGTGGCCGTCCCCGCCGTCGGCGGGCGGGGCGAGCTGACCAGCCTCGACGAGCGGCTCGGTCTCATCTTGGTCGTGCGCTGCGGGATCGTGGCCATAGTCGTCGGCGGTTCCCTCGTGGTCCCCGCTCAGCTCGGCATCACCATCGGCCAGACCGGTCCGCTCTCCGCCGCCTACCTGGTTCTCGCCGGCGCGGTGGAATGGTACCGGCGGGGGGGTCGCCGGGGACGGTTGCACGTCCACCGGGCCATGCTGCCGTTGGACTCGGTCTACCTGGCGTTGATCACTGCGCCGACCGGCGGCCCGCGCAGCGAGCTGGAGTTTCTATTCGCCATCCACCTGATCGCCGTCACCCTGCTGGCCAGCCCTCGAACGGGGATCCGCATCGCGCTTTGGGACTCGTTCCTGTTCATCTTCATCGCCACCTTCACCCTCGAAGGTCAAATCGGCAGGTTCCTCGGCGTGCGCCTGGTCCAAAATCCCGACACCACCCAGGTGGCGGTGGCGATCATGGCGTTTTGGGCAGTGGCGCTGTGCACGGCGTTCTTCTCCTCCGTGAGCGAGCGGGAGCTGCGGCGATCCAAGGCGGAGCTGTCGGCCTTGGCATCGCTGGCAGCCGAACTCGAGCAAAGGCGCCACGCGGACCAGATCCTGCCCATCCTCCTGCGAGCCTCCCTCGACGCCTTTGGCTTCGCTCGTGGAGCCGTGTATTGGGGAGACGCTCGGCGGGCACTCGCGTTCGCGGCCCGCGCTGCCAAGGGGGGCGCGGCCGAGATGCGCGTCGAGGAGACAGTGCTCGAACCCCCGGGGCCCTTCGACATGAGCGCCGCCCTGGCTCATTCCGGGCACACCCCCGCGCTGCTCCGCTGCCTGGATCCGCAAGCCGACCCGATCCTGTCGGGGCTCGTGCCCGGCGCCCGCAACGTGGTGGTCGTGCCCCTGGCGAGCGACGGGGAACAAGCCGGCGTGTTGTGCCTCGAACGTGGAGGCACCTGGCACCAGACGGTGCCCAACAGGACCCTGGCCGTGCTGGAACAGTTCGCCACCCACACCAGCCTCGTCCTGCGAAGCGCCCGCCTGCTGGTCGAGGTCGAGCGCCTGGCGGCCGTGGACGGGCTGACCGGGCTCGCCAATCGCAGGAAGTTCGAGGACGACCTGGCGAGAGAGGTCGGCCGGGCGCTGCGGACAAGGGAATATCTGAGCCTGCTGGTCGTCGACGTGGACCACTTCAAGCGGATCAACGACAGCCGCGGTCATCTGACGGGCGACGAGGTCCTGCGATCCCTCGGCCGGGTCCTCGCCGACCAGGTCCGGGGGATGGACCTGGTCGCCCGCTACGGGGGGGAAGAGTTCGCCGTGCTACTCCCCGGTTGCCCGCCCGACCGGGCGTTGCAGATCGGCGAACGGATCCGGGCGGCGGTGGCCGCAGCACCCGAACTGCTCGGCGTGACGGTTAGCGGGGGAGTGGCTGCCATCCCCAACCACGCCGACTCGGGAATGATGCTGGTCGCTGCGGCGGACAAGGCGCTCTACGCGGCGAAGCACGCGGGCAGGGACCGTATGGCGTGCTCGGGGCGGCGACGGCACAATGCGGCCGTCGCCCTTTGAGGACCGCCGCGGTGGCGGAGGGTGCTCTCACCACGATCGCCACGACCTGAGGGGTTGGCGGGGGCCGAAACTGGGCTCGCGCAGACCTCCGGCGACGATCAGCCTGACCACCCGGCCCCGCTGTCCCCGCCACGGTTCGAGGAGCTGGAGCATGAGGTCGTCGTCGCCTCGGGCCTTGCCGGCGAGAGCCCACGCCACCTGATGGGGAAGGTGAAAGTCCCCGACGCTCACCGCGTCAGGGTCGCCGAGGGCGACCAGGGCCACCTGGGCCGCCGACCACGGACCGATACCGGCGACAGCTGTCATCCTGCGCCCGGCATCCGCCGGCGCCATGGTGGACGCCTCCTCCAAACGACGGGCGTGGAGACAAACGCGCCGCACCGTCTCAGCTCTCTTGCGCTCGACACCGAAGCGGTGCAATGACCACGACGGGATGCCGGCCAGGACGGGCGGAGCCGGGGGGACCATGAGCCCGAGCCGGGCGGCGGCGGGTCCCGGGGCCGCCTCACCGACGGCAGCGACCATGTCGCGGTAGGAGCGGGTGGCCTCGATGCCTGTCACCTTCTGCTCGAGGACCGTGGGAACGAGGGCCTCCACCACCGCCCCGCTGCGGGGAATACGCAGGCCGGCCAGGCGCCTGCGCAGCTCGCGGATGAGGGGATGGCGAGGCTCGAAGGCGGAATCGTCGTCGTCGGCACCGACGAGGCCGGGAAGGGCGTCGAGGGCCCAACTTGCTCCCGGTCCCCACGCCCGGCCCCGGACACTGGCGGCCGCGGGGTCGACGAGGAGATGGGTCGTGACCGGGCCCTCGGGGGTCCGCGTGGCCCGCCACGCCTCCCCGCCAGCCAGGATCATGCACCTGTCGCGCCCTCCCCGGCGCAGGGGACCGAGCGTGAGCCGGAGATCCAGGGGGCGGCCGAGGCGGAGCGTGCGGTGAAGCGGTGGGGCCACGCCCCGACATTACGAGCGGTGTGAGACCGTATTAGCCTCGATCCTCGGGACCTGTTGCAGGGGTGTTGGTAGTCGGGTTTCGATCGGCACGAAGCGCCGGAAGTCCTTGTAATACGTGGGTTTTGCCGGGGTCGAACATCTTGACCCTCAAAAGGTCGCCTTAAACCAAACG
>DASZKW010000004.1:0-2947 GCA_035552775.1 Acidimicrobiales bacterium | reverse complement strand
CGGAGCGGATCGCGCTGCTGCACGGTGAGTCCCGCGGCGACCCGAACGCCTTCGAGTCGGTCTTGACGTTCGCGCCCGACGGCGCGGCGACCCGGATCGAGATGCGCACGGTGTTCCCCACCAAGGAGCTGCGCGACGAGGTGGTCGAGAAATACCACGCCATCGAGGGCGGCCAGCAGACCCTGAGCAACCTGGCTGCCTATGTCACCGAGATTGTTCGGAAGGGAGTTGAGGACTGATGGCCGGAAAGGTGTTCTTCAGCGTGTCGATGTCGCTGGACGGGTTCATCGCGCCCGGGTCCCTCGGAGAATTGATGGGGCAGCAGTGGATGGAACTGCAGCAGTGGCTATTCGCGCAGCGGTTCTTCCGAGAGAACCTGAAGTTCGGCGAGGGCGGCGAGGAAGGGCGCGACAACGACATCGTCCGGGAGACGTTCGAGCGCACCGGCGCGAGCGTGATGGGCAAGCGCATGTTCGAGGCCGGCGAGCAGGCGTGGCCGGAGGAGGCGCCGTTCCACACGTCGGTATTCGTCGTGACGCACGAGAAGCGTGACCCCTGGGAGCGGACGGGTGGGACCACCTTCCACTTCGTCAACGATGGCATCGAGCCCGCGCTCGACCAGGCCCGCCAGGTCGCCGGCGATCGGGACGTCCGCATCGCGGGCGGCGGCGCAACGATCCTGGAGTACGTGAACGCCGGCCTGATCGACGAGTTCACAATCGCGCTCTCACCCGTGCTGTTCGGCTCCGGAATCCGCCTGTTCGAGGGCGTGGACGCGGGCCGCGTGGCCCTGGAGCCGGTCCGCGCCGAGCCGACGCAGCGGGTGACCCACTTGACCTACGCAGTCCGGGAGCGGTAACTGTCTCGATCTCAGCGCTCCTCCGGGAGGGACCTCGCGATTCTGCTCAGACGGGCACCCCGGCGGTCGCCAGGATGAGGCCGACTGCTCCGGCGATGAGCAGGCCGCCCACGACGCCACGTCTGATGACGAAGAGCCAGAGCAGAGCACCGGCAAGTACCGGAATCTGCCACAGGTGCTGAAACGACTGGCCGAGAGGGATCGCCGATCCGGCGATGGCGCCGATGACGGCTGGTCCGGCCCCGGTGAGGAACGCCTCGACAGTCCGGTTGGCCCGGATCTGGTCGAAGCGGGGCCCGCCGACGAGCACGAAGAGGAACGACGGGGAGAAGGCGATCAGCGCGGCGAGGAGGCCGCCGCCGATGCCGCCGGCGGCGTAGCCGACGACGGCCACGGTCTGGACGACCGGTCCGGGGGTGACCTGGCCGAGGGCCACGGCATTGAGGAACTGGGCCCCGGTCATCCAGTGGTAGGTGGTGACGGCGTCATGTTGCATGAGCGGGATGATGACGAACCCGCCGCCGTAGGAGAGGGCGCCGACCTTGAGAGCCACCCAGGCCAAGGCGCCGAAGCCGCCCAGGACGGCACCGTGGGCCACCACGGCTGGGATGACGGCGCGGGCCGAACCCGGCGAGGGTGGCCGGCGGTCCCGGCGGACCACGATCTCCACCACACCGCAGACGACGAGCACCAGCACCAGGTAGGGTCCGATCGTCGCCGCCGCGGTGCCGCCCAAGAGGGCGTAGACGACCCATCGGACCCGCTGGGTCTGGCGGACGCCGATGCGCTTCCAGCTGGCCGGCACGAGACCAGAGGCGGCGTGGAGGGCCACGGCAGGAACCGCGGCGCCGGCACCGGCGGCCGCGCCGAGTATCGGGTTCGGCGGATGGCTGGCTAAGAAGATGGCCGAGAGGGCCAGGATGAGGATCAGGCCGGGGACGATGAAGCACAGACCGCCGAGGATGGCGCCGCGCCCTCCTCGCAGCCGCCAGGCGCAGAAGATGGCCAGCTGGGTCGAAGCGGGACCGGGGAGCAGGTTGGTCGCCGCGATGCCGTCCTCGAACTCCTTGGCGTCGATCCAGTGCCGTTGCTCGACGCACAGGCGACGCAGCAGGGCGATGTGGGTGGGTGGTCCCCCGAAACCGATACATCCCAGACGGGTCCAATCCCGGGCGATGGTGTGGAGCGACACGTTTGTCGCCGGCCCCGGCGGGTCGTCACGCGCCTCGTCGGCGCTCACGGAGCCTCGTCGCTCAGGACCTCGTCGGCTAGCTCTCGCAGTTGTTTCTTGGCCGCCTCCAGGGCCCGGCGTCCCTTGGCCGTGGCCACGTAGGACCGGCGGGCTCGCCCGTCGACCACCTCGGGGTGGGACTTGATCAGCCCTTCGGTTTCCATTTTGTGCAGGGTGGGATAGAGGGAGCCGGGGCTGATCTTGTAACCGTGGTGGGCCAGTTCGGCCGCCATCCATGCCCGCGTTCGTCCCAGAATGGTGGGGATGACGTCGTCGAGCTCATAGGTCTCCCACGATGCCAGGGAAGTGGAGGTCGGCGAGCTCTTTGGTGAACCCCCATTGGGCGAACCACGCGTATCGCCGCGCCGGTCAGCGGGCGTAGTGTTTGCCGTGCGGGCGGCGGCGGGTGGCGACGACGAGCCCGGCGCCGAGCAGCAGCAGGGCGATGGCACCCCCGACCGTGCTGGTGGTGTCCGCACCGGTGAAGGGGATTTGGCTGCTACTGCTCGGCGCCGCTGCCTGTGCGGCTTGTGGCGGTGTCGCTGGGGCGGCTTGTGGCGGTGTCGCTGGGGCGGCTTGTGGCGGTGTCGGCGTCGCTGGGGCGGCCGCGATCACGACGGTCATGGCCTTGGTCGCGGAACCGTCGACCTGGACGGTGAGCTGGTAGGTCCCGGCGGCCGTCGGCGTGCCCGACACGGTGCCGTCGGCGGCCAGGCTGAGCCCGGGCGGCAGCGTCCCGGACACGATCGACCAGGTGTATGGCGGTGTGCCGCCGGTGGCGGTGAGCTTGGCGTTGTAGGCCACGCCGACCGTGCCGCCCGGCAGGGTTGCGGTGATGGCGACACCGGCTGACACCG
>DASZKW010000003.1:0-1650 GCA_035552775.1 Acidimicrobiales bacterium | reverse complement strand
TGCTGAGACCGACGCAGAAGCCGACGATGGCGAATCCGGTGGTGGCGAGACCGATCGCCCGCGCGTGCGTGGCTGATCGGAGCATGGCGAACGCGCCACTGGCCAAAACGATGCAGATGATTGCCTCTGCGATTCCGGCGTGGTCCGCGTCGAATGGCTTGCCGCGTCCGTGCACCTGCCCTGAGAGGTGCAGGGTGGCGGCGACGGCGAGCGACACGGCTTCGAAGGCCATAAGGGCTCCGATCCCTGCGACGACGGGCCGCCCGCCCGATGGTCGTGTCCAGCTGGCCCGGTTCGGGGGCTCGCTTGTTGCTGCGGTTCGGTCCATGGGTCGGGTCTCCTCGGCAGGCGGCGGGCTAGGTGACATCGGCGGCCAGGGCGGTACGTGAGGCCAGTGCACAGACCATCAGGGTTGTGGCGGCGAGCAGCGCGGCGGCGGCGAGGAACGGGACGGGACTGGCCGAGGAGGTGTTGGGGAAGCCGAAGCCGCCGGTGGCCGGATCCACGACCTGTTGCCAGGTGCCATGCTGCGCGTCCCCGGGTGAGGACGATCATGCTTGCAACAAGCAGAGGCAGGACGGTGAGGCGGTAGGCGATGTCGGGAAGGTCCCCACCCCGCGTCGTCATGCTGAGGCCGACGCAGAAGCCGACGATGGCGAATCCGGTGGTGGCGAGACCGATCGCCCGGGCGTGCGTGGCTGACCGGAGCATGGCGAACGCGCCACTGGCCAAAACGGTGCAGATGATTGCCTCTGCGATTCCGGCGTGGTCCGCGTCGAATGGCTTGCCGCGTCCGTGCACCTGCCCTGAGAGGTGCAGGGTGGCGGCGACGGCGAGCGACACGGCTTCGAAGGCCATGAGGGCTCCGATCCCTGCGACGACGGGCCGCCCGCCCGATGGTCGTGTCCAGCTGGCCCGGTTCGGGGGCATGCTTGTTGCTGCGGTTCGGTCCATGGGTCGGGTCTCCTCGGCGGGGAGTGGCGGGCATTAGGTGACATCGGCGGCCACCGCGGTCCGGGAGGCCAGTGCACAGACCACCAGGGTTATGGCGGCGAGCAGCGCGGCGGCGGCGAGGAACGGGAGGGGACTGGCCGAGGACGTGTTGGGGAAGCCGAAGCCGCCGGTGGCCAGGCGTGCGCCGCCGAGGGTGGTGGCTGCCGTGAAGGGCAGGTAGGGGCCGACGGCGTTGACCAGGTTGTTGAGCGTGGACTCCGCGAAGAACCCCCACAAGAGGACGGCGACGACCGCGCCGAGCTGGGCTCGGATGAGCGATCCGAGGGCGACGCCGAGCGCGGCGAGCAGCGCCGAGCCGACGACCGCTCCGATCGCGTAGCGGACGATGGTGGTGCCCGCGAGCGCCACCGCATAGCCGTGGCCGGCGACGAAGCCGAGGCTGACCCCAATGGTAAGGATGACGCCGACGGCACCGAAGACCGCTCCGACGACAGCCGCGGCGGCGGCCTTGGCCGCCAAGACCCGTGACCGGCGGGGCTCGCCCAGGTAGGTGAGCGTGGCTGTTCGATGGCGGAACTCACCGCTGGAGACGGTGACCCCGAGCACCCAGGACATCAACAGAGCAAAGCCGACGGTGGAGATCGAACCTTGCAGCCCGGCTGCGGTGTAGAGGGGGGCCAGTTTGCCGCTGCCGGA
>DASZKW010000002.1:0-17857 GCA_035552775.1 Acidimicrobiales bacterium | reverse complement strand
GGACAAGGGGAACAGGCTGAGCAGGTCGGCATAATCCAACTGGGTTGATGGATCCCTCCTTCTCCGAATCCGGGAGAAGGAGGGACTGTGGGAAGACCGACAAGCAAGGTCACCAAGGTTGTCGTGAGGGGCCCGCTGGCGCCGTTTAGCACTAGTCCAACCGGCGCCGACCAGCGCAGAGCACTTCAGACGAGGCGGCAGACGAGGCGGCAGACGAGGCCGAATATCACAGGTGCGGAGCATCGCCGCAGGCCAGGGTGCCTGGCAGGCCCGGCGATCGAGTAAATGGACCCTTCATGCGCCCTCCGGTCACCGAAGGCGCCTCGGTCGCGGAGGGTCGTCGACCATCGAGTCGGTGGTGGATGACCGATGCATCCTCGGCGCCAAGTGCTCCTTCCCCTCTCGACGCTCAACGTCGCCGAGGGCCGGTTGGAACAGGTGGTGGGCGATGAGCGAGTCCACCAAGACGGCGATGCGACCCACGGTCCGGTGGGAACCGGTGTTGTTTGGTGCCGTAGGTCTGGGTGAGCCCCGTGACTGTCGGACGCGCGTTTCATTGGGACCGGGCCTCACGAATCTTGGCGTGGAGCTACCGCTGCCTTCGCTACAGATGCGGGTCGTCGCTTGCGATGGGGACTAGGAGCACCACCCTCTCGCCTGGGCGAAGCTGGATGTCGCTTCGGGGCGTGACGAGCTCGTGGTGTTCGGTCACGGCTACCACCTGGGAGCCGGCGGGCCAGCTCACCTCCCCGAGGCGCTTTCCGGCGCCGGGCGATCCGTGGCGTACGGCGAGCTCGACGATCTCGTAGCCATCGAGAGGTGTTCGCGGCGCATGAACCTTCGACACGGCGTCGTCGTCGGAGAACTCGGCGGCCAGCCGGCCTGACTCGGCCTCACGCTCGGTTGAGCTGACGCGCTCGGCGAGAACCCGCAGGACGTTGTGGCGCGTTACCCAACCGCGCAGGTGTTGGCCGTCGGGTGAGAGCACCGGCAGCCCGGCGCGCCCGTAAAGGACGAGTTGGCGCAGGGCTTGATCGAGTGACTCGTCGGCGAAGATCGCTTGGGGGCGGCGGGTCGCTGAGACCGGGCCGATGAGCTCCGCCCAAGAATGCGGGCCCATGTTCGAGCCGGGCGCGGCGCCGTCGTCTGTGGTGCCGGCAAGGCCTCCGTTGTGTTGGGGAAGCGGCAGCATGGCGTCGGATACGGTGAGCAGCTGTAGCACGTTCGCTGGTTTGGGCCGTTCGATGTCGACGCCGAGGCGCAGGAGCTTTGTTGTGTAGATGCTGCCGTGACTGAGCCGCTTGGAGACCGCGGCGGCGATACCGACGGCCAGCATGACGGGCAGGATCAAGGTGAAGTTGGCGGTCATCTCCACCACGCTGGCGATGGCGGTGAGCGGCGCCTGCGCTGCGCCGCCGAATACCGCTCCCATGGCGACCACACCGAAAACCGCCGGCGAGGTGACGATAGGGCCGAAGAGGTGCTCGACGATCACCCCGAAGGCCATTCCGGCCATGGCCCCGGTGAACAGCGACGGCGCGAACACCCCTCCGGATCCGCCGATGGACAAGGTGAGGCTCACGGCGAGGATCTTGCCCACCATCAAGACCGCCAGAAGCCACAAGACGGTGTGACCGGAGATCGCCTTGTCGACGACCGGGTAGCCGACGCCGTACATCTGGGGAAGCGCCAACAGCATGGCCCCGAGGACCACACCTCCCACCGCCGGGCGGGCCCACTCCGGGCGACCGTTCCATAGCCGGTCGACGAGGTCCTCGACCCGGTAGAGCACCGTCTTGAAACCGAAGCCGATGACACCGGCAGCGACGCCCAGGACGGCGACGAGCAGGTAGGTGTAGTCGTGTCGTACGAGCAGGTCATGAGGGATGTTCGAGAAGAACGGCGCCGAGCCGAAGAACGCCTGGCTGACCAGATCGGCGGCGACCGAGGACAGGATCACCGCGAACAGCGCGTCGAGAGAGAGCTCGCGCAGGATGATCTCGAAGCCGAAAAACAGCCCGGTTATCGGCGCGTTGAAGGTGGCAGAGATCCCTCCCGCCGCGCCGCAGGCCACCAGGATGCGAAGACGGCTCTCTGACATTCGCACCCCTTGGCCGACAGTGGAGGCGAACGCCGAGCCGATCTGCACGATCGGCCCCTCCCGCCCCACCGAGCCGCCCACCCCGATGCACAACGCTGAGGCCACGGCCTTCACCACTGACACCGCGGGGCGAATCCGGCCGCCGTTCTCAGCCACCGCGAGCATGACCTCTGGTACTCCGTGGCCGCGAGCCTCTTTGGCGAAGCGTTGGATGAGCGGCCCGTAGATCAGCCCGCCGACCACCGGAACGAGAAGGAGGAACCAGATGCCGAGAAAGGGCAGATGCGTGCTGGCCACGCGGCCCTGCTGGCCGAACTGCTGGCGCCCGGTCGCCACCCAGGTGAAGGCGAAGATCAACCACCGGAAACCCACTGCCGCCAACCCTGCGCCCGCCCCCACGACCAGGGCCATGGCCACCAGCCCGAGACGCGACGCGCGCAGCCACGACACCGCCGCCCGGATCGCTGCCGGAGAGTCGCCTGCCGCTTCGAGTTTCGTTTCGGTCACCTGCGCGGTGTCGCCGACGTGATCGCCAGCACGGTCCGGCCCCGATGAAGCGAGTAGCTCGTCCACGGCCCTACAGATCCCAACTCCGAGGCCACTCGTCGTCGGGTACCTCGCCCGCCGCGCGGCCGAAGGCCCGAAAGGCGCCTACCAGCGCCTCGCGTTCGGGACCGGGCACTCCGGCGAGGATCCGACCGATCTCGAGGCGACGCCGCTCGGTCACCTCGCCCACCAAGTTCCGACCCCGGCCGCTGAGGTCGAGGCGAACCTCCCGCCGATCGCCGGCCTGGCGACGTCGGGAAATCAGCCGCTTATCCACCAAACGGTCACAAAGCCGGGTCGCGGTCGAGGGATCCACCCCCAACGCTTCAGCCAAATCGACAGGACGCAGAGATCCCCGCGAGGCCAGAACCACCAGCGCCCGGTACTGCTGCAGCGACACCTCGCTCTCGTGCTCGGCCAGGGACCGGGCAGCCACCGCCACCAAGACGCGGCTGGCCGTCAACACGACATCGGTCAACTCCGAATCAAGCGTCGAAGTCCTGGTAGGCATACAGTCATTGTATCAATACAATGTTCTCCGGGGTCTTCGAGCAGCCCGTCCAGGTCGTTCTCTTCCTCCTCGATGAAGGGATAGAGGAAGCCGGTCGGCTCGGTCCCGGGGGTGCCATTCGCCACCGTCACGGTCCCGTCTCACCGAAATGGTTGATCGCCACGCCGGCGTGCAATAGGACGAGGTCTCCGGCCCTGACCGGGTCGACGAGGGACCCGTCGACCGTCTCGAGGTGCCCCCCGGCTGCCACGATGAGCTGACCTGCTGCTGTGACGTCGCGGACCTCCGCTATCACGGCCTCGTCGCTGCAGGTGATACAGCTGTCGCCATGGCAGTCCTGCTGGGGGGCTCGGCGAGCAGTCCGGGATGCTCGAACACCACGTGGGTGACTAGTCCTGAACCAAGCGCAGAGACGGACCTCTGGCGGGACCGGTAGCCGTAATGCCTTGTGGTTCGGGCACTTCAGCTAGAGCGCAGGGTGGTTGACCGGCGGGTTTGAGGTGAAGCGGTGCTTGGCCTCTGCCGGGCGGCCTCGGGCGGCTCTTCGGCGAGGACGAGCGCTTGGGCCTCGGCCGCGACCACCCGCATCTCGGCGAGCAGGACGCGAACTTTGCGATCGTTGGCGATCCACTCTTGGTACAGGAGCGCCTCTCGCTCGGAGAGGAGCTTGTTTGGACCGTGTGCGGGAACGCGCCCGTAGCGCGATCGGGCGGCCCGACCTCCATCTGCACGACCTCCGACGTTCGGGTCTCACCTGGGCGGCCGCTACTGGGGCGACCACCGCCGAGCTGATGCACCGCGCCGGCCACGCGTCCCGGCCGCGGCGATCCGCTACCAGCACGCTACCCATGACCGGGACCGCGCGCTCGCCGGCGCCCTCGCCGGCCTCGTCGAAGGCGCCACCGTAGCTTCTCTTCATGATTCTTCGCGCACGCGGCGCGCACGGGACGCGCACGAGAACTGAAAAAGCCAGCAGCCCCAACGGGATTCGAACCCGTGCCTCCACCTTGAGAGGGTGATGTCCTAGGCCACTAGACGATGGGGCCGAGCAGCGCCAGCCATCCTACCCCGGGGTCCACACCGGGTCATGGCCCGGCTTCGGCATCCCCGTGATCCCTGCATCGGGCATTCCACCCCGTGGGGGTGACCGCCACCGCAAGGCGGCGCCCGCACACGGCGCAGTGGCGTGGGGGCTCGTAGCTGCCCCGGCACCGGCCCCGGGTGGGGCACTCCTCGCCGGCTCGGCCACAGCCGGTGCAGTGATCTGCCGGCGGGGGTGCCACCGCCTCAGATCGCCCCCGACAGCGCCCCGATCGGCATGCGCAGGTCGGCGAGCATCGCCAGATCCTCGGCCGGGGCGCGGCCGAGAGTCGTCAGGTAATTGCCGACGATCAGCGCATTGACGCCGGCGGTCATGCCCATGGCTTGCAGCTCGCCAAGGGTGATTTCACGGCCGCCGGCGTAGCGGAGTATGGCCGCGGGCAGGCCGAGCCGGAACAGGGCGATCCAGCGCAGGGCGTCGAGGGGGTGGACCCGGCGACGCAACGCCAAGGGTGTTCCGGGCCTGGGGTCGAGGAAGTTGATCGGTACTTCGGACGGGCCCAACTCGGCCAGTTCTGCGATCAGCTCGAGGCGTTGGTTTTTATTTTCCCCAACTCCCAGCAGTACCCCGCAACACAACTCCATTCCTGCCGCCTGCACGTCCCGGCAGGTCTGCCATCGCTCCGCCCACGAGTGGGTGCTCACGATCTCGGCGAAATGGGAACGGGCCGTCTCCAGGTTGTGGTTGTAGCGATGCACCCCTCCGGCGGCGAGCCGGGCCGCCTGTCCCGGTGCGAGGATTCCGGCGGATACCGCCACGTTGAGCCCCGTCGCTTCTCGCACGGCGGGAACCAATTCGAGAATGCGGGCCAACGTGCGTTCGTCGGGACCGCGCACGGCGAGCACGATGCAAAACTCGCTGGCGCCGAGCGCGGCCGTCTCTCTCGCCGCGGCCAGGACCTCGCCGGTGTCGAGGAACGGAGTGGCAAGCACCGGCGTGTCGAACCGGGATGACTGGGCGCAGAAGTGGCAGTCCTCCGGGCAACCGCCAGTTTTTGCGGACAGGATGCCCTCTATCTCGACCACGGGCCCGCACCACGCCAAGCGCACTTCGTGGGCCACGGCCGCCAGGCTGGGCACGGCACCGTCGGGCACCGCGGCGACGGCGGCAAGTTCGCTCTCGCTCAGCTGGCGACGCTCGCCTATCAGGGCCTCACGGGCCGCGGAGAGGGTTTTGAGGTACTCCGGGGATCCCACGCCCGTGCATGGTAGGGCCGCCCGGCGGCGCCGGATAGGCGGCATCGAACCATCGCCGGGTCCGCCCGAAACCGGTGGCGGCGCGCCCGGCGCTCGTTGCGAACTTGGCCACCGCCCGGTCCGGGCCGGCGGGAGCGCCGTCCAGCAACTCGTTCCAGAACAACGCCCAACCGCCGGCCAGCGCACTGCCCACCCCCGGCGCGGTCAGGGCCCGGCTGACGGCGGACACCAGGCGGGGACGGCTGACCATGCCGGCGTGGACGGCGGCGGTGACCTGCTGGTAAGGCAGATGCGCGGTTGCCAGGAAGTCCCGGTAGCGCCGGGCGGCGGTATCGGGACCGGCGAGAACGGCCTCCGCCGCGGCCCGCCCGCTCGTCATGGCCTGGGCGATGCCCTCGCCCTGCAACGGATTGACGAGTCCGGCGGCGTCGCCGACGAGCAGGACCCGCCCGGCGCCGGGGGACGTGCCCACCATGCCCATCTTCAGCCACCCCCCGATCATTCGATTCTGCCCTCGCGGCGCCCCGCCGTTCGCGGTCACCAGGCCGAGGTCGCGAAGATGGGTCATGAACGCCGGCAGCATCCGCACCGCCTCGGCTCCCGCCCGGCGCGACGACCCCGTGCCCACACCGACGCCGGCGTTGGCCCGCCCGTCCGGTCCGGGGAAGATCCAGCCGTACCCGGCCAACGCCCGACGCCGCTCGGGCTCCCACCACACGATGTGAGGCACGTCCACCGGTTGCTCGAGATAGGTGCGCACCGCGAACCCCCACAGGACGCGGCCCGGGTCCACGAGCCCGGCGGCGTCGGCGACGCGGCTGGTTGCGCCATCGGCGCCGATGATCACGTCGGCGCGCACCTCGCCGCTGGCGGTCCGGAAGCCGTCGATGCGGCCATCGTCGACGACGGGTTCGCCGGCCCGGCCTGCTATGGGTTCGGCCCCGGCGTCCAACGCCGCAGCCCGCAGGGTGGCGTCGAAGCCCTCCCGGGGCACGGCGACGGCCCTTCCCGGGTATGTCTCCCCATCGAAGCACGGCAGGCGCACCCGGCGACCCGTCGGGCCGAGCACGACCATCTCGCCTACCGCCAGCCCCGACGGCCGGTCCAAGCCGAGGTCGTCGAGGACCTGCAAGCCCCGCGGGCCGACCAGATCCCCGCACGCCTTGTCGCGGGGGAAGGCTGCCTTGTCGAGAAGAGCGACCCGCGCCCCTCCGCGCGCCAGGCCCCGGGCGGCCATGCTGCCGGCGGGACCCGCACCCACCACCAGCACGTCGAAGCGCGCCGTTCGTACCACCAACGGTGCTCCTTCCCGGACGTGGAGGCCTGAGCGAACATCATCGCATCCCACCGGTCACGACGCAGCACGACCATCGCCGGCGGCAACAGTGCCTCGCCGGGCCGAGAGCAGCTCAGGGGGGGACTCGAACTACTGGTGAGGCCCCCCCCCGCCAAAGCCAGACTCGCCGGTAGCATTTGTGCTACACTTTGGTCTATGCGTACTGTGGGACTCCGAGAACTGCGCCAGGACGCATCCGACTTGGTGCGACGGGTCGAGAGCGGCGAGGAGATCGAGATCACCGTCTCGGGTCGCCCTGCGGCCCGGATGGTCCCCGCCGCGCCGAAGAGATGGCAGCGCTGGGATGACCTCGCCGACTTGTTCACCGGCCGTCCTGACCCGGGGTGGCAGCGCGACATAGACCTGGTCGACCCGTTCGTCGCCAATCCGTGGGAGCGTCCACGTTGAAGGCGATTCTGGACACCAGCCTGTTGATCGCTACTGACGTGGAGCCATTGGAGGGAGAGCTCGCGGTCAGTGCTGCCTCGCTCGCCGAGTTGCACTTCGGCGTGCTGGTCACCACCGACACCGCTGTGCGTGCCGAACGTCTCCGGAGACTGTCTGTGCTCCAGCGAACCTTCGACGCATTGCCTGTCGATGACGACGTGGCCACCAGTTACGGCCAACTCGCCGCGGCCGTAGTTGCCGCGGGTCGCCAACCACGATCGCGAGTCATGGACATCCTGATAGCGGCCACAGCCCATGCCCACGCCGCTCGGCTCTACACCCGAAACGCAAAGGACTTGGCCGGGATCGAGAACCTCATAGAGATCGTGCCCGTCTGATGACCGCTACCAGCCCCGGCAACACTGCCCCATCGCGTGAATCCCTGAGGACCGACGACCGGATCTGACCACCCGAGTTGGGCCTGACGCCAAACATTCAGTCCTGCGCTGAGTGATCGCCGCCGGCAGCCTGCGAACCCCGAGCCGAGCCGGCGTGCCGCGCTCCGCTGGCGCCGGGCGCCGAACAGTCCGGCCGAACGGGCAATCCCCGCGAAGTCGGGATCGACCCGGTCGGTGCCGTAGGTGACGATCCCGGCCGCCTTCATTTCCAGCTCGATGAACGACAGGGACTCGTTATTGAACACCACTACCTTGACTGGAAGATTCTGTGGCGCAGGTGAGCAGCTGAGCTCAACGACTTCTTGGACTGCGCCATCGGACGCAAACTCGTCGCCCCTGTTGTTCTGACCGGCCGGCGAGCCCAGCAAGGACCGACCATGGATCCCGACCAAACGACGTGCTCGTCGCCCGGGCGGGCCTCCTTCCCGTACGCGAAGATCGCTCGCCCGTCGGCGGCCCAGTTATCTCGAAGCAGCCCGGCATCCCGACGATGCCCTTCACCCTCAAGCCGGCCCGGAACTGCCCCTCTCCGAGATCGACGACGAAGTGTTGAACCGCACGCCTGAAGGCCGCACGCCGCTCGGCTGTCAGGCGCCGGTACTCGCCCCAAAACCGGTCGGTCGCCTCGTGTAGGTCGGCAACGGCAGCCGCTAGAGCGAAGCCAGGACTCGTCGCCGCTGGCGAAGGTGCGCTCTCGGCTTGTTCACCGGGCTCGACCTGCCGGTTCAGGAACGCAAAGACCGTGGCGCCGTCGGCCGACACCATCGTCCGTACCGGCTGTCCGAGACTCCGACCAGCGGGCCGGGCCGCCGTGATCACAAAGTTCACGTCAATGCATCTCAGACCGAGGCCGCACCGCTGTGACCTGTGGTTTCTCTGCCGGATCGAAGCTCGGGGGGGAGGACTCGAACCCCCAATGGCAGGGCCAGAACCTGCTGTGTTGCCGATTACACCACCCCCGAACGGGCGTGCCCCCACGTTAGCCTCGCCTCAGGGCTCCTCGACGCTCAGCGGCCCCCGAGCTTTCGCTCCAGGTAGCCGAGGGAGCGGAAGCCGATTATCCGGCCCACCGCCACCTCGGCCGTCTCCTTGGCGAAGTACGGCACCAGCGCGCCACCCTTGATCGGCGATGTCGTCGTCGGCGACACGTAGGAAGTCAACCCCAACTGGCCCGTCATGAGCGCGATGCGGTCGTCGTGGTACGGGTCCGATACGAGCAGGACGGTACGGATCCCGCGGGGCTTCAAGAAGCGGGCGGTGGCGTCGAGGGACTCCCACGTGTCTCGCCCGTTGACCTCTCGCAGGATGGCCGACTGAGGCACGCCTCGCGCCGCCAGCCAGTCGGCCGAGGCCTGCGCCTCGGTGTAACTGTCCCCAGGCTCCTTGCCACCGGTGACCACGATGACGGGCGCCAGGTGGCGGTGCCACAGGCTGAGGGCGTGGCCGAGCCTGGCACCGAGGTCGGGGGACGGTACACCGTCGTACTGCGCCGAGCCGAGCACGACGATGGCCTGGACCTGGCGGGCCTGGTTGTCGCGCGAAGCCCGCCACACCAGGCCCAGGTTGGCCAGCAGGTAGACGACAGCGACGCAGGCGGCAATGGCTACCAGGCGCCAGGGATGGCGTCTAACGGCTCGCAGCACTCAGGCCCCGGGCTGCGGCCCTTTGGGGGTCGCCGGGTCAAGGCGCCGGCGCCCGGCGCGGATCCGTTCGATGGTGCGCTGGCGGCCGAGCTGCTGGAGCGACTCGAAGAGCGGGGGGCCCACCGAGCGGCCGGTGACGGCGAGGCGAACCGGGGCCTGGGCCTTGGCGAGCTGGGGCACGCCGGCCCGTTCACCAGCGGCGGCCGTGGCCGACTTGAGGGCCTCGGCGTGCCAGTCGACGTCGGTGTAGGCCTCGGCTGCTGCGTCGAGGATGGCGGCGAACGCGGGTTGGCGGCGCACGCCGCGCGCCCAGTCCTCGGCATCGATGGTCGGGTGGGAAAGAAAGAGGAAGTCGACCATGGAGAACACCTCCCCGAGGGTGCGGGCCCGCTCCTGCACCAGGGGACCGACCGGCTCCCAGCGGGCCCGCAACCACGATTGCGCCCTGTCGACGAAGAGCGAAGGATCGAGGGCCCGCAGGTACTCGGCGTTGACCGACTGCATCTTGCGCTCGTCGAAGATGGCGCCCGCGCTCTTGACGTCCTCAAGTCGGAACTCGGCGACCATCTCGTCGAGGGTGAGGATCTCGCGATCGCGGCCCGGGGACCACCCGAGCAGGGCCAGGTAATTGCGTAGCGCCTCGGGAAGGTAGCCCTCGTCCCTGTAATCCTCGACGGCCACCTTGTCCCGGCGCTTGGACAGCTTCTGGCGGGACTCGCTCAGCAGGAGGGGAAGGTGGGCGAAGCTCGGGTGCTCGCCGTAGCCGAGTGCGTCCCACAACAGCAGGTACTTGGGCGTGTTGGGGACGTGGTCCTCGCCGCGGATGACGTGGGAGATGGCCATGTCGGCGTCGTCGACCGCGTTGGCCAGGATGAACAACGGCTCGCCGTTGGACTTGCGCACCCCGAAATCCTCGATGGCGCCGTTGGGCGAGCTCACCTCCCCCCGCACCAGGTCGTAGAAGGCGGTGACGCCGCCGTCGGGGACCCGGAACCTCAGTATGCGCCCAGGGCCCGGCTCGAGGCGCCGGTCCCGGCAATGGCCGTCGTAGCCCGGGGGCCCACCCCGCTGGCGCGCCCGGGCCGCCACCTGCTCAGGCGTGCAATCGCAGGCATAGACCGCGTCGGCGGAGACCAGCTTGGCGACGGCGTCGGCGTACAGATCGGTGCGCTCAGACTGGAACCAGGGCCCCTCGTCCCAGTCCAGGCCCAGCCATCTCAGAGAACGTTGGATTCCCTCGGTATGCTCGGCTACGTTTCGTGCCCTGTCGGTGTCTTCAATGCGCAGGATGAAGGATCCGGCGTGCTGGCGGGCGTAGAGCCAGTTGAACAGCGCCGTGCGCGCCGTGCCCACGTGGAAGTAACCCGTGGGCGATGGGGCGATGCGGACACGGGGGCCGGGCACGGGCCCCAGGCTATCCGGGCGCCCGTTCGCCCTCTCTCAGCCGCGCTCAGCGGCCTCTGCTGCCTCAGCTGGCGAGGAGGTCGTGCGCGTCGCTGCCCACCAGGTGGCGCCGGAGCTTGGCGAGGGCGTCGCGCTCGATGCGGCGGACCCGCTCCGCGGTCAGGTCGAGCATCTCGCCGACCTCGCCCTGAGTCCGGGGCTCTCCGCGGTCCAGGCCGTAGCGCAACCACAGCACCTGGCGTTCGTCGTCGCCGAGAGTCGCCAGGAAGTTCTCGATCTGGGCAGGCAGCAGGGATCCGGCCACCTGGTCGAACGGCGAGGCAGCGGAGTGGTTGACCACCAGGTCGCCGAGGTTGGTATCGCCGTCCTCGCCCACGGTGACGTCGAGGGAGACGGGGTCGGCGTCGTAGCGCAACAACTCGGCCAACGCCGTCTCGTTGGTCTCGAGGGCGTCGGCCAGCTCGGCCAAGGTGGGCGGACGGCCCTGCTTGGCCTCCAACTCGGCCTGAAGGCGCCGGGCCCGGCGGATCTCGTCGCCGACGTGGGCGGGTACCCGCACCGTGTGGGCGGTGTTCTCGATGGCGCGCCCGATGGCCTGGCGGATCCACCACGTTGCGTATGTCGAGAACTTGAAGCCCTTGCGCCAGTCGAACTTCTCGACGGCGTGGATGAGACCCAGGTTGCCCTCCTGGATGAGGTCGCCGAGGGGCAGGCCGGACCACTGGTACTTACGGGCCACCGACACCACGAGGCGCAGGTTGGCGTTGATGAACTGCACGGTGGCGGCGTCGGCCTCGCGTACCTGGGCGGACATGTCCCTGCGCTGGCGGCGGGTCAGGGTGGTCCCGTCGTCCAACGTCGCCCGGGCCGTCTGGCCCTCCTGGATGATCTGGCCCAAGCGCATCTCATCTGGCTTGGTCAGCAGCGGGAAGCTTCCCGCTTCGTCCAGGTACAGGCCCAGCAGGTCCGGTCCAGGTCCCATTCCATGGCGAGGCGTCACCGGTCGTGTCCTTGAGTTAGGTCGGTCCTCAATCATTGCGAGTTGAAATAACACGGGTGTGCTGTCCGACATTCCCGTACGCACACGTCCTTCCCCGCGGGGCTGATCCCGAACCGGGCCCCCGGGTTGCCCGCGGTTGATGTCATGCGGGACCGAGGGCCACGGCGGCATCCTCGTCCACGACCTTGAAGGTAAAGCTCTCCTCAAGGTAGAGGGTAACGCTATCCACGTCGTGGCCAAGATAGCCGATCGAGAGGTCCTGACCGCAATCGAAGACGAAGTCGCCGCCCCGCTGGCTGAGGACCACGGCTCCCTCCAAGCCCGGCGCCCAGACGATGGGGCCACCGATGATGGCTCGGCGGAGGTGTTCGAGCAGCGGATAGCCGCCGTGCTCGGTGGTCTCCACCACGCCCGTCCACACGTCACTCGACAGGGCCAGGCCGAAGGGCCCGCCGATGCCGTCCTCCTTCAAGACCTGCACCGCCCTGGCCACGTGGGTGGGATAACTGTCGAGGGCACCCGTCACCTTAATGGCCCCGTGCGACGTGGCCTGGGTGATGCCCTCGATCCCGCCGGCGGCGAACCCGTGGAACACGGCGACGTTCTCGGCGAGGGCGATGACCTTGGCCGCCTCGTCGAGTGGGCCGAGGTCGACGCCGCCAGCACCCCTCTCGATGTCGTCGAGCTCGGCCCTGGCGAGGCTGAACGGCACCCTGAGCTCCACCAGGGGGAGCACCCGCCGGGTCCGGACCCGCAGGTCGGCGTGGGGACTGTCCGCGACCGCCGAGGTGCGCCCGAGGTTGTGGGCGGAGTGGTCCCACCCCTGAGGTCCGCTGAAGTCGACGAGGCGACGGGCAGCGAGGTAGGTGCCCAACCGGGCTTTTGCCTCCTCGTCCACCTCCTTCCATGCCGCATCCGACAGGGGGGCGAGCTCACGCAGAAGGTGGTTCACAGCGAACCGCCCCGCAGCGCACCGATACCGAGGGATCCGTCCGCCGCGGCAGGGCCCACCTTGCCGCCAGCCTCCTCTGACTCGACCTCGGTGATCGATGCCGTGGTGAAAAGGTAGGTCCGCAGGTGCCGATCGATGGTCTCGTCGTGGCGGCGCAACCATTCGAGCACCATGGCGGCGTGCTCCTTCTCCTCGTCGCGGTTATGGGCGAGGATGGCGCGCAGGTCGTCGTCGCCCGTGGCGTCGACACGCTGCTGGTACCAGTCGACAGCCTCCAGCTCCTCCATGAGCGAGGCGATGGCCCGGTGGCGGTCGACGGTAGCGGGGCTCACCTGCTCCGGGGCCTCGTGCAGACCCTGGGAGTTCTCGGGCAAAGGGTGATCTCCTTCGATAAGCGAAACTGGGGAAACTTGACGATGGCCTCGCCTGGGACGCGGGGACCCTACCCAGCGCGTCGCTGCTCCATCCCCCTGCCGGGGTGGTGCGGGTAGAGCTCGCCCTATCTACGGGTACAACGGGAGGAATGGATGATGAACAGATCGTGGAGCGAATCGACACCCTGGTGGCCGAGGAGCACGCCCTCGAGCGTGACCACACCGGCGAGATGACCACAGAGGCCCGGGTCAGGCTCGACGCCCTCGGCGTCCAGCTCGACCAGTGCTGGGACCTGCTGCGCCAGCGCCGGGCCCGGCGCAACGCTGGTCTCGACCCCGACGAGGCCGAGGTGAGGCCAGAGACGGTGGTCGAGAAATACGCTCAGTGACGTGCAGGCTCAGCCCTGACACGCCCTGGATGGCCCCCCACCCGGGCCGTGGCGTACTGCAGCACGACCCACTCGGGGCAGTTGGGGGACCAGATGCCGACCCGGTCCCCTTTCCCCACCCCCTTGGCGAGAAGGGCGCTAGCGAGGCGGCGGACGTCAGCGTCAAACTCGGCGTACGTCCAGCGCCGCCCGCTCGGGAAGTCCACCAGGGCCTCGTTGTCGCCCCACCGGGCCACGGTGCGGTCCAGGTTGGCCCCGATGGTCTCGCCCAGCAGGGCCACGGGCGACGTGCCGTGGCGTAGGAGACATCTGTCGCAGCTGGCACTGTATTCAGCTCCGTGTGCCCCGCTTGACCGGTCCCACCCCGCCCCCGTACGGTCGCCGGGGTGGTGGCCGCGACCGTCCTGCACAGCGCCGCCGACCCGGCCGGGGCCGCCTTCGCCGAGCACCTCGAGGCCAACACCGCCCTCGTCGCCGATCTGCGGGATCGGATAGGGCGGGCCTCGCTGGGGGGTTCGGAACCCTCGCGCCGGCGTCACCTCGGGCGCGGCAAGCTTCTTCCCCGCGACAGGGTAGAAGGGCTGGTGGACAGGGGTTCGCCTTTTCTCGAGCTGTCCCCGCTCGCCGCCGCCGGCATGTACGGCGACGAGTGCCCGGGTGCCGGGATCATCACCGGGATCGGCCGGGTATTCGGCCGGCCATGTGTGATCGTGGCAAATGACGCCACCGTCAAAGGCGGGACGTACTACCCGATGACGGTGAAAAAGCACCTACGGGCCCAGGAGGTAGCCCTCGACAACCGCCTCCCGTGCCTGTACCTGGTCGACTCGGGAGGGGCGTTCCTGCCCCTCCAGGACGAGGTCTTCCCCGACCGTGAGCATTTCGGGCGCATCTTCTTCAACCAGGCCACCATGTCGGCGCGTGGCATCCCCCAGGTCGCGGCGGTTCTCGGTAGCTGCACCGCCGGCGGCGCCTACGTCCCCGCCATGAGCGACGAGGCGGTCATCGTCGGCAACCAGGGAACAATCTTCCTGGGCGGCCCGCCCCTCGTGAAGGCGGCTACCGGTGAGGAGGTGAGCGCCGAGGAACTCGGCGGCGGCGACCTGCACAGCCGGGTCTCGGGTGTCACCGACCACCTCGCCGGCAACGACCGCGAAGCCCTCACCATCGTGCGCGACATCGTTGCCACCTTCGCCCCGGTGCCACCTCCGGCGTGGGAGGTGGAGGAGGCCGAGGCGCCCGCCGCCGATCCGCTCGAGCTGTACGGCGTGGTGCCCCCCGACAACCGCACCCCCTACGACGTCCGCGAGGTGATCGCCCGGGTGGTGGACGGCAGCCGCTTGCTCGAGTTCAAGCGCGAGTACGGGCCCACCCTGGTTTGCGGCTTCGCCCGCATCTGCGGCCACCCGGCAGGTGTCGTTGCCAACAACGGCGTCCTGTTCAGCGAATCAGCCATGAAGGGCGCCCACTTCATCGAGTTGTGCGACCGCCGGGGAATCCCCCTGGTCTTCCTCCAGAACATCACCGGTTTCATGGTCGGGCGCGAGTACGAGGCCGGCGGGATCGCCAAGCACGGCGCCAAGATGGTCACCGCGGTGGCGTGCGCCCGGGTGCCCAAGGTGACGGTGGTGATCGGCGGTTCGTTCGGGGCCGGCAACTACGCCATGTGCGGCCGGGCGTACTCGCCACGATTCCTGTGGATGTGGCCCAACGCCAGGATCTCGGTGATGGGGGGTGCCCAGGCGGCTTCGGTCCTCGGCGACGTGATCGGTGGCGGCGGGGCGGCCGGCGGGGCGGCCGGCGGGGCGGCCGGCGGGGCCGAAGCTCGGCGCCGGGCGATCGTCGACCAGTACGAGGCCCAGGGCAGCCCGTACTACTCGACGGCTCGCCTGTGGGACGACGGTGTCATCGACCCTGTCGACACCCGCACCGTCCTCGGTCTCAGCTTGGCCGCCGCTTCGCGCGTGCCCCTCGGGCCCGTGGGTTACGGCGTGTTCCGAATGTGAGCCCGGTGTTCGCTTCGGTGGTGGTGGCCAACCGGGGCGAGATCGCCCTGCGCATTTTCCGCACCCTTCGCCGGCTCGGCATCCGCTCCGTGGCCGTGTACAGCGACGCCGACGCCGATGCCCGCCACGTCCGCGAGGCGGACTCGGCCGTTCGCCTCGCAAGGGTAAGCAACGGGGCCGGCGCCGGCCGGGCCGGGGTTGGGGCGGCGGCTTACCTGTCGGTGGAGTCAGTGGTCGACGCCGCTTTGCGAGCGGGCGTGGACGCGGTCCATCCCGGTTACGGCTTCCTCTCGGAAAACGCCGAGTTTGCCCGGGCGGTGATCGGCGCCGGGTTGGTGTGGGTCGGTCCCCCGCCCGAGGTGGTCGACGCCATGGCCGACAAGGTCAGGGCCAAGGCGATCGTGGCCGTTCGGGGGGTGCCGACCGTTCCTGGTGGCGGCGGGCCGGGGATGAGCGACGGTGACCTGGCGGCTGTCGCCGGCGCCTTGGGTTACCCGGTGCTCGTCAAGCCGTCGGCCGGCGGAGGGGGCAAGGGCATGCACCTCGTCGTCTCCCCCGGCGAGCTCGCGGCTGCGCTGGCGACGGCGCGGCGAGAGGCGGCGGCTTGGTTCTCCGACGACACGCTGCTCGTCGAGCGCTGGATCGAACGCCCCCGCCACCTCGAGATCCAGGTGTTGGCCGACACCCACGGTAAGATCATTCACCTGGGCGAACGCGAGTGCAGCCTCCAGCGCCGGCACCAGAAGGTCGTTGAGGAGGCGCCATCGCCGCTGTTCGTCGGCCGGCGTGCCGCACTGCGTGACGCCATGGGCGACGCCGCGGTGGACGCCGCCCGGGCCGCCGGTTACGTGGGCGCCGGAACCGTCGAGTTCGTGGTCCCAGGTGACGAACCGACGAAGTTCTACTTCTTGGAGATGAACACCCGGCTCCAAGTCGAGCACCCCGTCACCGAAGCGGTTACCGGGGTGGACCTGGTGGAGTGGCAGTTGCGGGTGGCCGCGGGCGAGCCGCTCGACATTGGCCGCGATGTGTCCTGGAGGGGGCACGCCATCGAGGCCCGGGTCTACGCGGAGGACCCGACCCGAGGGTTCCTGCCTACCGGCGGCCCCGTGATGGCGTGGCGTCCGCCGGAAGGAACTGGGATCCGCGTCGACGACGGCATCGCCGCCGGGAACTCTATCTCCTCCGACTTCGACCCCATGATCGCCAAGGTGATCGCGTGGGCCGACACGCGCGCCGAGGCTCTGGTCCGCCTGGCGCGTGCCCTGGAAGGGACCACCCTGCTGGGACTGGCGACCAACGTGGGGTACCTGCACCGCCTGGTCACCCATCCTTCCGTGCTCGCCGGGACCCTCGACACCGGGTTCATCGAGCGTTCCTTGGCAGAGCTGACCGCCACCGAGGGCGGCGCCGGCAGCGCACCGCAGCACGTGGTGGTGGCCGCTGCTTTGCTGTGCCGTCACCTGGAGGCGTCGTCGGGTCGACCCGACGACGTGTGGTCGGCTGCGACTGGGTGGCGGGCGGGAGGACCGGCGTGGAGCACCTGGCGCATGCGCCCTGCCGGCGGGGAGCCGCTCGACGTGCGCGTGCGCTTGCCGGGCCACGGTCCGCCGGCCGGCGCCGCAGGCGAAAGACTGCTCGACGGCCGGCCTGCCGGCGGTGAGCCGGCCAGTGGTGAGCCAGCCAGTGGGCGGTTCGAGGTCGCCATCGACGACCAGGAGCCTGCGCCGGCACGTTTCGAAGTGGCGGGTGACGACCTGGATGTCGAGGTCGGCGGCCTGCGCCTCCGGTACTCGTGGGCGTACGGGCTGGGCTGGTGGTGGCTCGGGCGCCACGGCATGGCGTGGGGCTTCGAGGAAGTGCCTCCCGCTCCCGCCCGGGCCCACGCGGGCATGGCCGGCGCCGCCGGCCATGTGCGCAGCCCCATGCCTGGCACCGTCCGCGCTGTGCACGTCGCTGTAGGCGACGAGGTGGCGGAAGGACAGGCAGTGGTCACCGTCGAGGCCATGAAGATGGAGTATGTCGTCGTCGCGCCCAGCACCGGCCGTGCGGTCGACGTACTGGTCCGGGAGGGCCAGCGGGTGGCGGTCGACCAGGAGCTAGCGGTGTTGGCGCCGGCCGGCGCCGACGGGAGAGCTGATGAGCTCCGTGCGGAGGCACCGGTCCGAGGAAGTGAGTGACGAAGTGGGGCATATATGCCCCACTTCGTAACTCACCTCGCACCAAAGCGTGCATTTCAAACAGCGCTCCCTTGTGGGCCGCCGACTTCAGAGGCGGCCGACGGCAATTGGGCGCACCACAGCCTCGCCCGCGGCGTCGGAGGCGGCCAGATCGACCTCGGCAACGAGCGCCAAATCCCGGTCGCCGGCGGGATCGTCGAGGACCTGGCGCAGGTGCCACGTGCGGCTGAGAGGTTGGACGCCTCCCGCGCCCGCCGGGCCCCGCCCCACGC
>DASZKW010000001.1:0-1868 GCA_035552775.1 Acidimicrobiales bacterium | reverse complement strand
AGGTCCTCGTCCCGGCTCACGTCGCAAGCGACGGGCACGGCGTCGTCGAGCTCCGATGCCAGCGCCTCGAGGCGATCAGCGCGCCGGGCGGCAAGCACCAGCTGCCCGCCCGCGCCGTGCAGGACCCGCGCCAGATGATCCCCGATACCACTGGACGCCCCCGTGAGCAGCACCACTCGCCCGTCCAGGCGGAACCTGTCGATCGGGTCGAGGGTCGGCTCGCTCACCTATGGGTCGGCCGCGGGGCGGGTGTGGTCGAGCTCGTGGGAGTGGTCTTGCCCGCCAGGGCGTCGGCGCCCGGCGTGGCCGAGAGCGTGATCGAATCGCGACTACTCGCCTCGAAGCTGTGTGCGGTCGACCATTGCATGCCGGGAAGAAGCTTGGTCCCGTTCTCTGGTGCAGCCGGGATGCCGGGAGCCTGGGCGTAGGAGATGTAGTTCACCCACGCGCTGTTGATGTCCAGCTCCATGGCTCGCACCGCTCCGGCGTGGGCCAGGACCTGAGCCAGCGTGTACACGCTGAGCCCGGGGCCTCCCGCGTACACCAGGGCGCCGTTGGCTGTAACTCCAACGCCTGAACGCCAGGCGAGGACGGCGTTCCCGAACGTGGCTCCCCACGCGACGTTGGAGTCGCTCTGCAGACCCGGGACGGGGACACCCCTGTCCACGACGAGGGCCAAGTTCTGGCGCACCGACGCGATGTCGGGACCCATGACGGCGTCCCTTCCCCATTTGGCGACGGTCGGCACGCCGTTGGTCCGGATGACGAGGGAGGCGGCGCCGTCGACCAGAGGCTTGGCCAGCCGGCCGTCGGTGTAGTAGCCGCCGCGGGAGTCCTGCAGGCGGAAGCCCGAGTTGAAGGCGCCCACCAGGCTGGGGCGCAGGTCGGCGGGGACGGGCGTCATGGTGGGCCAGCTCCCGCCGGGGACCTCCGACCCGGAGTACAACTTCGCCCGCAGCAAGTCGGTGTCCATCCACGCCACCGCAGTGACGAGGCTGGTGTGGACGGCGTCGGGCCGCACGTACGCCGCGTAGGCCGCTGGCAGTCCACCCACGAGACGCCCGATGGGATGCCAGTCGCCCTCGCCCGCAAGGGGCGGGCTGGCCAGTGGCACCACCGGAGCCGGTGCCGGAAGGTGGGGAGGACCCTTGGCGGTCGGTGCCTTCGTCGACGAGCCGGTCGAGGGGATGAGGCCCGCCGCCGGGCGGCCGCCCTTCGGGGGCTGGTGGTGCAGGTACCACTCGCGCTCGACCCAGCGCACGATGCCGGCGCCGCCGTGGTCCCGGACCCACTCGGTGGCGTTGGCACCGAGGCTGGCGCCGCCGGGAATCATGAGCGCGTGGCCGAAGGACCAACCGAACCAGGTCAACCCGAAGATGAGGAATGCGGCGATGGCGCCACGAACGGCCCGGCCGCGTGTCGAGACGCCGTTCCAGAGCCGCGGCCGGCGGCGGTGGCGACGCCGGCGCTCACGCGGCGGCGGGGCCGCGGGCGGCGGCCCCGGCGGCGGGGGCGCGTCCGCGCGCAAGTCGAGTCGGGTATCTAGGTCCTCGGGCGCCACTGGAGAGAAGTATGGCCAAAGATCGGGTGGGAGGATGGTTCATGCGGTGCCAACAGGGGCGATGGCCACGATCGAGCCCCGTCGTCTCCCGGCGGCGCCGACGTGGGAGCTGCCTGGCGGTGGGCCTCGCGGTGGTCGCCGCAGCCTGCGGGGGCCCGGCGCCACATGCCGCTGTCCGTCCCGGCGCCCCGCCCGCGACATCGACCAGCCTGGCGGCACCGGCGGGCGTCTCCCACGTGATGGTGGTGGTGCTCGAGAACCGGGAGCGGGGGGCGGTGATCGGCGATCCCAAGGCCCCGTACCTCAA